>JBJXGE010000095.1:0-74343 GCA_046154185.1 Planctomycetota bacterium
CGGCGTACTGGAGCAAGCGTTCGAACACCGGCGCCGCTGGTTCACCGAGCGCGGCGTAGCGCTCGACAACGGCACAGGCGCGCGCCTGTTGATTTGCGCGCACGGCGGCGTCGAGTTCGGAGAGAAGCGAAGCGCCGCTCTTCTCGACCGCGAGCTTTTCCGCTTCCGTCGTCCACGTGAATGGCTCCGAGCGCGCGCGTCCGCTTTGCCCCGCCGTGTGGTGGGCCCCGACGATCAGACTCGCGACGGCGCTCGGCCGCGTCGTCACGCGCGCGATGTTGCGCCACGCGTTCGCCGAATCAGAGGCATGCACACCCGTCGACGCGCCGTGCACGCTCCCGCGCGGCTTCGCCGCGCCCTCGGCGCTCTTCCGCCCGGGATCGCGCAATACGAGGCGATTCGCCGCGAGTGAAATCGCCTCGCCGATCGCTTCCGGCGCATAGCCATCCGCGAGCGCCGTCGCGACGGCGCTCGCCGCGGCCGCGCGCTCGCCCGCGAAAATGACCTGCGAGAGTTCTGCGATCCACGCATCTTCGACGGCGCGAGAGCCGAGCGGGCGCGAATCGAGCAAGCGATGCTGCTCGACCAGTTGCGGCAGCAGCACGCGAATATCGGAATCACCAACTCGCCGATTCGGTTCCGCTGCGATGCAAAATCGAATCGTCTGCCGCAACAAAGTGTTCGCGTGCTCGGCGCCCGTGAGGCGCAAGACATCCCAAGCTCGCCACGCGAGCATGACGCGATGCACTTCGATGTCGTCGTGGACGATGGCTTGCACGAGATCAAAAGCCTGCTCGGCCGGCGCCTTCGCGTGAGCCACAAACGCGGCTTCGGCTCCACCGAGATCGCGCGCCCGTACAAGCTCGCGCAATTTCGTGCCTGCACCGAGCGCGTCGGCACCAGGCGCAGCGTGCTCGATCGCAATCGGACGCAGCGTGTCGTGCGTGTCGCCGTCGGTTTGCTGCAAGAAGGTCGCGTTGCGATGGAGCACCTTCAAGACTGGCAGCGCTCGTTGCGCAGCGGGCAACTGCATCGCCATCTCGTACGCCGGCGTCAACGCCATGAACGCGTGGTAACCGTTGTAATCTTCACCGCCGAACGCGCGCGCGTTCGCGAGCGCGCCGGCCGCCACGATCGTGCGCAAATCGACGCCGGCCTTCAGTCGCTCGACGACGCGCGCTTGCACTTGTTCCGGCGACGACTCCTGAAAGAGCTGCGCCAACGGTTCGAGCGCGCCGAACGAGAGTCGCGTTCGATCTTCTCCGAGTGGTTCCGCCCCGAGACTTAAATCCTTGAGCAGCGACGGTCCCAAGCTCGCGAGCAACATGCCACGCCCAACGTCGCCGAGAAATGTCCGACGCGTTCGTTTATGTGTCATGCGAAACCTCCCAGTGAGACGTATTCAACAGGTCCCTATCTTCCACGAACGTTCGAGCGTTACAGTACCCACAGAGGACGACCTCAACCATGCAATGTCCGCAACCTCGCAAGCTCGAAGACTTCGCGCTCGGCGCGTTATCCGCGGCCGAAATCGAGGAGATCGCAGCGCATGTCGTGAATTGTGGGCCATGCGAAGCGGCGATCTCGACCCATCACCCCGTCGATGAGCTGCTCGAGCAATTGCGCGGGCTTAAGGTCTTGGATCCCGAGGAAGACGCGCAGGACACCGTGCTCCTCGCCGCCCTACCGGCCTTAACGGAGCTGCGCACCCCTTCCCCAGGCGCCGACTTGCCGCTCGACATGGGTCGCGTACTCGCGAAAAGACTGCGCGAAGGAGGCTGTCGGCTCGGCAAGTTTGAACTCGAGACCGAACTCGGCGCCGGCTCCTTCGGATACGTGTTCCGCGCCCACGATACAGAGCTCGATCGCACGGTCGCACTGAAGGTGGAGCGCGCCGCAAACGTCACGAGTCACGACGACGTCCATCGGTTCTTGCGCGAGGCGCGCAGCGCCGCACGCCTCCTGCACCCAGGCATTGTGCCGATCTTCGAGAGTGGACAAACCGATGAGGGTGTGTGCTATCTCGTCTTTGAGTACGTGGAGGGAAAAACGCTGGAAGCGGTTCTCGATGCGGCGCGACTCGAACGCGACAAAGTTGTCGAGTGTCTCGCCCAATTGAGCGACGCGCTGGCCTACGCGCACTCGCAGGGGGTAATTCATCGAGATATCAAACCCGCGAACATCATGGTCGACTCCGGCGGTCGACCGCACATTATGGATTTCGGTCTCGCCAAGCGCGAAAGCGGCGAGATTTCGCTGACCGCTGACGGTCAGGTGATGGGCACGCCGGCCTATATGTCGCCCGAGCAGGCGCGCGGCGATTCGCACGCGGTCGACGCGCGCAGCGATATCTACAGTCTCGGGGTGATCCTCTACGAAGCGCTTACAGGTGAACGCCCGTTTCAAGGCAACGGCCGCATGCTGCTACTGCAAGTGCTCGAAGCCGAGCCCCGCCCGCCCCGCCAACTCGATGATCACATTCCGCGCAATCTCGAAACGATTTGCCTCAAGGCGCTGGCCAAGTCGCCGCATCGCCGCTATCAGGCGGCCGCCGATTTCGCCGCCGATCTGCGGCGCTTCCAATGCGGACAGCCCATCGCCGCCCGGCCGGTCGGGATCATCGAGCAGACTTGGACTTGGAGCCGGAGCAATCCCATCGCCGTCAGCCTGTTATTCGCGATCAGTTGCGGTGCTGTGGGCGGGCTTTGGTATTTGTCGAGCCTCTCCACATACTTCGTCCAACAAACCGCGCTGCGTAGCGCCCATCTTCAGGCTACGGCCCTCGAAGAGATCAACACTCTCTACAGTGATATCGTCGAGCGTATTCATTCCAACAACGCCACCATGGGCGACCACTCGGATCGAACCGAGATCATGCTGCCGGCCACATTCACGATCGAGGCCGGGAAGCTCATCAGCGCCGGCGACTCCGGCCTGCAAGTCCGCCTCTACAGCGATTATCCGTTTCTGTCGCGCCGTGATGGCGGACCACGCGACGAGTTTGAACGAAGCGCACTTTTACGCTTGCGTGAGAATCCGCGCGCTCAAATCCACGAGTTCACGGAGATCGATCGCCGCGCGGTCGTGCGGTTCGCAACCGCGCGCCAAATGAAGGCGAGTTGCATTGGCTGCCACAATGAGCATCCCGACAGTCCGAAGCGCGATTGGGCGATCGGCGATGTGCGTGGCGTGCTCGAAATCGTGCGACCGCTCGATCAAGAAATCGCGCGCGTGCGGACCGGGCTCACCGGAGCGTTCGCGCTCACCGGCGGAATTACGATCGTGCTCATCGCGCTGGCTATTCTGCTCATGCGCGCGCGGCGCAATCGTTTTCTTGCGCAAAATCAAATTGGAGGCTCGTGAACGCCTCGTCCACTTCTAGAAGTCTGCTCGCTCGCATCCGCGCGAACGACAGTGTCGCGTGGACGCGACTCGTTCAACTTTACGCGCCGCTCGTTTGCTATTGGTGCCGACAGGCGCGCTTGCCGGAACACGACCTCGCCGACGTGACGCAAGAAGTCTTCAAAGCCGTCGCGTCGCACGTCGCTGGGTTTCAAACACTGGAGCAACGCGGCTCGTTCCGCGGCTGGCTACGCGTCATTACGCGTAACAAGGTCCACGACTACTATCGCCGCCGCGAGCGCGAGCCCCGTGCAATCGGCGGGAGCGAGGCGCACTTGCAGCTCGTCGCCCTGCCGGTAGCCGAACTTGCGAGCAGCGATGGATCGGAAGAGAAAGCCCATCGACGTCTATTCCGACAAGCGCTCGCGGCAATCCAGGCGGAATTTGAAGACCGCACCTGGCAAGCGTTCTGGCGTGTCGTCGTCGACGACCGTCCGGTGAGCGATGTCGCCGCGGAACTCGGCATGCGACCGGGCACGGTGCGCGTGTGCAAATCGCGAGTTTTGCATCGCTTGCGGCAGGAACTCGGAGACCTCTGGCAATGAAAACCGAAGAATCGCTGCAACCACGCCCCGTCCGTGTCGAGATTATTAGTATCGATGCAGCCGCGTCGCGCGGCGAAAGGGCGACTTCATGCGTATCGCAATCGACGGCTCTCACTTGGACACCGCGGGAGGCGTGCGAACCTATATTACGAATTTGCTGCACGCCCTCACGACCGCGGAGCCGAACCACGACTACTCGATCTACTCACGGGGGCCGCGGCCGCCGAGCGGCGCGCCGCCGTTAAAGCGCGGAGTTCGCGCGCGACGCGTGCACGTGCGGACGCCGCGCCGACTCTTCAGCACCGTCGAGAACGTACTCGGTTGGCCGCCCGCGGAATACTGGTGCGGAGCAATCGATGTGTTTCACGGCACTCATTTCACGTTGCCGCCGACGCGGCGCGCGCGCCGGGTGCTGTCGGTCATGGACACGATTTACCTGCGGCATCCCGAGTATTACGAAGATCGACGCCTCAACGAATACGGCTACCGTCGACTGTTGCCGCACGCGCTCAAACGCGCACATCGCGTGCTCGCCATCAGCGAAACGACGAAACGCGATCTCATCGAACTCTGCAATGTCGCGGCCGATCGCATTTGGGTGGTTCCGCTTGGCCGCGACATGCGCTTCTTTCCGTCGGACGGGCACGAAGTCGCGCACGTGCTCGCGCGCTATCAAGTCGCGCGACCGTACGTGATCTATCCCATGGGAACGCTCGAGCCGCGGAAAAACCTGACGCGCGTTTTGCACGCGCTGCGCAACGCGTTTCCGCGCGCGGCGGAGCGGCCATTGCTTCTGCTCACCGGCGTTGGGACTCTGTCGACGGAGATGCGCGAAACGATCGAGCGTCTCGAGCTCGCTCGCGACGTGCACTGGATTCACGCGAAATACCCCGACGAGTTGCGCGCGCTCATGACCGGCGCCTTGTGGGGAATTTATGCTTCGCTCTACGAAGGATTCGGGCTCCCCGCACTCGAGATGCTCGCGTGCGGCTTGCCGACCGTCGTCTCGGCCGCGAGCGCCGTGCCCGAGGTCGTCGGCGACGCCGCGCTCCTCGCCGAACCGACGGATCTCTATGCGATTGCCGCCGGCATGGAGCGTCTGCATCTCGACGAAGCGCTGCGCGCCCGTTTGCGCGCGCGGGCGCTCGCGCGCGCGAACGCGCCGGCGTTTCAATGGGGTCGCGTCGCGCAGCAAACGTTTGCCGCTTATCGCGATGATTACGCGGCCTACGCCGCGGAGCCGATGCCGAGCGCGAGCGCGGAGGAAATTCCGGCGACCGCGACGACCGCACCGCCGACTTTGGTCGTCGTCGAATAGGCTCGACGCGCAAACGTGAGCAAGCGCCGCTCGAGGCATCACGGCCAAGCCGCCGCGGCCGCCGCGGCTGCGAGGACGGCACCACCGACAGCAAGGCCGAGCTTCACGAACGGCGGCGCGTTTTCAACCGCGTTCATGACGAGCGCCAAGTACTCCTGGAGCGGTCCCGTGCGCTTGGGCAAATTGCGCTTGGCCGGATCGTACTGCGCCGGCCCCTTGATCGGACGGCTCCTCCCATCGGGACCGACTTCAAAGGTACCGCCCGTGCCGCTGCCGGCCGGACGCGTCCCGCCGACGTTGCCATCGTTAAAAACCCCGTAGTACAAATCGCGCGAGGCAACCGGCCGCACTTGTTGGCCGGCGCGATCGATCTCCCACCAGCCGCCTTCGTTGTTCCTCAGTGCGCCGCGTGGAATCACGAGCGTCGATCCGCGCGCGAGCGCGGCGCGCGCGCGCGCCGCAAACTCCGGAGCTAGGACGAAATCGGCGACGCGGTGCGTGTCGGCGGGGCGGAGTGCGAATGCCCCATCTGGCTCGAGCAACTGACTCGTCGAGAGCGCGCTCTTCGGATCGGCGCGGAGCGCGATCAGCTGTTCGGCGATCGCCTCGTGCTCGAGCGCTCCTTCCAAAACTCCAAACCATAGTTGCCGTTCGCCGAGGAGAGCCGCGGCCGAATTCGTACGCGCGACGCCGCGAATACGATCGCGTCGCAGGTCCATCTCGCGCACGACCGACCGCCCATCGGCGCCCGGCGTGGCGCTGAAAATCCAAACGCGCGGGCTGTCGGGGTAGAAGCGTTGGTCCGGCGCGTCGTTCAGCGCCGGCACCAAAAACTCATCCGACCACAATAACCAAGTGAAATTTTGAATCGCGGTCGGCATCACCTGCGCAAAAAAAGCTACCGGCTCCTCTGGACTCGGCGTCGCGGCTTGCGCACCGTCGGCCGGCGGCGCGGATTGCGCGAGCACTTGGCTCTGCACCAGACCGTACATCGTCTCGGTGTACGCCGGCAAATTGTGACCGCCCGCACTGAACCACAAATTGTGGAGCGCTTGCGGCGCGCTCGGTCCCTCGGCGGTGCGGACGAGCGGCGTGAGTCGGCTCGCATCGAGCGGCGCTGTCGTCCGCCAGTCGCACGGCGCCCGGTCGACGAGCGCGCGACGTGTCACCTCCGGAGCGCGCCCCGGCACCAAGAGTTCAAGCTCGAGCCACTCGGCCACGAGCTGCGGAGCATCGGAACTCTCGCCGCCGCCGAGCGCGTCGAGTACGCCAGCGGTTTCACCGCCTTCCGAGAATTGCACGGGGTCGCCCACAAACGTTTCCTCTTGCAGCCACAGTACCGGCAGCCACGCGGTGTCTGCCGCGCCGGAAATCGCCTTGGAAATCGCCGCGCCGATGCGCTTTTCCGCGACGTGAAAAAGAAACACATGTTGATCGAGAAGTTGATCGGCGCGAATCACGCACTCGAGCGCGCGAGTTTCTTGGAGTTTGCCGACGGCGAGATGCTCCGTGATGACGCGAATCGCAAACCGTTGCATGCGCTCCAGCGGCAACTCCGCGACGGTGTTCGCGGCGGTCGTGAGGGGTTGCCCGACTTGGGCCGTTGCGAGCGACGGGTCGAGGTCGACCCAGGCGTCACCGACTTGCGCTTGCACCCAACAATGATCGGAGATTTCGGTCAGGAGCTGGCTGCGCGTCGGCACCTCCTGCGCGAATCCCTCGGTGCCGAGCGCGGCTCGAATCGCGAAATAATCGCGCGTGGCGCGAGCCGTCAGCCGATCGAGAAAGTGCTGCGCTCGATTCGTGCGCTCGCCGGTCGGCGCACGCTTTCGTCTCGGCTCGAACGCGCGCTCAAAAAGCTGATCGCAGTGCGCTTGGTCCAATCCGCCGAGCGCGTACCGTACCGTGTGACCTTGGCGGCGTAGGATCTCCGCGAGCAGCGTGGCTCGATCGTAGGAATTCCCGGCGCCGGCTAAGAACGTCCACCCCGCTCCGCGCATGACCCCTGGATAGATCTCGAACGCGATGCGGTCGCGCACGAAATTCAATGCGCTCGTCAGGTCTTTGGGAATCGCCGCCACGCAGGTATCGAAATCGTAGTCGTTGGCAGCAAAACCCTTTCGGCGTGCGTCGAGTTGACGTGCAACAGCGGCGAGGTCGAGCGACTCGGCGCTGGGTGTCGAGAGCGGCTCATTGGATGGAGCCGGCGGGCGCTCGCGCGACGGGAGTCGCAGAGATTGCAGCACATCGACGACCGGCGCTTTGGCGGGCGACGGCGCGGTTTGCCCGCAAAGTGCGAGTGCAAGCGCCATGACGCACAGTCCGATGCCGATCGGCCTAACCAGCACAGCGGTGCGCCAGTGACAGCAAACTTCGCGGCAGACTTTCGAGATGGCAATCATCTTTCTTCTTCCTCCCCTGGAGAGCTGCTCTTCACTCGACCTTCTTGCCGCACGCACCGCAGAACTTTGCATCGGGCGCGAGCGAGTCTTTGCAATTCGCGCAGTGGCGCGCAGGCGTGGCGTCGGCGTTCGATTCTTCGGGGTTCGCCACCGGTCGCAGCCGTGTGGTGATCTTGGTTGCGGTGGTGTCCACGCGCACCCGCGACGCATCGAACGTGATGGTCGTCGCGGCATTGGTGTTGATCCAAAACGGCTGCCGAAATTCTCGGTCGTCAAACTGGGTCACGAAAGTATAGGCGCCTTCCGGCAGTCGATTCGAATCGCCAAAGCGTCCGCGCTGCACTTCCTTGGCATCCGCATTCAGAATCGCAAAAGTCTCGGGATCGCCGAACAAGGCGGCCCGCAAAGTGCGCAACAGGTCATCCGGTTGAGCGGCGAACCAGTATTGACCGTTCGTGGCGGCGGCGATGTTCTTGAGCTGCGCCGTCCAATCATCGCGATTCACGTCGAACCCGAGCACGTGGAACTTGATCCCGCGCAGCCGCCCCAACGCTTCGGCGGCGCGCACCGGATCGCGGCGTTGAGCGGTGTCCTCGCCACCGTCCGTGAGCAGGACGACGAGCGTGTCGTCGGTCGCCGATTGCAGACCGCCCAAGTCCTGCGCGGCTTGCTCGATGCTGTAAGCGAGCGGCGTCTTACCGCGAGCCCGCAGCGTCTCTAGTACCGTCTTCCAGCGCACTGCATCGTAAGGGCTCATTGGGATGAGCAGCTCGGAATCCTCGTCGGCGCCGGGATCGATCGCGCGCCGACGATGCCCATAGACGCGCAAAGCCGTTTGCGTGCCGGCCGGCACGAGCGCCAGCAGCGCCGCCGTGGCCGCCCGCGCGCAATCGAATTTCAGTCGGCCGTCGAGTTCTCCCAACATCGAACCGCTGGCGTCCAAAATGATGTAGAGCCGCTTCGGCGGCGCCGCAGTGAGCGTCGTGCGCAATTCGCCGCTGCCGTGGCGTTCGATCTCGGGTCGCAGTGTGCGAGTGGCGCGCGTCAAGAATAGCAGCGCGAAACTCGTCGCCAATCGCGGGTCCTCGCTGTCGTCAGCCTCGACCCAACGACCGTCGGGCCGTTGCGCATTTACGAGGAATTTAGCGCCGAGCGGGTACCACTCATGCGACCCGATGAACTCGGTGTCGAGAATTCGGCCCACCCGCTCGACCGAGTACAAATAGTAGTAGTGGTAGCGGGAGCCGTATCGCGGATTCGCGACGATGGAAAATTCATTCGCAAGCCAGGCAAGTCCGCGCCGAACTTGCTCGTCTTGCATCGGCTCCGCGACTCCGAGCTGATCGGAGCAAATCGCCAATGCGCACAAGCCAGCGCACGTCATGCTGCCGTAGCTCGAAGTGTTGTTCGTTTCGTAGGACCAGCCCCCATCGGCGCACTGGCGCGAGCGATAGGCGGCGAGACAGCGCCGCCAGACCTCGGGCGAAGCCGGCAGATGCCAGCGAGACGCGGCGCGCAGTCCGAGTAGGGCAAACTGCGAAACCGAATTGTCGCCGTTGGCGCTGTCGTTCCACTCGGTCTTGCGTTCGAGACGGTTCGAGTTTTCGGTGGGCTCGTCCGGGTCGGTGCCGCCGAAAACCGACAGCGCGGTCGTCGCAGCGGCTTCGGAGAACACTTCCTCGGTGATGCCGCGACCATAGCCCCATGAGCCGCCGGATCCTTGCAGTTCTACTAACAAGCGGGCGCCAGCACGTAGCTGGGTCGAGAATACCGGCTCGCCGTAAGCCTCGATCAGCAAACACAAAAGTCCGCATTCGTAAGTTGGAAGCTGGCGCCCGCGCAAATCGATGCTTTGCAAGTACGCGCGCAGCAGCCGATCGAATTCCGGCGCACGCTTTTGAGTGTCGGCGTGAACGAGCGCGAGTGCGGCCAAGAGATCCGGGCCATCGCCGACGAGCGACTCCTGGCGATACTGTTCGTGCCGTTGCTGCACGTACTGCCACAGGAATTTGCTGCCGTTGTCGATGGCGGCCGCGACCTGCACCTCGGTCAGATCGACGCCCGCGAGGCCGCGCGGCACGGGTCTCGCGTCAGTTTTGCCCGCCGCGTCCTGCGCGCTAACGGGCGCCGAGGCCATGCTCAATACCAACCCCGCGATGAGCGCGCGGCAGCGCCGCGATTCGTAGAGCCTTTTCACGCTAGCCGCGCTGCACATGACAGCCACTCTCAAATGCAGGAATAGACTGGAGCTCGACCGACGAGGAGTCTTGATGACATCGAATGATTGGTCAAGGAAACTCAGTCGATTGCGGCCGCCCGGTCGAGCGCGCGCCGCCCGCCGCCGCGCGACTGCTATTCCAGCTTCAGCCCGGGCGGCTATCATCCGATCTTCGCGATAGACGAGTGCCGCAAGTTTGGCTCCGATTGGGCGCGCTATCGCGTTCGCGCACTCGCAACACTTTTGGAGGACCCCACCGCCGCATGGATAAGCACTCTTTCGATCTCCCGTTCGAGCGCGCAGTCACAAAAGATGGTCGCCCTACCGCCGTGATTCTGAAGTCCGTCCCGCCGAGTGATCCGTCAGAACACAACCCGCACATCAGCCCGATTCAAGAAGTCGAGAGCCTCGCGAACTCCGCCGGCGTCACGGTGCTCGGCGCCGTGTTGCAACGCCGACGCCGCCCGCACCCGAGCACCTACGGCGGGAAGGGCAAGCTCGAAGAGTTGAAGGAATTCGCCACCCGCAAAGAGGCGGACTTGATCATCGTCGATGATCCGATCAGTCCCGGGCAGGCGAAGAACATCGAAGACGCGGTCGGCTTACGCGTCATCGATCGCGCGGAGCTGATCATGGATATCTTCGCGTCGCGCGCCCGCACGACGCAGGCGATTCTGCAGGTGGAGCTCGCGCAACTGCAGTATTCCCAAAGCCGGCTCAAGCGCATGTGGACGCACTTGTCGCGCCAAGAAGGCGGCGTCGTCGGCGCGCGCGGACCGGGTGAGACGCAGCTCGAGACCGACCGTCGCATGATTCGGCACAAGATCGACGTGCTGAAAGAGCGCCTCCGTCAGATCGAACAGCAAATCGAAACGCGCGGCAAATCGCGCGAGATGGCGTTCAAGGTCGCACTCGTCGGCTACACGAATGCCGGCAAGTCGACGCTGATGCGGCGACTGACCGCGGCCGATGTGCTCGTCGAGAATCGGTTGTTCTCGACGCTCGACACATCGACGCGCCGCTGGCAGCTCGGCACCGCGGTCGATGTGCTGCTCTCCGACACCGTTGGCTTCATCCGCAATTTGCCGGCGAGCCTCGTCGCTTCGTTTCATGCGACGCTGACCGAAGCGCGCGAATCGGATCTCTTGCTGCACATCGTCGACGGCAGCTCGCCGCAGGTCGAAAGTGATATCGCCGTGGTCGAGGAGACGCTCGCGAAGATCGACTGCACCGGCCGCGATCGTTTGTTGATCTTCAACAAGATCGATCAAATGCCGGAAGAACAACGGATCGATATCCAACATCTGCTCGACGAGCAGCCGAATAGTTTCGCGGTGAGCGCCGTGACTGGACAAGGCATGGAGCCGCTGATCAATGAAGTCCGCCGTCGCGCGAGCCAGCGTGAAACGGTCTGCGAGTACAAATTGCCGGTGACGCGCGGCGACCTCGCCGCCCGACTCCGCGAACTCGGCGAATTAATCGAGGAGCGCTACGAAAACGATGGCATCGCGCTCAAAGCTCGACTAACGCCGGAAGGCGAACATCGCTTTCACAGCTTGCTGGTGAAAAGCGGCCTTGCGGAACCGCGCGTGCCGGCCGAGGTGTGAGGCGCGAGCGCGAAGAGCGCTCGGGCCAACCGACACGCGCAGAACTCGTTCTCTTCCCGTCTCACGGACAGAGTGTCGAGCCGCAGTTGGGTAAGCCATCCGGCGTGGGGTCGGCTCCACAGTCTGGGTACGGCGCGGATGGAGCGGGCGACAGCGCGACGAATAACGCGCTCAGCAAGTAGATGGGATCTCCGATGTTCAGGACGCCGTCGTCGTTGACATCGCCAGAGTCGGCACAAGAGACACTCCCACTACCCGGCACAAAGAGCGCCATCAACGTGAAGACCGCGTCTCCAACGTCGACCGACCCGTCGGCGTTCGCATCCCCGCGCCGAAAATCGGGCGGTGCGACGTAGGCGTGGTGGTAGCCCATGTCAGCTGGCGGCGTATCGGGCGTTTGATCGATGCTCGTGAACCCAGTCGGAATCGGCAACGTCGGGTCCCCAGCATCGACGCACGGGCTCGTCGGCGCGAGGTAGTACTCACCCCCAGGGCCGACGACAAACTGCGGATCGGCGTCGATATTGCCGGTTCCAGGCCAACCGGCCTCCACATCGCAGAATCTCAAAGCCAGGCCAGGCACTGTTAGCGGATCGTAGATTTGCGGTCCCCACCCAAGGTCGTCGGAGTTTCCGTAGACAATACAGTTCTCGATGAGCAGGTTGAAACACTGATCACAAAAGATCCCTCCGCCAGCCCCTTCGCTGTAATTACCCACGATGGTGTTGTTGCGGAATTCGATCAAAGTCTGGGAAAAAGAGAACGCGACTCCGCCGCCGCCGCCAAAGTTTAGTTGGCTGTTACCGATAACGAGGTTGTTGTTGAAGATACTGCCCTGATCCAATAAAAAAAGCACACCGCCACCATTCGGCTGCTGCGTTGGCGATGGATCCCAAGACGCGCTATTTTCCGCGATCATGTTTCCCTCGATGATCGCGGCGGTTTCTCGCACGAGAATTCCGCCACCGCCGCCTGGCTGCACGTGATTGTCGCGAATGATGTTGTTGAAGACGCGCGGTCCGAACGGATCGAAGGGCGATTTTCCATTGATGTGGATCCCCGCTCCGCCGCCGCCGGAAATCTCATGACCCTGAATGATGTTCCCCTGAATCGTTGGAGACGAGTCGATGCAGGAGATGCCGACACCCGCAGGGGTTGCGTCAGGGGCAATCGTGAATCCAATCAAGATCGAATCGGGCCCCTCATTGTCGAGGAACCCCACAGCGCCCTCGATGATCGTCGTGTCGGGCCCTTCGACACTTTGGATCGTCACGGCTTTTCCAGTAAACGAAAAAATCTCAACATACGTACCAGGTCCTACGAGAATAACATCGCCATCTGTCGCGGTATCCAGCGCTGCCTGAATGGTGCCGTAGTCCTGCGGCACTTGAATTGTCGCCCCACACGCGAAGTGTGTGCAGACTAGCGCAATTGCAAGAGATCGAATTGTCGTCAACTTAACGAACTCCAAGTTCATGGGCATGCCGTAGTACTGCAAAACCCGAGTGCATCTGGACTCGAATCGTGACCGCAAGACGGTAAGGTCCCCCCGATGAGTGTGCTGACAACCGCAGCATCCGCCGCATCGATCCTTCCATCATCGTTTGCATCCGCGGCATCCTCGCAATGGAGCAGCGAAGTTGGGTAGGCCATGATCGCGGCGACATCTGCGCTTGATATCGAACCGTTGCCGTCGGCATCGCCGCGCCGAAATCGATTTCCCACGTCGATGCGAACAACGAAACAATCGAGAGGACGAGCATTGGGAAACTCTACTAGGTCGGGATCGCTCAAATTCTCCTCCTGATACGCCCGCCCTGATATCGGAAACCCTTCTCGAGAACTTGGGAGCGGCGCCGGCGGACTTGGTTCGTTGGTCGAAGCCGTGACCCCTGCAACGTACAAATCACTACCGTAGAGAAGCAACCCGTAATGCTCGTCGCTTCCAAGCCCACCGAGAAAGCTCCCGTACTCGAAGGAAGGGACTCCACTCGTGACACTTAAGCGTGCAACGTAAACATCCATGACGCCATGCCCACTGTGACTCGGCTGAAAACCATCGCTTGTTGTCGGATGGTCCTCGGCTTGAGTGTGGCCAGCGATCCAGATCTTGTTGTTTGGGTCAACCGTAACCCCGTAGGCCCACTCATACGGAAATCCAGGTGGATCGGTCCAATCCTCGGCGCCAGTGAAATACGTCGAGAAGATTGGCTCCCCATGAGAGTCCACCATGGCGATGAATCCACTGTATTCACCCCCGGTCGATGCCGGCGGGTCGCCTCCTTGCCCAGCCGGAAGAGGGTTCAACACTGGAAAGTTGATCGGTCGTGTTGTGCCTGTGAACAAAGGAGTCGGTGTTGCGCCGACAACGACAATATTTCCCTCAGTATCGAGCGCAACGTCGAAACAGTACTCTTGCGAGATTCCGACAGGCGGCATCGCAAGGGGGTCTCCGCCCCCAATCATCGTAGAGAACGCGAGCTGCGCATCGAACAAGCCATTGCAAACCGTCACGCTCGTAGGATGCGGCCGGATTTTAGCGATGAACCCCTCTTGGTACGCACTGATACCTCTCGTCCCATTGAAGACCGGGTCCCAAGGCAAATTGACAGTTTCTGCCACGGAGTAGCCGTGCTTCTTGAGCGGGAAGTGAATAGAACAGTCATAGCTCTCGACGCCACCACTTATCAGCTCAACAGGACCATCGCCCGCGCCGCCGACGATCACGACATCCCCTTCGCCGTCGATGGCGATTGCGTAGGGCGAATCGATGCCCTGTGATCCAAGGTAGGTGCTGTAGCAAACGCAGCTCAAGTCGGGATACAAGACCGTCATGGCGACATCGGAACCGCCGTTGTGACTCTCGTCGAAGGCGCCAGCGGTGGTCGGAAAACCTGGACCGGCAAAACTTGCTATGTACACGAAGTTTCCCGTCTCACTGGGATTGCAGTAAGACGGCATCCCGGAGGGACAAGAGGCGCAGTCGCTGCGCGTCTCGTTGCGCAACGCGATGGAGACCGCCTTATCTTCCAATGTGCCACCGAGGTATGTCGAATGCTCAAGATTCCCCAGGTGATTCAAGCGGGCAACAAAACCATCGGAGTCGCCGCCTGAGAAGTGCTGCTGGTATGAGCAGGGAGACATCGGAAATCCTAAGGCGAAACTCGCTCCGGACACGTAGACCATTTTTCCGTAGTTAGCGCTCTCAATATCATGAGCATCCTCGTCGTCGGGACCGCCAAGAAACGTGCTCCAAATGAGATCGTTTTGACCGTTACCTGCTGTCAGTATGCGAGAAACGAAAACGTCCGATGTACCCTGAATCTGGGAACCATTGGTGACCGGAAAATTCGGAGACTTAGTCGAACCCAGCATGTAGACACTTCCTTCGACGCCTGACGCAAGTCGACCGGAGAAGTCTGAAGATGACCCGAACTCCTCTTCAACGCCGCCGACAAAAGAAACGTAGAAAAGTTCCGGATCGATGACTAGCGGCAGGCTCGTATCGTAGGCGCCAAGCACAAAACCATAAGTTCTCTCATCGATGAGCTCGAATCTGCCGGGCTGATTTAGCCGATTCCCGAGCCATTCTTGAAAAACGAACGGCGGCCGCTGGACCAGATTTCCAAGTTGCGTGCGCACGACTAAGCTGCCGTCTTCTACGATCTCGAGCTTCTCGGTCCCTTCAAAACGGATGATGATTCGCGACGGATCGGCGCCTGGATGAACTATGAAATCGTACTGAAACGCCCCGGCCGAGCTTTCCCGACATACCAGATCGATCTGCGGATATATCCCGGCGTAAACAACACTTTCGAACGAGCGCACTCCAGTTTTCCACCGTGCCGAATCGGCGCCGAGAAAATAGTTGAGGTAGAACGGCAATGGCTCGCCTGGAACTATTTCTGCGATTGGATTCGCGTCGAAAAACGTCGCTCGTACTACTTGCAGGGAAGCCGTCGAGCTGCGATTGGAGTGCGGCGTACCGACGAGGGACTCGAGCTCGTATAGAAGGCCGGACGGTTTCAGCCAAGTCGTGAGATTTCCGAATTGCGCGCGGAAACGCGCGTCACCTTCGAATTGACCGACACTCTCGACGAAGCCGAGACCATGCGCGGGCCACGAAAGTTGCGAGTGCTCACTCGACTCGAAAACCGGAGGGGATTTCGAAGTACCAGGGTTCGATAATGCGCCATTGGCATCCGCGGGGGAGGTCCGAAGCAGCGAGATAACGATCAACATCCATGCGAGACCGTGGACGAACCGCGTTGGCGCGTTGGCGCGTTGGCGCGTTGGCGTGTTGGCGTTATGGCCTGACTCACCGAGACACCTCCTCCAGGAATTAGATTGATTGAAACTGTTAGGGATGATGTCGCTTCAGTCGCGCAATGTCAATCACGAGCACTTCGCGCCCGGCAAAGAGAGTTCACTACGAGACAGTACATTGAGGGCTTCGGTCGACCGAGGAGTGCGTATTTGCGCCGCCGAGGCGCGGCCAACCCCGAGCTATATTCTGTGGAACCCTTCAGGTGTGCTCTCAGATGCGCAAGCAGCGAATCCAATCTCACGATGGAATCGACGCGCTGCGGATAGCACGACGACAGCTCTTCTCGAAACACGCCTGGGACGGCGCTCGTCATCCGCTAGCATGGTGAGCGTCACCGAGGTCCGCAGTTTCACCTGCTCGCGGAGAATTCTATGCGCCGAGCAATTGCATTCGGATTGCCCGTGGTCGTCGTGTTGTTGACCACTTTCTGGTTATGGAATGGCGGCCGATCGCGGCCGAGGGTCGAACCGCTGAGTCCGGCACCTCAGGTTCCCATCGCTCTCTTAGACTCTCCGGCGGAGACGCAGGTCGCGACATCGCCCTCGATCCAACCCGATCGACCCGCGCCACGCGCCATCGATGCGTTGCTTTGGGGTCGCGTGAGTCTCGCTGATGGCACTCCGGTCGAAGGCGTAACTGTACGTGCATGGCCGGATGTGCCGGCGTACAAGGTCGACGACCTGCTTCCGCCGCTTGACGAGGCGGTGCGCCGGCGCGAGCGACGCGATGCGTGGCGCACACAGTTCGCCCACAGCGCGACGACGAACGCGAGCGGCGAATTCGAGATCTCGAGTCTCGTCGCAGCAGTCTACGCGGTCGAGGCCGAGTTTCGCGGACAGTGCTCGCGCCGACTCGAGGCGGACGACGCCGTCTCCCCGGGCGCTTACGTCGCGCTCACGATACTCGCGAGCGCGCCGCGACTCGTCGAGGTCCGGGTCATCGAGGAGGGCGCGGCCGCGCCATTTGCGCTCGTATCCGTGGAGCCCGGGGCCGATCCGTTTTATCGCCAGTACTTGTCCGCGTTGCCGCGATCGACAACGCGAGAATCTCCCGATGGCCAGAGTTTCGACTTTTCCTGGCGCCCCGCCAAGGACCCGCGGCTCTCAATACCTTTGGTTACGGGCGCACGACTCTACGCGAAGGGATTCGGTCAGCTGCGCGCCTCTCCGAGCATCGTTTGGGATGGCGCAACCGAACCCATCGAACTCGTGCTCCCGGTCATGAACCGCATCGAAGTCACGGTTGAATATCCCGAGGGAAGCGACGAGGACGTCGAGTGGATCGGCTTCCTGCCGATCGATCCGCAGCGACCTCCGAGTCTCGAGACATTTGCGCGCGGAGCGGAGTGGAAGGAAGTTTGGTCGCAGCCGGTGTATCAAATCGCGCTCGGGGCTCCCGCAGGACAGTACCTCGTCGGCGTGAAGCTCACGCGCGAAAAACGGAACAGGAGAGGATCTCGAGGGCGCGGGCCTCTGCCCCCCAGCACGCCGGGCGAAGTGGATGCGACGTCGACGGTCGAGGTCACGAGCGGCTGCGCACGCGTGCACATCGAAGTTCCCGCCCGGGTCCTCGCCGACGGCATCGTCGTGAGCTGCGTCGGTTTTGAAAATACTCCGCGGCTCGGGCTTCGATACGAGGTTTTCAAGCAGGGAGGTAAAGACGGCGTTCGGAGGGAGTCGGCCTCGGCAAGAGTCTCGAACCTCCCGGATGGCCGCGTGCTACTCCACGGGTATGGGAAAGACATCGAAAGCCGTCTCGACGGCAACGAGCCCGGCCGCGTCTGGGTCGAGGCCGATGGGCAATTCCGCGCCTTGGTCCCGGTCGGACCCATCGAAGAGAAGGTGGTCGTCATTCGAAGGCCCGCCCCCAGTCGCGTCGAAGTGAGCATCGTGACGAGCAGCGGAGCCCCGGCCGAGCGACCTGCTAAACTCGGAATTGACCTAGTGAACGAGCACGGCGATAGTCCGCGGGTAACCTGGATCGGATCGGTAGCGACTTTCGATCCCGTGTACACCGGCGCCTACAAGCTGAGCGTCGGAATCAGCAGCACGAGCCAAGGCGGCTCCTTTCTCCTCAAAGCGATCAGCGTCCAAGTGGACGAAGGCGCGACGATCAACGAGTCCTATGAGCTCGAGACGTTGTGCCCGCTGGAGTTTCTTGGCTGTCCGCCCGGCGGTACTTTTGCGACGTTTAAAGATGAAAATTCGCGCGAGGGCTTCTTGAGCAAGCGCTACGCGCCGTTCAATCTCCTGCTCCCGGCGGGCCGCTACCGAGTGTTCTTTTACGACAAAGAAGTGCCCGCATTCGAGTTCTCGATTCCGGAGACGACGACCCTGGATCTGAGGGAGCTCGTCGTGGAGAAACCCAAATGAGCCGGCGACGCAAACGGTGGCCGGCGCTTCTCGCGGTCGTGCTGCTCGGAACGGTGCAGCACGCGCCCGGCCTTGATTCCAAGGTGGACGGTGTCATCGAAGGCTCGTTTTCGGGCGACGACCAACGTTTCGTCTCGGGCGCGCGCGTCGTCGTCGAGCCGCTCATCGCGTGGTTCGACGCGCCGACTCTCGAGCTGATGGTCGAGAAATACGAAGCGCGCGCCCGCGGGAGACGCGAGGTACGGACCGATGCGCACGGAGCATTTCAGTTCGAAGGGCTCGTACGCGGTCAGCGTTATCTCGTCGTGCTTGCGGATGTGCCGTCGAACGCGCGAGCGGATCAGATGAAACAAATCGTCGAGCCGGGAGAGCCCGTGCGCTTCGATCTCTCGCGCGTGACGCTGTCGGGCTCCACGTCCGTTTTTCTCGATGGCAAAGTGACACTCGACGGCGAGACCGTCGATCGGGCCACGCTGAGAAGCTGGTACCTTGAGCGTGAAGGCAAGGATCAATCCTGGTCATGCGATCGACGCGAGATCATCACAGGTCCGTCCAGCGCGCTGCAAGCGACCGCATACGGTGTCTTCGCCAGCGCGCAGAAGCGCATTGAGTCGCCGCCGACGCCATTCGAGCTCTCGCTCGAGCCGGTGACTTCGGTCCATGGCTATCTCCGCGGACTCGAACGAGAAGACGTCTGGATCGTGCCGGCTGGCGACTACTCATCGCCGGAGCGCCCCGTCGCTGTTCATGCCGAGACCGGCGCCTTCTCGATCATCGGGATCGCGCCGGGTCCATATCGCATCGAGATCCGTAACCGTTCTGCTCGGGAGACGACCGTCGAGCACGCCTTCGCGGTGGAGCTACACGAAGGGTTTCAGCTCCTGCGCCTTGCGATGCCCGAGACCGATGCACTGCTGAAACTCGACGTCACGGACGAAGTCACGGGGGAAGCGATCCGCGGCTGCGGCATCGTCCTGAGTATTGTCCTCTCCTCCGGCGGATCCCTGTCCACAGGTGGCGCCGAGATCAGGGAGTTCGCCGGAACCCGCTACACGGTGCTCGTCGATGCGCAAATCCGCGATGCCCTCGCGGCGCGAACGGTCGCGCACTTCGAAGCGAAAGTTGCCCGTGCCGATCTCGGTTCAGTAGTGATCGAAATCGACCCGCAACGCTGGCGCGACACCGTGCATCGCGTCGTGTTCCCGGTACGCGGAGTCCTCGCGGTCGAGATCGAGGGGCTGATCGGCAGCGGCTACGAGGGTCGCGTCGATGCTCGCTTCGAGCCGACGTTGGATGCTGGCTCGCAGCGAATGAGCCGCGAGCGATCGCGCGTTCTCGACGTGTTCGGAAAGGTCCGTATCGAGCACGTCGATACCGGCACCTATGCCGTCATAGCCACTCTTGACGGCGCCGAGTACGCTCGCGAGACCGTCTTCGTTCAACAAGGCGAAGTGCGAGTCACTTTGCCGATCCCCGCGTACTTCCGAGTGCGCGTCAGTTTCCCGGAGCGTTTGCGCGGCCAAACAGCGCACATCCGGTTCGGCAGAACAGTCGAGTCGCGCGTCATCGGCAGCGAGCCCGTCGAATGGAACGCGCCGAGCGGCAAGCACAAAATCCAAGTTCTCGGCGAACGCATGCTCATCAACCTCGCCGAGGACTTGGTCGTCGATTTCGAGGTGACTCGTTTTCAGCGCGCGCGGCTAGATTTCGTCAAACAAAACGGCTATCTCGCGCAGCTCGGGCTCCGAGCCGGAGACATTATTACCGCGATCGACGGCCGAGGTTTTGACACGCCGTCGCCCCAAGAGCTTGTGCGCACCCGCCTGGATGCGGGCGAAGACGTCGGGTTGCGTGTGGAACGCCCCGATCAAATTCTCGATGTGGTCGTGAAGGGTACGCAGCTCTTGGGTGAGCATGTCACTCTCGATGGGGTGCTCGACTAGTGGACCGCACCGCGTGCGTTTCTCTCCGACATTCGCTGCTCGGTTGCGGACGCTGAGTGTCGACGCGACCTGCGCGCGTCGTGAGCAGATCCTTTCTGTAACTTTGACCTGACATTGCCTATAACACGGCACTCGGCGCGCCTGTCGCCAGACCCGGAGGCAGGCTGGCAGCCGGCTTGCTGAGGGGTCCGCGCGGGGGCAATCGGACGATCTCAAACAGAAAGACCCTGGGAGGCGAATTGCATCACGTGCCGAATCGGAAGTCGTTCTGGGCGCTGACAGTGACCCAGTTCCTCGGCGCGTTGAACGACAATCTCTACAAGCAGTTCATCCTGCTGCTCGCGTTGAGTGTGCAGGTCTCGTTCTTGCCGGCGGACGCGCAGCCGGTGGCGTCCGCCCTCTTCGCCGTCCCGTTCATCTTATTCTCGCTGTTTGCTGGCTCGCTCGCTGATCGCTATCCGAAGAGTTCGGTGATCCGTTGGATGAAGGTCTTTGAAATCGCGGTGATGGCGGTCGGCATGCTCGCCTTCGCGCTCAATCTGTGGCTACCGCTAAACGTCGGTGTCGTCGCGAGCATGGTGGTGTTGTTTTTGATGGGCACGCATAGCGCCTTCTTCGCGCCATCGAAGTACGGGATCATTCCGGAATTAGTGCCGAACGAGAAGCTCAGTGGAGCGAACGGCATCATCAACATGACGACGAATCTCGCGATCGTCGGCGGCACGGCACTGGCAGGAACGCTCAATGGCTTCTTACAAAAAAACGATCTCCCTCACTACTACTCCGGCTTCGTCTTCGTCGGTATCGCCGTGCTCGGCTGGGCCGCGTCGTTCGGCATCCGCCCCGTGCCAGCCGCCGACCCGACGCGTCGACTCGACACGAATATCGCCGCGTTGCCCGCTCACGCGCTCCGCGAAATGCGTTACTTGGCGCCGAAGCGCACGCTGTTCGTCGCGATGCTTGCGAACTCCTGGTTTTGCTTACTCGGCGTGCTCGCGCTGATGATCTTCAACGCGTTCGGAACGCATGTGCTGCTCCACGAGGAGGACAAGGCGCAGGGAGGTAGCCTGCTACTCGCGGCGGTGGGACTCGGGATCGCGGCCGGCAGTCCACTCGCCGGTTGGTTGTCCGGCCGACGCATCGAACTCGGGCTCGTCCCATGGGCCGCGCTCGGCATGGGGGTGGCCTTCGGCAGCCTTGCCCTCTGCGCGAGCCCCGACGACGAGTGGTTTGCCTACGGCGCAACATTTTTGGCCGGCGTCTTCGGCGGCATCTATCTCGTGCCGCTCTCCGCATACATACAAGACCGAGCCGGAGACGACGAGAAAGGCCGAGTGCTCGGCGCACTCGAGCTCATGAACTTCGTCTTCATTTTCCTGGCGGCAGTCGTCTATTGGTTACTGCAGCTCGTGCTCGGGCTCGGCCCGCGCGGAATGATGCTCGGACTCGGCATCATGACGATTGCCGGTGCGGTAGTGTTGTGCAGAGCCGCGCCCACCTTCTTCCAACGCGCCGTGCTGTTCGTCGTGATTCGAGCCTTCTATCGACTCAAAGTGTTGCACCATGATCGCGTCCCGCAGGACCGCGGCGTCCTCTACGTCGCGAATCACGTTTCCTTCGTCGACCCGATGCTGGTCGCGACGGCCGCGCCTCGCGTCCCGCGCTTTCTCATGCACCGCAGTTTTACGCGCGTGCCGCTCGTCGGCTGGCTCACGCGACTCCTGCGCGTCATTCCGATCGCCGACACCGACGGCCCACGCGCGCTCATTCGTAGTCTCGAGGAAGCGGCAAAGCACATTCAAGGCGGTGAGCACGCGTGCATCTTCGCGGAGGGCGGCATCACGCGCA
The DNA here is from genome assembly GCA_046154185.1 of Planctomycetota bacterium. Taxonomy (GTDB): domain Bacteria; phylum Planctomycetota; class UBA8108; order UBA1146; family JAJFFE01; genus JBJXGE01. The sequence goes on from JBJXGE010000095.1 coordinate 21,983, forward strand.
CTGGCATTCTGCTGCCGTTTTCCAAAGGGCTCGAGCGCATCGCGAAACGCGCGAACGTCGCGATCGTGCCCGTCTACATCGACCGCATGTGGGGCAGCCTCTTCAGTTTCAAGGGCGGTCGCTTCTTCTTCAAACGGATGCCAAAACTGCGCTATCGCGTAACGGTCGCGTTCGGCGAACCGCTCGCGTCCGATACGCCTGCGCATATCGTGCGCCGCCACGTGCAAGAACTCGGCGTGGAAGCGATGGACGCGCGGAAGGGACAGGGCGAAACATTGGCGACGCGGTTTCTGCGCTACGCGCGCGCGTTTCCGCGCCGCCTCGCGATGGTCGACGCCAATAGACGCGAACTGAGCTACCGCAAGACGCTCATCGGCGTGCTGGTGCTGCGCAACTTGTTGCGCCGGCGACTCGCGGGCGAAACTCACGTCGGCGTGTTGCTGCCGACCGGTTGCGGCGCGGCGCTCACGAACCTGGCGCTCGCTGTGCTCGGCAAGATCGCGGTCAATCTCAATTTCACGGCGGGGCCGGACGCGATGGCAGCGGCAGTCGAGCAGTGCCAATTGAAAACCATCATCACAGCGAAGCGTTTTCTCGAGAAGATCGCCGTCGAGCCGAACTCGCAGCATCTCGATCTCGAAGCACTCCTCGCGAGCGCAACTCTACATCAAAAGATATGGGGCACGCTGCTCGCGCTCTTACCGGGACGCGCACTCCAGCACTTGCCGGGTGTGCCGCGCAACCCCGATCACGATGTCGCCGTGATCTTCTCGAGCGGCTCGACCGGCATTCCAAAAGGCGTGCGGCTCACCCACCACAACATCCTGACGAACGTACGCGGCCTCTCGCAAGTCTTCGACCCGCGGCCGACCGATCGCGTGATCGGCCTCTTGCCGTTCTTTCATTCTTTTGGGTACACGGCGACCTTTTGGCTGCCGATGACGACCGGCTTCACCGCCGTGTATCACTCGAATCCAGGCGAAGCGAAGACGATCGCGGAACTCACGCGCGAGTACCGCGGCACAATCTTCATCGCGACACCCACTTTTTATCAGACATACTTGCGCCGGTTCGCGAAAGAGGATTTCGCCACTGTGCGACTCGCCGGCGCGGGCGCCGAGAAACTCAAAGGATCGTTGCGCGAGCAATGGGAGGAGAAATTCGGCACGACGCTGCTCGAGGGCTACGGCTGCACCGAGCTGTCGCCGGTGGTGTCGATCAACTTGCCAGACGTTGTGCTGGCGGATGTCCGGCAACGTGCAACCAAGCACGGCACCATTGGCCATCCGATTCCCGGAATCGCCGCGAAGATTGTCGAGATGGACACGTTCACCGAGCTGCCACCGAACACCGACGGAATGCTACTGATCAAAGGCGCGAACGTCATGCGCGGCTACCTCGGACAACCCGACAAGACGCTCGAAGTCGTGCGCGATGGTTGGTACGTCACGGGCGATATCGGACGCATCGACGAGGATGGATTCATCACTTTGACCGGTCGCCTCAGCCGCTTCTCGAAAATCGGTGGTGAGATGGTGCCGCACCTGCGCGTCGAAGAAGAAATCCAAGCCGTGATCGATCGCCGCCAGCCTTGCAGCGTCGAGCAGCGCGAGGCTGGACAATGCGCCGAAGCTGCCGTCACCGCCGTGCCGGATGAAACAAAGGGCGAGAAGCTCGTCGTGCTCCACACTCCGCTCTCGTTCACGATTAAAGAGCTTGCGGAGGAGCTGAGCACGTCGCGACTCCCGAAGCTCTGGATTCCGCGCGCCGACGCGTTCGTCGAAGTGAGCAGCGTTCCAAAACTCGGCACGGGCAAGCTCGACTTGCGCGCCATCAAACTCGTCGCTGAAGCACACTTCGCGCCAAAGCCGGCGGACACGGCCCATCAAAACGTGAACATCAGTCCGACGTAGCCACCGTATTGATTGGACCCAGGATTGCGGCTGCGTCCCCAAATGAAGCCGTTCGAGTAATGTTGAAAACCGCCAGCGCCGACCAAATGCAGTTCCGGCCTGAGCGCATACGTGCCCCCGAGATTGCCGAGATAAGTGAAGTTCAAGTTCGTGCCGTCCTCGGGCCAGCCGCGCGTGCCGAAGAGCGCACCCGCATAGGCTTCGACGAACAGCGAACCGCGCTGCCAGGTCATCACGTGATAACGCAAGCCGACGTTGGCGCCGGCGGCCCCCGAAGCTTCGTCTCCCGCGTGATGCGCGGATCCGACGTATTGCTGCCGGAATGACCATCGATCACGAAAGTAACTGCCGAACTCAAGCCGCGTTTGGCTGACGGACTCTTTTTTGCCGCGCCGCTCGCGCGAAAACCCACTCACGAGACTCCACTCTTTCACGCCCGCGGCGAAGCGCTCGAGCGATTCGGGGCGGGAGTCGCGCGCCTCCGGCTGCGTTCCGACCGACTGCGACGCCGAGGATTCGGCGCGCACGAGTAGGAGCAACAAAAAGACCGTGACCGTTGGCGCCGCGCGCGCGCGCGGGGCTGCATCGGCGGGAACCGTCTGCCGACCGAGATGAGGCTGGGCGCTTTCGCACTTCATGCGCTTCACTTAACCCAGCGGTGTGCCGCTGGCAATCTCACTTTTTGGACGGCGGGCCGACGCGCGGCGACCGGCCGTCGCTCGAATCCCATGTTATGCTTTGACGCTCGTATTGGTCTCCTCGCTCGAGAGGTGAGCACAATAAAGGGACGATCTATGTTTGGACGCAGACTCTTGCCGCGAGTCGTCGGATTCTCACTGTTGGCGCTCGTGCTAGTCCCGGCGATTTACTACTCAACGCAGTACGTGAACGCCATCACGCTCTATCCTGGGGACGTGCTCGAGCAACGCGACTGTCGCTGGTGCAATGGCACGGGCAAAGACGAGGACATCGCCGCGCAGATCCCCACGATGGGTGACCGTTGCGTCGGGTGTCGCGGCACGGGGAAAGTGCAAGTCGTCGTACCGGGCCCGCAGCGGCCGACGCGTGTCCATGGCGCGGTCCGACTCCTCTTCGGCGAAGAGGACGAATTCTATGAGCAACCCGAAGACACGCCGATGGCGAGCAACTCGCGCCTCTTGATGCCGCAACGCGGCGGCATCGAGCAAGCGAGCGTCGCATTCATCCGCGCGAACTCGGCGAGCAACGAGCCGGTCACGCTCATGACCAATCACCACGGCCGATTCTTCGCGTTCTTGCCGCCCGGCACATATTCCGTACGCGTCGTCGCCACCGGCTACGAGCCTTTCGAAGACCAACTCGAAATTCCGCCGCTCACGGAGCCCATCTGGTTCGAGCACGCGCATATCTACTTGGAGCCGGAGACTCCGGAGCAACAGCAATCCTGGTACGGCGTGGTCTACACGGCGAAACTCGAAGGCCGCTAGCACCCGGGGTAGGCCGCAGGGCCGGCCAACCCGCCATCTCCCGGGGTAGGCCGCAGGGCCGGCCAACCCGCCATCTCCCGGGGTAGGCCGCAGGGCCGGCCAACCCCGGGCTATGCTCCTTCGGACCCTTCGGGTCCTCTCAGATGCGGAAGGCGCGAATCCGTATTCACATTCTTGAATCGGCGCGCCGCGGATTGCACGACGAGACGACTCCGCGACACGCTTGACGCGAATGCACGCGGGCAAAAACTTCGTCAACGGTTTGCGCGCAGAGCACACGAGCCCACCTAAGGAGAGCGATTTCATTTCGCTGGGCGAACCGCTACGCTCCGTGCCAGGCGCGAGTCGGCGCCGAGTTGAATTCGACAACTGTGCGCGTGAAACGATTCGCCGAAGGATTCTCCGATGCCGGACTCTCCGACACCGCCGCCTGCCGTGCGTACTGCCGATGGCATCGCCGATTTTCAACGTCGCATAGAACAAATTTATTTCGCGCGCGATTCGCAGCGCGGCGTGCCCGGCACCTACATGTGGTTCGTCGAAGAGGTCGGTGAGTTGGCGCGCTCGCTGCTCTCCGGTGCGCCCGGCAGCGCCGCGGAAGCGGCCGAGTTCGCCGACTGCCTCGCATGGCTGAGTTCGCTTGCGTCGCTGCGCGGCATCGATCTCAGTGCGGCGGCTTGGAACAAGTATCGCGACGGTTGCCCGCGCTGTCGCGTCGCGCCCTGCTGTTGCCAACATCGCATCGCGCAAAAATAACGCGCGACGCGACGAGCTCGAATCTCCCCGTGCAATTCGATGGCGTGCGACTAGAATCCGTCCGTCATGAAACGATTGCCGTGGACACTCTATCGCTATCTCGGTCGAGAGCTGATCATCTCCTTCCTGTTCGCTGAAGTTGTGTTGACGCTGATCTTCATGATCATTTTTGGTCTCAAAGGCGTCAGCAAGGGCCTCAGTGTCAGCATTATTTATTCTTGGCTCAGCGACTCCGTGTGGTTGACATTTTTCTACACGTTGCCGGTCTCGCTCTTGAGTGCGTCGTGCTTTTGCTACGGTCGTTGGGTCGCGGATCGCGAGTACACGGCGACCGCGGCGGCGGGCATTTCGCCGCTCCACTTGTTCATGCCGCAGGCGGCCTTTGCGTCGACACTCATGGGAATCGCCTACGCCGCGCATGGCACGCTGCTCCCCTACGCGAGCTACGTGCAGCGCGACTTTTCGCGTTACGTGTATCAGCAGCTCGAAAGTCTCGGCGACCAACGCGAAGGGCAGATTCCCATCGACCAGGACAGCGTTGTCTATTTCGACGAAGTTCGGGGCGGCACGAAACTGCGCGGGCTCCACATCGAGACGAGTCGCAAGTGGAAAGAACTCGCGCCCGACCAACCTCCGCCCACTGAGAAAGACGACACCGCCGCTGCGAAGAACATCGACGACATGCTCGTGCCCGTCGTGATCAAGGCGCTGCGCGCCGAAATTCAAGTGATCCAAGCACAAGACCAAATCAAGCTCTTGCTCGAAGGCGTGGAGATCAGACTCGCCGATCCGCAGTCCGCCGAAGAGCGTGGGACGAACCTTCGGTTTTTCCGATCGTGGGAAGGCGCGCAAGTTGGAAGTTTGAGTTTGACGTTTCAGCCCAACCAGCGAGCGCGCCGCGCGAAAGACCAACCCAACACGGCGTTGCTCGCCGAGATCGCCAAGCTCGAGCAGCTCGCGGCGCCGGCGGAGCTCGCGGCGCCGGCACGCGCGGCCTTTCTCCGAGAAGCCGAATCCCTGCGGTCGGAATACTGGGAGCGCAAAGCCAAAGTGTTCTCGATTTTCAGTTTCGCGCTACTGGGCTTTCCGATCTCGTTGGTATTTCGTTTTCGCCATCGGCTGATGTCGCTCTTCGTGTGCTTCAGCATCGTGGCGCTCACGTATTATCCGCTCCTGTTGAGCGGCGAAACTTTGGCCGTACAACTCGGCGTTCCGGCCGGAGTCGCGATGATGGCGGGCAACTACCTGTTGCTGGCGATTTCTCTACCGCTCCTCGGGAGAGTGCTCCTGCGATGAACCCGCCATTCCACAAGAGCTTTTGGCAGCGCTTGCCGGTACGACGTCTCGACCGTTATCTCATGCGGCAATTCTTGATGTCTTACGTCATCTGCTCGTGCTGCATTTTGGGCCTCTTTGTCGTGCTCGACGGCCTCACGAAGCTCGGTCGGTTCATCAGCAAGTCCGAAGTCTCCGCGTTTGTCGCTTTCGTGCGTTATTTTTCCGCGACGCTGCCAGTCTATTTCAGCCAATACCTCGGCCCCGTGCTGACGATGATGGCCGCGATGTTCGCTGTTTCGCTGCTCCATCGCACGCAAGAGTTCATTCCGATGAAGGTGGCGGGTCTGTCGCTTTATCGCATCTTGGCGCCGTTTTTCTGCATGGCGCTGCTATTGGCATTGGCGCAAGTGATTGTGACGGAGATCGTGCTGCCGACTTTCAAGGATGGCATTCGCGAGGGCATCACCTACGGTAAGAAGAACGACTTCATTCGACCCGATCTGGTCATCGACAACCAAAATCACTTCCAGATCAAAGTCGCTGAGTATTACCCGCACACGCAAAAGGGCCGCGGTGTGAAGGTGCATGAGAGCTACCCGGAAACCAACGGCTTCAAGACGATTTATCAAGCGACGGAGATCATCTTCGATGCGGACAAGCAGACGTGGAAGCTCATGGATGGAGTCTTCAGCAGTTGGGATCGCGACGGCAAACCGGAGGTCGTGACGTCCGTCAACGGTGTGCCGAGTTTTGACGGCTCCTTCCATGAGTTGATGCTTTCAACGTCGGTCAAGCCGATCGACTTCGAGGCGACGAACCAAGAGATTTCCTACTTGGGCTACGCGGATCTGCTCGACCTCTACCATCGGAAGAGCGATCTCAAACACTTGGAGGTGAAGCTGCATCAGCGCTTCGCGTTCCCGCTCGCGAACATCATTCTGCTGCTGCTCGGTTTGCCGTTTGTGTTGCGCGATCAGCAGCGGTCGCCGCTGGTCGGAGTCGTCATCGCGATCGTCATCGCGGCCGGGTACATGCTGTCGACGACGGTCTGCGCCGACCTCGGGAACCGGGCGTTATTGCCGGCGGCGATTGCGGCGTGGCTGCCGGTATTATTTTTCGGCGCGCTCGGTTTCACCCTGTTCGACGGGCTCGATAAGTAGTCGGGGCGCGTCTGCTCGACCGGCAAACCGGCCGCCACGAAAAAACCCGCAGTGCTTGCGCGCCGCGGGTTTTCGTATTTTTTGGTGGACCTAAGGGGGTTTGAACCCCTGACCTCAGCATTGCGAACGCTGCGCTCTCCCAACTGAGCTATAGGCCCACAGCTATTCTCGAAGACTATTCTCGAAGACTATTCTCCAAGACCGTTCTCGAAGCCGTGTCCGTTATGGAGCGACATCTATAGTGGCACTGCCCGCCGTCGGCAAGGGCTTGTCGGCTGTTTCTTCCGTTTCGCCAAGCCGACTTGCGGAGTGTGGCCGAAGTCGAGGCTCGACAACACGTACGGGCGGCGCGGCCCGGCGGTCACCGCATCCAGCTCCGCCCTCGCCAGTCCGCGCCACTTCGGTACAATTGCCGGCTCTCTGCGAGGCTCAACCCGAGAAAAACTGAGGTGCCCCATCATGCTTGCGCGGACCGACCGGTCGTTTCGATTCACTGCTTGGCCGCGGCCGATGCACCGACAGGCAAGCGCCTTGCTCCTTGGCGGACTCGTCGTTCTGTGCTGCTTGACCGCCAGTCGTAGCGCCCACGCGGGCGGAATCACCATCAACGTGCCGGGTGACGCCGCGACCGTGCAAGCCGGCATCAACCTAGCGATCGACGGCGACACCGTGCTTGTCGCCCCAGGCACATACGCCGAGAGCATTAACTTTCTCGGCAAAGACATCACGGTGATGAGCACGAGCGGGCCACTCGTCACACTTCTCGACGGCAGCTCATTTTCGTCGAGCGTCGTCACGTTCGCGGGCGGCGAGACTTCAGCGGCGCAGCTCAGCGGATTTCGGATCGCAGGTGGCACCGGCACACTCGTCGGCGGCTTGACGCGCGGCGGCGGAATTTTTTGCGACGCGGCTGCACCTCGCCTCGTCAACAATCATGTGATGGATTCGAGCGCCGTGCGCGGCGGCGGGCTGTACTGTGAAGACGGCGCCTCGCCTCGGCTCATCGGCTGTCGGTTCGAAGCTAACAGCGCAACGGACGGCGGCGGCATCTACAGCGAAAACGCGAGTCCGATTTTTGTCAATTGCGTCATCGACCATAACATTGCGCTCGAAGATGGCGGCGGATTTCATGGCTACTTCCTCGCGAACGCCATTTTCGTCTGCTGCACTTTCTCGAATAACCAGGCCAACGTGCAAGGCGGCGGACTTTTTTGCGACCTGCTAACTTCCGCGACCTTGTTCAACTGCATCGTCTGGGACAATGATGCGCCGTTCAGTCCACAGTTCCACGTCAGCGCCAGCGCGCCTTTCGTCAGTTACACTTGCATCGAGGGCGGTTGGATAGGCGACGGATCCAACAACTTGGATGTCGACCCGCAGTTCGTAAACGCGGCGCTAGGTGACTATCATCTCTTGCCGTCGTCACCCTGCATCAATGTGGGTCTCAATACCGCGCCGCAAATGGAAACCAGCGACCGCGATGGAAACGATCGCGTGGTATGCGAGATCGTCGATCTCGGCGCGTACGAATCGCCGGCACCGCCCGGGGGTTGCCCGACCGCCTTTGTACGCGGGGATTGCAACGGCGACGGCTCGATCCAGATCTCGGACGCCATCGTGGGGCTCTACTTTCTCTTCCTCGCCGCGCCGATCGCGTGCGATAACGCCTGCGACACGAATGGCGATGCGACGCTCAACCTCGCCGACGTCGTATTCGTATTGAACGCGCTCTTCGTGCCCGGCGCCCCGGCGCCGCCAACACCGTATCCCGGCTGCGACTTCGCGCCATTCGGCGCGCTCCTCGGCTGCGAGCAATACAGCGCATGTCCGTGAAGTGTCGTCAGCGCGACCAGCGACTCCACCACTCGAGATAATTGCGGCCGAGAATTCCGCCTACGGCCGCAGCGTCGAATCCGCTCGCGCGCAATCGCTCGGCAAATCGCGGCGCGTCTGCGTGGCTTCCGAAATCGACGGGGCATTTCTGAATGCCATCGAAGTCGGTGCCGAGCGCGACGCGCTCGGCGCCGAGTATGCTCGCCAGGTGCTGCGCGTGTCGCACCATGTCGGTGAGACCCGCGTACTCGGCTGCGGTGAGAAAGGGTGGAAAGCAAACAACGCCGACGACTCCGTCGCGCGCCGCGATGCCGCGCAATTGCACGTCACTCAGATTGCGCGGATGGTCGCAGATCGCGCGCGCATTCGAATGCGTCGCGAGCACCGGCACATCGAGTTCGAGCACTTCGTGGACGCCGCGCGGCGCGAGATGCGAGAGGTCGACCGCCATCCCGAGACGCGCGATTTCGCGCACGACCTCGCGACCGAAGTCGGTGAGCCCGCGGTCTTGCGCCGCCAGTACGCCGCAGCCGAGGTCATTGGCGCCGTTCCACGTCAAACCGACGATGCGGACGCCGGCCGCGCGCCAGTATTCGAGCGCGCCGACATCGCCCGCGAGCGACTGCGCATTTTCGATCGTGAGCAAGAAACCGATTTCGTCGGGCGCCAGCGCGGCGACTTCCGCCGGTGTCGTCACGCGCCGCAGCGGGCAAGCGGGGTCCGCGTCGAGCGCCGCGGCGAGTTCCAGCATGCGCGCGACTTCGCGCTCCGGCGCCGCCTGCCCGTCGCGCGTGAAGCAAGCGAACAGCAACAATCGAACACTGCCCGCGCGCAGGCGCGCGACATCGACCTGCAGGTCGGGTCGCGGTCCGTTGAAGTTCCCGCCGAGCCGCAATAACTCGCTCAGCGTGTCGACGTGCAGATCGCACATCGCGAAGGCGGCGCGGCGCGCGCCGCTCATCGCAGCGCTTGCGACAAGTCTTCGAGCAAGTCCTCGACGTCCTCGATGCCGACCGATAAGCGGATCAGACCATCGCTGAGCCCAGCCTTCAGCCGCTCGGCGCGCGGTATCGAGGCGTGCGTCATGCTCACCGGGTGTCCGATTAGTGACTCGACACCGCCGAGGCTCTCGGCGAGCGAGAAGATCTTCGTGCGCGAAACAGTCGCGCGCGCCGTAGCCTCCGACTCATCTTTAAGGACAAAGGAGACCATGCCGCCGAAGCCGCGCATCTGTTTGCGCGCGATGGCATGACCGGGATGATCTTCGAAGCCCGGATAAGAGACGCGAGCGACGCGCGGATGCTCGCGCATATGCTCGGCGACTTTGCGCGCGTTTTCGAGGTGACGGTCCATACGCACCGCGAGCGTCTTGGTGCCCCGCAGCACCAAGAAACAATCCATCGGACCCGGCACCGCGCCGACGGCATTCTGAATGAACGCGAGTCGCTCGCGCAATTCGTCGGAATTCAACAGCACCGCGCCGCCAACCATGTCCGAGTGACCGCTCAAGTACTTCGTGACCGAGTGCACGACAATGTCGGCGCCGAGCGTGAGCGGTTGCTGAAGGTACGGGGTCGCAAAAGTGTTGTCGACTGCGAGCAAGACCTTCGCGCGCCGACAAACCTCCGCCACCGCGGCGATGTCGGTAATCTTGAGCAGTGGATTCGTCGGCGTTTCGATCCAAACTAGACGTGTCGTCGGCCGCAACGCAGCGGCGATGCTCTGCGGAGCCGAAGCATCGACGAAGCTGAAGTCGAGTCCGAACGGACGAAACACGCGCTCGAATAATCGATACGTTCCGCCGTAAAGGTCGTTACCCGCCACGACGTGGTCGCCGCTCTTGAAGAGTCGCACCACGGCATCGGTCGCGGCGAGCCCACTCGAAAAACACAGCCCATGGCGCGCGTCTTCAAGCGCCGCCAAGTTTTTTTCGAGCGCGCGTCGCGTCGGATTGTGCGTCCGTGAGTATTCGTAGCCCTTGTGCTGCCCGGGCGCGGCTTGCACGTAGGTCGACGTTTGGTAGATCGGCGTCATGATCGCGCCGGTAGAAGGATCCGGCTCTTGGCCGGCATGAATGGCGCGCGTGCTAAAGCGCATGACGACTCACCGCTTTCCGCTGATTGAGTGGATGAGATCCCACTTGGTGATGATTTGGTAATTGCTGGCGCCGCTCGGCACCAACACGGCCGGCGACCCCTGCGAAAGCAGATCGTAGATGCATTCGGCATCGGCGCTCTCGTCGACGATCGGAAATGGCTTCTCCATGACTTCGCGAATCTTGCGCGAAGTCGCCTTGTCGCCCTTGAGGAGGAGCTCGATCACGCCCGATTCGCGCACGCTGCCGACTAGTTTGCCGCCGTCGACCACCGGCACCTGCGAGAGATCTTTCTCGCGCATGACATTGACGACTTCTTTGACGGTGGTATCCGCCGCCACGGTGATGAGCTGTTCGTGACGATCCTGCTTCCGCGCCACAATTTCGCGCGCCGTGAACAAGATGCCCGGCTCGATCAATTGGTTCTCGCGCAGCCAATCCTCGTTGTAGACCTTCGACAGGTAGCGTTCGCCGGTATCCGGGATGAGGACGACCATCAAGTCGCCGTCTTTCAGTTGCGGCATGACTTGCAGAGCGCCATACATGCACATGCCGCCGGAGCTGCCAGTGAAGACCGCCTCTTCGCGCGACATGCGGCGCGCCGTGCGGAATCCTTCGCGGTCGCCGACTTGCACGACATCGTCGATGTACTTGAAGTCGATCGTCGTCGGCATGAAGTCCTCGCCCACGCCTTCGATCTTGTAGGTCTTCGCGCCGACCATGGTCCCGTCACGGAAAAACCCGGTGTAGATCGATCCAACCGGATCGACGCCGATGACGCGCACTTTCGGATTGCGCTCCTTCAGATACTTGCTGATGCCGGTGATCGTGCCGCCCGTTCCCATGCCGGCAACGACGTGCGTGACCTTGCCGTCGGTATCCTGCCAGATTTCGGGCCCCGTGGTGCGATAGTGCGCGTCCGGGTTCATCGGGTTCGTGTATTGGTTCGGATAAAACGAATTGCTGATCTCGATCGAGAGGCGCTTCGCGACCGAGTAGTACGAGCGCGGATCCTCCGGCGTGACAGCGGTTGGACAGAGAATCACTTCCGCGCCGAACGCTCGCAACAGTGAAGATTTCTCGGCCGATACCTTGTCGGGCATCGTGAAAATCGCCTTGTAGCCGCGGACCGCGGCCGTGAGAGCGAGCCCGAGTCCGGTATTGCCGCTCGTATTCTCGATGATTGTGCCGCCGGGTTTGAGACGGCCGGTGCGCTCGGCTTCGTCGATCATGTGCACACCGATGCGGTCTTTGACCGAGCCGCCGGGGTTCTTCGCCTCGAGCTTCACGACGACCGTACCTTTGATGCCGCGCGTCATGCGGTTCAGGCGCACTAAGGGCGTCGAACCGATCGTCTCGAGCACGTTGTTGTAGATTTTCATCACGTCGCTTTCTGGGAATCCACCGGCGCAGCGCGCCCGTGCGAATCAAGTGCCATGCTCAGAGTCAGTATCGAGGGCAGAGATTCTAGCTGGCGTGCGGTCCGACTGCCGCTCAATCTGCAGAGGAACGCGGACCCGTTTCATACACGTCGTTATTGCATTTGCGTCGGCCCCACGGCCAGAATGCCCGCGGAGGTGGGTTTGATGGGGACTCAAGCGAAGCGTGGGCGCGACAGCCGTGAATTGGCGGCATGGACCGCGCTCGATGAGCTTTCGGCCGCGCTCGACAGTATTGATCTACAGGAACTCGATCTGGAACGCCTCGCGACTTGCGGCTTGCGCCACATCGGCGCGCTCGCGCAAGCGAGCCGCGGTTCGATATACGTCGCCGATTCGAGTGGGAGTTTTCAGCTTGCAGCATCGAGTGGGGCCGCAGGTCTCCCCCAGCGGGTCTATTCCAAAGGGCGCTTTAACGGCGGAGCCGAGGAGGACGGTTCGCCAACGGCAAATGAGGGCGGCGCGACGACGGCGCAAATCGTCGATCCGGTACGCTCTTTGATGATGTTCGCGGCGCAGCGCAGACAACCGCTCTTGATTGCGGATGTCGGCGCGTTCCGCACTGAGCAGCGCATGGCGATTCCCGAGCACTTGAGTACCGAACCCGCGAGCGCGCCCGCGCTCGGCGATTCGTGCATCATCGTGCCGCTCTTGAGCCACGATCATCTGCACGGTGTGTTGAATCTCTCGGGCCTCGAGATCGCGCCACCCGCGCCGGAGACGGCGGCCTATCGCGCGCTGTTGCTTGCAAGTCGCTGGCTTTCGATGTCGCTCGCGACGGCTCAGCACGTGCTCGATCTGCGCACGCGCGCGACGCGCGACAGTCTCACGGGCCTCTTCAACTATGCGACGTTCTACGACCTGCTCGCGCGCGAGGTGCTGCGCGCCGAACGGTACGTGGCGCCGACTTCGTTGATCATGCTCGACCTCGACTCGTTCAAAGCCGTCAACGATCACTACGGACATCTCGCTGGCGATGCAGTTTTATGTGGCGTCGCGAATCAGATCCGCAGCGCGCTGCGCGCGGCCGACGTCGCGGCGCGCTACGCGGGCGACGAGTTTTCCGTGGTGTTGCCGCAAACCGGACGCGCCGGCGCGCTGCGCGTCGCCGATCGTATTCGCGAGAACATCGAAAGCGACACGTTCACGTACCTCGGTACGCCCGTGCCCGTCACGGTGAGCATCGGCGTCGCCGAACTCGAACGCGGCATGACGGCGGTCGACCTCGTGCGCAAAGCGGACGATGCGCTCTATCGCGCAAAAGGCGGCGGGCGAAACTGCGTGCGGGGGTGACCGCGCCGCGCGGGCCGCTGCGGTCTAGTCCTTGACGTTGGCCGGGCTCGTTGACTTGTCACTTTGCTATCGCTAGCGTGCTGTGGGCTTCAGACTTCGCTCCAGTACTTCGTGACGAGACGAGGATCATCGGGCCCCTAAAAGCGAGGGCTCTTTCTTTCATCAAGGTTGACGTCTGTCCGTCGAGAAACCGAGGGTCCATTCGGCCAATACATGGAAAGATGTGAATGTCAAAGTCGACCGCAAGGTTGCCGGCTTTCGCGCTTCTCGCCAACCTCACACTCGCAACACTCAGCTCTGCGCAAGTCGTAGAAATTCTCAGGTCCGGCCTGTCGGCGACCGCGGTTCAACTGACGTCTATCGGTCCCACGGCTGATTATGTGATCTATGAAGGAATTGGCGGCGCGGGCCAGTGGTCGGTTGTTTGCGTGGGCACGTGCAGTCCGCCGGTCGACATTTGCGTCGGGGTCGATGCGGGAACTATGCCACCAGGAATGTTCCTTACGTCGGGAAATCCTGTGTGCGGGCCGAACGGAGCCGCGGTGACGTTCGCGTGGTTGCCAGGGTATTGCCAGGCTGGTTGGTACGCAGTCACTTTCACGTACCAAGTGGCCGGCGGCACGCTCGTGGAGCAGGCGGTCTCGTTCGAGGTGATCAATGTCAACCGCTTCCCGACGCTGACTTCATCGCCTATTGGCATTCCGAGTGCTTTTGTCGGCGATCTTGTAGAGGTGACCCTGATCGCCGCGGATGCCGATGAAACAGAGTGCGGCGATGACAGCGTCGCCGTGATGGTCAACCAGGTTCCCGGTGGTTCGCTGATGAACGAAGTCTGGAGCTGGGACACAACAGGCGTAGCTCCTGGATTCTACCTCGCCGAGTTCGTTGCCGCGGACACTGAGGGTGGAGTGTCCAACCATGCGGTATTCATTTTCCTCTTCGATCCCCCTTGCATTCCACCGACAGCGACTTTTGTAGCTTCTCCTGATAGTGGCGATGCTCCACTTCAAGTGGCGTTCACAAGTCAGTCGACTGGGACGCCGCCGCTTAGTTACAGTTGGGATCTGAACGGCGATTCGATTTCCGACTCAACAGCGGCATCACCGACTTACTCTTATTTGACTCCCGGGTCTTTCGCCGTCACGCTGACCGTGACCAACGCGTGCGGTTCCGCCGTGCTGCGCAGTCTAATCGAAGTTGCGAACTGCACTGGCCCCACTGAGTTGGTGTCCAAGCACACGCCGGCAGGGCGCGACCTAAGGTGGAACAACCGTTCCCATCCGGCCGCGGGCAGTCCTCCGTACGAGCGGATAGTGATCGCTCGCACGGGCGGCCCAAGTGAAATGAGCTGGGAGCTCGCGGGTCATGTCGAGCACTTCGTCGATTCCACGGTCGTCGCAGGGGTAATGTATACCTATACAGTCACTGGGCATTGCTCCATGGATCGCACGGGGGCCACGGCAACAACAATAGTGTCGGATGGCGTGCGACCTCCGAGCCCCGATGGCAGTAGATCGAGACCCCAACACACAGTAACGTCGCCAAAGGGCGGCGATCCGGTCAACCTCGCCACGGGCGCCTTTGCATTGCGCGTTGAAGACGTGCGAATTCCTGGTCGAGGTGGACTCGATTTCGTGTGGGATCGCACCTACGACAGCAACACTATCTACGAGGATATGGAGTTCGGCACCGCGTGGACCGCCGACTATCTGCAGCGGCTTGTTCGGATTGACATACCGGGCCAAGGATCGGAGTTTGTGCGCAGCGACTGCAATAATGACGCCGCGATAAACCTCGGCGATCCAATCACGATTCTGTCCTTTCTGTTTTCGAGCGGTGCGATCGGCGCTTGTGAGGATGCGTGCGACTCGAACGACGATGGCGGATTGGATATCGCTGACGCGATCTTCGCACTCACTTACCTTTTCGCCGGAGGAAGTCAGCCGCCGTCCCCGTTCCCGAAGTGTGGACCGGATCCCGGAGGCGACGTTCTCGAATGCGCAGACTATTCGGGATGTCCGGCTGCGGCCTACGACCTGCGGTATTTCGGCGGCAATGGCAGGATTGACGACTTCGAGTACTTGGACGGAGTGGAGTGGCGCGTCAACGCGCACTACTTCCGCGAATTGCTCCACGTCCCTACCACCGCGGAGTTTCACATGGTCCGTGCGGCAGCCTTGCGATATGTGTTTCACGACTTCACGACCGGCGCCGCGTCGGGGGCGCTGAAGCGAATCGAGGACCGGCTCGGAAACCGAATCGAGTTCATGCACACGCATGGCTGGCTAACCAGCGCGACAGACACGTTTGGTCGAATCGTTCATTTTCTCCATGATGAGGTCGGACGAATCGACCGTGTGGTCGACTTTAGCGGCAGGACTTGGGACTATCACTACGACGAAGGCCTGGGCGGAACCAGCGGCCGACTTGCGACTGTTCTCCTGCCGGAAGTGACGGACACGAGCACCGGAAACGATTTCGCTGGTGATGAGCGCAGATCCGAGTCCTACACGTACGATTCGTCCGAGTCGGATCCGTTCCGGGAAAACAGACTCTTGACTCTCGTCGCCCCCAACGGAAACGTAAGCCTCGAGAACCAATACAGCGATGAGCCAGGTTCACTGGGAAAAGTGATCGCCCAGCGATACGGATCCGGCTGGTTTCAACTGCACTATGAGACGATCTCCCAGCTGATCGGCGACGAGACAGCAACAATGTTGGCGATCATCAATGATCGTCGCGGAGCCGTCGTTGAGTATCGGATGAACGAGTTGGGCAATCTCGTGTCTTTTCGCGAATACACGGGCCTAGCCGATCCGATGACGCCAACCACGCTCACCGACAATCGTCCCGGCACTCCCTTGCGGCCGACCGACCCGCCCTATTTTGAAAGCACAGCCGAGTACGACGACGACGGGCGACTTCTCCGCTACACGTTTCCGAGGGGGAACTCAGCGTCGCTTGTGTACAACGCCGCGGCCGCGCATAGATACGGCCGATTGAATATCGTCGGCAAGTCTTTCGAGTCCGGCTCTCTCGGAGGGACCCCAACTGTTCTTTCGACAATGACCACTTACGAACCAAACTTCGAACTCGTCAAGACCACGACGGATGCGCGAGGGCATACGACAACGTATTTCTACGACTACGAAGAGGCGTCATTGGGCGATCTCAACCAAGACGGAGAAACCGGCGATAATCGCGGCCTACTAGTTCGAGTCGATCGGGAGCCAGTGACGATCGGTCTCAGTGCCAACGCCGGCCCCGTCACCGTGTCGAGCCTGTATCAGTACAACGGTTTCGGCGACTTAACGCGCGTGATCGATCCCGAAGGCCGGACAACCGACATTCGCTATCATCCAGAAACTGACCCCGACGGCGACGGCGCAGACTTGATCGCCGGCAAGGACCTTTTCACCGGCGGCTATCCCGAAGCAATCGTGCGCGATCCGGCGGGCAAGGCGCTGACTACGAGTTACAAGTTCGACCCGGCTGGAAACACGATTCAAGCGATCAATTCCCGCGGGCACGTCACAACTTTTGAATACAACGCCGCGAATCAGCTCGTGCGAATTGTCGGACCAGCGATGGCGATGTTCGATGACGGCGCTTCCTACGAGCAAGCTCGTATCTATGATCCAAACGGGCGAATTGTCGCGCTATGGCGTTCGCTCCACAACGGCGACGACGATTCCATCGCCGACACACCTGGCTTCGAGCGGCCGGATCACCTTGAGCAGCTCTTCACGTACGACGAATTCAACAACTGTACGTCCGAGACGTACGAGCTTGGTTTAGATCCCGAGTTCACCGACGAGTCGCTGACATACTCGTACGCATACGATGCCTCGCAGAATCTCGTGGCGGTCGTGCATCCGAATGGCGATATGGACACTTGGGAGTACGATGAGCGCGACCTGCTGCTACGGGCGACCGTTGGAGCCAACGACGGCGCCACGATACCGAGCACAGTAGAGTACGACTATGACGGCAATCTCAATGTGGTTGAAGTGCGGTATCCGAACCCGCTGCGACGCGAGATTCGTGCTTACGATCCCTTCGACCGTGTCGCGACGCTTCACGAGACCGGCATCGATTCGACCACAGAGTTGACGTACGACGCAAACTCGAATCTCTTGGCAATGCAAATCTTCGGACCTTGGGATAGCGGCCAGCCGGTAGTGGAACTCGTCTCGACGGAATGGGATTTCGACGAGCTGGATCGACCGTATCGAACTCGAGAGCACCTGTTCCGACGATCCGATCACAGTGGCTTACAAGCCGGCGCACTGACTGAGTCCGTCGCTGAGACTGAGTTCGACCGCGCCGGCCTCCCAGTCCGCATCGTGAACGCGCATGGAAATGAGTTCCAAGCGACTTACGATGCCGTCGGTCGTGTCAGTCAAGTCATCGATCCCGCGGGCAACATCCGGCAACTTGTCTACGGGGACGGCGAGAACGTGACCGCGGAAATCTCTTACGATTTCAACGCAGACGGCACGGCGGACATATTCACGCTTCAGTACGCGTTCGATGAGCTTGATCGAATAAGAACGCGAATCGACGACAACGGCGATCTCACGACTTTTGTGCTCGATTCGCGAGGACTCGTCACAGCCGATATCGATCCCGAAGGACGCATCACTCGCCGCCGATTTGATGGGCGAAGCCGGCTCTACCGCGAGCGGCGCACGATCGGGCCCGGCGTCGAGGTTGACTTGCAGCTCGGCTGGACCGCGCGAGACCAACAAGAGTACTACCGCGATGGTCTCGGGCGAGTAACGAGCTATGTCTACGACAGCCATAATCGACTAGTGGCGCAAACCAACGCCGATGGGACGACTCAACTTCGGTCATGGGACGTCGAGAGCAACCTCACTCAACTTACTCGAGAGAATGGTGAGGTCGTGGAGTTCAGCTACGACGCAGGCAATCGTCCGATTGAGCGACGGTATCGCACTAGCAGCGGACAGCCACCCGCGCTCGTCGACCAGTTCGACTATGACGGAACCTCTCAACTCACGAAAGTCCGCCAGATCGGCGGCCCTTCAGAATCGTACATTCGCGATAGTCGCGGTTTAGTCCTTGAACAGGCCCAGAGCATTCCGGGGCAGCCGAATCGACGTTTCGTGGCCGATCGCGACGCACTCGGAAATCTGACCCAACTCGGGTACCCTGGGGGGCGGACACTGACCTTCGATAGCTACAATCCTCAGGAACTCGTCACGGCACTGACCACCGACGACGCGAGCTTCGATTTCACTTACGACGGTCTCGGCCGTCTCTCGGCCCAGTTGCCCAGCAACGGAGTCGACCTTCACTTGGATTATGACAATGTCAAACGAGTCATCGCACACCGCTTTGGCCCCGAAGCTGCACGTCGTTGGCAACTCGACGAAACATACGACGCCGCCGGCCATCGGCGCGCCGAGGAACTTCTAGACTACGAGTTCGGTGAAGCCGGTGCTCGAGTGTACGCACTCGACAGTCATTACCGCGCCGTCGGCTTCATCCGGGCACTCGACAGCTCGCTACTTCCGGGGGCCCTCCTCGATTTCACGCAGGTCGAGGCTGGCGACGGTCAGGATTACGAGTCGGTCCAGTACGACTTCGCTTCCAACGCGGTATCCGTCTCGCTCGCGACTGGGACTCACTTCGCGATACCAAATAGCATGAATCAAATTGACGGCATAGGTTCGCTCGTCTCGAATTGCACGTGGGATCAAAATGGCCGGCTACTCACGTTCGAGCGCGGTGGTGAGGGCTTCGCGTTGACTTGGAACCTTCGTGACGAGTTGATCGGCATAGAACGAACCAGCCCGAGTTCCGAAGTGATTGCAGAATACAGCTACTATCCGAGCGGTATGCGAGCATCCAAAGTCGCCGGCGGCGCGGAGCAGTTTTTTTATGGACCGAGCGCCACAGTCTGCGAAATATACGACTCGACGGGGGCCATCGAAGCCGAATTCGTGCACAAGTCGGACGAAGACCAGCCGTTGGTCATGTTCCAAGACGTCGACGGCTCGCCGTCCACCGGATCTCTGGGTGGTCGAGAACCGTACTACTACCACCAAAACCCGCGTGGCGATGTCATCGCGCTCACCGATGCACAAGGGGCAGTCGTCGAACGATTTGACTACGACCTGTTTGGATCACCTCGCCATCTTACTCCTGACTACTCTCCGCTAGTAACAGGTCTGACTCCCAATCCATTTCTCTTTGGCGGTGCCTTTTGGGACGCCGAGTCAGGACTCTACGCGATGCGGGCCCGATACTACGACCCACAACTTCGCCGATTCCTGAGTCGGGATCCGGAAGCCGACGACAGCCTCGGCAATCTATATAGTCCGTTCGAAAACCACGCAGGACAGTTCCGGGATCCTTCCGGCCGCCGAAAGTCAAAGATAGAAAAGCCCGCCGGCGTTACCAACGAACAATTTAATCTGATGGTGACGACAATCGTCGAATATTTGAACGAGCTAGCGAAGGGAACGGGTTACTCGATAGCCCCGAAGGAGAACGGCGTCCTGATTATCACGCACAAACCGGAGAGTTCATTTTACGACAAGAACACAAGACTGCGGGCGGACTTCTTCAGCATACTTATGGACATGCAGACACATGCGACGTTTCAGTTAGTGATCCAACCCATGAATGATCATCCGTCGAAAGCCCGGGCAAGTTGGACACCACTTGAGCACCACGCCACGCTTCGATTTAATCCGTTCAAGGACTGCTACTTTGTTCGCCCAACCGATTTCGAAGGAGAACGGCGAGACGAGTATTTCAGAGACCTCCCAAAAGTTCCTCGCAACTGGATCATCGCCAAGCCCATCATCGTTTTCGCACACGAGCTTGGCCACATTGTCTGGCGATTCCGGGCCTCAAAGGAAACAACGGGGGGATCCGGTAACGACGCGAGGTACCGGATTGGTCCAGGCAATGAGCCCTCATTCGGTTCAAACAAGGGGAAAGGTGATCTCATGGAAGGATACGCCATGGGATGGGAAAACGTATTTCGATCATTTCTCGGATTTAAGCCTCGAGATTTCTACAGGGCCTTCATTACCGATCAACTCGGCGGGACGTGCCTAGGAGAAAACGATTGTAGGTGCGGAAGCGATGACAAATTGGACTGTTCCGACAGAGGCGATGGCGACCCCTACAGAAAAGAAAACACTCTTCCTGAGGGGAGGCCCCGTTACCGGGTCTCCGACATGATTTGTCCAAAGTAGCTCCTGACGCTACCAGTCAGTGACGCGAACCAGAGTTCGTGCCCCGCGTATCGCCGCTTTCGTTAATCGCGTTCGAGGAAGGGTCACTCGAACATGAAAATCTCTATCGTGGTTTTCTCAAGTATCGAGTGCGCGTTCATCCTGCTGGCCGCGCTCGTCGGTTGCGGTTCCACTCCGCCGCGTGCCGTCCGCGTCCCTGACCCGGCCGAACAGCCACAACCGGTTTTCGTGGGGGCGCCGTCCCTATTTGAGACTCAGATCCCTCATGTCTCGAAGCTCGCCTTGTGCGGTGAGTATCTGTTAACGCGGCACGACTCGAAGTTCGACGGCTGCGTCCTGGTCACTCGTGCTCGCACCGGGGACGTCGCCTACGAATTCCGCGCCCTCGATTTTCAGCAGTTAGGATCACGAGCGCTGATCTTCACTGAGCGCATCTCGGAGTTCGATGGGCGCACGGGCGAGATTCGTGATCTCGGTTCGTGTCCGTTAACGAGCGAATGGGGGACTATCGTCGTTAGTCCAGACCGAAAGATCGCCGCATACTCAGCACGAAAGCTAGGCTCCCTGCGGTCCACCCACACGGCGCAACCGACTTCGGTCGTCACAATTCCTGGCGGCGCATCGATCGCCGAAGTGCAGCCGTTTAAGTATCGGAACTATCCGCTTGCGTTTACGCCGGACGGAAAGTTCCTCCTACTGGGAGGGACAAATGCGAGGGGCAACCGAAAGTATCGGCTAGGCAGCGAAGTGTTGCTTTGGAGTGTCGATCACCACCAAATCCTAGAGCGCAGACTGCCGTCGTGTCTTTCTGTCGTGGGCCAACTCGTCGTCGGCGACGACGAGTCCGGCTCGCTCATCGTCCTGGACAACAAGACAAGTATCACACTGATCGAATTTGCGACCGGGAAACGAATCCTCACTCGTGAGCATGGACTCTGGTACTCGCGCGTCGCAACCGATGAGCAGAATGGCGTGCTCGCGTACGCAGCGAAAGACGCTATTGTCCTCCTCGACTTGAAGCGAGGAAATGAGTACGGGATCGCGCTCGAGTTTGATTACGTATATTCGCTCGCCTTGGACGTCGAGGTCGGGCTCCTCGCGGTCGCCATTGGAGTCCCCCGTTCGGGCCGGCCGGTTGTCTTCGACCGGCGGCAGGTTGTCTTCGACATCTCGGGGCTTGGACTGTCGCCCGACTGACCGACGATTCGCAAGTCACGAGGCCTAACACCCCTCGCGGTCGTGACTCGGCCACGAAGGCTTCACCCGACGAGCTGCGCAGTTCTCACGTTCGCTCCTATGACCCGGAAGGTTGATCCACCTTGCCGCTCACCGATTCAAAATCCGCATATAGGCGCGCCAGACTCCGACCTCCTGCGTGTAGCGCTTCGCCATGACGCGGGAGATTTGCGCGAGATGGCTGAGGTCGTGAACTGCCCAGGTGGCGAGGAGCTGGCGCAGATCGACGCGGCCTAGCTCGGGATGCCGGCCGGGAAGCGATAGTTGCGCTTCGGTGAGACGCCAGCCGCGCAGAGTTTCGAGATTCGCGCGTCGCAGATCGGCGAAGCGTGCGAGAAGACGATCAAGAGACTGGCCGGCGAATCGCGTGAACTGCGCGAAGCGGTCAAAGGGTTCGAATGCCCGGTTCTCACCATGCTCGAGGATGATGCGCGCGCGCGGAATCCAGTCCGTCTCCTCGCCGTGAATCAGATGTCCGACAACGTCGAAGGCGCTCCACGTGTCGCCGCCTTCGTTGATCGCGTGCCAGGCGGGACTCGTCCCGCGCAAGAGGGCAGTGACGACGGCCGGCGTCCGCTCCAAGACGTCGATGGTTTCAGAAAGGGTGAAGCTCACAGCGGTACTCCTCTCGCGTCGGCCAAGACTCTCATTCAATTGAGCGAGATGGCTGGCGGGCCGCGCCCACGCCATTGACTCGTCGATTGCGACCGGTAGCTTCATGCAAAGTGGAATCAGCGCGCAAGACGTTCAATTTGCGGCGCAATGGAGACGAAACATGAAGTCGATCACGCCCGGCGCGTTAGCAGTCTTCTTTTCACTCGTCGGTTCGGTTGCGACCTGCCGTGGCCAGACGAGCGAGCACGTCGTCGAAATCGTTGGCGCCGCCGCGCAGACGGGACAGCTTGTCGAAGTCAGTGTGCTCCACAGTAACTTCTCGACGGAAGACACGACCGGCTGGTCGTTGTCGGTGACGCACGATCCGAGCCAGATGACACTTGTCGTCGTCGAGCCCGGCCCGGACACGTTCGCCATCTGGGCAGGGTCGCCGCCTTACTTTTCGAGTTTCCAACTGACGGCGGCGGGATGGTCGCATGGCGTCGTGCTCAGCAGTTTCTTGCCCGACTTGCCGCCCGGCGCGGACTACCAATTAGAAATCGCCGAGTATGAGGTACTGATGGCGCCGGGCGAATCCGCCGCGATTTGTTTTTGCGATTGCATCGGCGCGATTCCGGTGGCGACCGTCTTTGTGACGGGCTGCGGGACGGTGCACGTGCCGGAACAATTCTGCGGCTCCGTGTCCGTGCCGCTCGGCGAGTTTCGTCGTGCCGACTGCAACATCGATGGCGGCGTGGACATCACCGACCCGATCCGCATTCTCGACTATTTGTTCACTGCCGGATTGCCGCCGCCGTGTCGCGACGCGTGCGACGTCAATGACGATGGCGAGCTCAATATTGCCGATGCGATCTACGCGCTGGCCGCTTTGATCCTGCCCGGCTCACCGCCAGTGCCGGCGCCCGGCGCCTTCTCCTGCGGCGTCGACCCGACGAGCGACGGACTCGACTGCGCAACCTACATGACCTGCCCGTAGGAATCGAAAACGTCGATGCCTCGCCCTGAAGCGACGAAGCTTCGACAATCGACGCTCAAAACACGCTTTCGAGTACTTGTCGCCAGCGAGTCGGGACGCCAGCAAACGCTGACTGATAGCAGCGGTCGAGCGGCACGTTCACGTAAGCTCTCGGCTCGAGGAAAAGCGGCATATCTGGGAGCGCGTCGCCGACAGCAATCGGCTCGACATACGCGCGCGTCGTGTCACCGGATTCATACGACGCCAGCGTGAGTCGTTTGTCCGTCGGCGCCAAGTACTCAACGCCGCTGATCTCCGCCCAAATCGCTCCGTGAATCCCCTGCGGATCACGAACACTCGGCGGATGCAGATCGAGGATCAACAGGTGGATTCGCTGCTCAAGGAGGTCCGCCGCCTTCTCGACGAATGCACGAAACGCGCCTCTCCCGCCCTTGTTGCCCGGCGAAACGATTTCGACGATCGCGACAACACGATCCCCCGAGACATGGCGTACTGTGATGGTGTTCTGCTTGCGTCGATAAAACTCTAGATCCGCCTCAGCGGTCACGCGGACTTTCGGTGGCGCGAGTTGCAGCCCCGAGCCCGTCATAGGTGTGGCGCGTACGTTCCCAGGCGGTGACTCTAGCGTCAGCACATCTGGACCAAAGCCGGCCGCGTGTTGCTCAGCCAGCGCATAATAGTCCGCAGGCAAAATGCCGGAATTGAGTGCACGCTTGATCTCCTCGATCCACCCGTGGTGGAAATCGTGAAAAATTCCGGCTTCAACTCGAGTCCAATCGTGGACGGGCATGGCGATCTCCTGAGCTAGCACTCGTTGAGCCGAGTGATTATAGCCCCGCAAGCGATAATGCAAACTACGCCATGCCGTCACGAGTGATGACGCGACGAGTCATGTCGCCTGAATACACGAACACCGGGAGCTCGAAAACACTTAGCCTGCCCACTCCGCCGGCCGTGGTCCCCAATCGCCGGGGTCGAGAAATTCCGCTAGCCAGTCGCCGAGTCCTCGGTCGTAGACGTCGCGGCACGCGCGCTCACCGCCGTCTTGCCAGGTCGCCGCGGCGGCGAAAGCAAAGAACCGCGCGGAACTCTGCGAAGTCATGTTACGGTTGACCATGAACCGATCGATCTTCCGAAACGCGCGTTCACCGCAGCCGCGACGTCGGGTGCTATCTGGAATTTTGACCGGTCACGCGCTCCTGCGAGTCAATCCTGCTAAGACGTTGTCCACAGCGTGGCGAGACGCCGCCAGGATCCGGACATCGCCGAAGTCTCTAACACCCACTTTCACGCCGGCGAATTCTCTCAAACTTTGCTCGGAAAATTCCTCGACCACAGCAGGCCATCCACCGTTGCTTGGTCTTGCGAGCACGAGTAGCAGCGGCTCACCGCAGCAGTTCAGACGCACTTCAGAGTAGGCCCGCCCCTCAGCGTCTGAACGCGCAATAATCGAGACCACCTGAAAAGCAGTGTGCCCTGCGGCCGTCAATTCAGAAACGCCGGTAAACGCCAAGTTCAGCGACTCCTTCAGAAAGGCATCGAGCGCCTCGGTTCCCAGAGCGTGGTCCACGACCGAGAACGGCAGGTTGCCCGAAGTCTCGGCTGCGAATTGCTGCACGAATCCTGGTGCGCTTTGAACACTTGGTCGTGCCCAAAACGCGATGCCGCCGATCACCGCGAATAGCAGGCACGCCGCTACTGCCCATGCGCGTCTTTTCAGCGTCACCCGCCTGGGGGAGGGCGCACGCACGGCCTGGGTCAACGATAACCACAGATCATCGGGCATGACGTCTTTGCAGAGGCGTTCCCGAATCAGCCGATCGGCGAGCTCCTCGGCAGCGAATCGCGCCGCACAGTCCGGGCAAACTCGCAAGTGCTCGCTGACATCGAAGGTCTTGGTGGCTCCGAGATCGGAGTCCAGATACGGGCTGAGCCAGCTTCGGGCTTCTTTACAGTTCATGAGATTGGCTTCCGAACTAGGCCACGTCTGCTGGCAAACGCAGCGAGGTCTTCACGCAATTTCATGCGGGCTCTGTGTACATGTGACATCACAGTCCCAACCGGAATCGCGAGCATCTCGCCAATCTGCTTGCAGCTAAAATCCTCGAGCAACTTAAGAAGGAAGCACTGCCGCTCAACGTCCTTCAAGCGAGTCAAGGAGCAGGCGATTCGATCATCGATCAGTTCGGCAAGCACATTCGGACGGCCCAAAGCTTCAAACCAAACAGCCTCTCGTTCCAAAGCTCCGGCGAGGTCAACTTCGGCACCTTCCAGCGGAATCTCCCTTTGTCGCTGTCTGCGTTTGTTGAAGTTGAAGGTCGTGTTGACGAGAATTTGAAACACCCAAGCTCGAAAATTCGTCCCGATTTCAAACCTACTGAATGACCGCCACGCTGCCAGTGCGGTTTCCTGTAGGATGTCGGGCACGTCTTCCGCTTGCCAGGCGGCTCGACGCGCATAGCGAAAGAGCTGATTGCGAATCGGCTCCAGCAAGTCCAAGAATTTTGTCGACGCGGTGCTGGCCAAGTTAGCGAATCAATTCACTTAACGGTCTCGAGACGCCTTCGAACGGTTCGGTGTCCACGGCTGCACGCCTTTTCTTTCCGACTTGCCGCTCGTCGCCGGCGGCTTTGAACGGCGCGCGCGCCCATCTGAATTTCCTTCGTCAGTGAGTCGATTGCATCTAACCGTTGCCCGTCTGCAAGTGCCACTCCCAATTCGCATTCGGCAAGGCGCTTTTCGTGCTTCTCCCGGTGACTGAGAGTGGCGCTGCGCGACCAACCTCCCGCTCAGCGCGTTGCTCACGGCGCACGAGCCGGTTCCACCGTTACGAGCTGGATGAGTCCCGCACATCCTTTTTTTTCTGCAATGCCCGCCAAGGCCGAGGAATTCACTCCGTAAGTAACTTGGCCGCGTGGCAGTCGTGCTTTCGAGACGTCGAGAGCGTTTTGCGCCCGGGCAAGTCAGCTCGCGCCTTCGTTGGCCGAGTCGGCACGTTTTAACTGGGTTCACGCTTTGAAGGAGTCAGGGAATGATCTTGCGCCTGTTGTTTCTCATCGGTCTAGTCCCGGCAATCGTGCTCGCGCAGGGGTCTGGCACTGAAACGCCTCCGCCCGCCCTCGATGGGTATTGTCCTGTTTGCATAGTGAAGTCGGACAAACTCGTGAAAGGCAGCGCGGCCTTTTCCTCCGACTACGACGGAAAGAAGTACTTGTTCCCATCGGCGACAGAGAAGAAGGTCTTTGACGAGAACCCCGCGGCGTTCGCCCCAGCCATGGGTGGCAATTGTGTCGTTTGCAAGGTGGAGATGAAAAAGGACGTGCCGGGCAAGGCCGAGATACACCTGGTCCACAAAGGACGGCTCTACCTGTTTCCAGCCGAAGCGCAACTCAAGACGTTCAAGGAGAAGGCTGAAAAGTACGCCGACGCCGACATAGCCATGAACGGCTTCTGCGCGGTCTGCAAGGTCGACATGGGTAAAGAAGTAAAGGGTAAGCCCGAATTTGCTTTCGACTACCGCGGGGCTCGCTACTTGTTTCCGGCCAAGGAACAGTTAGACAAGTTCCGGCAAAACCCCAAGAAGTACGCACAAAAGTAGCGCGTGGTACTTCGTGGCTGCTGGATCTGCCTTGCTTTCGTCGTTCGACGAATGCACGTAACGGCGGCGCTGCGCTGGCACGAAACTGATGCGCCGGGACTTGGAAAGCGCCGCGACTCACAAAGCTCGCCAGGAGCTTGAGGTCCAACTCCGAGTCTCGGTGCTTTCCAAGAACATTGTCGCGACCTAGGAGTAGTCAAAATGGCGTCGCAAGACGAGGGAATGGCTCGGTGTACCGTCCCGACTGACTCATCGGTGCTCAGCACCGCCGATTCAACAGCGGCGCGGAATTCCAGTACAGAAGGAGTCGCTTTGCCCTTTCAAACAGCGGTCGCGTCCAGCGCGGTCTCGACGATTCCTTTCGATGTCGATGGCGAAGTGAAGCGACGCTACGCAGAGGGCGCCGGCGAGCGTGAAGCCGCGCTCTGCTGCCCGACCAACTCGTATGAGGCGAAGTATCTCGAGCTCTTGCCACCCGAGATCATTGACAAAGACTATGGCTGCGGTGATCCGTCGCGTCATATCTCAGCGGGTGAAACGGTCGTCGACCTCGGCTCCGGCGGCGGCAAGATTTGTTACATTCTCGCGCAACGAGTCGGCGCGGCCGGACGAGTGATCGGTATCGATTTCAATGACGCGATGCTCGCGCTGTCGCGCAAGTATCTCGACGACATGGCCGCGAAGTTGGGCTACCACAACATCGAGTTTCGCAAGGGACGCATCCAGGATCTGGCACTCGACCTGGAGGCCGCGGGCTCCTGGCTGGAGAGAAATCCCATCGCGAATGTTGAGCAGGCCGCGGCCTTTGAGCGCTATTGCGCGGAGTTTCGCCGCCAAACGCCGCTTATCGCCGACGGCAGTGTCGATGCGGTGGTTTCGAATTGCGTGCTGAATTTGGTGGCGCCAGAACAGAAGACCAAGTTGTTTGGAGAAATCTATCGCGTCCTGAGTCGGGGCGGACGGGCCGTGATCTCGGATATCGTCAGTGACAAGGATCCGACTCCGGCCATGCTCGCGGATCCCCAACTCTGGTCGGGCTGCATCACGGGCGCACTGCGCGAAACTCAGTTCATCGAAGCCTTCGAGCATGCCGGTTTTCACGGCATCGAAATTCTCGCGCGCGCCGAGCAGCCATGGAAAATCATAGACGGTGTGGAATTCCGCGCTCTGACGCTGCGCGCCTACAAAGGCAAACATGGCCCATGTGTCGATCGTCGCCAAGCGGTGATCTACAAGGGTCCATGGAAGCAAGTTCACGACGACGACGGACACGTGTTCGTGCGCGGCCAAAAGCTGGGCGTTTGCGAAAAGACCTATGAGTTGCTGACGGCGCCCGACGGTCCCTATGCCGCAGAGATGATTCCGGTGCTCCCCGCTGAGAACATCGCGAGCGCGCCACCGGAGCCATTCGATGGCAGCAAGAACGCGGATCGAAGTCCCCTCGAGACTAAAGGGACCGGTTCGTGTGACCAAACGACGAGTTGCTGCTGACTCAATCAGTCGATCAACACCTGACAGGATTCGGATGATTGTCGTCTTAACGCTCGCGGTTGCGTCGCTCGCCTGGGCCAATGGCGCGAACGATAACTTCAAAGGCGTCGCTACGCTCTACGGTAGCCGCACCGTCAGCTTCATGACCGCGCGTTATTGGGCCACGCTGACAACCGCCGCCGGGGGCTTGGCGTCGTTGTGGATCGCGAACGGACTGGCGCAATCGTTCAGCGGCGGCGTCATCGGCACTGGCTTTCGAACCGATGCGACGTTGATCTCTACCGCGCTCGCGGGCGGCGCCACAGTAATGCTCGCAACGCGGCTCGGCATGCCAGCGTCGACGACCCACGCACTCTTGGGCGCCTGGGTGGGCTCAGCGATTGTGACGAGCTCGGAGGCAATCGATTGGTCGCTGCTAATGACCCGCTTCGCGAAACCACTCGTCGTGAGTCCGCTGCTGTCGATGTTGCTCGCCGGTGGACTCTACTGGGTCCTAAGTCGAGTTCGTCGCCGCATGAGAATCAGCGGCGAAACTTGTGTTTGTGTTGGTTCTTCAGCCGTCGCGCTCGTACCCGCGGGCGCGCTTGCTCGAGACTCTTCCAGTGCCGCAGAAATGGACCTATGCGTCGCCGACACCGCGCAGTGCGTGCAGAATTATCGAGGTCAATTTTTCGGGGTTCGCGCGCAATCGATCGTCAACGCTGCGCACTTCCTCGCCAGCGGCGCCGTTTGTTTAGCGCGCGGGTCAAACGATACCCCAAAAGTTGCGGCGCTGTTGATCGGCGCGGGACTGTTCGCCGAGTTTTCGAGCCTGAGCTTGCTCACGTGGGTTGTCGCACCCATGCTGTTTGGCGGCTGGTTAGAGAGCCATCGAGTCGCTCGCACGATGGGTCGCCACATTACTACGATGAACACCGGTCAAGGACTCACTGCGAATTTGGTCGCTGCGTTCTTGGTATTGTCGGCTTCGACGATGGGACTGCCAGTATCGACAACCCACGTCGTATGCGGCGCGATTTTTGGTATTGCGATGGTCAATCGTCAGGCGGACCTGCGCGTTGTCTCGCAGATCGTCACGACCTGGGTGACGACGTTGCCGCTGGGTTTCTTACTCGGCGCCGCGTGTAGCGGGGTAATCGCCGCATGACGATTCCTAGTGATCCACAACTCGTCCACCAACCGGAGTCCGGGCTGAACACGTTTGCGCGCCGGGTCTCGGCGGTTTTCGGTGGCCCACTGCGCGGCGCAACGCTACGCACGGTGCAAGTCAACATCGGACTGCGATGCAATTTGGCGTGCCGACACTGCCACGTCGAATCGTCGCCCAAGCGCCGCGAAGAAATGAGTTGGGACACCATGTTGATGGTGCTCGACGCGGCGCGTCGCGCTAGTGCGGAAACCATCGATATCACCGGCGGAGCGCCCGAGATGCATCCGCATTTTCGGCGCTTCGTCGACGCCGCGCGCGCGCAAGGCCAGCATGTGATCGTGCGTACCAACTTGACGATAGCGCTCGAGCCTGGCTACGAAGATCTGCCGGAGTATTTCGCCGCGCGGCAGGTCGCCCTGGTCGCGTCGCTCCCGTGCTATCTCGAGAGCAACGTCGACAAACAGCGAGGACGCCACGTCTACAAAGAGAGTATCGAAGTGATCCAACGCCTCAATCGCGTTGGGTATGGCATCGACCCGCAATTGCATCTGGATCTGGTGTACAACCCGGGAGCGGCGGTGCTGCCGCCACCGCAGGAGCAGCTCGAGAACGCCTATCGGACGGAATTGCTCCAGCGCTTTGGCATCCGCTTCAATCACCTTTACACGATCACTAACATGCCGATTGGCCGCTTCCAGAGCGACTTGGCGCGCAACGGCCAAGCTGAGCGCTACCAACAGTTACTCGAGGATTCGTTCAACCCGCGAACAATCGGGGCGCTCATGTGCCGGCACCAACTGCACGTCGGTTGGGATGGCCAGCTTTACGACTGCGACTTCAACTACGCGCTCGCGCTGCCAGCACTTGGGCGAATTCGGCACCTACGTGACTTTGAACCCGAACAGTTCTTGCGGCGCGCAATTTCGACCAAGGCGCACTGCTTTGGTTGCACGGCGGGTTGCGGATCCTCGTGCAGCGGTAGCTTGCTAGAAGCGAACGAGCCCGGCGCGACTGCCCGATAAGCGCGGCGCGTTTTCGCCGCGATCGTCTTGCCCATGCCGACTTTGATTTCACTCTGGCCGCCCGCCGAAAGGCACGCACGTAATGTCGACGGTTGCTTTGACACCAGCACACGCAAGCGTGACGCGCACGCGCCGGCTGCAACGACGTGTTCGCCTGCTGTCGCTCTCGGTATTGGCAATTTCGATTCTCCTGTTGGTGCGCTCATTGCCAGTTGATCAACTCGTTGCGTGGAGCTCGGCCAAGGTCAATCAACTCGGAATTTGGGGGCCGGTGACATTCGGCGCGATCTACTGGCTGGGCGCCGTGTTCTTTGTGCCCGGTTCGGCTCTCACACTCGCGGCGGGCGCGGTCTTCGGACCGTTGCTCGGCACCACGGTCGTCTCGGTGGCATCAACGTTCGCCGCGTCAACCGCGTTTTTGATCGGCCGATACTTCGTGCGTGGAACGGTAGCGGCCTGGGCAAGCAAGAATCCGCGATTCGCCGCCACTGATCGTGCCATCGGTGCGGGCGGCTGGCGCATTATTGCGCTGCTGCGCCTATCGCCCGCGATGCCCTTTACGCTCGGGAATTACCTGTTCGGCATCACCGCGATTCGCTTTTGGCCCTACGTGCTTACGAGCTGGATCGCAATGCTGCCCGGCACGTTCATGTATGTCTACCTCGGACATATCGGCCGCGAAAGCCTCAACGCAGCAGCAGGCATGAATCAGACGCGGTCGCCGGCGCAATGGACGCTACTCGTCGTAGGTTTGATCGCCACCGTGGCAGTGACGTGGTACGTCACGCGACTGGCGCGCCGCGCCATGAAGGAGCAAGTGCAGATGCCCGAAACGTCGACGCCATCGTCGCACGCCAATCCCGATGCAATGATGGCGCGACCTTGGTCGTCAACCATCGCTATGGCCGCGCTCGCAGTCGCGGTGGCGGGCTGCGCTATTTTCGCGAATACGAAACGTGAACTCGTTTCCAGTCTCTTGGGGCCGCCGGCTGCACAGCTCAAGGAGAGTTACGAAGAGCGCGAGGGAGGTCCGAGTTTCGATCATGCCGCGTACGACGAGCTGTTGCGCCGCCATGTGGATGCCGACGGTCTTGTCAACTACGTCGGGCTCGGCACGGAAACCAGCGTTCTCGACCTATACATTGCGCGACTCGCGGATGTGAAGCTCGCCGACTACGGGCGCAGCGAACGACTTGCGCTTTTGATCAATGCCTATAACGCGTTCACGCTGCGGCTGATTCTGGACCACTATCCAATCGCATCGATCCGCGAAATCCCTGCTGCCGAGCGATGGGACGCACGCCGCTGGAATCTTGGCGGCGAAACTCTCAGCCTGAATCAGCTTGAACATGAGCAGGTGCGCCCCAATTTCAAAGAGCCGCGCATTCACTTTGCGCTGGTATGCGCGGCCAAGGGTTGTCCACCACTGCGAAACGACGCCTACAGCGGCGCGCGACTTGAAGCGCAGCTTGCCGCGCAGGCGGCCTATGTACACACGCACGAGCGCTGGTATCAGTTCGACGCCAACTCGCGCGTACTCAAATTGACACGCCTCTACGATTGGTATGGAGACGACTTTGTGCAGAGCGAGGGCTCCGTGCTCACTTATGTCGCGAAGCACGCGGCGGAACTCAAACGCGCGCTCGACGTCGACACCAACCTAAGCGTTCAATTCTTGGATTACGATTGGTCACTCAACGCACAGGAGGCACGCTAATGCCTACCACCGATTCGAAATCTGCGGCTAGCGCGACTGGTGTGCCGACCGACACGCACAGCTCCACCCTAGAGCCTTACGATGAATTCAATCAAGCGCTCGAGCGATTCGGCCACCCGCGCGATTGGCGCAATCCCACACCAGCGAGTCGCTACAATCTGGTGGTGATTGGTGCTGGCACTGCCGGCCTCGTCACCGCAGCAGGCGCGGCAGGGCTCGGCGCCAAAGTTGCGCTGATCGAGAAACACTTGCTGGGCGGCGACTGCTTAAACGTTGGCTGCGTGCCTTCAAAAGCGTTGATCAGCGCCAGTCGCGTGGCTGCGAACGCGCGCCGTGCCAGCGAGTTTGGCATTGACGTCGATGGCGCAGTTCGCGCGGATTTTCCGGTCGTCATGCAGCGTCTACGGCGCTTGCGTGCTTCGATCGCGCCCAATGACTCCGCCGAGCGTTTCAGATCACTCGGCGTCGACGTCTATCTCGGCGAAGGCAAATTTGTCAGCGACGGCAAGATCGAGGTCGCTGGGCAGACGCTCGAATATGCGCGCGCTGTGATCGCCACCGGGGCGCGCGCCGCGGCGCCGCCGATCGAGGGCCTCGCCGAAGCCGGGTATCTCACGAACGAAACGGTGTTTTCCCTCACGGCGCTGCCGCGTCGGCTCGCGGTGATCGGCGGCGGGCCCATTGGATGCGAGCTGGCGCAGAGTTTCGCGCGTCTCGGCGCGCAGGTAACTTTACTCGAGATCGACAAGCAGATTCTGATTCGCGAAGACGCCTCCGCAGCGCGCATCGTGAACGATGCGCTGCAGCGCGACGGTGTGAGTATTCTCTGCGGCGTTACGGCGACACAAGTGCTGCGTCGTGGCGAAGAGCGAGTAATCGTCTTGAATACGAAAGGTCAGCCGCGTGAGCTCGTGGTCGACGCAATTTTGGTCGGCGTGGGCCGAGCGCCAAACGTGGAGGGGCTTAATCTTGAAGCCGTCGACGTCCGCTTCGACAAACGCGCCGGTGTGATCGTCGACGACCGTCTACGCACCACGAACGCGCGAATCTTCGCGGCCGGCGATATTTGCTCAAAGTACAAATTCACTCATACGGCCGATGCCCTGGCGCGCATCGTGATCAAGAACGCGCTGTTCTTTGGCCGCGCTAGAGTTAGCGCGCTGACGATACCGTGGTGCACCTTCACCGACCCGGAAATCGCCCACGTCGGAATGTATGAACGCGACGCTGAGGCCGCGGGCATCTCGATAGAGACCATCGTCGTTGAGCTCAAAGACGTCGACCGTGCAATTCTCGAAGGGTCGAGCGAGGGTTTCTTGAAAGTGCACGTGCGCAAGGGCACTGACAAGATTCTCGGAGCCACGCTCGTCGCCGCGCACGCGGGCGAGATGATTTCGGAGCTGACTCTCGCGATGGTCGCCGGCGTTGGCCTGTCGACGATTGCGCGGACGATTCACCCCTATCCGACCCATAGCGACCTGCTCAAGCGCGCTGGCGACGCTTACAATCGCACGCGCCTGACTTCTCGGGTCAAAGCGCTGACGACTCGTTTTCTGTCCTGGCGGAGATGACCGCCTTGGCTGCAGACGCCGCGCCGAGTTCGACCGCAGATTCAAATCTCCGCATTCGCGGCTGGATCGTCGTCGGTGTAGCGTTGGCGGCCCTGCATGTGTTGCTTGCAAGTGTCGCCAGTTTGTCCGCTGAAAGCAGTGCCGATGCGCGACTCACTAGTCTTGCCACAGTCTATGCACTGACTGGCGCTGTTTATCTCATTGCCATCGTCAAACTCGCGCATACCGCGTCGACACGCGCGCTCATCGCGTGGATCCTGCTTGCAGGTCTCGTGATGCGTGTGCCCGCCTGCACGCAGCCGTTCGCCTTCGAAACTGACTTCCACCGCTATCTCTGGGAAGGTGCGCTCTTCGCAAACGGCTTCGACCCGTACTCGATTCGCCCGCTCGACGCCCTCATCGGCAATCATGCCGCGCTCCCGAACGACCCGAAATTTGCCGAGCTCGCCCGTGCCGGCGCGCCAACGCTCTCCGGGATCAATCACCCGCACTTGACTTCGACATACCCATTGGTGAGTCAAGCCCTGTTCGCGTTCGCTTACCTGATTTCGCCGTTCAGCGAGAATGCGCTGCGCGGACTCTACTTGCTATCGGAGCTGCTGACGGTCGCAGTGCTGGCCGCGTCGATCATTCGCACCGGCAAATCGCTGACTTGGCTTGCGGTCTATTGGTGGAACCCGATCGTGATCAAAGAGCTTTACCTCGCCGGCCACATGGATAGTTGGGTCGGCTTGCTAGTCGCGCTGTCGGTGTTCCTTACGGTCAAGCGCGCGCGGCTGGCTTCAATGCTCGCGCTCGGGCTTGCGATCGGCGTCAAACTTTGGCCGGTCGTGCTGGCGCCGTTCTTGATTCGCTACCTGGCGCGGCGGCGACTCGTGATGTTGCGCGACGCGCTCCTTCTTGGTGCGATCACGCTCGCGCTGACCTGGCCGATGGTCGAAGTTGCCTTTCGCGAGCGCCACTCGGGACTCGGCGGCTATGTGCAGCATTGGGTCAACAATTCCGGCGTGTTTGCGCTGCTGTTGTGGATCGCGGAAGTTCTCAGCAAGGCCGGCCTAATGGGTCCCTTTGATGCGCATCGCTGCGTGCGCATATTCATCGGCAGCGTGTTCGCGCTGTGGCTTGTGCAGCTCCTTCGCCGAAGGGCCGACGAGCCCGAACGTCTATTTCACGTTCTTACGCTCGCGCTCGGTGGCCTTTACCTGTTGAGCCCAACGCAGTTTCCCTGGTACTACATTTGGTTACTGCCGGCATTGACGCTGTCGCCGACGTGGCCCTTGCTGCTGTACAGCGCGCTGTTGCCGCTTTATCACGTGAAACATCTCTCGCCCACAATCGCGTGGATTCAGCATTCGCCAGTGTGGATCGCCGTGGGCGTGAGCGCGCTTCGTGGGCGCTCCGATGTAGCGGCGCGAAGTACGCGGTTCTTTTCCAAAGTTCGGAGATTCGCCTGCGGCCCTTGCCGCCGCGGGGACCATTGCTGAGCGTGAAGAATATTATGGCCGACTCGCCTTTGCAGCGCGGAGAGAAGAGCCGGATTGCCGTCGTGATTCCCGCTTTCAACGAGGAGCGTGCAATCGACAAAGTGATTCGAGCCATTCCACCTTGGGTGCGCCAGATCGTGGTCGCGGACAATGGCTCGAAGGATCGCACGGTGGAGATCGCTCGGTCGTGTGGGGCGCAAGTCGTGATCGAGCCTCGCAAAGGCTACGGCTCGGCCTGTCTTGCCGGAATCGCGGCGCTCGACCGTCCCGATATCGTGGTGTTTCTAGACGGCGACTTCAGCGATCACGCCGAGGAGATGGGCTGTCTGGTCGAGCCGATCCTGCGGGGCGATGCGGATCTTGTCATCGGATCGCGCAGGCTTGGGAAAGCCGAAAGCGGCTCTGTCACTCCGCAACAGCGATTTGGCAATGCCTTAGCCTGCGGGCTTATCAGGCTCTTCTGTCGCGTTCGCTACACGGATCTCGGTCCCTTCCGCGCAATTCGGTATTCAGCGCTTCAGCGGCTTCGAATGAACGATCTGGATTACGGCTGGACCGCACAGATGCAGATCCGCGCGGCGCGGCTCGGCCTGCGTGCGTTAGAGGCGCCGGTGAGTTACCGTCGGCGCATCGGGAAGTCAAAAATCTCCGGCACAATTCGAGGCGTTGTCGGGGCTGGCACAAAGATCATCAGCACGGTTTTCCGCGAATGCCTAAGTACTCGGTTTCGTGACGACGCTCATTCAAAGGAGCGACTCATTCTCTTCGCCCGTTATCCCGAGTCCGGCCACGCCAAAACGCGCCTCATTCCGTTTCTAGGAGCCACGGGCGCGGCGAAGCTGCACCGGCAACTTGTCCGCATGACGTTAGCAACGGCGCGCCGCGTGGCGTCGGTTGAGGTTCGCTCCACTGGTTGCGCAACGATCGCAATGTCTTCCCTCTTCGGAAGCGGAGTCTCCTACCAGGACCAAGGCGTGGGCGACCTCGGCGAGCGTCTCCGCCGGGCCGTTGTGGAAGCGCTGGCGAATGGGGCGGAACGTGTCGTTCTTATCGGCGCCGACTGTCCCCTGCTCACTGCTGATCGGCTGGAGGACGCCTTTCAAGCGTTGCGCGAAAACGAAGTGGTGATCGGCCCGGCTGCGGACGGCGGCTACTACTTGATCGGGATGACATCCGATCACGCGGAGTTGTTCAACGACATTCCATGGGGGAAGCAAGACGTCTTAGAACGGACGGTCGATGTTTGTCGGCAACTCGGTCTGCGGCATTCTCTCCTTCCCGTACTATCTGATGTCGACACGTCCGATGACCTCGCTGCGTGGGCAGCAGCCCGTCTCGCGCCGACCGGCACAGCGCAACGAGTGTCGGTGATCATTCCGGCCCGAAACGAGCAGGATCACATCGCCGCTACGCTGGGTTCGGTGCTCGCCGTCGATGGGGTTGAGATCATCGTGGTCGATGGCCAGAGCGAGGACCGTACCGCCGAGATTGCTCGGAAGTTCGGCGCGACGGTACTTTCCTCGGACCCATCCCGTGGCGTGCAACTCAACCTCGGCGCGGCACGCGCCCAAGGCGAGATCTTGCTCTTCTTGCACGCCGACACGCTTCTACCTCCGGATTACGCAACCGTCATCCAACAAACCCTTCGGCAGCCCGGCGTCTCGGCCGGCGCATTCGACCTCGGTATCGACGGAAGGGGGCTCGGCGTTCGGGCGGTGGAATGGGGGGTTCGAATACGCTCGAGAGCGTTTGGACGACCCTACGGCGATCAGGCGCTCTTCATGACCGTGCAGACATTCCGAGACTGTGGCGGGTTCCCTGGCCTGCCCTTCATGGAAGATTTCGCGATGTTGCCGCGACTTCGAAAGCGAGGTCGTATCGTTGTGTCCCAAAGTCGAGTGCTGACGTCGGCCCGCCGGTGGCAGGAGCGCGGCGTGATCCGCATTACCCTTTTTCATCAGTGGCTCATCCTCCTCTATTACCTGGGCCTCAATGAGAAGAGAACTTCCCAATAGGATCATCATCTCCGCCACTGGGACGACTGCCATTTCTTTGAACCGCTAGCCGCTGTCAGAGTCCAACCACAAAATGAAAAAGTTCTCCGAATCAGTCGCCTCGCGTCGGCGCCCGAACGACGACAGTTCCGCCGATCCAGTCGTGGATTGCGCGCCGTTTGCTGTTCGAGAGCATCGTTACCAGCTCCGCGATCAGCCAGATCAGGCCGCAACTGCCAACGAAGATAATTGGCAGCATCATCCCCTCCAGTTCGAGCGGCTTCACCCCGCCAACGATCGCCCCTGTACCGGTCAGGGCATTCGCGATAGCCAGCAAGATGAACGGGCTGTCGCGGCGAAAAGCTTGTCGCAGCCCGATGCGACGACCTGTTATGTCCACCACTATGACACCCACGAACATCTTTCCCAGCGTCTGACCAAAACACCCGTGTAGCCAAACGCTGTACACCAGCCGGTACGTTGCGTTCAGCCAGTAGAGCAACACCAGCAACGCCGTGTCGGTGACGTGATCGAAGAGCCAAAGAAACAAGAGATCGATCGGAAGCAGCGCGAGCTGATCCAGCCCGGCCGCTCCAACCCGTCGCCAACCAGTGTGGTATCGCGCGTCGAGCATGTCACTGCCCTCCACTGCTGTGGCGCCGCCGCTACAACATGATTTGCTCTAAAACGATGAAGTTCTCCGAATCAGTCGCCTTTTGTCGGCGCCGTAATGACGACGGTTCCACCGATCCAGTCGTGGATTGCGCGCCGTTTGCTGCTCGAGAACATCGTTAACAGCTCCGCGAGCAGCCAGATCAGGCAGCAACTGCCAAACAAGAGAATTGGCAGCATGATCCACTCCAGTTTGAGCGGGTGCAACCCGCCAACGATCACAATCGTGCCGAGCACCGCATCCGCGATTGCCAACAAGATAAAAGGACTGTCGCGTCGAACAGCCTGTCGTACTCCGATGCGACGACCTGTTATGTCCACCACTCTGACACGCACGAACATCTTCCCCAGCGTCTGACCAAAACACGCGTGTAGCCAAACCCGGTACACCAGCCGGTATGTTGCGTTCAG
Organism: Planctomycetota bacterium; assembly: GCA_046154185.1. GTDB lineage: Bacteria > Planctomycetota > UBA8108 > UBA1146 > JAJFFE01 > JBJXGE01. The sequence continues at coordinate 60,388 of JBJXGE010000095.1, forward strand.
CCAGTAGAGCAAAATCAGCAACGTCATGTCGGTGACGTGAGCGAGGAGCCAAAGAAATAAGACATCGACCGGAAGCAGCGCGAGCTGATCCAGCCAGGCCGCTCCAAAGCGCAGCCGACCCGTTTGGTATCGAGCTACAACCACGTCATAGCCCTTCCGAGGTCATGGATCTCGTTGCTGTCAGAGACAGCGGCACCGCCTCGTTTAGGCTTCGCCCGGCTTCTGTTCTTCGCGATGCACGAACTCGAAACCGAAGCGGCCTTTGATGCAGAGGTGGCCGTTGGTGATGGATGAGTCGAGGGGGGAGGTGACTTTCACGATGCGTTGGTCTTGCACGTGGAGCGTGAGCTTGCAGCCGACGCCGCAATACGGGCAGATCGTGTCGGTCTGAGTCTGCTTGGCTTCGTTCCAGCGCTTCGCTTTGCGGAGGTCGTGCTCGCTCTTGAACATGAGTGCGCCGGTCGGGCACACGCCGATACAGTTGCCGCAATACACGCACGCGGAGTCGGTCAGCGGCACGTTGCGCTCTGTGGAGATGCGCGCGTCGAAGCCGCGGCCCGCCACGGCGATCGCAAACGTGTTCTGCGCATCAGTGCCGCACGCCTCGACGCACTTGTAACAGAGAATGCACTTCGAGTAGTCGCGGACGTACAACTCGTTGTCGATCTTGACCGGCTGCGCGACCGTCTCGGCGCAGCGACCATCGCTCACGTGGTGATGCCCGGGCTCGAGCGCGTCGCGCTCGTTCGCGGCCGCGGGCGGCGCGGCCGGGCCGTAGCGCTCGGGCCGCGCGTCATAGCGCTTCATGTAGCTCTGCATCTCCGGCGCGGTCGAACTATCGACCGACGAGCCGAGAAACTCGAGCACCATCTTGCGCGACAAGCGGACGCGCTCGGAGTCGGTGAGGATCTTCATCCCGGGCTCGACCTTGCGCGAGCACGCGGGCACGAGCGTGCGCGCACCCACCAACTCGACAACACACACACGACAGACATTCACCGGCGTCAGATTCTCGAGATAACACAAAGTCGGCGTGTCGATGCCGATCGTGCGACACGCATCGAGAATCGTCGCGCCGACCGGCGCCTTGACGGCGCGTCCGTCGACTTCGATCTCCACTTGTACCGGCGCCGGCCGCTCCGGCGGCATCGGCGGGCGACTCGGCGGCGGCGGCGGATTCATCAAGATCGAATCGGCGGGCGTGCTCACGAACGCGCTCCTTTCTCGCGGAAGGGTGCAAAACCGGCGAGCGCAGATTCAATCGCGGTCGACGCCGTGTGTCCGAGTCCGCAAATCGACGCGTCCCGCATCGCTTGGCCGATGTCGCGTAAGAGCGCGAGCTCATCCGCGCGCGAACCCAACACCTTGCCCGCGCGGAGACGCGACAGCAATTCCTCTTGTCGCACCGTGCCCACGCGGCACGGCACGCACTGCCCGCACGACTCGTCGCGAAAGAAGCGCGCGATTCGCACCAAGATGTCGCCAAGGTCAGCAGTTTCGTCGAGCACCATCACAACGCCGGAACCGAGCGACGCGCCGATCGCGCGCATCCCCTCGAACGTCAGCGGCGTGTCGAGTTTGTCCGGACCGACGAATGAACCAGCGACGCCGCCGAGCAAAATAGCCTGGATCGCCCGTCCGCCCGGCACACCGCCCGCGCTCGCGAGCAATTCGCGCAGCGTCGTGCCGAAGGTAATCTCGTACACGCCCGGGCGCATCACGTGCCCACACACGCAAAAAAGTTTCGGCCCCTTCGAGCCGCTCGTGCCACTGCCTGCGTAGGCCGCGCCACCTTCGAGCACTATGTGCGGCACGTTCACGAGCGTTTCGACATTGTTGATCACTGTCGGCTTCCCGAAGAGACCCGACTGCACGGGATACGGCGGCTTGTTGCGCGGCTCGCCGCGCTTTCCTTCGATGGAATTAAAGAGCGCCGTCTCCTCGCCGCAGATGTACGCGCCAGCGCCGCGGCGCAACTCGATGTCGAATGAAAACTGCGAACCGAGAATTCGCTCGCCAAGCAATCCGCCGGCGCGCGCCGCGCGAATCGCCGTGTCCACGCGTTCCGCCGCGAGCGGGTACTCGCCGCGTATATAGATGTATCCAAACTCGGCGCCGGTCGCGAAACCGGCGAGCGCCAAGCCTTCGACGACCGCGAACGGATCTTCCTCCATCAGCAGTCGATCTTTGTACGTGCCGGGCTCGGACTCGTCGGCATTGCAAACCGCGTAATGCGGAAACGCCGTCGCTTTCGCGACGGCTTCCCATTTGCGCCCAGTCGGAAATGCCGCGCCGCCGCGCCCGACGAGACCGGAAGCCGTAACTTCTTGCACCACAGCCTCGGGACCGAGCGCGATCGCGCGCTCGAGCGCGCGCCCGCCGCCGGCCGCTCGGTACGCGGCGAGGTCGCAGGGATCGACGACGCCGGCGCGCGCCAACAGTCGCAGACCCGGTGCACCGGCCTGCGGAACCGAGCGCTTCACGAGCGCAAGTCGCTCCGCGGGCGTCGGCGCCTTCGCTTCCGGAAGGCGCGCGTCGCGCCGACGCGCGGGCGCGCGCAAGTGGCGCGCGATTTCATCGACGCTCGCAATCGGCGCGACCGTCAGCGCACTCGGACGTTCGCCCGCAACAATGACCAGCGCCGCCGGCGCGCGCTCGCACTGACCGAGGCACGGACTGCGCCGCCACGTCATTTTGCAGTCCGGCTCCGTGCGTCCCTCCGGACCGAGCGCTTGCTCGAACTGCGCGCACAGCGCTTCGGCGCCACGCGCACGACACACGACGTCATCGCAAATGTGCGCAACCGCCGCGGGTCGCGGCTCGACCGCCAACATGTGGTAGAAAGTCGCGACGCCGTACGCTTCCGCGGGCGGCACCGTCAGTCGCGCGCAGATGTAATTGAACGCGCCGTGTGTGATCCAACCGAAACGCTCCTGCGCCGCCTCGAGCGCCGGCAACAACAGATCGCGGCGTCCGCGCGCTTCGCGGCCCGAAAGCAACGCCGTGCGCCCCTCCGTCTCCATGTCGCGCGCGCCACCGGCCCAGCCGGATTCGGCAGGTCCAAGCACGGCGTCGACTGCGGCGCGCTCTGCGTCGGTTGCCTCCGGTCCGAGAATGCGCAGGTCCATCAGTTCTTGACTTTCTCGATGCGGATCGCCGACGCCTTGAATTCCGCAGTGCCCGAACGCGGATCGCTCGCGTCGATCGTCAGCACATTCGTCGCAATTTCATCCGGAAAGTGCATGGTCATGAACGCGAGTCCGGCGCGGAGCGCCGGATCGACGTGCACCGGCGCTTCGAGTGTGCCGCGGCGCGAGAAGACGCGCACGAGATCCCCTTCGTTGCAGTCGTAGCGCCGGCAGTCTTCGGGTGAAAGGTCGAGCGTTTCGCCGCGCCGCAGCGGCGATGGAAACACGCCCGTTTGCACACCCGTGTTGTACTCCGTGAGCCGCCGACCCGTCGTGAGCCGAATAGGAAAGTCGACGTCGAGCTTGTCGACGGGCGGATCGTGCTCAACCAATTGAAACGGCGCGCGCGGACCGCGCACCGGATTTTCCCACAGCCGGCTGTGCAAAAACATCTCGCCCGGGTGCGTCTCGTCGTAACACGGCCACTGGATTCCATCGAGTTCCTCGAGCCGCGGGTAACTCATTCCGGCGTGCATCGGACTCAGTTTGCGCATCTCATTCCACACCGCTTCGGCGCTCGGAGTTCCCCAATCGTGGCCGAGCCGTTTGGCGAGCTCATAGATGATGCCGATATCATCGCGCGTGCCCGGCGGTAATTCGAGCGCGGCGCGCACGCGTTGCACGCGACGCTCGCTATTCGTGACCGTGCCCTCGGCCTCGCACCACGACGCGCTCGCCGGTAACACAACGTGGGCGATTCCGGCGGTGCCGGTCGGCACGATGTCTTGCACGATCAAGAGGTCCAGATTCTCGAGCAAGTGGCGCGCGCGATTGCGATCCGCCTCCGAGTCGAGCGGGTTCTCGCCGATGACGTAGAGCGCGCGCAGATCGCCGCGCTCCATCGCCTCGAACATCGCCGTCAAGTGCCAGCCGCGTGTGGGTGGAATCTTGACGCCCCAAGCGTTCTCGAACTTCGCGCGCAGCGTCGCGTTCTCGACATGTTGAAAACCGGGTAAGCGATCCGGGATCGCGCCCATGTCGCCGCCGCCTTGCACGTTGTTCTGACCGCGCAGCGGATTGAGCCCGCTGCCGTACCGGCCGACATGCCCGGTGAGGAGCGCCAAGTTGATGAGCGCGACCACATTGTCGACCGCGTTGTGATGCTCGGTGATGCCGAGCGTCCAACAGATCATCGCGCGCCTTGCTTTGGCGTACGTGTGCGCCATCTCGCGGATCACGCGCGCCGGCACTTTCGTTTCGCGCTCGGCGTACTCGAGCGTGTATTTCTCGACCTTCGCACGGTATGCCTCGAAACCCTCGGTAGCGCGCTCGATGAACTCACGATTGTGGAGCCCGGCCGCGATGATCTCGCGGCCGACAGCATTGGCGAGCGCGACGTCCGACCCGACGTCGAGCCCCAGCCACGCGTCGGCCCATTCGACGCTGGTCGTGCGGCGCGGATCCATCGCGTAGAGGCGCGCGCCGTTGTGAATTCCCTTCAGCACGTGGTGAAAAAAGATCGGATGCGTTTCGCGCGCATTCGATCCCCACAAGAGGATCACTTCGGTCTCTTCGACCTCCCGATACGAACTCGTTCCGCCACCTGCTCCGAATACTGTCGCCAGACCGACGACGCTCGGCGCATGTCACGTCCGATTGCAGGAGTCGATGTTGTTCGTGCCGATCGCGACGCGCGCAAGCTTCTGGGCAGCGTAGTTCATCTCGTTCGTGCTCTTCGAGCACGAGAACAAGCCGACGGCGCGCGGCCCGTGTTGCGCGATCACGCGCTGGAGGCCCGACGCGGCGAAATCGAGCGCCTCATCCCAACTTGCGGAGCGAAACGTGCCGTCCTGGCCACGCAATTGCGGCACCACCAGCCGCGGCAACTTCTTCAGTCGCGACATGCCATCCTCCTTGCGAAAATTCCCACGCGCTGGATTGTAATCGAAGGCTTCGAGTATCGTAATTTCATGCCGAACCCGCTCGAGGAACTTCCATTGCCGCCAATCCCGACGCAGCCGGCGGCCGGCGCCGTCGCCGGCGCGGCCATCATCAAAGCCCGCGTAGGTGCGAATGACACCCAGGTCACCGACCCGGTCGCGGTCGAAGCGCCGCTCGAGCTGCGCTTCGGACCACGCCTCTCGACGGTACTCATGCGGACGCCCGGCCACGACGAGGATCTCGCCTACGGCTTCCTCTTCACAGAGGGAGTTATCACCGAGCCGGCGGAAGTTCTCAACCTGAGACGGCCGATCGGTGGCAAGCGCGAGCATGCCGGCAACGTGATCGAGGCCGAACTCGACGAGCGAACCCGGCCGCGACCGGCGGCGCTCGACCGTATTTTCTACGGCTCGTCGAGTTGTGGCGTGTGCGGGAAAAACTCGCTCGCGGCGCTGGAAGTGACGGCGCCGCCGATCGCCGGGGAATTCGAAGTGTCGCGTGCGGTACTGCACTCGTTGCCCGCCAAACTACGGGCCGCGCAACTCGCGTTTGCCGCGACGGGCGGGCTCCACGCGTCGGGGCTTTTCGATGCGAACGGGACGCTGCTCGCCGTGCGCGAGGATGTCGGCCGTCACAACGCGCTCGACAAAGTCATCGGCTGGGCGCTCCGCGCGCGACAGATCCCGCTCGCGAAGCGAGTGCTCGTCGTTTCCGGCCGTGCGAGCTACGAGTTGTTGCAAAAATCTATCGTCGCCGGGATTCCCGTGCTCGCCGCCGTCGGCGCGCCGTCGTCGCTCGCGGTTTCGCTCGCCGAAAGGTTCGGCGTGACGCTCGCCGGCTTTGTCACGAATGGGACGATGAATGTCTATGCGCACGGGGAGCGGCTGAGACCCTGAACTCGGATGTGCAGAAAGGAATGGCTGCTGATGACGCGCGTTTCGCTGCTGGCATTCGTGTCGCTGACATTCGTGCTCACGGTCGTGAACCGTTGCGACGCGCAACCGCCCGTCGCGTTTCATTTCGCAGTCGAGCCGGCGACGGCGACGATCGACTACGACGTCGCGACGGGAGCGGCGCAATTCGAAGTTCTTGTGACTGTCCTGCAGTTCGGCGGCGCTCCGGTGAGCACAACTGGAATGTCGATGGGCCTTCGCCATCCCGCGGGGTTACTCAACGTCACCAACGTCGAGGTTGATGGCGTGTTGGCAACGATCGACGGCGGCGGGCCGCTGTTCGGTCCCGACTTCGTGCAAATCAACTTGTACGCCGATGGCTTCACGACCGGCGTCGTGTACAGCCTCAGCGGCGGAGTCTTTTTCGTCTATAGCCAACCAGGCATCGTGTTTCGTGCGGTGTACGAGACGGACGCAGCGGCGCTCGTCGGCGACCTCGACGGCGAAGAGGCCAGCTTGGAGTGGGCCAACGATCTCGGTATGCCGCCGGTCGAAAATCTGGTGGTCGGGGTTGCGGGGCCTTTGTCGATCCTCTTCCAGCCCAGCGTTTTCAATTCGACGATCGTACTCAGTCCAGTCGCACTGTCCTTCCTACGCGGCGATTCGAATCGCGATCTCAGCTTCGACCTCGCGGACGCCGTGGCGACGTTGACGGCGCTGTTCGTATTCGGCACGCCGCCGCTCGCGTGCGAAAGGGCGGCCGACACGAACGATAACGGCACGGTCGACGTCGCCGACGCCGTCTACTCGCTCAGCGCGCTCTTCGTCCCCGGCGCCCCGCTGCCGCCCGCGCCGTTTCCGAACTGTGGAGCTGATCCGACACCCGACGCGCTCACGTGTGAAATGGCGACGGTGTGTCCGTAGCGCAAAACGCGTAAGAGCCTAGCCTTCGCCCGTTCGGGATCCTCCTATGCCGAATCACCGCCCCACCGCTACCGGTCTTCGTCCTCGAATCGCAGCGACGTCGTAAAAAAATCCCTGTGAGATTAGCGGCCCGTTTGCGCGTACTGCTGTGCGGGGGGCTCACGTCCATCTGAAAGGAGTCGATTTCGAGTGGCGCTTGCGTCGCCACTCCTGCGGTATTCGCGACGGAACACAACGAGGAGAAATCGAGGCGGCTCCGCGCGACTCAAATTCCATCACCGCGCGCCCGCAAACCGCACAGCGGCATTTGCCGCTGCCAGACGATGGCGTAGAAGGAAGGGCCAATCAAATGCAACGATGCGTCACCATCAGCCTTGTCTTGTTGTTCGTGATTCCGCTTGCAGCACAGAGAGTCGCCGGACAATGCAGCGTTCCCGATGCCGGCGGCACGGCAGATTTGCCGCCCGACTGTGAGTACGTGGGTCCATACGAGTATCACCGGATGAATATGGGGCTGCCGTTTGGCGCCAGCATCAGCGCCAACCTGCTGCATCACAACTTCTCGAACATCATGCGCAATCCAGGCGGCTCGCTCGGCGGTGAGGTCGAACAGTTCAACTCGGAACTCGAAATCGAGCTGATCGGACTCGGGCTCGTGTCCAGCTACTCCCGCACGCTGCAGTTCCAGGCGCAATGCGAGGTGCACACCGGGCCGCGCTCGATCGGCTCGCCGGTGCAGACTTTTGCGAATGATATGTACCAGTTGCAGGGGCAGCTTCCATCCGGTGATCCCGACTTCTCGTTCCTGCAAATCACGGCCGGCACAGCTCTAGGAATGTCGAGCCCCGGACAAACCACGCTCACGCAACTCCCAAGCGGCGATTGGTCCGTCGACAGCTACTTCAATATTAACTACCAAATCAGCTTTGTCGGCGCGGCCGGTGGGCCGTTCGCCGGATTCGCCGGCACGAGTAGTGGAGCGGTGCAGATGGCCGTTGGCGCATCAGCGAATTTCTTTGAAGACTTCGATGGCTACTCTCCGGGATCTAGTATCGCCGGGCAGGGCACTTGGAATACTTGGGACGCAGTTCCGCTAGTCGACGCGCCGGTGAGTTCGGCTCAAGCATTCAGCCCCGGGAATTCACTCCTTATCGCGGGATCGGCCGACATCGTGCGGGTGTTCACGGGCATCACCACGGGGGCTCACGTCGTGTCCGCAATGACGTATGTGCCGTCGAGTCAGACGGGAACTCTGTGGTTCATCTTGCTGAACACTTATGCTCCCGGTGGACCCTATGACTGGTCGGTGCAGTTGAGCTTCAGCGCCACATCCGGGATCGTCTCCGACCTCGGTGGGTCTGTGGGCGGCCCTCCGATCGGTGGCACAACGCCGTTGATAACGGACCTGTGGGTACCAGTCCGAGTCGAGATCGACCTCGACAACAACTTGCACAGTATTTTCTACAACAACGTCCCGCTGCGGCTCGCGAGTATTTTCAGTGGTGGTGCGAATGAACTGCGTTGCATCGACCTATATTCACAGGCGAGTTCTGAATCCTACTTCGACGATGTGCGTGTCGAGATTTCGGGAAGCGGGCCGTCAGCACCTCAATTTCGCCGTGGTGACGTGAACCGCGACGGCGCGTTCAACATCGCCGACGCCGTCTCGCTGCTCTCGTCGCTGTTCGGGGGTGCGCCGGCGCCAAGCTGCGCGAAAGCCGCCGACGCAAACGACGATGGCTCAGTCAACATCGCGGACGCGGTAACGATATTGAACAGGCTCTTCGTGCCGGGCTCGCCACTTCTGCCAGCGCCGGGCCCGACGACGTGCGGTCCGGACCCGACGGCCGACGCGTTGACCTGCGTCACGGGCGCTCCGTGCCCGTAGTCGACTACGCGCGGTTCGACACCGCGTCGTAGCGCGAAGTTCAATCGACACGAAGCGAGTGGGCCGAAGCGATCGCGCTTCGGCCCACTCACATTGCTGCACGCGCGCTTTAATCTACTCGCATTTTGCGCCGCAACCACGCGCGCGCCATGCGCCAATCGTCTTCGATGGTGCGTTCAGAGAGTTCGAGTTGTTGCGCCACGTCAGCGCTCGAGAGCCCCGCGAAGAATCGCAATTCGACCACTCGAGCTTGGCGCGGCTCGAGTTGCTCCAATGATTCCATAGCCTCGTCGAGCGCCAACAAGTCGATCGCGTCAGCGTCCTGGCCGGCTACTTCGTCGTGAAGCGTTATCTGAGTCCAAGCTCCGCCGCGCTTTTCGGCATTCGCGCGTCGAGCGTGATCCACCAACACCCGGCGCATCGCCAAAGCTGCGATCGCCATGAAGTGTCCTTGATCGCGCCATTCCACCCGACTCTGGTCGATCAGTCGCAAGAATGCTTCATGCACGAGCGCGGTCGGTTGCAGGATGTGACCTGGGCCCTCTCGCGCCATGTGCGAGTTCGCGAGCGCCCGCAACTCAGCGTACAGATCGTCGAGCAGTTGCGCGGTCGATGTTTTCTCGCCGCTTCGACTCTCAAGCAAAGTGCTCGTCAAGTCCCGTGTTCGATGGATCATGTCCCCTCGAATTCCACGCACCGCGTCGTGCCAAGAGTCGGATGTCGATGTTCGCCCAAGTGGAGTGTTGCCGCGGATTCTCTCGCTCAATAGGATGCGTCGCAAGTCAATGGGCAGGATTCGTGTGATGAACCCAGCAAGATTTCACCAGCTGCGGGATGTCTTCGTGCGCGCACGACTCGTCGGCGCGGCGGAGCGCCCGCAATTCTTGTTCTCGGTTTGTGCCGACGACTTGCAACTGCGGCAGGACGTCGAAGCGTTGCTGGTCGAAGACGCGCGCGACTCGTTCTTCGACCGGCCGTTGGCCGTTACGGATCCGCAGTGGCTTGTCGCGGCGGAGGCAACCGACTGGCGCCAGCCGGAGCGTATCGGTGAGTTTCGCATTTTGGACCGGCTCGGCGACGGCGGGATGGGCGTCGTCTACCTCGCCGAGCAAGACCGCCCACGGCGGCGCGTCGCGGTCAAAATTCTCAACCCAATCCTCGTCACGCGCGAACGCCTCCGCCGCTTCGAGTTCGAGAGCGAAGCGCTGGGACGGTTGGATCACCCGGCGATCGTGAAAGTCCACGCCGCGGGTGTCTGCGCGACGGGAGGCATGTCCGTCCCGTACATCGCGATGGAGCTCGTAGAAGGAAAGTCACTGCGCGAGCACGCCGATTCGAATGCGATCGACACGATGAAGCGCGTGGCGCTGCTCGCCGCTATTTGCGATGGCGTCCATCATGCTCACCTGCATGGGTTGATTCACCGCGATTTGAAGCCTTCAAACATTCTGGTCACCGCCGCCGGCGAACCGAAGATCCTCGACTTCGGTGTTGCTCGAGCCGTCGAACCGGCGACGACCGCAACGCTCGTCGCGACGCGCGAAGGTCAAATACTCGGCACACTCCCCTACATGAGTCCCGAGCAACTCGGCACGGAAACGGAGCGTACCGATTTTCGAGCTGATATTTACGCCATCGGTGTCCTCGCCTACGAGTTGCTCGGCGGCCGCTTGCCTTTCGCGTTTAGCGAGCCGACGCTCGCGTGCGTGATCCAGACGATTCTGGGCCAAGATCCCGATCCCCTCGGCACGCTTCGGCCGGAGTTGCGCGGCGACTTGGAAAGCATCGTCGCTAAAGCCCTGGAGAAGAACCGCGCGCTGCGTTATGCGTCCGCGCTCGAGTTCGCGCAGGATCTCCGGCGGTTTCTCGCCAATGAGCCGGTCACGGCGCGTCCGGCCGGGCGCATTTATCGGCTCCGAAAATTCGTCGCGCGCCATCGCATCGCCGCCGCTGTTGGCGTCGGCATCAGCTTATTGGTGCTGGTCGCGGTAGGCGGGATTCTGCACGAGACGCGGCAGCGGTTGGCCGAAGCTCGGCGCAAGAACGCCATTTTTGACAAGATCCACGAGCTCGTGCAGCTCGCGAATCCGATGCATAGCAGTGTGGTTTTCAATGATATTCCTCGCGCGCTGTTGGAGGAGGCGGGGCGCGCAACAGGAAGCGTCGAAGCCGAAGAGCCCGGACTCGTCGCCGACCTCTATCGACAAATCGGACTCTGCTACGTGGGGCTCGGCGACGCCACCGCCGCGCGCGACTACTATCTCCGCGGCCTGCGCTTACTCGAACAGCACGTCGAACCGACCGATGCTCGGCTTGGGAGTCTGCATTTCATGATCGCAGCCTGCCTCACGAATCAACAGCACGCGTTGCCGGAAGCGCTGCGGCACGTGGAAGCGGCGCTGGAAAACCTGCGGCGCTCACTTGGAGAAACGCATCCTTTCACCGTTAAAACACGGCTGCTCCTCAGCCAGATTCTCGCGGCCCAAGGTGACGATCTCCAGCAAGTCTGGAGTGTGGTCCTCGCCGCGACCTCCTCACTGCTACTCGTGATCAGCCCGCACGAGGAGATGCCCGCCGAACTGGTCAGCGAGCTGCGCCGGTTTCAGCAACTCGCGCGCAACGGCGATGTCGCGGAGCTAAGCGCAGCGCTTTGGACTTACAAGCGCGAGCAAGCCGCACGAGTGGCGATGCTCTGGAACGCCGGGCGCTCCGAAGAAGTGTACGAATTGATTCGCGCGCATACTTTGCCGATCTATTCGCTGCGAGCCTTGCGGGCCGAATTACCGATGTTCGTGGCGGGCGCCGCACAAATACTCGAGCGGCAGGGTGAGTCCTTCGCGGTGGTTGAGCCGCTGCTGCGCTACGCGGTACGCGTGGCGCGCGAAGAAGTCGGCGCCGACTCCATGTCGGAGGCTTGGGCGCTGCAAACGTTGGCCGAGAAACTACTCGAACACGGTAAGCCCGTCGGCACCGCGGAACTCGATTCAGTGCGAACTTTCTGCGCTCGCGCACTCAAGGCTTCGCATCCGCTCGCGCTGCGAAATCGGCTCGCACAGTCGATACAGTTCCTCGCCGTGGGCGAACTCGAGGCGGCACGCGAAGCGGTGGCGGACGCGATCAAGCACACCGTGGACAACACGCGCCGCACGGACCGTCGACTGCTCCATATGGTGTCTGCCGCCGCCGCCAAATTTCGCGCGCAGGGCGAGATCGAGTACGCCGATCGACTGGACCAACTGCAGGACTAGTCCTTAAACCAGCGCGTAGCGGTTGTTCGCCGCGCCTGCGCCGATCCGGTGCCGATAGTTCGGCGTCGTGTACGCGGTGGTATTATGTGGCCTCTAAACTCTCCGATTAGAACCGAACTACGTTGGGAAGAGGGCTGACGATGTGCAAGCGTCTTGCATGGTGCGTCGCGTTCGTCTGGATGGTGACTGCTGGCTTCTTCCAGGTGTCACACCCGGCATGGTCGACCGCGCCGTTCGCGTTCCCTGGTGCCATGGCTAACCCGGGTTCGTTGCCTTTCCACGGCGCCGTGCGTTTTGTCGAGAACCTGGGACAGTTTGACGCCACGGTGCGGTTTCGTGGCCAGACTCGTGGGGGTGTCGTTTACCTGCGTGAGCAGGACATGATCTTCAGCTTTCTCGTCCCACAGGCCGCAGAGTCGCAGTGGGCTCTCATTCCCCTGCGCTTTGTCGATTCGAACGCGTGCGAAATCATCGGGGAGACCCGGCTGCCACAGGTCTCGAACTACTTCATCGGGAACGAACCCGGCCGCTGGCGAACCAATGTGCCGCACTTCGAGTCGGTGCTCTATCGGGACCTCTACCCCGGCATCGATCTGCACGTGCGGATCACGGCGGAACGCTTCGAGTACGATGCGATCGTCTGGCCGGGCGCAGACCTGGCTCAAGTCGAGATTCAATTCCCGCTGGGTGGCCAGGCGCGCATCGCTCCGGACGGTGCCATGCTGGTGGAAACGGCGCACGGCGAGTTTCGCCAGGATGCGCCGGTCGTTTACCAGAACCGGAACGGCGTGCGCATCGCGTTCCCGGCGCGGTACGAGTTGCGGGGTGCGGACCGCTTTGGTTTCCGGGTCGACGCGGGCTGGGACCCGTTACGTCCGCTGGTCGTCGACCCGATCGTGTCCTACGCCACTTTCGTGGGTGGAGACGCCACGGAGTACGGGATATCCAGGGGTCAGCCGAACGTCTCGTTGCTCTCCAATGGAGACTGTGTGTTCTCAGGAAGCACGGCCTCCGCGGCTGGCTTCGATGCGCCGTCTGGTGGGCCGGCTGGGTATCAACCGTCCCTGACCGGCGTCTCCAGTGCATTCGTGGTGGTATTCACTCCGGCCGCGGGTCTCCTCGATGGGGGCGTGCGGGCGTTTACCTACCTGGGCGGCACCAACGGGGTCGCTCCCGTTTCGTCAGGGGCTTATGCGACTGCGATCGGGGACGACGACTCGATCACCATCAGTGGTACCACCTCCGCTTCGGATTTCCCCTCGGTCAGGGCGCTGCAAACCTGGTCCGTGACCTCGGAAGACCTGGGCTTCCTGGCCAAGCTGAGTCCCGACCTGACCACCCTGGTGTACAGCACGTACTTCGGTGGACTTCAAACCTCGTGCATGCCAGTCAAACTCCACGAGGGGCGCGTCTATGTGGCAGGGCACACGCGATCCGGCCCGGCCGAGGGACTTCCCTTCCGAGTTGCGCCGGGCAGTCCGCTGGTCGTCGATGGCTTCACCTATGATCTGGTGTCACCGAATTCGACCGTGTTCAAAGGGTTCTTCTCGGTCCTCGATGAAAGCCCCGATCCGACGCAGGTCGCCCTGTCCGTTCACTACACCACTCTCTTCGGCGGTAACCAATTGCCGCCGATGGGATCCAGCGGTCTGACGATCGTGTATGGCATGGATGTGAGCGAGACCGGCGACGTCTACGTGGTGGGATCGACCAATCTCGTCGACTTCGAGACCAAGCCCTTCGATGCATGGGACACGAGTCGTGCGCCGGACATTCTGTTTGGCGAAGGTTACATCGCGCGGTTTCACTGCTCAGCGACAATTACTTTTGAGTTGAGCGACAATTATTTCTGCGTTCCTCACAATCGGAGACGTCCGTCGCTAACTTGGCCCCTCCCAAAGGATTGGGGGGAAGGCTGCCGAGATTGACCGCGA
>JBJXGE010000096.1:0-6118 GCA_046154185.1 Planctomycetota bacterium
GGACAGGATTTCCTGAGGGAAGTCTTCGACGGTGTAGCATTCAAGGATGGAGAACGGGCTCAAGAAACGAAGTCGAAAAAGAAGGTCTCCGCCTGATGGCTTTTACACACTTCTTGACATGACCTCCAGGTCACCTACTGGTTGCGCGCAGAAGCTGATATTCTCAGGCACGTTGGATTGGGCACGCTATTCGGGCGCGGATGGTTCGTTGTACCTTGCGGAATTTGCGGCATGAGCCAAACGTTTCGATCATCTCTTCGCGCCGCGCCGACGAGCCGGCGATGGTCCGCAGTTTTCTGCGGCGCTAGTTTGCTTTGCGCCACCCACGCGATCGCCGTTCTGCGTGCGGAGCCGCCCGTTGCCGATGCGCCGGCTCCGACGATTCGCTACCAACGCGATATCCGTCCGCTCCTCACCGATCGCTGCCTCCCCTGCCATGGTCCCGATGCGGGAACTCGCAAAGCGGAGCTGCGACTCGACGATCGCGCGTCCGCGACATCGACGCGCGCGGGCGACCGCGCGCCCGCGATCGTCCCGGGCGATCCAGCGCGAAGCCCACTCGTCGCGCGCGTTCGATCGCACGATCCCGAGGTTCAGATGCCGCCACCCGAGAGTCGGCGCACCCTCACCGCGCGCGACGTCGAACTCCTCGAAACGTGGATCGCCGAAGGCGCGAGCTATGAGCAACATTGGTCATTCGCGCCGTTGAGTGCAAGCGCGTCAAACGGCGATCCTATGTCGCCAAATCCCATCGACGCATTCATCCGTTCGAACGGCCCACTCGCGCCGCGCGCCGACGCCGCCGCGCTCGCCCGTCGCGTCACCTACGATCTCACCGGCATGCCGCCGTCACCGGCCGAAGTCGACGCGCTCGATGCGGAACGCCTCGGCGAATCCTTCGCCGCACTCGTCGATCGCCTCCTCGCGAGCCCACGCTACGGCGAGCACATGGCGCGGTTTTGGCTCGACGCCGCGCGCTACGGCGACACCCACGGACTCCATCTCGATAACGAACGCGTGATGTGGAAGTACCGTGATTGGGTCATCGAGGCGTTCAACCGCAACTTGCCGTTTGATCAATTCACGATCGAGCAACTCGCGGGCGACCTGCTGCCGAGTCCGACACTCGATCAACTCATCGCTTCCGGCTTCAACCGCTGTAACGTCACGACGAGCGAGGGGGGCGCAATCGACGCCGAGTACCTCGTCAAGTACGCCGTCGACCGCGTCGAGACGACTTCCGCGATTTGGCTCGGTCTCACGCTCGGCTGTGCGCAGTGTCACGATCACAAGTTCGATCCCTTTAGCCAAGAAGAGTTCTATAGCCTCTTCGCATTCTTCAATAGCACCGCCGAAGCCGCGATGGACGGAAACGCCAAAGCGCCGACGCCGATCATCCGCGTGCCGGAGCCGGCGCAGATCGCTGAACTCGCGGCGCTGTCGCAGGCGAGTGCGCCACTCGTCGCCGAGCTCGATGCATCGGACCCCGACTTGGACGCGCAGGCGGCGACCTGGATCGTCGAACGCGAGCACGCGGCTCGCTCGGCGTGGCAGATTCTCAGTCCTCACTCCGTCACCGGTGCGATGCGCGGCGATGCCGGCCCGGCTGCAACGTTCGCCACGCTCGACGATGGATCGGTGCTCGTCGCGGGCCACAATCCGCCGCGCGACACCTACACTTTTCGTGCCCGCCTCGCGCGTTCCGGTCTCCTCGCGGTGCGACTCGAAGCCCTCCTCGACGCGAGTCTCGCGAAACGCGGTCCGGGCCGCGCCCACAACGGCAACTTCGTCTTGAGTGAAGTCGAAGTAGACGTCACCGACGCGGCCGGCGCGCCGCAGCGCGTGCGCCTCATCGACGCGCGCGCCGATCACGAGCAACTCGAGTTTCCGGTGCTGGCGGCCATCGACGGTAAATTCAATGACCCGCGCGGCTGGGCCGTGCTCGGCGCTGATCATCCCAATGCGCGAACCGCGCTCTTCGTCGCCGCGAACTCGTTCGGCGCCGACGGCGCTGAATTGACGCTTCGACTCCACTTCAATTCGAGCAACGCGCAACACGGCATCGGACGCTTCCGCGTGAGTGTGTCCGCGGATCCGGCCGCAACGCCAGCGCGTCTTGGCCCGTGGCACGTGCTTGGACCCCTTGAAGGCGCCGGACGTGACGGCGCCTTCGCGCGCGACTATGGTCCGGAAGCCAAACCCCGCCCCCTCGACACGGAACTCGTTGCGCCGCTCGCTTGGACTGAGCGCAACGATCTCGTCGACGCCATTTCGCAGCGACTCTTCGATCTGCCGACCAGCGCCACCTACCTCGCACGGCGCATCGACGCGGCGACGCCGCGAACGCTGCGCGCTCACGTCGGCAGCGATGATGCGCTCAAGGTGTTTCTCAACGGCGCGCTCGTGCATCAGAACTTGGTCGACCGCGGGCTCGAGCAGAGTCCCGATGTCGTCGTACTAAACCTGCCCGCCGGTGAAAACTGGCTGCTCCTGAAAATCGTGAACAACGCCGGCCAATCGGGATTCTCGTTTCGCATCTTCGACGAGGAGTTCGACGGTGACCCACTGCGCGTCTTGAGCCTCATCTCGCAGCGCTCCGAATCGCTCAGCGACACCGAGCGCGGTACACTCGCCGCGCACTTCCGCCGTCGCCATTGGCCCCGCGGGCGCGAGCTGAGCCGGCAAATAGAAGCGCTCGATCAACGCCGCCGAACGATCGAAGAAGCGTCGCCGACGACGTTGGTCAGCCAAGAGCTGGCCGAACGCCGGCCCGCGCACCTGCTCGAGCGCGGCCAATACCATCGTCCGCTCCGCGTCGTGACACCCGATGTGCCCGCGGCCTTGCCACCGCTCGAGTCGTTGAACTCCCCGCCCACGCGGCTCGATCTCGCGCGATGGCTCGTCGCACCCAACCACCCGCTCACCGCGCGCGTGTCGGTGAATCGCATTTGGCAACAACTCTTTGGGCGCGGCCTCGTCAAGACCGCCGAAGATTTCGGCGCGCAGGGCGAGCCGCCAAGTCATCCCGAGCTACTCGACTTTCTCGCTCGACGCTTCATCGAGAGCGGATGGGATGTCAAGGCACTCGTGCGCTCTATCGTCACCAGCGCGACCTACCAGCAGTCGTCGCGCGTCACGCCCGCGGCGTGGGCCGCCGATCCCGAGAATCGCCTACTGCTGCGCGGCGCGCGGCGCCGACTCGACGCCGAGATGATCCGTGACGGCGCGCTCGCCATGAGCGGACTTCTCGTCGAGAAGCTCGGCGGCCCAGGCGTCAAGCCGTATCAACCGTCGGGGCTTTGGGAAGCCGTCGGCTACGTCGACAGCAACACCGCGAACTTCGTGCAAGACCACGGCGAGCAGCTCTACCGCCGCAGTATCTACACGTTTTGGAAACGCACTTCGCCACCGCCCGCGCTCACGCTGTTCGACGCACCGAGTCGCGAGTACTGCCTGGTGCGTCGTGAGCGCACGAACACGCCGCTCGCCGCGCTCTTACTCATGAATGACACGCAGTACGTAGAGGCGGCGCGGCATTTCGCCGAGCGTTTGCGGCGGGAGGTCGGCGATGATCCGGCGCAACGCATCGCTCATGCGTGTCGCATCGCGCTCGCGCGGCGCCCGACGGCGGCGGAACACGCGGAGCTCACGAGCTTCGTCGATTCGCAGCTCGCTTTCTTTCGTGCGAAACCGCTCGCGGCGACACGGTTGCTGACCGTCGGCGAATCGGCGCGTGCTGCGGAATTCGATGCGAGCGAGCACGCCGCGTGGACAATGCTCGCCAGCTTGCTCCTAAACCTGGACGAGACCATCTCGCAAAACTGAAGCGTGGCGCCGCATGAACCGTGAACCTGGAAAAAGCCCGAACGCCCTGAGTGATACGGAACGACTCGCCGCAGGGCTTGCCCAGACGCGTCGGCAGTTTTTCGGCAATTGTTGTCGCTCGGTCACGTCAGGCATCGGGCTCGCGGCGCTCGGCGCGTTGCTCGCGCCGGAACTCGCGCGTGCGGCAGGCACATCCGTTGTGAATCGGGCGCTCGGCATGCTCGGCGCGCCGCACTTTGCGCCCCGTGCGCACCGGATCATCTATCTCTTCATGGCGGAGGGTCCATCGCAGGTCGACCTCTTCGACTACAAGCCAGCGATGGCCAACATGTATGACAAAGACCTCCCGGACAGCATCGTCAATGGTCAGCGCCTGACGACGATGACGAGCGGACAAGCGCGCTTTCCGGTGGCGCCGTCGATCTTCAAGTTCGCGCAACATGGAAAGAGCGGCGCGTGGGTCAGCGAGCTGCTCCCGCACACTGCGACGATCGTCGACGACATCGCGATTATCAAGAGCCTCCACACCGAGGCCATCAACCACGACCCGGCGATCACGTTCATGAACACCGGCGCCGAGCAACCGGGACGACCGAGCATGGGCGCGTGGTTGAGTTACGGACTCGGTTCCGCAAACCGCGATCTGCCGGCGTTCGTAGTGTTGCACTCGAGTTGGACGGGGCGGAAGAACGCGCAGGCGCTGTTCAATAGACTGTGGGGCACGGGCTTCTTGCCGTCCGAGCATCAAGGAACGGTGCTGCGAGCGAAGGGCGATCCGGTCCTCTACCTCACCGATCCACCGGGAATCTGCCGGGGGCAACGCCGCACGTGGCTCGACAGTCTCGGCCGACTGAATGGACTGCAATTCGAAAGCGCCGGCGACCCCGAGACGCAAGCGCGCATTGCCCAGTATGAGATGGCGTATCGTATGCAGGCGTCAGTGCCCGATCTCACCGATTTGTCGACTGAGCCAGCGAGCACGTTCGAACTTTACGGGCCCGAGTCGCGTACGCCGGGGACCTTCGCGGCGAATTGTCTACTCGCGCGACGACTCGCCGAGCGCGACGTGCGATTCATTCAGGTTTACATTCGCGGTTGGGATCAGCATGAGTTCTTGCCGCGCGATCACCGGCGGCAATGCAGCGATGTCGATCAGGGCTGCGCGGCGCTGATCAAAGACTTGAAACAGCGCGGCCTCCTCGAAGACACACTTGTCGTTTGGGGCGGCGAGTTCGGGCGCACGATCTATAGTCAGGGTCCGCTGACGCCCGAGAACTACGGTCGCGACCATCACCCGCGGTGTTTCACGATGTGGATGGCGGGCGCGGGCGTTAAGCCGGGCATCGTCTACGGCGAGACGGACGACTTCTCCTACAACATCACGGCGAATCCGGTGCACGTGCACGATCTCAACGCGACGATCTTGCACCTACTCGGCATCGATCACGAGCAGCTCACCTACCGTTTTCAAGGCCGCGACTTCCGCCTGACCGACGTGCATGGAAAAGTCGTGCATGATCTGCTGGTGTGAAACCGAAGGTGAGACATCTGGCCCGTCAGGCCGAAGAAGATTGAAGTCTGAAGCGCGCCCTGCCGAATAGGCCTACGGTTCGAGTTGATAGTTCACGCGTGGCGCGAAGCGAAATATGCCAAAGAGTATTGTTGCGCGCTGTTCGACGCGCTTTCCATTCGGCACGCGAACGTTTGCAAGCTCGCTGGCGTATAAGCCCCATAAGACGTTTCGAACCTGCACGTCTTCGTAGACCCGTTGCTCGGCGTCCAAGCACCAAGATCGTCGGCTCGACACGCACCAAAGCGGGCCTATGGCCGAGGCGTTGGTGTATTTGAGTCCGACGGGAAAAGTCGGGTTGTCTTGACCACCAAAGACTCGCTGGCGAGTTCGCACGAGCGGAAACCACGCCCAATCGAAAAGCGGCGCCGCCTTCATTCTGCGCTCCGAGCGCGCCTTGAGCGCCTCCGCCATCTCAACGAACTCGACCTGCGTCGGCTCGTCGCTAAACGGGTAGTTGCCGAATGAGCAACCGCAGACTAGGCCGAGCACGATGACGAAAGAAATCCAAGTGGCGGATCGGCGCATCGATTCAACTCCTCAACTGTGGTCGCGAGACTCTATAGGGCAAGCCCCCACATGTCGATTGGCGAGCGCTGCTCAGCGACAATTACTTTTGAGTTGAGCGACAATTATTTCTGCGTTCCTCACAATCGGAGACGTCCGTCGCTAACTTGGCCCCTCCCAAAGGATTGGGGGGAAGGCTGCCGAGATTGACCGCGA
>JBJXGE010000097.1:0-82118 GCA_046154185.1 Planctomycetota bacterium
TCGCGGTCAATCTCGGCAGCCTTCCCCCCAATCCTTTGGGAGGGGCCAAGTTAGCGACGGACGTCTCCGATTGTGAGGAACGCAGAAATAATTGTCGCTCAACTCAAAAGTAATTGTCGCTGAGCAAATGTGCGCTTGGCGGCTTGCGCGGGGACGACGTCGATTTGCCCATTGGAGCTTTTGGTTGACGGTGAGTGTCGCCAATTTGGCGACGGCTTGCGTGTGCGTCTACTTTCTTCAGTTCGCAGTCTTTGGACTGATTTTTTTCCCGCTCGCCTTTCTTGGTCCTATCGCGCTCGGCTTTTTTCTGGCATGTATGCGCAGTCCGGTCGATTTTGTCGCCGCACCGCTCGGTGCGTGTTTCCTCATTTGCGCACCACCCATCACGATGTTGATCCATCCGTGGCCGCTTTTGATCGCGTTCTTCGTGTCCGCTCCGGCGCTCGAGCGGCTTGCCGACGAAGCCGTCGCGGGCCAACCCGTGGTTGAGCCGCGTTGGGCGGGCCTCTTTCGAATTGAACAATCCCAGGTCGATCCGAAGACACAGAGCGTTGCGCTCATCACATTCGATGCTCCGGGCGGAGACTCAGGCCTCGTGAGATTCACGTCGGTGGCCCGCGAGAACTACAACCATCCGCTTATTAACCTGAACTTCGACATTCCGCTCGTGCGGAACTGGCGCTACCAGAGTGAAGATTGACCGGCGGGCAGCCCCGTAGGTGCTGAGCGGACCGACAAAGAGGGCGGCACGTGCCGTCCGATTTGTTCCCGATCGGGTAAATATCGTCACGTTTTCTGACGCGATCTACCAAGGATCGTAAATTGTTCCCGATCACAATCTTTTCGTTGATTCCTTCAACATGTGGCCGATAATGGAGACATGGACGAAGGCAATGATCCTGATCGGGAACAATCCGTCGCGACATTCGTCCGCGATCGGCGCAAACGCAATGGCCTCACGCAGGCCGCACTCGGCGAACTCGCCGGCGTTGGTCGACGGTTCATCGTCGATCTCGAAGCGGGGAAGCCGACGCTGCGAACCGATGCCGTGAACGCTGTGCTGCGGGTCTTCGGCAAACAACTCGGAGTCGTCGACGCACCGCGCGCGGAAGTGAGCCCGTGATGAGTCCCGACAGCGCGCCGCCCGCCGCACCGCATCAGCCGAAACTTCGTGCAGCGATCGTGCGACTCGCCGGCGAAACCGTCGGCTTGCTCGAGGAGTCGGTCGATGGCACGCGCTTCACCTACGATGACCAGTGGCGCGCACGTCGTGACAGTGTTCCCATTTCGCAAACGATGCCGGTGCGCGCGGCGGCCTATGAGAGCAAAGGGCTGCTGACTTTTTTTGAGAACCTGCTCCCGGAGGGTTGGCTGCTCGAGATCGCGATCGCCAAACTAAAGATCTCTAAGGACGATGCCTTTGGACTGCTCGTCGCCTTGGGCGCCGACAATGTCGGCGCCGTCGAAGTGATCGCGCCGGAGCGAGAGACCGAGGCGCGCGAGTGAACCACGTGTGCCTCGGCTGTTGTAACGCCATCGACGACGACGCGGACTATCACGCACTTTGCCTCACCGCGCTGTTCGGCGAATCACGGTTGCCTGCGATCGACGTTGAAATCGCGAAACTCCACACGTTGGCGCTCGCGAGCGTCGGGCGCACAACTCTATCCGGCGTCCAGCGCAAACTCTCGTTGCGGCTCTCGAGCGACAAGGCCACGCTACAACTCGCAGTCGGTCCCGGTCGCTACATTCTCAAGCCGCAGGCGCAGACTTTTCCCGCGCTGCCGGAAAACGAACACGTGACGATGCGCCTCGCTGAGCTCGTGGGCATCACCACACCGCCGTGCGCACTGTTGCGACTCAAAGATGACTCGCTCGCCTATGTCGTCGCGCGCTTCGATCGACCACGCGGTGGCGGCAAGCTCCGACTCGAAGATTTTTGTCAGCTCGCCGAGAAGTCGCCGAAGCAAAAGTACGAAGGGTCCGCCGAATTGTGTGCGCGCATCGTGAAGCGTTTTGCTTCCGAGCCACTCGTCGAGCTCGTCAAGTTGTTTCGGCTCACCGCTTTTTCGTGGTGGACGGGCAACGGTGATATGCATCTCAAGAATTTCTCATTGCTCACTGGCGACGACGGCCTGCATCGCCTAGCGCCCGCGTACGATCAACTGTCGACGCGACTCGTGATTCCAAGCGATGACTTGGCGCTACCGGTCGGCGGCAAGAAATCCAACTGCAACCGCTCGACGTGGCTCGAGTTTGCGAAGTACTGCGGGCTCCCGCCCAAAGTGGCGGCGAAAACGTTGCAGCGCTTCATCGCCGTGTCGGCGGACGCGCTCGCCTTGATAGCTCGTTCGTTTCTCAACGACGAGATGAAAGCGGACTATCACGAACTGATCGTCGAACGAACGCGAATTCTCGGCGCGGGTGACGCTCAGTAACAGCACACGAAAACCGCGGATCGCTCGACGACATTGGAAATCCACCCCCGCACCCCGCACCCGCGCGCCAGCGGCGCGAACGTGTGGGGTGAACCTTTTCGGCTCCGCCGAAAGGGCGAGGGCGGCCGCGGACCTGATCTTGCCCCGCATTTCTGTGCGCTGGATACCGATGACTTCGATTGTCGATCGCTGAGAACCATGACTGCAACTCGACGTCGCACGTGCGACGTCGAACACTCCCGACATCGCTTCGCGATCTTGGCCCCTGATTTCTCACACTGCATTGTTCCGTCCCAGCGCGTAGAGACGTGGGGCAAAAACCGGTCAGATCGCGAGTGAGTCGAGGATCCAGGTCGGACGCGCTGAGGCGCCGCCCACCTGCGATGCGCGACTGATCCCCGTGCTGACGAGCGTTGCGTCGATGCCGCACGCGAGCGCGCCCGCGATGTCGGTCGCAAGCGTGTCGCCGATCATGACGGGACGGCGTGCTTGCGTTCGCGCGAGAGCGGCCTCGAAAATCGGCGCATGTGGTTTGCCGAGTCGCACGAAGCGCCGACCCGCGTGCGGATAGCGCGCGTCGAGCCCGCTTTCGATGAGATGCGCGACCGCGCCCGCCGCGAGCCCGTAGGCCTCGTGGCCCTTCGGATAAACGATGTCGGGATTCGGGCAGACGAGGTGAACGGCGCGGCCGGCATCGAAACTGCGGTAGATCGCGCTCAGCGTCTCTTCGACCTCGTCGAGCAAGTCATAGCCGCGCGTTCCACAGATGATCACGGCGTGCGGATCGGCCTCGGCGCTTGCCGCGACGAGTTCGACGCCGAGTCCGCGGACGAAGTTCTTCGCGCGCTCCGCGCCGAGCACGATGCAGCGTCCGCCGATGAGGTCGTGGGTCGCGAAGTAATGCTTGAGCAACTCGCCGCTTGTCAGGATTCGTTCCGTCGCCACCGCGAGCCCAAGCTCGCGAAAATGCGCCGCCGTCTCAGCGGGCGTGCGCGATGCGTCGTTCGTCAGGATGAGAAAATTTCGCTGCGCGCGATCGAGGTAGGTGAGCAGCTCCGCGGCGCCCGCGATCGCGCCGCGTTCCGCAACCAACACGCCATACGCGTCGAGAAAGAGCGCGTCGTAGCGGTCGAGGAGTTCGCGCATCGTGATGCGCGGCGCGGTGGACTCTGGCGCAGCTCCCAAGACAACTCCATTCGGTCTGTGTGAGCTGCGCCCGCCAACGAAAACTAGAACGACTCGCGGCGGCGACTCGGCTCGGGTGGAACCGTCTCCGCTTCTGACGGTGCTTCCTTGACCTCGATGATCTGCGCATTCCACTGGAAGAGCAGGTTGCGCGCAACCGCGAGGATAGTCCCGGCCGTCGGGTTGTCGGCGAGAAACTGAAAGTACTCCGCGCTGCCGAAGCGCAACACCAAGGTGGGTGCCGGCAAGGCCTCGGCCGACACTAGGCTGTCGACGTAGCGACCGTCGCTCGGATAGAAGCTACGACCTCCCGCTTTCCGGAGCTGCCGGACCAGCGGCGCCAATTCGGCTTCCGCCGCGTCCCGCGGCGCGGCCGCGCCACCGCCGTATCCGAGGAGCACGTCCGAATCCCCGGCGCGCAGGCGCCCGAGTTTCCCGGCTTTCTTTTGCGAGTAGTCGAACGCGTCTTTCCCTTCGCTGCCCGCGAAACCGCGGGCTTCTTCGTCCAGGACCCGTTGCGCGCTCGGCAGACTCTCGAGCTCGCGACGCAGATTCAGCGCTTGCGCGCCTGCGCCGTGCTCGCGAATCAAGTACGACGTGAAGGGCGTGACGATTCCATAGCGCAAGCCAAGCGCGATGATCTCGCCGCGCAGCGCGCCCTGTCGCGCCGGCTCGCTACTGCGCAACTCATCGATCAAGCGCTCGATGCGATGCTCGGCCCACACGAAGGCGGGCGTCTCGTCGCCGCCGTGCGCGGGGAATTCGACGGGATAGAGGAGCGTCGTGCGGACGCCGCCTTGAAATCCCGTGGCGCGCAAGTTCGTCGCGCCGTGCCCGCGGTAGCGGCCGGTGATGACGAGATCTTCGCCGAAGAACAAATCATAAGGCGGCGCCGGCTCGAGCTGCGAGATAGACACGATGCTGCCCTCCACTTCGAGTTGCAGATCGCCGAAGCACGGGAACAGCACTTTGTCGAGCAACGAGCTGACCGCAACTTCGAGTCGCTGACCGTCGGTGAGGTACGTGCGACTGCCGCCGTTGCGGCGCGCCAAGTCATCGAGCAGCACGGTGTTCACACCCTCGCCCACGCCGAAAACATGAATGCGAAAATCGCCGCGGTTCTTTTCTGAAACGAGCCGCACGATTTGCGCCGCATTGGTTTCGCCCACGGTCGGGGCGCCGTCCGTGATCAGCAATACCGTAGCTCCGGCGTCGCCGGCCGCGGCTTCGGTGAGTCCGGTGACCAGCGCTGAATGAATATCCGTGCCGCCTCGCGCGACGAGTCGCGCCACGAAGTCGCGTGCCGCCGCGAGATTCTCCGGTGTCGCGCGCAAGAAACTTGGCGCGAAAGACTGTGTGCGCGAGTCAAAGGCGATGATGCGAAATTGATCGGCGGCGTCGAGCCGAGCCAGCCACGCGTTGAGCGCTTTCCGCGCGTACTCGATTTTTTGGCCAGCCATGGAGCCGGAGGTGTCGACGACGAGCACTAGACTGACCGGCGCGCGCGTCGTCGGTGGCGATTGGCCCGGCGCGAAACGCACCCAGAAAAAGCCGTCGTCGCTTGCGTGTCGACCGGCGCGGAAGCCCGCGGCGAGTCCGTCGCTGGTTTCCAAATACTCAAAGACGAAGTCCTTGTGCGCGAAGAGTTCTGGCGCCGCGAAAGCGCCGCGCACTTCGCGCGGACTCATCCATTCGAACTGAATGGGATGCGTCGGGCACGTCGCGCTCGCGATCGTTTGGTCCGACTTGAGGTGCACGCCGATGCGCACGTCGAGATACGGTCCGGCGGCGAAGCGACCGGTATCAAGGGGGTAGCTCAATCGCACGATTCCGCTCTGCGCCCGCAGCGATTGTCGATAGCGGAGTTTTAGGCGCACCTCGCCGTGCGGATGAATGGGAAACACGCGCGCGCGAAACAGCCCGCGTTGGTAATACTCGAGAAGCGCTGGATCGATCTGTCGTCGCAATAGGTCTTGGTAAATCTGCTGAGCCTTGTCGCGTTCGAGCACTTCGCCCGCCAACTCCTGGTCGCCGAGCTGCAAGCGAAAATCCTCGACGTGCGCGTCCGCCGGCAATGGAAAGTAATAGGTGCCCTCGAGACCGACATTGAACGGGTTGCGAAATGTCTCGTCGATGCTGACTTCCGCGATGCCGCGATCAATCTGGATGTCGACGTGATGATGCGTCACCTCCATGGCGGGCGGTGGCGGGGCGACGACTCTCGGTCGTGGATGATACGGATGATGGCGATAGTAACTCTCCGAAATATCGATCCAGCCGTCGGCGTGAGCAAGCGAGTGCAGAAACGCAACCGCGATGATGCCGAACAGCGTCGAGCTCAGCGTCCTCATCATGTCGACCTGTCCTTCCCGGGTTCGTCACTTTCTCGGACCGGAATAATTCACGCGAGTTCCCGCGAAGTCACCAGGCCATTCAGCAGCGACGCGCGCGCGTCGTGCGGATCGGCGAATGGGCGCCGCGTCCGCATGACCGCGGGAGTGCCGCACGCGGGCGCCTCGAGCGGCAGCTAGACGTAGCGCGCCAACGTTTGCGGCTTTCGAATCAGTACCGGAGCGAGACGCAAACATCTGTGCGATGGCCCGTTCGCGCGACTCCACAAGACCATTGCCCAGGTCAGAAAGTGAAAATACTCATTGACTATTGGGGTTGCGCTCGAAGCAGCCGCGGTCGATCGCGCTACCAACGATTCGAACTCCACCCGAGCGATCTCTGTTTCGGATTGCACCGTCTAGTCCCAGGACGGACGACCAGTATGCGTTCACGCCCGAATTGACCGCAGGAGACGCTACCGTAAGCCGATAGTCGTCTACCGCGGGGTTCAAGAAGAGCGGGTTTGTGCTCAGATTTTTTCCGCCGATCGTGATTCCGGCGCTGAGTTCCAGTATCGAGGCACGCGCTGTGATCGTCGGAGTGCCCAGACCGCTGACAATAAAAACGTCCGGTGTGATCGTTGGAGTCTGGCCATCCCAAAGAATTGAATTCTCGATGGTCAGCGTCAACGAACACGCGGGTGCCGGCGCGTAGACACCGTTGTAAACACCAATCAAGTGCTCTGGTGTGCTCGCCATCGTGTTATTCACAAACGAGACATTGACGTCCACCGAAGAATCGCCCGGAATCGAGTCCTCCTGTCCATCGGCGTGTAACCAGACAGCCGACCGGGTTGGGTGTGCAAGAGCAGTCTCGTTTCTTGCGAACAAGTTGTTCACAACGAGGGCGTCGAAATCGACGGCTTGGTTGTCGACCCCTCCGATAAGACTCCCTAACGGGTGAGCGGAATAAGTCTCATCAAGTCCGAGGATTCCGAGGGCGCTGCCGCTCGGTTCATTCGAAAGCAAACCGCCAAATCCGGTCGCCTCGTTGTACCAAAAAGTGTTCTGGCTCACAGTGCATTTTGCATTGGCGATGACCACGGCAGCGGCGCCGAGTGCAGAGTTGCCGAAGTCAGGTCGCCGGAAATCCGCCTTCGCTTCTTACGTGCGCACCGCAGGCGGTTCCCAAGTGTTGAAGAAAGAAAGGCCACTGGCGGGCTAGCTTCCGGGATCATCCGTTCCTTTGTTCGGAATGTTCGGAATACTGCGGTCGGGTGCACGCGCAGACATGACATCGTTCCAGAGCAGCGCGAGCGCGCACGCCGCCGTCGACCATGAATAGCGCTTGACGAGCGTCTGGCCACGGGCGACGAGTTGCGCGCAGAGTTCGGGCTCGGTGAGGAGCCGGCTCAGTTGTGCCGCAAACGTGCGCGCGTCGCTCGGATCGGCGTAAAGCGCCGCGTCCACGAGGACTTCCGGGAGACTCGCGGTGTTCGACACGACCGCGGGTGTGCCGCAAGCGAGCGCCTCGAGTGGGGGGAGACCGAAGCCTTCGTAGTAAGACGGATACAGGATGGCGCGGGCGCCGCTCATGAGCGCGGCGAGTTCCGGCTCCGCGACGTAGTTCAGGCGCACAACGTGTTCGTCGTCGGCAGCGCCGAACGCGTGTGCGCCATAGATGCCGGGATTCGCGCCGACGATGACGAGGGGATGCGCCGCCCGCAGCGCCGCGGGCAAGAGTTGCCAAGCAGAGATCGCCGTGACCTCGTTCTTTCGCGGATTGCCGCCGCCGAAACACAGGACGTAGTTTGCGAGTGGGTGCGGGTGAGCCGCGCGCGGCGTCGGGCGAAAACTCGCCGACACGCCACAGGCGATGACTTCCATATGTTCTGGTTCGACCACGCCGTAGCGCACGAGTTCGGTTCGCGAAAAGTCGCTCGACGTGACGACGCGGCACACGCGACGACCGAGTCGTCGCATCAAGAAACGATAGTAAGCACGAAACCCGCGCGTAAACCACCTGGGTTCCGCCACGAACACGGCCGCGTCGTGAAACGTGACGACCTGGCGCGCCACCGCGATGGGTCCAACGGCGGTCGGCGACCACAAGCACGCGGCGCGCTGCTCGCGCATCAAGAGTGGCAGCGCGATTTGCACCCACAGCGCGACCGGCAAATCGCCGGGATCGACGACGACGTAGTCCGCTAGTGGCGGCTCGGCATGCGCGACGTCGGCGGCGCGACCGGGCGCGATCAACACGGTTTCGAAGGCACGCACCGGCGATCGATGCAACGCGCGACACATCTCGTGCGCGTAACGCTGCACACCGGTCTCGGCGACGCCGAGAAAGCTGCCGTTGATTGCCAAGCGCGGACGCGCGCTCATGTCGCCGCCCTTGGCCAGCCGAGTCGCTCGGCGGGATAGATAAACGGCGCGCCGTCGAGAATTCCTGCGCAGATGACATCGAGACCGGCGCTCGCGCCGGGCTCGAGCGCGCGCCAACCTTTTGTCGACGTGAATCGGAACGGCGGATCGCTGCCGGTCGGCGCAAAGAACTCGAGGGGAATCATGCGGCGAAAAAAAATGTGATACGCGTAGCGGCGCGCGCGTTCGAGTTGCACCGCATCGAGCGATGCGAGCGGTAGACGATCGAGGAGCGCGCGATACTCGGCGCGGTTCGCCGCGTCCAAGGTGAATCCTTTGCCGCGCACCCATGCTTCGCCAGCGACGATCACCGGCTTGCCCGTTGCCGCGACCTCGACGCCGGTTTTCGTGCCATAGATCAGCGTCGCGTTCGCGTGGGCGATCAGCGCGTAGGTGCTCAATTCGTGGTCGGGGCCGATGAGCGTCACGTTCTCCGATAAAGGCGGCGCGCGGCGCGCGAGTTCATCGGCGACGCGTTCCCGCGACGGCAACGTGCCGCGAATCTCCGCCGGGTGGACGCGAATCACGAGTCGAAGATTCGAGCGGCTCCGAAAGTACTCAACGGTTTCGAGCAGCCAATCCATCATGCTCGCGAACGCATTCGCGGCGTAATGAAGCTGCGCATCCCAAATCACATTCGTGAGGAGCGCGATGACCGGACGACCGTCGTCCGCGCCGATCGCGCGCGCGAGTTCCGGCGGCGACTCCTGCGGCTTGTTGTGAAACCAAATCCAATCTTGGCTGCCGGCCCAGCGACTCTTGAGATAGGCGGCCAACTCCGCGGCTTCTTCGTCGGACCACGGCATCCGTTCCCAACTCGCCGTCGGTTCAGTGAGGAGCGTGTGATGATAACTGTCGCCGTGGCTGAAGATGAAAGTGCCCCGGCGATAACTCGGCGTCCAGTTCACGACTCGCACGTTGCTGGCGCGCGCGACTTCGCCCACGATGCCTTGCGGCACATAGATGCCGTGGTGGAAGACCGCGGCGTCGTAGCGGCGGGCAGCGAAGAGTCGGCGCATCGCGCAGCTCATCACGAGCGATGCGTGAAAGAAGCGGCGCAGCACCGATTCGCCGTGCGGCTCACCAGCGAGCGTGCCGCGCGCGAAAAAGCGCAGCGCGCCCGCGAGCGCGTGCTCGCCGATGCGGAGTTCGTCGCGTTCGAACGCGGCGATCGCATCGAACTCGAGTCCGCTTGCGAGCGCGGCGCATTCGGCGCGTTCATGCGCGCGCACGAGTTCGCTCACGCGCTGGATCGGGACATCGATGCCGCGATAGAGCGCCGCGCCACCGCGATGGCAGTTCTGGCAAAGCGTCGGTTGCGGACCGTGCGCGGAAAAGTCCGCGGCATTCTCGAACGCGCGAATCTCGCAAAGTTGACACGCCGCGAGCGCGCCATCGCAGAGCAAGACTTCGGGCGCTGCGCCGCGCATCCGCAGCGCGAGCGCGAGCGCGCTTTCGAGCGTAACGCCCGCCCAATAACCGCCCAAGGTCGTGGCGATCAAGACCCGCCGTGGCGCGCGTGTCGCGGTTCGCAATCGCAACTCGCCGCCGTCGACGCCCAGCAACTTCGACCAACGTGGATAGGCGGACGTGCGCGAGCGATATCCGCGAACGAGCCGGCGCAGTGTGCGGGATTTGCGAATGAACTCGCTGAAGCGCATCGGCCGCATTGTGGGAGGCTCACGCATTGCGAGCAAGGCCATGCGAATTCGCGCCGCGCGCGGGCGGACAGTAATGTTGACGCTTTTCGCGCGGTTGCTAGAGTGCGGAACGAGGATCGCGAAATGGCGAATCGTCCACCGCTCTGGCGCTGCCCCGCTTGTCGCCGCGCTTTTGCTAACTGCAATCAGTCTCACGCTTGCGGGCGGCATTCCCTCTCTCACCATTTCGAAGGAAAACCCCCGGAGATACGGGTTCTCTTCGATGCGGTCGTCGCCGCCATTCGGCAGATCGGTCCGGTTCGTGTGCTTCCCGAGAAAACGCGGATCGCGTTTCAGGTGCGAATGTCATTCGCGCAAGTGACGCCGCGTCAACGATGGCTTGACGGCCATGTCGTGCTCTCACGTCGCTTGGAGAGCGCTAGGTTTCGAAGGATCGAAACGTTTTCACCGCGCAATCACCTTCACGCATTCCGGCTCACTGGGCTCAGCGAGATCGACGATGAGTTTCGGGCGTGGTTGGCCGAGGCGTATCGGGTGGGCGAGCAAAAGCACCTCAAGTGCAAAAGTTGAAGTGCGAGTCACGAAGATCGTTCCAATTTCTCTCGCGTCAGCGCTCGATCATCCGCCGTCGCCCCAAGCCACGGTCACGTACTCGCAGGATTCGGGACCCGAGATTTGGCTCACGCAGAACTGAATCTCGAGCGAATCATCCATTCCAAGCCCGCATTCAAACGTAGGCGAGGCTGTGACGCTCGCGGCGCCGCTGCTGCTGACGACTTGGACACCCGACAGGCCGCCGGTGATGCAGGTCCAGATGATGAAGATCTCGACCGACATTCCCGCCGGAATGTCGGAGACAACGATGCGCGGCTCCATCACGCCGAATACCTCGTCAGTGATCTCGTAACAAAACCAGTCCTCGTCGCCGCTGGTATGAAAGTTGTCGGCGAAGGTGCCGGCGGGGAACGCGCCGCTGTCGGGAATTACGCCGAGATTCACGCACGAAGATTGCGAGTCATTCGGCTCGAACGTGTCGGGCACGCACGCCCCACACGCATCAAACGTCGCGCAATCCAAACCGTCGAGTGTGGGGTCTGGCCCACAGGCCGGAAACGGCGCCGCGGGAGACGGACCGGCCGAGAACAGCGCACTCAAGATCAAAATGGGATCGGCGATGTTGGTGGCGCCATCATCGTTCGAGTCGAGCGCGTCGGCGCAGCCAAGCGGGCCGCCGCCGAACAAGTAGCTGAGTCCCGACACTGCGTCGGCAATGTTGAACGATCCATCCGCGTTGACATCGCCGCGAACAAAGTCAGCGGCCGTAAGAGTGCTGCTCGCGCCGGCGATCAGCACGATAGGGAGCAGCAACCGAAAGCGGAGCTGACGCATGCAATGGTCTCCTCTTAAACTGAAGATCGGCCCATGATTCAAACGACACTAAGATACCCAGTCCATCGCTCCGCCGATAGGCGCCGCGACCACTCGCTGCTACTGCGGTGTCAAGAAACCTTGGCCCGCAGGCTACGGGCACGAGCTATCGGCGCAACCCAACGCGTCCGTGGTCGGGTCCGTGCCGCACGGGACAACAGGATCGGGTGGGTGCGCGCCGCCCGTGAACAGGAATGACAGATGGAAGATGGGATCGGCGATGTTCAGTAGGCCATCGTCATTCGAATCCTGTGCATCGAGACAAAACGATGGACCACCAGTGAACAGGTACGCGAGGTTGAAGATTGGGTCGGCAATATTGACGGCGCCATCGCCATTGTCGTCGCCACGTGTCGCCATGGCTGAGTATGGAATGCCCGGAATCCCGTCGCGCTCGAAGCAACCGCGGTCGACCGGTGGCTCGCCGACGCCCGTATTCGGAGTCGCGGGTTCGTCCATGAAGCGCGGGCTCGAGGCGAGGTCAACAAGCGGAATCGTGTCGAGGGCGAGAGTCGATGCGTCGATGTCCGCGAAGTCGTCGCCAGAATCGATGCAAGGTGAGCCAGCTCCGAGTCCGAAGGTGGCCGTAAAAATTGGCGGTAGATCAAAATTTTGCAGACCCGGCCAACCGCCTTCGACATCACTCCAGGATACGCTTATCAGGGATGTGCTGCCGTCGAGAGGAACGTTCGTCGGCCCGTTGTCGTAAAAAATGCAGTTCGTCGCAGTCACGACGCCAACGGAGTAAATGCACGTCGCATAGGGAGCCGCAGTGTCCTGGTTTTCGGCAAATGTGCAGTTCGTGACGGTGATCTGTCCGCCCGAATTCCAGATTCCGGCTGCGTGTTGAGCCTGGTTGAACACGAACAGACAATTAGCGAAGTACCCGTTCGAGACATCGGTCGCGGAGCCCGTCGAGTAGACTGCGCCGCCCGCGCCGGTCGGGTTTGCGAAGTTCAAGCGGAACTCACTGTTGGTGACGCGGGGCGCGCTTCCGAGCTCGCTATAGATCGCGCCGCCCGCGCCGGCCATCGGCGTTCCGCCCGGCAGCGAGTAGGTTGCGTTGTACAGAAAGAGGCAAGAATCAATCTCGGGTTGACTGCCGTCACGGTTGTAGATGCCGGCGCCGCGCCAAGCTTGATTCTCTTGGAAAACGCAGTCGACGATTTTTGGGCTACTGTTGAGATTGGCCATCGCGCCACCGTAGATCTCATCGCCCGGGTCCGCGAGATCCATGAACACGCAGTTCATTATCAGCGGACTGCTATTCGCGTTGTACATACCGAGGCCGTATCGGCCGCCGCCGCCCGCTGGAGTCGTGGTACCTCCGCCATTACTGATGTGGAAGCCGTTCAGTACGGTGTTGGAACCTTCTCCGCTGCGACACGTGATCACACTTCCCGGCGAGCTCGACGAAGGACTCTGCAGAAACGTCACTGCTGCCCCGCCCGTAGACTCGAGCGTTACCGCTTTGCCGAGAAAGTCGATGAGCTCGAGATAGAAGCCAGGCTGAACTTGAATCGTGTCGCCGTCAGCGGCTGCTAACATCGCCGACATGATGTTGGGGTAGGAAACAGTCGGAACCGGCAGCACCGCGCCAACCGCTGGATGCGAAATGGTGCCGGCCGTTATGAGGAGAGTCGCGAGGAAGGAACAGTGTCGAGGCCAAGTACGGCGGATTCTCATGGCATTTTTCCTTTCGGCAGTGCCAAGCCCGGCGTGCAATGTGGGCACGCGATTTCTCGAGTCCCTCAGTGCGCGTTTCACGTTTCCTGCGAAATGTCCGCAGGAAGCGTCGTTGCCTTTGGAATCCGAAATCCGGCGCCCGAACCCTTCTAAATCTCGCGATAATCTCTCGTGATCACCCAACTCGACGCCGACCAGCTCGTCTCTGCAAAGCCTCCGCCGCTCTTCCCGGGCATGAGGCCGAAGCCCCAAGGCTGGGTCGCCAGCGCGGTGTCGTCGGTTGAAATCGGCTCGCCCGTTTCAGAAACTCGCTCTCTTCGAGCGATGGTTTGCATCCGATGCGCGCCGTGGATACTTTCAAAGTACGGCGACGGAATTCGGGAGTTGGTGCGGAACGACACTGAATATTCACCCGAATATAGCTCAATCGAAATCTAAAGCGCCGCCGCTGCTCGACCGAGCAGCGGCGGCATCCACTCGGCGTCACGGCGCGATCGTGATCGAGCCGCAGTAGTTGTCGGTCGGTACCGCAGTCGACAAAAGGTCGGTGACGACCGTTTGTACTGGCCCAGCACCACCACCGCCGATCGTGTCGCAGAAACAAACGGCGGTGGTCGTGCCCGCCGCGCCGATCACGTCGTATTCCGCATCGAAGAGCCAGTAGCCGAGCCCCGGCGCCAAAGTGAAGCCGCCGAGGACATCGATGACAACACCCATCGTCACGCCGCTGCCCGGAATCACGTCCATGATGACGAAATCGGCCGGCTGACCGCCCTGCACGCTCGACATGAATGGCGCGAGATTCGCGCCGGTGATTGCGAGCGCCGTCGCGTCATGGCAAAGCCCAAGCGACCAGCCTCGAAGCGTGAGATCGGTGTCGAGGAGCACGCTCCCGATCGCGTTGCCGCCGGCCGGCGCCTGCGAACTGGTCGCGAGAAACGCGGGCCCACCGGCAAGGACGACAACCCCTGCGTCGGTGATGCCACCGATCTGCGGGTTGGTGATCGTCGCGAGCGCTTGCAGTGTTTCGCCGCCCAGATCGACCGACAGCAGCAACTCGAGATCAGTGCCGAGCACGTCGACGTCGAGCAG
Organism: Planctomycetota bacterium; assembly: GCA_046154185.1. Taxonomy (GTDB): domain Bacteria; phylum Planctomycetota; class UBA8108; order UBA1146; family JAJFFE01; genus JBJXGE01. The sequence continues at coordinate 14,248 of JBJXGE010000097.1, forward strand.
CTCAAAAAAGCCGGTGCTGTCGGAGACGCCGGTCGAGCTCGTTCCCAAAACTTCGACCGAGACACCGGCGAGCGGGCGGCCGACCGAGAGCATCGCAAAACCGACGACATCCGTGCGCGGCACTGGCAGCTGGACGCTGAGTCGAAGGGCCGCGATCGCGCCGTTGTTGCTCGCCGCGATGACGACGCTGCCCGGTAGCAAGCCCGTGACGATGCCTTGCGCGTCGACTGTTGCGATGGCTGGATTCGTCGTGCGGTAAGCAGTGCCCGGATTTGCCGTGAGATCGATGGTCGCGCCCAGCACGAAACCGGTGACGTTGAGCGCCTTCGTCGAGCCGACCTCGACGGTCGTCCCGGGCGCGGCAGCCGCGAGCGTAATCCGTTCGGGTAGCGGCGGCGGGGTCGGGGACACAACCAGGTTCGGCGGATTCGAGATCAGTCCTTGCACGATCCGAAACTCATCGCTGACAAAGTACTCTTTGACGCCTTCGCGATCACGCACACCGATGACGCGGATCGCGTCATCGCTGACGAAGTCCGGCGCCGTGCCTGGCCCGCCGAGGCCGAATTGATCCGGCACCGAGATATTGCGGATGCGAAAACTCTGCGGAAAAACTCCAGAGAAGGATTGTCCGTTGGCGCGCAAGTAAAGCGTGCCGAGATCGGGTTCCGGACCATCGCCCGAGCCTTCCGGCTCTTCCAACCCCGTGCCAAGCCCGCCGCCGCCGCCAGCAGGTCCCGCCGCCGGTAGCACGCCCGGCGTACACGTACCTGCGGCGCCCGACGGCTGCAAGTGGTACGCACGCGTCTCCACCAAGACTGAGAGTCCAGCCTGTGCCGCCAGAGTCTGAAGCTGAACTTGAGTCAGCGTGCCGAGATTCTTGCTGATATCGGCAGCGTTACCAGCCGAGTGATTGCTCACGCGAGCCACAGGATTCAGGCAAATGCCGTGATGGGCGCATTCGGCGTTGATCCGCGCGATCTGCTGCGCACAAACGCTCTGGCAATCCGGATCGAGCCGCTGGAGCGCCGTGTAGGCCTGCTTGATGGCGTAAAGGTGATCTTGATAGGTCTGCGGACGATACGCCGAGGTCGTGTAAATCCGCGCGCCGGCAGTGAGGTTTTGCGCGAGACACCGCAGCGTATTCACGCGGGCCTGCAAGTCTTGAAGACTCGCGTTGATTGTCGGATCGGCCGACGTCCACAAGATCGGGTTATTCTCCATCGCGAGGGCATCGGGATCGGTGACATCCGGAATCGTCAGCTCCGGCGGACACTCGGTGCACTCTTCTTCGCAATCGCTCGTCACTGCGTAGGGCGGACAATTGCAGCCCCACCCAGCAACACTCAGACCGACGCCCGGATCGCTCTCGATGCTGGCACCGTCGAGTGTCACCTTCCCGGTTGCAACGATCTCGAACCGGTTGTTTGCGTGGTTGTAGCTCAAGAAGTACGCGATCGCGCCGGGCGGGAGCGCCGACACATTTGGGTAGACGACCCTCAGCGGCGGGTTGAAATGCGCACCGGCCGGTTGCAGCGTCCAAGCCATGAGCGGCGCGGCACCGTCCGGCACGGCCATCGGCAAATCGTCGTGCTGCACCAAGTCGATCGACAATTCGACCGAGTTGCCGCTCCCGGTTGCAACGCTGGTGCCATCGGCGAGCACAATCTGCGTCGACGCCGGCACGTAAATGCTAAAACCTTCGACACCTTCGGCAGTGAGTTCGACGTCGGCCGACCCGTTGAAGAGCCGCCGATTTTGCGGGGCTAGCGGCGGCAGCAAAACCGGCTGCGGAAGCTGGTTCTCGGCGTTTGGAATGACGACCACCGGATACGAGATGCTCGGAAAGCTGCCCGGTACGAGCGGCCCGCCGCCAGCACCACCGAGCGCCGTAGCGCTCGCCCCATCGACCCGCAGATTGCCGGGTCCGGCGACTGGCACGTTTTCGAATCGGAATGCGCCATCGCCATCGCTTGTCGTCGCAAAAGAATCGCCGCCGATTTGCAGCGTGACCGTCGCGCCGACAAGCGGCGCGCTGGCATTGTCGAGGACCGTGCCGACAAAGCGCGTCGGCGCGTCGAAGTCCCGTTTGACGCCATAGATCGTGAAGGTCGCATGCTTCGTGGGATCGCTCGCGAGTCGCACATCAACGACGTTCTCCCCGGGCATAGGCCCGAGCACTAGAGTGGCTTCGACATGGCCAGTCGACATCGATGCAAACGGGAACGACGCAAGCCCGTTGATGGTGCCGCCGCCCGCGACCACCTCGAAGATGACCGTCACGTCGGCGACGCCGTTCACGCCGTCCGATACCCACGCGCGCAGCGGAAAGGGCGCCGGCGCGCTGGTCTCGCCGTATTGGTAGTTGCCGTCGCCGATATTGATCTGGGTTGCGCCGGCGACGAGGCTCGACGCGCAAAAGACCGCTTCGCCAAGCACTCCGGCCGAAGTCGCGATGACGCGGTTCACGCCTTCGCCGGCTGTCGAGCCGAGCCCGCAGCGCACGGACGCGTGGCCGAAGGCGTCGGTCATCGTGGCAAAGCTCGTCGTGCCGGTCGGTCCGCCGGTCGCGTTGAGGTAGCAATTGTTGCGATCGACGCGAAACTCGACGAGCTTATTCGCGAACGGCGATCCGTCGCTCTGAAACACTTCGACCACGAGCGCCTCGGGCAACATGGCGCCGACGACGCCCGATTGTCCGCTGCCAGAGAGCAGGTAAAGCAAGGACTGGCCCGGCGGCGGGACGATGCGCTCGACCGTGCGGGTAACAGCCACGGTATTGCCGAGTCCGTCAGCCGCAATGACGTTGATCACCGTCGGTGTGCCGAGCGCAAGCGGCACCGGACTCGCAAGGAACGTTCCCGTCGTACCCAAGCCGATATCAATCGACGCCGGGATGCCGTTGACCGTCACTGTGAATCCAAGCGCGCCGCTGAGCGCATCGCTCACGGTTCCCAGCACCTCAACTGATGGCGCGAGCAGTTGCGCGCCGGCAGCGGGAGACTGAATGGAGACCTGCGGGGGCTGACTATCTTGAAAGATCATGGTTTGAGCGGTGGGACTTTGCAGACCGTTGACATCGCGCGCTGTGACATAGACGAAGTTCACGGAGTTCAGCGCGAGTGGAATACTCATCGCTTGAAAGACTCCGCCTGAGACAGGCGCAGTCACGCTGCCGACGGACGTCTCGACAACGACGTCGGCGGCGCCGACTGCCGTGCCCGACAAGCTGAAGGTCGGTGCAGCGGTGAATTGAAAGTGTGGATCGAGCACCGGCGCCGGCGGCGGCAACGGGTCTTCTGGACAGGTCGAGAGCGGCCCGTCGCACGACAATGCATCGGGGGTCGGGTCCATGCCGCAAACCGGAAACGGCGAAGGCGGCGGCAGCCCGGCCGAAAATTGGAAGGACAGCGAGTAAATGGCGTCCGCAATGTCGATGGCTCCGCTATCGTTGAGGTCGAACGCGTCGTAGCACGAGACCGCGGCGCCGCCTTGGAATAAATACGTCAACAAGTGTATGGGATCACTGATTTGTATAACGCCATCGCCATTCGCGTCGCCGCGCACAAAGGTCCAGTCAGCAACGGCAGTGTCTCTCGAAGAGAGGAGTGTGAGCGCACAAATCCACACGCAGAGACTCGCTCGGTTTCGCATGCCAAGCGCTCCTTTCAGGGCACGGATCGCCCCAGCTTTATTTTGAGCTGCGCCCGGCCTCGATCGCACACCGACTGCACGCAGACCGTCGCTCAACCCACGGAGTCACATGAGAATCAATGATCCCGAACGACGCAATGCTCAACCGGGGATTCCGCAACAAGAGGTGTGGTGAGTCGGCGAGCCGCCGCAGCGTGCGGGACTTGCGAATGAAGTCGCGGGAATGCATCGATTGAATCGTGGGTGCCTCACGCCTGCGAACAAGGCCTTCGCGCCGCCGCGCGGGCTGACAATAATATTGACGCTTTTCGCACGGTTGCTAGAGTGCCGGTCAACCGGAGCGCGTCGTGGCAGTAACTCAGCGTCGAGCACTTTTCCTTGCCCGTGGCTGCTGATGAGAAGACGCGGGTCGCCGAGCAACCATCGTCATCGCGCCGCTCCTCGGGGACCTCTTCCCAAATGGTCTGACCAAATCTTCTTGGTGTTCCGTATTGGCGCGGAGTGGGAGTGGAATGTCCGAGCAGCGCGCGGGATTGAAGCAACACGACTTATCGGGTCGCACCGCCGTCGTCACCGGAGTCTGCGGAAAACTCGGACCGATCTGGGCCGATGCACTGCTCGCCTGCGGCGCGCGCGTTGCCGGGCTCGACTTGCCGGGTGCGCGGCGGCCGCCCGCCATCGAAGAAGTGCGCGCGCGCCATGACACCGAGCGTTTTCAAATATTCGATGCTGATGTGACAAGTCGCGCGTCGCTCGACCGGGCGGTTGAATCCATCGAAGAGCGTTTCGGCCCGGTCGGAATCCTCATCAATAACGCCGGGATCGATGCGCCGCCGGCGGCGCCGAGTCGCAGCTATCGCCTGGAAGACATTCCAATTGAGATTTGCGACGACATCGTTCGCGTCAATTTGCTCGGGCTGTTTCAAACGACGCAGGCGTTTCTCGGTTCGCTGCGGCGCGCGGCGGCCGGTAAGCGCGGCGCCTCGATCATCAACATCGGTTCGATCTACGGCGTGGTCTCGCCCGATGCGCGCCTTTACGATCACGTCGCGGTGTCGCCGCCGTTTCTGAAACCGCCGATGTACGGCGCGTCCAAAGCGGGCGTCGAAAACTTGAGTCGTTACTTTGCGACGCATCTCGCGGGCGACGGTATCCGCGTCAACACGTTGATACCGGGCGGCGTGCTCGGTACGCAGGACGCCGATTTTCGCCGCAAGTTTTGCGAGCGCGTACCGCTCGGCCGCATGGCGACGCGCGATGATTTGCTGGGCCCGTTAGTGTTCTTGGCCTCGAACGCGTCGTCTTACGTCACCGGCCAGAGTCTCATCGTCGACGGGGGACTCACATGTTGGTAACGCGCATCGCGAACTGGATCGATGGACGCGAGCAGCCGGCGCTGAACGGGCGCACCTTCGACAAGAACGATCCCGCGACGGGACGCTTACAGAGTCAACTCGCGCGCTCGGATGCCGAGGATGTCGCGGCGGCGGTCGTCGCGGCGCAACGTGCGTGGCCGGCCTGGGCAAATGCGACCGCCGTGAAGCGCGGCGAGATCTTGCGCAAAGTCGCGCAGCTCATGGAAGCGCGGCGCGAAGCGCTCGCCAGCATTGTCGCGCGCGAGACCGGGAAATCGTTCAAGGATGCTTTCGGCGAGACCGGCGCCGCCATCGAGATGGGTTACTTCATGGCGGGCGAAGGCCGGCGCTTTTACGGCCGGACAACGACGAGCGCCGTGCCGGGCAAACAAGCGCTGACGTTGCGCCAGCCGATCGGCATCGCCGGGCTGATCATCGCGGCGAATACGCCGGTCGCCAACGTCGCGTGGAAAGCGTTTCCGGCGCTCATCTGCGGCAACAGCGTGGTCCTGAAAGCCGCCGAAGATACGCCCGAGATCGCGTTGCGCTTTGCGCAAATTTGCCACGAGGCTGGCGTTCCGCCCGGCGTGTTCAATGTCATCGAAGGGGTCGGCGCCGAGGCCGGCGCCGCGCTCGTCGCGCACCCGGAGGTCGCGCTCATCAGTTTCACGGGCTCGTGCGCGGTCGGCCGCGCGATCGCGGAAACCGCCGGTCGTGCGCTCAAGAAAGTTTGTCTCGAGCTCGGGGGCAAGAATCCGCTTATTGTTTGCGACGACGCCGATCTCGATCGCGCCGTGCCGGCGGCCGTGCAGGCGGCGTTCTCTAACGCGGGGCAGCGCTGCGCCTCCGGGAGTCGTCTCGTGGTGTTTGATCGCGTCTACGACGAGTTTGTCGCGCGGCTCCTCACGGCAACGCGCGCGTTGCGCATCGGTCCCGCCGACAGCGACGACTTCGGTCCGGTTATCAGCGCGCGTCAACTCGAGAACATGCTCAAGGCGGTGCGCGCGGCGGAAGCCGCGGGCGCGAAACTACTCACGGGTGGCGAGCGACTGACGGACGCGCAGCACGCGGGCGGCTATTACTTGGCGCCGACCGTGCTCGCGGATTCCGATGCGGCGTCGGAGATTTCGCGCACGGAGCTGTTCGGTCCGATCACGACGATCTACCGAGTGCGCGGTTACGCCGAAGCGTTGCGCGTCGCGAACGAGTCGCCGTTTGGACTCACGTCGGCGATCTTCACGCAAGACGTCGATCGCGCGCTGAGTTTCGTGCGCGACAGCCGCGCCGGCGTCGCGGTCGTCAATGGACCGACATTCGGGAGCGAGCCACACTTGCCGTTCGGCGGTTTGCGCGGTTCCGGCAACGGCACGCGCGAAGCCGGCAGCGAAGCACTGGACGTGTACTCGGAGCTGAAGACGGTTTACATCCTCACAGACGCGTCGCGGGAGGGATAGGAGGCAAAAGCATGGCGAGGTCGTTGCGCATCAAGAACACGGTGATCGATGACGGCGAGCCGTGCTACGTGATCGCGGAGATCGGTCACAACCATCAAGGTGAACTCGAGCAAGCCTTCGAGCTGTTCAAGGCCGCGAAGCAAGCCGGCGCGAGCGCCGCGAAGTTGCAAAAGCGGCACAATCAATCGCTCTTCATGCGGTCGCTCTACAACAAACTCTACGAGAATTCAAACAGCTTTGGGCGCACGTACGGCGAGCACCGCGAGCGTCTCGAGTTCGGCCGCAAGGAGTACGAGGCGCTGATTCAATACGCGAAGGAGATTGACATCGATTTCTTCGCGACCGCGTTCGATATTCCGAGCGCCGATTTTCTGGCCGAACTCGACATGCCGGCTTACAAGATCGCATCTGGTGACATCCGCAACACGCCGCTACTGCGACACGTCGCGAAGATCGGGAAGCCGATGATCGTGAGCACCGGCGCGGCCTCCATGGATGATGTGCGGCGCGCCTTCGAGACCGTGACGCAGTACAACACCCAGCTCGCGCTGCTTCAGTGCACGGCCGGGTACCCGGCCAAGTTTGAGGAACTCGACCTCAACGTGATCAAAACTTACCGCGATGCGTTTCCGAACACGGTCGTGGGTTTGAGCGCGCACGATAACGGCATCGCGATGGCGGTCGCCGCCTACGTGCTCGGCGCGCGCGTGGTCGAGAAGCACTTCACGCTCAATCGAGCGAACAAGGGCACGGATCACGCCTTCAGTCTCGAGCCGCTCGGCATGCAGAAAATGGTGCGCGATCTCAAGCGCGTGCGCGTCGCGCTCGGCGGCGGGCAGAAACACATCTACGAAAGCGAAGAGCCGGCGCTCGTGAAAATGGGGAAGCAACTCGTCGCCGCTTGCCGGCTGGAGGAGGGAGCGACGATTCAGCCCCATCACATCGCGATCCGGAGCCCAGGTGGCGAGGGCTTGCAACCCTTTGATCTCGATCGCATTTTGGGAAAGAAACTCCTGCGGCCGCTCGCGGAAGACACGCCGATTCGCGCCGAACACGTGCAACTTTGAGTCATGCGTCATAGCGAGCACTCCGCGCGACCGACCGCCGTAGCGCTCATACCCGCGCGCGCCGGTTCGAAGCGCGTGCAAAGTAAGAACACTCGACGCCTCGCGGGTCATCCGCTCATCGCGCACACGATTGCGGCGGCGCAGTCGAGCGGCGTCTTCGCGGCAGTGGTGGTGTCGACCGAGAGCGAAGAGATCGCCGCGATCGCCCGGCACTACGGCGCCGAAGTGCCGTTTCTGCGGCCGCTAGAATTTGCGGGCGATCGCTCGCCTGACATCGATTGGATCGAGCACACCTTGCGCGCGCTCGCGGTGCGCGGCCGTGAGTTTTCGGTGTTCTCGATCTTGCGCCCGACGAGCCCGTTCCGGCGCGCGGAAACGATTCGGCGCGCGTTTGCGGAATTCACGAGTCACGAGGGCATCGACTCGCTGCGAGCGGTCGAGAAAACCAGTTTGCACCCCGGCAAGATGTGGGTGATTCGCGGCGCGCGGCTGTTGCCGCTGTTGCCGTTTGGTCCGGCGGAACAGCCGTGGCACTCGAGTCCAACTCAATCGTTGCCGGAAGTGTACGTGCAGAATGCGAGCCTCGAGATCGCGTGGTCGCGCCTCGTGCTCGAGCGACATTCGATCGCGGGCGAGACCATCGTTCCTTTCCTGACGGACTCTTGGGAAGGATTCGATATCAACGACCCCGAGGACTTCGCGCGCGCCGAACGCGCCGTCGCCGAATGCCAGGTGGAATGTGTGCCGATCTTAGCCGCGCCCTTCGCGCCGGCCGAGTAGCACGTCCCCGGGGCTTCGCCCCGGCGCTGATGAATTGCGCCTCTGCGGGGCTTCGGTTGAGCACGGGCGACATCGCCACGCGCACAAAGCGCATCCCAGTGCGGCGCGCATTCGCACTGTGATAGCGCACAAGATGCCGCGAAGCGCCACGTGACGCGCGCGAGCGCATAGGCGCGCGGCCGAATGCGAAGAACGCGGGGAGAATTGCGATGACCGCGCACGCGGGGCGACTTCGCACGTACCGAAGCCCCGCAGACGTGCAATTCATGAGTGCAGCGAGGTCGAACGCGAAATACGCGGAGAGAATTGAGACAACCGCGCGGTGCGACTTCGCGCGTGTCCAACCGAAGCCCCGCAGGGGCGCGATTCATTAGCCGTTCTGCCAGGAGGGCGAAGCCCTGGGTAACGGAGAAATACCCGCCGCACCCTGAAAGGGTGCGACTCGGGGAGAGGGTTTCGATGACATCGGCAACCGAACAATTCGTCTTTGCGCCGCGCGCCGAATTCGAGCGCGTGTTGAAACTCTCGTCGAGCGTCGAACGCACGCGCGCGTTCGCGGCGCTGGCGCGGCTCAACACGCTGTACATGATCAAGAAGGCCGGGTCCGGTCACATCGGCACGAGCTTCAGCTCGCTCGAACTCGTGAGCTGGATTCATCTGGAAGGTCTGCGGCGGGCGAGCGATCCGACCCAAGGCTTTCACGATGTCTACTTCTCCTCGAAGGGACACGACGCGCCGGCGCTCTATGCCGTGCTGATCGGAATGGGTCTCCTCGACTTCGACCTCTTGCATCGCCTGCGCCGACTCGGCGGCTTGCCCGGGCACCCGGACGTCGGCACGCCGCATGTCCACGCCAACACCGGCTCGCTCGGCATGGGCATTTCGAAAGCGCGCGGCCTGATTCTCGCGGACCGGCTCGCCGGCCGCGCGCGACGCGTGTTTGTGCTCACGGGTGATGGCGAATTGCAAGAAGGGCAGTTCTGGGAGTCGCTCCAGCCGACGAGTAATCGCGGGCTCCATGAACTCACGGTCGTGATCGACCACAACAAGTTGCAATCGGATACTTGGGTCGAGCGCGTCAGCGCGCTCGGCGACCTCGAACGCAAACTCGCGAGCTTTGGTTGGCGCGTCACGCGCATCGACGGCCACGATGTGGTCGCGATCGGGCGTGTCTTGGGTGCGACCGCGCGGAGCGGCGACGCACCGCACATCGTCATAGCGGACACGAAGAAGGGACACGGCGTGTCGTTCATGTCGTCGGCGTCGTTCGGCTCCGAAGATAAGTTTTACAAATACCACAGCGGCGCGCCGAGCCACACGGACTACAACGCGGCGGTCAACGAGCTCGTGGACACCTTGCGCCGCGAGTATGCCGCGCTCCAACTCGATGCGCCACGGCTCGAACGGGCGCCGCTCCCGCCCGCGACCGCACCGAGTACCACGGGGCAGAAGCTCGTCTCCGCGTACGGTCGAGCGCTCGTCGCCGCGGCGGATCGCGACGCGCGCATTGTCGCGCTCGACGCGGATCTCGTGCTCGACACCGGGCTCACAAATTTCGCGGCGCGTTTTCCGCAACGCTTCTTCGAGTGCGGCATCGCGGAGATGGATATGGTGTCGCAAGCGGGTGGCATGGCGCGCGCGGGCCTGTTACCCGTCGTGCATTCGTTTGCGTGTTTCCTGACGCCGCGCGCGAACGAGCAGATCTACAACAACTCGACCGAGCGCACGAAGATCGTCTACGTCGGTTCGCTCGCGGGGCTCGTCCCGGGCGGGCCCGGACACTCGCATCAAAGCGTGCGCGACATTTCCGCCATGGGAGCGATGCCGAACATGGTGCTCGTCGAACCGGCGACCGAGGAACAGGTCGGCGCAGTCGTCGACTGGTGTCTCAACCGCACCGACTCGAGTAGTTACATTCGACTCGTCAGCATTCCGTGCGAAATACCCTTCACGTCGCCGCCGGGTCCGCTCGTGTTCGGCCGAGGCGCCGCGATTTGCGCGGGCGACGACGCGGTCCTGTTCAGCTACGGTCCAGTGATGCTGGCGCAGGCTTTTTTGGCGGCCGAGAAGCTACGTGCGCAAGGTGTCGGCATGCGCGTCGTCAACTTACCGTGGCTCAACGCCGTCGATTCGGAATGGCTTGCCGCGGAAATCGCGCCTTATCGCTTCGTGTTCACGCTCGACAATCACTACTTGCAGGGCGGGCAAGGCGAAATGTTGGCGGCAGCGATTGCCGAGCACAACGAACCGACGCGCGCCGCACCGAGCGTGCGGCGCTTTGGCCTCCTCGAGATTCCGCGCTGCGGACTGAACGACGAAGTCTTGCGCCACCACGGTCTCGACGCCGACAGCCTTGCGCGCGCTTGCTTCGCGCACATCCGCTCGGCGTAGAAAAAAAAGAATGCCGCGGGAATCCGGCGCTCTCGCGCCATCAACCCGGCGGCATCCGCCTCCAGCACGGTCCAACTTCCTGCCCGACCAGCAGCACGACACCTGGTTGGAGCGTGTCGCGCGCTGACGCGCAGGAATGTGGAGGAACCGACGCACCTCCGACGACCTCAGCGTGACCGAGGTACCTCCCGACAAGAGCAGTCCTGGACCGCAGACGCTCCGCAGAAAACGTCCCCGACGCGGAGATGTTTTCTGAGTGCGTACACGGTCGTTTCTGACGTTTGCGCGTTCGAGCCCAGATCTCGAGAAACTGTCTCGACAAGTCCTGTTTCAAAAAGCCATCGGCGGGGGTTCCGTTTGGCGACTCGTCGAGTTGAAAAAATTCTAGCGCGCAAGTGCTCGCACGCAACCGTCGAAGTTTGCGACGCACATTTATGGCCGGGGAGACCTTGAGGGATGTTGAGAGCGCGGAAAGAATGCTGCGTCCGAAGCGCCTCGCACCACTGGCAGGGAAATGGGGGACGTGACTGACGATTTGACTGTGATAGCCGTCGCGCAAAACGAAGCCTTTCAAGCGACGGAATGGCTCAAGCACCTGAGCTGGGTGAAACGCATTCTGGTGATCGACACCGGTTCGCGCGATGGTACGGTCGAGCGACTGCGCGCCGGTGGTGCCGAGGTGATCGAGTATCGACCTGCTGGCGGTCTCATACATGTCGCGAAGAATCACGCGCTCGAGCAAGTCAAAAGCGGTTGGGTCCTCGACCTCGATCTCGACGAACGCGTGCCGGACTTGTTGCGTCATGAGATCCTGTCGGTTGTAAACGGCGGAGATCGAGCTCCCGCCCCTGCCGGATTTCAGATTCCGTTTCGACACTATGTGTTTGGCCGGTGGCTGCGCCACGGCGGTTGGCGCACGAAGCATCTGCGGCTTTATCGCGCGGGCGCGCTCCGCTACGGTGAAGATCGCGCCCATTCCGCGCCGGTGCTGACGGGGCAGCAAGCGGAGCTACGAAACTTCGTCGTTCACTACGCGCATCCGACGGTGCATGATTTTCTCGTCAAAATGAACCGCTACACGTCGCACGATGCGCCGCTCCTCAACGCCACGGGTCGCGGGGGACTCCGCAATCGCGCGCTCTTGCCGGCGCGCCGACGTTCGTGGACGCGAGCCGCGCTGTCGGTGTTTTGGAATCGCTATATCAAAGCGGCGGGCTTTCGCGATGGGGTGCCCGGTTTCGTCGTCGCCGTGCTGCTCGGCGCGTACGCGTTCATCGAGCAAGCGAAAGTTTGGGAATTGCGCCGCGTCGAGGCGGGCGCGTCGAGCGATGGCGTCCGCGGACGGGACTTGGCGACGCCATGACCAGCGTCCATGAAGCCAAACTGACCGGTCGCAGCGTGCCGCTCAAAGTCGTGCTGATTTGGCTCGGCGGACACGTGCTGCCGCACTGGCGCGCGTTTTTGTTGGTGTTGTTCTTCATGGCCGTGTACGGCACGTGCAACGCGTTGCGTTTGGGGCTCTTTGGCTTGTTGCTCGACAATATTCACCCGACCGGCGACCTGAGCCAAAAGAGCGTCATGCAGAAGTTCTATGACAAGAACATCGCGCCGTATTTGCCGGACGTGCTGAACAGGCCGGAAGTGCAGCGCGAGAGTTTCGCGGTTGAGACGCTGACGCTCGCGAAGGGAACCTATCGCGCCGACGAGTGCGAACACGAAAAAAAGTATCGCAGCGTGCGGGATACCATCGCCGGACTGAAGAGTGAAGCGGTCGCCGAGCCGAAAGACGGTTGTTATCGCGAAATCTTTGTGAGCGGCGAACTGTCGAAGGCGCAACTCCTCAGCGGGGCGACACTGACGAACTATGCCTTCGACCGCGTCGAGATCTTAGTCGACACGCCACTCGCCGGCCGCGCACTGCCGATCGAGGCCGGACCGGCAATAGTGACGCTCCAGCGCGGCGATGCCGAGGCCGGCAGAATGTCGCCGACCCTCTACACCATCGCCGCGCTTGGGATGGTGCTCGCGATCTTCATCGGGATTTCAAACTATGGACGGTTGTATCTGACCCAGGTGATCAACGTGCACATCATCGCCGACATTCGTTCGCAGGTGTTTAGACACTTGTCCCGCTTGTCGGTCGATTTCTTCCACGGCAATAAATCGGGCGACTTGATTTCGCGCGTGACCAACGACGTCGGCTCGATTCAGTTGTCGCTCCGCTACGTGATCGGCGAGGTGCTGCAGGACCCCTTTACCATCGCGGCGTCGCTCACGGCGGCGTTTTTTGTGTCGTGGCAGTTGACGTTGCTCATCTTCCCGTTCTTGGTGCTGATCTTGGTGCCGATCATTCGCTCAGGCGTCAAGGTCAAGAAACACGGCCGCGGCTCGATGGTAAAGCTCGGCGAAGTGACCGACGCCATGAGTCAGTTATTGGCGGGCATTCGCGTGGTAAAGGCGTTTAGCCTCGAGCATGCGCAGGCGCGCGAATTCGACTTGCGCACCGGCGGCTTCATCAAAAGCAGCCTCAAGATGGTGCGCGCGAAAGTACGCGGCCGCGCGCTCGCCGAAGGTCTCTACAATTTCATCGCAGCGCTCGCGATGTTGTTCGCGGGTTGGATGCTGACTTCGACCGTAATGCCGATCAAGTTCAGCGAGTTCGTCGTGTTCTTCGCGGCAATCTCGAGTTTGTATCAACCGTTCAAAGCGCTGTCGCGTGCGTACAACACCGTGCAGGAATCGCACGCCGGCGCCGAACGAATTCTCGAGATCTTGGCGGCAAAGCCGACGGTGAGCGATCGCGCGGACGCTCCGCCCTTTGCGCCACTTCGGCGCGAGATCGAGTTTGACCACGTCTCGTTTCGTTATGGCGCGGCAGACCAGCAGTCGCCGGTTGTGTTGCGCGATGTTTGTTTGACGGTCAAGAAGGGCGAAACGATCGCGCTCGTCGGTCGCACGGGCGCCGGCAAATCGACGCTGCTCGATTTGCTCGCACGTTTCTACGATCCGGTGGAGGGCACGATTCGCGTCGATGGCGTCGATCTGCGCGCGGGCGCGCACGCGTCGCTGCTGCAGCAGATCGCCATCGTTGGGCAAGATCCGTTTCTCTTCAACACGACCATCGAGAAGAACATCCGTTATGGCAATCCCGCCGCGACCACCGAGCAAGTGACGGAGGCGGCCCGCGCGGCTGCCGTGCTCGATGACATCCTGGCGAAGCCGGATGGGTTCGCGACCGTGATCGGCGAGCGCGGCGCGATGCTGTCCGGCGGACAACGGCAACGCGTGACGATCGCCCGCGCCATCCTCAAGGACCCGGCGATTCTCATTCTCGACGAAGCGACGTCGGCGCTCGACACCGAAAGCGAGCGCAAAGTGCAAGCCGCGCTCGAGAACCTCATGCGCGGTCGCACGACGTTCGTGATCGCCCACCGACTGTCGACTATTCAGCACGCGGATCGAATTTTGGTCATGGAAGCCGGCGTCATCGTCGAAAGCGGCAACCATCAAGAGTTGCTCGCGCGCGACGGTTACTATGCGCGGCTCTTGCGGCTACAAGGCGGCGGGCTCGTGTTGACGCCGGATCCGTGACTGCGAAACGTCGGCCGGCGCTTCGCCGCTGTGGTCAGTGCGTTTGGTCGCTGATATATTGGCCGACGCCATTGAGACCTGCAGAAGTCGATTGTGAGGACGAAGGAAAATGAGGACCAAAGTAACTCTTGCTTGCGCGTCGATGCTCGCGATTTGCGCGGCTGCCGCCTCGCGAGCGCAAGAGAGCACGCCGTCGCAGGACACCGGCCTCGTCGGTCAAATCCTCGCGATCGGGAGCGACGAACTCAGCTACGACTTGCGCGTGCAAAAGCTCGGCACGATCAAAGTTCAGCACGAGTCTATGCTAGTCGTGAAGAGTTACGATGCCGTGTTGCTGAGCAGTTTGGACGAGGGCGCCAAGCTGCACGTGTTGGGCACGAAGCAGGAAGCACAGCACAACCTCGGCCCGCAGATCGTGCGGATCATGGCAATCGCGACCGGAGAGTTCACTCCGCCGCTGAGTTTGCCCGAGGAAGTCGCCAAGCAAAAAGGCATCAAATGGCTGACCGGCAAGCTCAAGAAAGAGGGCAAGCAACTGCTGCTCGACAACTACGAGCTGCAGGTCGGCGTCGATCGCATGGTGATCGTCGCGAAGGCGGGCGCCCGCAGCGAGATCGAGGCCAAGAAGTCGATGGTGTTCGTGCACGGAATCCTCGGCCCGAAGGCGGAAAAGAGTTTTTACGCCAAGGAGCTCATCGTGTTGAGTAAGACGCTGATCGAGAAAGTGTCGGAGAAGGACTATCCGAATTTTCTTGAACTCGGCAAGCGCACGATGATTCCGAAAAGCAAGTGAGGGTGCAATGCTGACGCTCAATGAGTGTTTCACGCGACTGGACGCTTACCAAGAACGCATCCCGCTCGAAGACCTGCGCGACTTGTTGGCGGATACGAAGCTCACGTCGCAGGACGTCTGCGACCACATGATCTTTTGCGATGAGCACTACGCCCGCAATTTGCTGCGCAGCGGCCCGCAGTACTACGCGCTTTTATTGTGTTGGAAGCCCGGCCAAGCGAGTCCGATTCACGATCACCGCGGCGCGAGTTGCGGCGTGCGCGTGCTCGAAGGCGTGGTCACGGAGCGCAAGTACCAACGCCATCCCGCGCAGGGTCTCATCGAGTCGGGCGTCAACGTTTACGAAGCCGGATACGTCTGCGGCTCCTTCGATCTCGACATCCACAGTATTTGCAATGAGGGCCGCAAAAACCTCGTCACGCTCCACGTGTATTCGCCATCCCTCACGAACATCCACATTTACTCGCTCAAGAACGGCGCCGTCGAAGTCTTCACGGATCCCTTCGCTGAGCAGTTGATGATGTCGCGCTGAGCTTTTCTGGGCAGCAACGATTCGGTGGCGTCGCCCGCCAGGAATCTGGAATCGAAAAGCCTCGGCGAGCTGCCGCCGTGGGACGTCGAGCAATTCGGGACCCACGTCATCAAGTGGTTCGGCCGCCACGAGGCGAAACTGCCGAGCTACTCCTCCCAGATCTTCACCTCGAAGCGCCCAGCGGAGTCGGCGGCGCCGCGGTACATGCCGTCGGTGTTGTAGTCGAGGACGATGCGGCCCGCGCGGTCGACGGCGATGAGTCCGCCGTCTTGGGGCGAGAGTCGCTCGTGGATCACTTGATGCACGGCGCGGCCGAGGCTGAGCCCGCCGTACTCCATTAACATCGCGACGCGATGCGCGACGCCGTGGCGGATGAAAAGTTCCCCCGTGCCGGTGCAGGACACTGCGCAGCTCGCGTTATCGGCGTACGTGCCGGCGCCGATGATCGGCGTGTCGCCGACGCGACCATAACGCTTGTTCGTGAGCCCGCCGGTCGAGGTCGCGGCGGCGAGGTTGCCGAAACGATCGAGCGCGACCGCGCCGACGGTACCGTAGCGCGGCGCTGCTGCGCCGACGGTGCCGTAACTCGGCGGCGCGGCGCGCGCCGAGTTGCGCTTTTCCTCGTCGACGACCTTTTGCCAACGTTTGCGCTGTCGCTCGGTATGAAAGTACTCGTTCGGCACGCGCTCGAGTCCTTGCTCGGCGGCGAAGTGCTCGGCGCCTTCACCGACCAAGAACACATGGCGCGATTTTTCCATGACGCGCCGCGCGAGGAGGATCGGATTCTTCACGATGCGAAGACCCGACACCGCGCCGCACGTGAGTTTGCGACCATCCATGATCGCCGCGTCGAGTTCGCACGTGCCCGCGCTTGTGAACACAGCGCCCTTGCCGGCGTTGAAGCGCTCGTCATCTTCGAGGCGCTGCACCACGCGTTCGACCGCATCGAGGCTCGTGCCACCGCTCGCGAGCACCTGTCGGCCGGCATCGAGCGCGGCGCTAAGCGCGTCGCGATAGCCCTTGATCTCTTCGGCGCTGCGGTCGCGCTCGAGGACGCCCGCGCCGCCGTGGATGGCGATCGCCCACTCGGCGCGTTTCGCTGTCGACCCGTTCGCGGCGTTGGGACCCGCGCAGCCGGTACTCGACGCGCAGACGAATAGCAGTAGCGGCCATCCGAGGCTGTACACCGTTCGAAGTCTCATGGTTTCTTCTCCTGCGCGAGCGCTTCCAAGGCGGCGCGCGTGCGCGCCGCCGCTTCGCTGTCATTCAGTCGCTCTTCCGCCGCGAGCCGCTGCTCGAGGAGTTTCGTGCGACCGCGTACGTCTTTCGCATCGATGAGTTCGAGCGCCGCGTCGGCGGCCGCGCGCGCGCGCGGCACGTGGCCGAGTTCGAGGAGCAACGGCACCATCGCCTTCACACACGAAACTTCGTTGCGCACCAGTTGAAGGTCGTGATAGAGAAGTCGCGCAAGACCATAGTGCGCGAGCGCCTGCACTTTGTCGCCCTTGCCTTCAAATGCCGCCGCGAGCGCGGCCGCTCCCATCGCCGTGCCCCACCAATCGCCGAGCGCATGCGCGAGCATCGAACAACCTTCCGCCTCGGAGAGCGCCGCGTCGTATTGTTTTTCGCCGAGCAATTTGCGCGCCACGCCGTGACGCCGTTGCCCCTCGCGAAAGTTCTTCGCGTCGCTCGAATTCCAACTGACGAACGCGCTCGCGTAGTCCGTGAAGATGCGCTTCGCGAAGGCCGCGTCGGCCGCACGCGCGCCAACCAGCGCGCGTTGATGCAGCGCGCGAACTTGCGCTGCTACTTCGGCGCTCGGCGTCGAGTCGATCCCGGCTTTCTCGCGGAGCGCGAGACTCTCTTCCAAGTCCGCGTCGATGGTGCCGAGCACTTCCGTGGGATGCTTCCGCCACAATTCGATGAGACCGGCTTCGTTCTTGGCGGTGGCGAGCGCCTCATACTGCTTCGCGACCTCCGACTTCTCGGGATTCTGCGCGCCGGTCGCGATCGCGAGCGCGAGGCAACACAGGATGCCGCTTCCGGTCCGAGGCCAGGCGCCCGCAAAGCGCGCCGTTGGTCGTTTGCGCGGAGACATCGAAACACCGTGCTTTCGCTTTTGAGTTTCTCGTTGAGCTTGCATCTCGAGCAGCATTTTCGCAGCAGACAGCGCCCAAGATATCGAACGCCAACCAAGGGGTCGAGATCTGGCGGCATTGCGGCCCTATGGGGCGACTTGGGCTTCGCGACCGGCCAACTCCTCCGCGATGATCCTCGCCATGCTGGCGCGAAAGATCGGGACATCGAACTGCGCCGCATGTGCGCGCAGCGCCGTCGGATCGAAGTCATCGACGAGCTGATCCATGCGCTCGATGCCATCGATGAGCGACTCGGGTTCCGGCGCGGCGAAGAAAATTCCCGTCGGCGGCGCCGCGCCGCCCGGCGCGACGATCGTTTCGAGCGCACCGCCGCGCCCGAGGGCGAGCACGGGTCGACCGCTCGCGAGGCTCTCGAGCGCCGCGATGCCGAAGTCTTCTTCGCACGCGAGAACGAACGCGCGCGCGCGCGCGAGTTCGTGCGCGACTTCGCGATCGGTCAAGCGCCCGCGCATTTCCACGCCGTCGCGTCTCAGCGCGCGCAAGCGGCGTTCGTCCTCGCCGCCGCCGACCACGACGAGTTTGCGTCCGCTCGCCGCGAACGCTTCGATCGCTAAATCCACCTGCTTGTAGGGTGCGAGCGCGGTCACCATCAAATAGTGATCGCCGATCTCGTGGCGCGGCGCGATTGCGAAACGCTGGAGCTCGACCGGTGGATACACAACCTCCGCCCGGCGGCCGTAACAGCTCGCGATGCGCGCGGCGACAAAACGCGAGATCGCAATGAAGCGATCGACGCCGCTCGCGGTTGCGACATCCCAGGCGCGCAGGCGCGGGATCAGGCGGTGGGCGACGAAGCGCCGCGCCCACGAGCTGCGCCGCGGATCGAGATAGACTTCCGCTTGATCCCACAGATAGCGGGCCGGTGTGAAGCAGTAGCACACATGCCGCGCGCGTGGTCCGCGCCGCACCGCCTTTGCCGCGCAATGCGATAGCGACAGCAAGAGATCGTAGGATTCGCTCCGCAGGCCCTTCACCGCCAGCGGATAAAACGGCAGCAGTTGACGATAGTGACGTCGCAAGAGCGGCCACTTCGAGATCCACGTCGTTTGCACATCGTGACGCTCGATCGACGGCGAAACGGATCCGGGCTCGTGGAGCAGTGTGAGGATCGGCGCATCGGGGAGCAGTTCCGCGACGATCTCGAGACAGCGCTCACCGCCGCGCATGCCCGTCAGCCAATCGTGGACGATGGCGACCGACGGTTTCATATTTTGATGGGTAGCTTTCGATGGCGCGTCGGCGGCCGCACGCTCACCGCAAGCACGCGCTGATCGCTTCGATCACGCGGCGCGGATCTTCCGGCTTCAGTCGATGGTGGATGGGCAACGCCAACACTTCGCGCGCCGCTGCTTCGGCGACCGGGAAATCGCCGACGCGATGGCCGAGCGACTTGAAAGCCGGTTGTGCCGGCAAAGTGCCGGGGTAATAAACCGCGCAACCGATGTTCTGCTGCGCGAGCGCCGCGCGCACCTTTTCGCGTTCGCTGAGTCGCACGATGTACTGGTGCCACGTGTGCTCGCTGTGCGGCGTGCGACCGAGCGGACGCACTTGCTGGGCGAGACCAAGGTCTCGGATCGCCGCGTCATAGCGCGCCGCGTTCTGCGCGCGCGCCGCTTGCAGCGCTGGCAAGCGCTTGAGTCGCACGGCCAGCACGGCGCCTTGAAATCCATCCATGCGCGCGTTCCAACCGAGGCTCACGTGCTGATAACCGCCGGCATCGCCGTGGACGCGCAGCAGCCGGAGTCGTTCAGCGATGGCCGCATCCCGGGTCACGACCATGCCCGCGTCGCCCGGCGCCGCGAGGTTTTTCGTGGGATAGAACGAGAAGGTGCCGGCGGCGCCGAGGCTGCCGAGCGCGCGACCGTCGTAGCGCGTGCCGAACGCCTGCGCCGCATCCTCGAGCACGGGCACGCGCCGCGCTGCGCAAACTTCCATGATGCGACGCATCGCCGCGCCTTGACCGTAAAGATGCACGGGCATCACCGCGCTCGTCTTCGCCGTGATCGCGCGCTCGAGCTGATTCGGGTCCATCAGGAGCGTGTTCGGATCGACGTCGACAAAGACCGGCTTTGCGCCGAGGTGCGCGATCGACGATGCGCTCGCAAAGAAACTGTAGGCCGGCACCACGACTTCGGTGTCCGCCTCGACGCCGATCGCTTGGAGACCGATGCGCAGCGCGTCCGAGCCGTTTGAGAGCGCGAAGACATGCGGCACGTCGAGGTACTCGCGCACTTGTTGCTCGAACGCCGTGACTTCGGCGCCGAGGCAGTAGGCGTTCGTGTCGACGGTGCGCGTGAGCGCTGTGATCCATTCGGCGCGCTCCGCGGCGTCATCCGGTCCGAGCGCCACCATGGGGATGGGAGGTGTGTTCAAGCGTGCTCCACGAGTGTCTTGTAGCCGAGTGGGTGATGAGAGACGCGCGCAACCCGTACCGAAACGGTGCGTCAGGCTACTGGTGCTCGGCGCTCTTCGCTAGACCGAATCAGGTCGCGCGCCGGCGCGCCGCGCTCCTGCGTGCGCGTCTTCTTCCATGCGCGCAGCACCGTGAAGAGCAAGATTTTGATATCGAGCCAGAGCGACCACTGCTTCAAGTAATAGAGGTCGAACTGAATACGCTCTTTGAGCGAAGTCTTGCCGCGCCAACCGTTCACTTGGGCCCAACCGGTGACGCCGGCTTTCATGCGATGTCGCAGCATGTAACGCGGCACGGTCTGCCGAAACTCTTCGATCAGAATCGGGCGTTCGGGCCGCGGACCGACGAGCGACATTTGGCCGCGCAGCACATTCCAAAGCTGCGGCAACTCGTCGAGCGAAGTGCGCCGCAGGAACGCGCCAAACGGCGTGCAACGCGGGTCGTTGTCGTCGGCCCACACTGGCCCAGTCAGTGCCTCGGCGTCTGTCACCATGGTGCGGAATTTCCACATCGGAAAAACCATGCCGTCGAGGCCCATGCGCTCTTGGCAGTAGAGGATCGGCCGTCCTTGTGTGACCCAGCAGATGAGCGCGATCAAGCCGAGGAACGGCGCGAGCACAATCAACATCGTCGCGGAGCCGACGATGTCGAGGGTCCGTTTGATCGCGGCGTTGACGCCGTAGGACTTCACGCTACGCAACCCGATGAGATGAAACGTGTCGAACTGTTCGACCTCGCGCGACAAGGTATTGAGCGCTTCGAGGTCCGGCACCCAGCGGAGTCCGACGAGTGATTGACTGAGACGTTGATCGATCCCGGCCAGCACGCCCATCGCGCGGAACGGCAACGCGACGATGACTTCCTTGATCTGGTGTTTCTCGAGCACGGTTTCGAGATCGTCGAGACCGCCGAGTACTTGCGAGCGTGGCACCACGCGCTCTTCATCGGCGCCGCTGTCGAGAAAGCCGCAGACTTTCAGCCCGGTCCATACGTGTTCTTGAACTTGGCGGGCAAAGTCGAAGGCGAGTCGGCCGTGGCCGATCACCAAGCACGACCGAGTGCCGAGGCCGGCTTCGAAGCGACGTCGATCGCGCGCCTGCCAGATCACGTGGTTCAAGTAGATGATGATTGGATTCACACAAAAGAAAACCAGCGTCACTTCGCGCGAATACTGCACGCTGCGCGCGAAAAAGCTTACGGCGCAGACGAGCACGCCGACGTGGAAGTGCACTTTGACGATGTCGACGGCGAGTTGGCCGTACGAGCGCGCGCGCCGCGGGCGATAGAGGTGCACTGCGCGCGTCGCCCACGCAAACGCTAGAAACAAGACCGGCAAAGCCGCGAGATACCACGAGAGCGGCGGCGTCTCGTGCTGCAGCTTGCGCGGAAAATCGAAGCGCGTCGCGAGCATGTAAACAGCAAGGAAGGTGCCGCCCGTGAGCAACAAATCGAGGAGCAACCGCATATACACCGCCGAGTGTGCACGCAGGCTGGTCACGGTGAGCTCCCTTTCGCTATTCGGTCAGCGGAGTAGCCGCCGGCGATATCTTACGCCCGCACGTGTTGGGCTTGGAACCAATCGATGAAAAGGCGAATCCCCTGCGCAATCGGCGTCGCCGGATGGTAACCCAAGCGGTCGCTCGCGAGCTGGATGTCGGCGCACGTCGTCGACACGTCGCCCGGCTGCAGCGGCCGGCGGTCGATCACCGGTCGGCGGCCGATGGTCTGGCCGATGATCTCGATGAGTTCGGCGAGGCTCACCATTTGATGATTGCCGAGATTGTAGATGCAGTAGCCGCGGTGCTTATCGACGGCGCCGAGGACGCCGGCCACAATGTCGCTGATGTAGGTGTAGTCGCGGCGCGTGCTGCCGTCGCCGTACATCGGGACACTGCGGCCGCTTGAAATCAGCTCGGCAAACTTGTGGATCGCCATCTCCGGGCGCTGCCGCGGACCGTAGACCGTGAAGAATCGCAAGCAGGCGATGTTCAGGTCGTAGAGATGGTGGTAGGTGTAGGCGAGCAGCTCGCCCGCCTTCTTGGTCGCGGCGTAAGGCGACACGGGGTGATCGACGTTGTCGGTTTCCCGAAACGGGATGTCTTTGCGCTCGCCATACACCGACGACGACGACGCAAAAACCACATCACGAATGTTGGCGGCGCGCGCCGCTTCGAGCACCTTCGAAGTGCCGGCGATGTTGACGTCGGCGTAGAGCGCCGGCTGCTCGATCGACGGTCGCACGCCGGGCCGCGCCGCCAGGTGAATGACCAGATCGCACGGCTGGTCGGCGAGCGTCTTTTGCAAAAGGTCGCTGTTGCGAATGTCGCCCTCGACGAAGCTGAAGCGCGGATGCAGGCACAGGCCGGCGACATTTTGTCGTTTGCGCGCCGGGTCATAAAAATTATCGAGATTGTCATAGCCGACGACGCGATCACCGCGCGCGAGCAACGCGTCCGCAACGTGGCTACCGATGAAGCCGGCGGCGCCGGTCAGGAGAGCGGTTCTCGTCAAGGACTCTCTCTTCAATGAGCGCGCGGCGCATCAGCGCAATTCGAAATTCGGCCTGGATCGCGGTTACGAAGCTACGAAGTCAGCGTGTTTTTTGCAAGCCGGAGCGGCACTTGGGGTCGTGAATTCGGCTTAACGTAGCGGACCGTGATGCTCTCAAACGGACGCGGGGCGGTAGCGCGTTGGATCGAGGATTCCCACTTCAGCGAATCCGCGCCGGCGCAGGCCGCAACTCTCGCAGCGTCCGCACGCGCGCCCGCTCGGATCGGCGTCGTAACAGGAAATCGTCTGCGCATAGTCGACACCGCGTGCGAGGCCCCTTCGAATGATGTCCGCTTTCCGCAGCGCGATGAATGGCGCGTGCACACGGATCGCAGTCGCACTCGATTCGACGCCGAGTTTTGTGCCGAGTCTTGCGACTTCCGCGAAGGCCTCGATGAACGCGGGCCGGCAGTCTGGGTAGCCGCTGTAGTCGAGCGCGTTCACGCCGATGAAGATATCGCCCGCGCCACGCGCTTCGGCGACCGCGACTGCCACCGACAAGAAGACCAAATTGCGCGCGGGAACGTAGGTGCTCGGGATGCCGGCCGCGCCCGCGCCGCCCACCGGTTCGGCCGGGATTTCGCCCGCGCCGAGGAGCGACGAGCCGCCGATTTGCGCATAGGGCAAGTCGAGGACGAGCGGCGCCGCCGCGCTCATGCGCCGCGCGATGTGGATCGCCTGCGCGACTTCGACTTCGTGGCGCTGGCCGTACCGAAAAATAAGTGGCAGCGCGCGAAAGCCATCGGCCACGACTTCCGCGAGCAACGTCGTCGAATCGAGACCGCCACTCATGAGCACGACGGCGGTGGGTGGGCTGGCCTTCGCTGAAGTCACGGACGATTCCACCGAGTGAGTGCGCCGGTGACCGCGAGTCTGCGACCCCATTCGCGCACTATGTTCGGCACCGCGCCTTCGAGATGGTCCATCGCAATTTCCGCAGCGCCGATCATGTCCGCTCCTTAGGGTCCGCGCGATTGTAGCGTCGCGCGCCCGAACGCTCCAATAGATGGCGAGCGCACCGCGGCTTGAGTAGATTGGCGACCGGCCGCGCACGCGGCGATCGGCACGCTAGGCGAAACGCGAGGGATGTCGTATGAGGATCTTGATCGTCGCCGGCAAGTTGCCCTATTCGAGCAGCGGCGTGTACACGCTCGAGGTTGTGCGCGGTCTCGTCGAGCGCGGCCACGACGTCGAGGTCGTCGCGCAAGGCGGCGCGCTTTTCCCGCGGCTCAGTGAGATGGGCGTTGAAGTTTATAAGCAACGCCACAATTTCTTTTCGTTTCGGCGCATGGTGAATTTTCTCCGCGAGTTCGCGCCCGAGATCATTCACTCGACGGGTGGCAGCGCCGCGCTCGACATCGCGCACGCGCTCGGACGGCGGCTGGCCGTTCCGTTCCTGCATACGATTCACTCGTGGCTGCCAGAAAATCGCCGAGAAGTTTTCCCGAACGCGCTCGCGGGCGTGATCGTCGTGAATCAAGGTTTGCGCGAGCACCTGGTGAACGACCTGAACTTGCCGAAGGCGCGGATTCGAGTGATTCCGTACGGCGTCGATGGCGCGCGCGTACGACTGCGCGAGCCGACGAGCGAGTCTGACCCGGATCGCATCATCGGAATCGGCACGGTCGGTCGACTCGACGAAGGTCGACGGCACGCGGAGTTTCTCGAGGCCGCGGCGCAAGTGCGCGAGCGCCTGAAGAATGTGCACTTCGTCGTTGCCGGCGAGGGCCCCGACGAGCCGCGGCTACGGAGCATCGCGCGGAAGCCGCCGCTGCGCGATTGCGTGACGTTTATGCAACCGACCCACTCCGCCGAGATCTTTAACGTGCTCGATATCGTCGTGATCGTGAGCGATTGGGGTGGCGTCGGTTTGAGTCTCCTCGATGCAATGGTCTACGAGCGCCCGGTGATCGTCACGGGCTCGAGCGAAGTGTTCGCGCTGTTGGGGCACGCCGACTCGTGCGTCTTGGTGCCCGCGAACGATCGCGATCAGCTCGCGAACGCAATCGTCGAGCTCGCGACCGACCCGGCGCGCCGACGGCAGCTCGGTCGCAATGCCCGCCAGTACGTGCTTGAAAACTTCCCCGCCGAAGCGCACATCGCGGCGCTCGAGGATCATTATTCGCGGTGCTTGTCGTTGTCGCGCGTGTGAGGCGCCGGCGGCGCGAGCCGCGCCGTTTACAGTCATCCAGACGGCTGCTATGCTCCGGCCGGTCATGGCCAAAATCGTTGTCATTCCCGCGCGATTGGCCTCCGAGCGCTTCCCCGAGAAACTGCTCAAGGCGGAAACCGGTCGGCCGCTCATCCAACACGTCTATGATCGCTGTCGGCAAGCGCGCGGCATCGATCGTGTGATCGTCGCGGCGGACGGCGATCGGATTGCGCACGTGGTGCGCGCCTTCGGCGGCGAGGCGATCGTGACGCGACCCGAGTTGCCGAGTGGCACGGATCGCGTCGCCGCGGCGGTGCTGCAACTCCAGCTCGACACGGAGCGCGATTTCATCGCGAACGTGCAAGGGGATGAGCCGGAGATCGATCCAGCGCACATCGAACTCTTGTTTGAGCTGTTGGTGCGTGAAGCGGGGAGCGATGGAGTGCGGGCCGCGGCCGCGACGCTCGCGACGGCGATGCCAGCCGCGACGCAGGACGAAGTCCAAACGGCGCGCTCGAATCCGAACCGTGTGAAAGTCGTGCTCGATCGCGACGGTCACGCCTTGTACTTTTCTCGAGCGGGCATACCTTACCCGCGCGTGGGCGCCGCTGAGTGGCTGTGTCATGTCGGAATTTACGGCTTTAGGCCGGCGGCGCTCCAACGCTTCACCGCGACGGCGCCGACGCCGCTCGAGTGCATCGAGAAGCTCGAACAGTTGCGATTCCTCGAGCTGGGGCTGAAGATCCGCGTCGGCATCGTGGACCGTGCGGCGCCGGGGATCGATACGCCCGCGGACTACCGCGAGTTTGTCGCGCGAGAAAGGCAGGCCGCAGCGTGCAGCCGAGGGAAATCCGAGTGAAGAGAGTCGTGAGGTCATGACGCAATATATCTTCGTCACTGGCGGCGTGGTCTCGAGCCTCGGCAAAGGGCTTACATGCGGCGCGGTCGGCGCATTGCTCGAGAGCCACGGGCTCAAAGTCGTGCTGCAAAAGTTCGATCCCTATATCAATGTCGATCCCGGCACCATGAGCCCCTACCAACACGGCGAAGTGTACGTCACGCATGACGGCGCCGAGACCGATCTCGACCTCGGACACTACGAGCGCTTCACGCACGCGGAATTGAATCGTCATTGCAATTACACGACCGGCAAAATCTATGACACGGTGATTCGACGCGAACGGCGCGGCGATTACCTCGGTAGCACCGTGCAAGTCGTGCCGCACATCACCGACGAAATCAAGTCGTCGATCAAGCGCTTAGCGACGAACGACATCGACATTGTTATTTCCGAGATCGGCGGCACGGTCGGCGACATCGAGAGCTTGCCGTTCTTGGAAGCGATCCGACAGTTTCGCCACGATCTCGGCGCGCGCAATTGTCTGTATATCCATTTGACTTTGCTGCCGTACTTGCGCGCCTCGGGTGAGCTCAAGACCAAGCCCACGCAACACTCCGTCGGGCGTTTGCGCGAGATCGGCATCATTCCCGACATTTTGATTTGTCGCACCGAGAAAGAGATGGCGCCCGAGTTGCGCGAGAAGATCGCGCTCTTTTGCAACGTGCCGCGCGAAGCAGTGCTCGAAGAGCGCGATGTCGATTTCTCGATTTACGAAGTGCCGCTCATCTTGCGTCAGCAAGGGCTCGACGCGCTGATCTTGAAGCATTTCTCGCTCAATGCGGGCGACGGGCAAATGGACCAGTGGATCGAGATGCTGGAACGGATGAAGAATCCTTCGAGCGAGGTCGAGATCGCCGTGGTCGGCAAGTACATCGAACTCACCGATTCGTACAAGTCGATTTATGAGGCGCTCACCCACGCCGGCACCGCCAGTCGCGCGCGCGTTCGATTTCGTCGCGTGCAAGCGTCGGACATGGCGACCGGCAATCTCGACGAAGCATTGAGCGGCGTCGACGGGATCTTGGTGCCGGGTGGCTTTGGCGAGCGCGGGCTCGAAGGCAAAATCCGGACGGCCGGCTACGCGCGCACACACAAGATTCCCTACTTCGGCATCTGTTTTGGCATGCACGCATCCGTGATCGAGTTCGCGCGCTCGGTACTCGGTTGCGCCGACGCGAACACGACGGAACTCGGTGACACGAAGGTGCCCGTCATCACTTTGCTCGATGAGCAGCGCCGAGTGACCGACAAGGGCGGCACGATGCGCCTCGGCGCGTTTCCGTGTCAGCTCGCCGAAGGCAGTCGAGCGCGCGCCGCTTACCGAGTGGCCAACGTGGCGGAGCGGCATCGACACCGCTACGAGTTCAACAATAAATACCGCGAACAATTCGAAGCGGCCGGCATGCGCATGGCGGGCGTCTCACCGGATGGCACGTTGGTGGAGATCGTCGAAGTGGTGGATCATCCGTGGTACGTGGCGGTGCAGTTTCACCCCGAGTTTCAATCGCGACCGGTCGAGCCCCATCCGCTGTTTCGCGAGTTCGTCGCGGCGGCGTTAAAGAGGAAGAACGATGGAAATCCGCAAAAAGCGCGTTGACGAAGACTGGAAACGCCGAGCGGAAGAAGAGAAGTCGCGTATCTCGCAAGTGAGCGCCGGCGCGGTCGGTGATGCGGCGCGCGCACCGGCGCGCGTCCCGGCAGCGAGTGCCAGTTCTTCGAGCGCCAGTCCCGCGAGCACGGCGCCGAAGGCGGCTCCCGCGGCGCCGCCTGCTACTGCGCCGACGCATGAACAACTCGAAACCGCGCCGGACACCGGCGATGTCGGCGGGCCATCACTTATTCCGGTTTTCGAGCAACTCGCCGCGCAGGCGATGGCGGGGCTCGGCCAGTTGCCGGATCCGCGGACGGGCGCGCGCCATCTCGATCTCGAAATGGCGCGCTACGCGATCGAGCTATTACTCTCCCTCGAAGCGAAGACGCGCGGCCGACTCGATGGCCAGGAAGCCGCGGTCTTACAGGAACTCGTGCATAGCTTGCGATCGGCGTACGCGCAGATTTCTAGTTCCGTCGCCGCGCGGCTCCGCAAAGAGGTCGAGGGCGGAAAGAGCAAGTGACCGCCGTGGCGCGCAGATATCTGGTCACGGCTGCCTTGCCCTACGCGAACAATGTGCTTCATCTCGGGCACATCGCGGGAGTGTATTTGCCGGCGGATACCTACGTGCGATTTCTGCGCCTCATGGGCGAAGATGTCGTTTTTATTTGCGGCTCGGATGACTTCGGGGTGCCGGTCACGATCTCGGCGCAGAAGGAGAAACTCACGCCGGCGCAAGTGGTCGATCGCTATCACGAGCTCCAGCGCCAAGTGTTCGAGCAGTTCCAAATCCGCTTCGACATCTACAGCGGCACGTCGACGTCTCCGATGCATCGCGCCGCGGCGCAGCAGATTTTCACGCGCATTCGTGAGCGCGGTCATCTCGTCGAGCGTGACCTTGAACAGTTCTATTGCCTGAGCTGTAGCCGCTTCTTGCCGGACCGCTACGTCGAGGGGACTTGCCCAGTCTGCGGCGCGGCGGGCGCGCGCGGCGATCAGTGCGACACGTGCGGCCGCGACTTCGAGACGCTGCAACTGGTCAATCCGAAGTGCGCGACTTGCGGCTCGACGCCCGAGACGCGACCGAGTCATCATTGGTTCTTTAAGCTCGATGAATTCGCGCCGCAGCTCGAGGCGTGGCTTTCGGGGCAACCGCACTGGCGCGAAAACGTGCGCAATTTTTCACTTGGGCTCGTGCGCGAAGGGCTCGAGGAACGCTGCATCACGCGCGATCTCACTTGGGGTGTGCCGGTGCCACTCGCCGCGGCGGGCGACAAAGTCCTCTATGTTTGGTTCGATGCGCCGATCGGCTACATCTCATTCACGCAGGAATTGTTCGCGGCGCGCGGCGAGCCCGAAAGCTGGCGGCGTTATTGGGCAAACCCGGACGCGCAGGTCGTGCACTTTCTCGGCAAGGACAACATCATCTTTCATGCGGTCATGTGGCCGGCGATGTTGCTGGCGCATGGCGAGTTCAATCTGCCCGCCAATATTCCGGCGAACGAGTACCTCAATTACAACGGCGCGAAGTTTTCCAAGTCGCGAGGCATCGGCGTGACCGCGGCGGAAGCGCTCGCGCAGTATCCGGTCGATCGACTGCGCTACTACTTGACGGCGGTGGCGCCCGAGGGTCGCGATTCGAACTACAACGAAGATGATCTCGTGCAGCGCAACAATGACGAGCTGTCGGATGTGCTCGGTAATTTGTGCCATCGCGTGCATACGTTTCACGACAAGCACTTCGGCGGTGTAGTGCCGCCGGGAGTCGCGGCGGATCCGCGCGCGCTGGAGCTCCTCGCGCGAATTCGCGACACCGTCGAACGCTGGCGAACGAGGCTCGAATCGTGTCGTTTTCGCGATGCGCTCGCGGCTGTTATTGATCTCGCCCGCGAGGGGAATCGCGCATTCGATGCGGCGGAACCGTGGAAGACGCGGAAGTCCGATCCAACCCGTTGCGCGCTCGATCTCGGCGCGTTTCTCGAGTTGGTCCACGCGCTCGGTGTGATGCTGTTACCGTTCCTGCCCGAGTTGGCGCAGAAGATTGTGGCGCCGACCGCGGGTGGCGCGGCTATCGATGCTGCGCGCGTGCGCGCGCTCGGCACGCGGCCGTTGCTGGCGCCGGGAACTCGGATCGTCGCGCCCGGCATTATTTTTCCGCGCCTCGAAATTCCGCTCGCGTAAAGGAGTCGCCTTGCCGAACGATACCCCGACCAAGCCGCTCGACCCAACGGATGCCGGCATCTACGAAGAGCTCGCCCGCCGGCTTGCGTTTGGCGAGTTGTCAGCACGCGAGGCGTTGCGGCAGGCGCGCGCAGCCGCCGAGCACGCCGGCATCACAACGGTAGGCGTGCAAGCACTCACGGCGCTCGGTGCGATGTTGGGCGAGCGAGGTCGTTGGCAGCATGCGGTGCAAGTCATGCGCGTGTTGCTGGAGGCGCTGGATGCAGCCGGCGACTCGATTGATCCGCCGACGCGACACGATGCGGTGCGCATTTGGGTGGAAGTTGCCGCGGCGGCGCTTTGCCAGGTCGGCGATCCGCGGCTCCATTACGATGCTGTGGAGCGCGGGACGAGTGCGGTCGAGAGCGCGTTGAAACTCGGCGATCGTCCGACCGCGGGTCGCATCGCGTTCAGCCTCGGCGCGCTCTATCTCGATCCTTACTTGTTGCATCACGCGGTGGACCATGCGGAACGCATTCGTGCACAGTGGGAGCAGCATCTCGTGCAGGGCAACACGTGGGATGGTGAACGCGCGCCGACTTCACCGGCGGGCGAGATGCCGCTGCTCGCCGAGTCGTTGCGCAAGGCGGAGTCGTGGTTGCGGCGCGCGGCGGAGCTGAGTCACGCGACGGAGCGGGCACGAGTGGCGAAGGCGCTTTTGCAAGTCTTGGCGGCGCGTAGCAAGATCGACTCCAGCGTCACGGTGGAGCAAGTGGCGGCCGCCGGCCGCGACGCGATCGAGGTGTATGCGCAGCTCAACGAGCCCATGCGGCTTATTGAAATTCTCGGTCACGCGCAGCAAGCCGGAGTTCCGCTCGATCGCGCCTTGTTGAAACGCGCGCTTGCGCAGTCACTCGATCAGCTGATGGTGCGCATCGCGCCGGGTGACGCGGCCACGCTCTTTCAAAATGCGGCGGTCGTGCTGCGCGGCGACGGCGCGGCGGATGAGGCGCTCGCGTTATTTTGTGCGGCCGCGCCGCTGCTCGAGTCGCATGTTCGCGACGAGGAACGCGCTGGTTGGTATGCGGGAGAGCGCGGGGCGTTGCGGGAGGCGTTTCAGGGTGGGTTCGTAGCGCGGAAGCCCGGCGCGGACATCGAGGAGGTGTGGCAGTCGTTCACGCGGGAGTCGGCGGTTGCGCAAGACGTCGATCCCGCGCAGCAGCTCGCAGTCGCGCTCTATCTCGCTGAACTCAGCGTGCACGTCGATCAGGAGCAGACGGCGCTCGCGATTCTCGAACGCGCGGCGAGTGCCGCCCCGCTCACCGCGAGTCGCCACAAACTCGCGTTGGACCATCTCCGTGCCGTACTGTGGGCGAATATCGGCGCGAACACCGCGAATGCGGAGCGACTGGATGAATCGGCGGTCGCATACGCGAGCGGGCTCAGCATCGCGCTCGACGTGCGCGACGCGGCGCTCGCGCTGCGGGCGTTGAGCGGACTAGCGCGTGTGATCGAATCGACGAACGGGACAACGCTGGCGGCGCTGATCGCTTTTCTTGCGCCGAAGGTGATGGTCATCGAAACGCGCCTCGGCGAAAGTGGCGAGCGTTGTCTTCAAGATCTCGTCGGCGCCGCGTGTCTCGTGGCGCTGCAAAAATCGCCGGACGCACGCTTGCTGGCAGCTTGCCTTGAGCTCGCGAAGGCGTGGCGGTTTTCGTCCGCGCTCTCGGCCAGTGCGGCGCAGGGTTATGTGGATAACGGCGGCATACGGAGTTTGCGCGCGGGGATCGACGCGCTCCTCGTCGCTTCGCCGGAAGCGGAAACGCCGGTGGACGACGCGATGGCGCGGATCGGCAACTACTTGTTGATTTCGCCACCGACGCGCCGCGCGATCGCGCTCGATGGCGAGACGCCCGCGGAGCGGCTCGCGAATCTGCGGCATCGCGCCGACGTCGCGACCGAGGATGCGTTGGCGGCGCGCGCGGTCGCGCAAACGAGCATCGCGGCGAGCCAGCCGGGTCTCGAGCTGCCACTCGACACGACGACGGTCGTCATCGAGTTGCTTCTCACCAAGCTGCAGGATTCGGAAGTGCTCGTGCGGCTGTTGCGCACCGTCGACGGCGCGCACATGAGCGCGACTCGACTCGGTCCGCAGACGGCGCGGGCCGCGATCGGGATCGATGGCGTCACTGTCGAGATGAGTGAGATCGGTGCGCGCGTTCTGAAACTGCGCGAACTCATCGACGCGGATCCCGCGCCGGGACAAGTCGCGCACGTCGATGCGCTCGAACGCTTAGCGAGTCTCGGTGAAATTGTGCTCGGCGATCTCGGCGCACCGCTCGCCAAGAGTTGGGAGCGCGGAGCGCGGCACATTTGCTTCGTGCCGCATGGACCGCTCCACATCGCGCCGCTGCATCTGTTGCCGCTCAATGGTCGGCCGCTCGCCGAGAGCTGGCTCGTCACGAGTTTGCCGGCGGCGCGGATGTTGGCGCTCGAGTCGCGTCGAGCGTCGCGCGTAGAACCGCGCGCGCGCGCGCTCACGGCGGTCGGGCTCACGTTCACAGCGTCGAATCTGTTCGGCCTCGAGCCGCTGCCGAATGTCGCGAGCGAAATCGGCACGGTCGCCGCGACGATGAACGGAACCGCGCTTCTCAATGATGAGGCGACGGAGGCTGCGATCCTCGCTGCGCTGAGCGAATCGCGTTACGTGCATATCGCTACGCATGGCGTGCACGATCGCGCGGCGGCCGGTTATCACACGCTCTTTTGCGCGCCGAGCGCCGCCGGCGACGGACGCTTGCACGCGTTTGAGCTGCTCGGTTGTGACTTGCGCGGACTCGAACTCGTGACGTTGAGCGCGTGCGAGACGGCGCTCGCGCGCCACGACCTCGGCGATAACCCGCGCGGCATCCCGGCGGCGCTTCTCTTGAGCGGTGTGCGCGCGATCGTCGGCACATTGTGGAATCTCGAAACGAACGCGGCCGAAACTTTCTTTGCCGCGCTCTACCAGCAACTCAGCGAAGGCGCGCGCTCGCACGACGCCTTCGCCGCCGCCCAGCGCACGACGCGCGCCCGTCACCCGGAATACCGCGACTGGGGCGCGTTCTACTATCTCGGCGACTGGCGGTGAACTGCCGAGCTGAACCGAAAGGGGCGAGCGAATGACGATCTCGGCACGCGACGCTCGACATCTCGAGCGACTGATTACTGAGCTGAGTCAACCCGCTGCGTACGAGCTCGGTGGCGGCAGCGGCGTCCAGGTCGTCGTGCTTCAAACTCACATCTCGGTGGTGTTTCTCGTCGGCGAGCATGCTTACAAGATCAAGAAACCGGTCGAACTGAGTTTCCTCGACTACGTGAGCCTAGAGGAGCGCCGGCGCTACTGCGGCGAAGAACTGCGGCTCAATCGGCGTTTGGCAGCCGACATCTATCTGGATATGTTGCCAATCGTCGAGACCCCCGACGGTTTGCGCGTCGGCGGCCCGGGACCTGCCATCGAGTATGCAGTGCGTATGCAGCGGATCCCCGACGAGTGCTTGCTCGGCAATCGGATCGCTGCCGGTCAAGATTGTCGGTCGATCATCGATGTGGTGGCGAGGAGGCTCGCCGAGTTTCACGCCGTGCAGCCGCGCGGACCGGCCGTCCGGGAGACCGCCGGTTTTGCGTGCGTAGCGCGAAACGCCCGCGACAACTTCGAAGAGACGCGCGCACACGTCGGCGATCTGATCGACAGCAAGCTGCATAGCCGCCTCGCCACGCTGGTGGAAGAGTCGCTCGCGCGCCACCGGCCGTGCATCGAGGCGCGCGCCCGCGACGACCGCGCCTGCGATGCGCATGGCGACTTGCGACTGGAGCACGTCGCGTGGTTTCCAGATCGACCGTCGCCGCACGACCTGCAGATCATCGACTGCGTCGAGTTCAACGAGCGCTTCCGCTACGCTGACCCGATCTCCGACACGGCGTTTTTGGTCATGGACCTGCTCGCGGCGAGCGAACCGGAGCTCGCTCGACACCTCAAGACCGCGTACGTCGAAGCGAGCGGCGACCGCGAAGGCGAGAGCTTGTGGCCGTTTTACATCGCTTATCGTTCGATGGTGCGGGCCAAGGTCCGCGGCTTCCAGGCGTGCGATGCGCTGCTGCCCGAGCTCGCGCGGGCGCGGGCGCGTGTGCTGGCGCGAAGGCACTACCTGGTGGCGCTCGCGGCGCTTGAGCCGCCGGATGCGCGTCCGGCGCTGGTCCTCATCGGGGGATTGCCTGGGGTCGGCAAGTCGACACTAGCCCGCGCGTTGGCACTGAGCTGCAAGTTCGAAGTGCTGCAGAGCGACCGCGTGCGCAAAGAGCTGGCGGGCGTCGTGGATGGCGCCGCGGCAGCATCTTTCGGGACCGGCATCTACACTCCGGAGCACACGACCCGCACTTACGACGAGTGCCGGCGCCGCGCGGAGAGCATATTGATGCGAGGTCAACGGTGCATCATCGATGCCAACTTCGCACTCAGCGCGCTGCGGCGTCCGTTCCTCGAGATCGGAAAGGCGCTCGCAGTGCCAATTGTGTTCTTGCAGGTGCAACTGTCCCAACCGGAGACGGAGCGCCGCCTACGCCAGCGACATTGCGATGTGTCGGATGCAGACGTTGAGATTCACCGCCGGCAAGCCGCGCTTTGGCAAGAGCCGACCGAGTTCTCGCAAACGCGCCGCGCCTGCATCGATGCCATGGATTCCCAGGCGGCGCTCGACGCGGCGCGCCGCGAGCTCGAAGTGCGGGGCCTGGCGTGAGGCGGGTCGTCGCCTACGAGTCGTAGCTTGAGTCGCGCCTCATCTGGCCCGGCACCGGGTTTATCCGCATTGCCGCTTTCGGGAACGGCAGGCCATGTGAGTCGCCAACCGACAATCATCGCCGTCAGCGCCATCCGTGCGCAGGTCGAGCGCATTCTTAGCTGCCCGCCGACAAATGCTGCGCAGCTCGTGCCCGATTAAGACGGCCGGTGCGCCGGGCCGCAGCTTTCACTACGTGCGGCGTTGGTTCGGTGCCGAGCCAGCAACGATTTGTAACGCGCTGAAACGTATCGCTGAGTTCGCAAGCGCCGTCGTGGCAGCGCCGCGGGCCGCGTTTCGACTGAATCTGGACGCGACGCTGCGAGCGCGGCAAACTCTCGGGCACAGATGTCAAATCACCCGCGCGTGTTGGAGAAAGAAAAACCGAACGGGCGACGGCGCGCGCTGATCGCGCTTGGGGTTGTCGGTGTTTGCGTCGCCGTAGTTTATTATTTGCTATGGGACAGCGGGGTTTCGGATCACCCTGCTTTGCCAGCGTATTTCGGCGCCTCGGTCATTAGTCCCGTTACTCCTAACGCCGATTCAGCCGCCGAAGCGAATGCCGAGTCGTTCAGCAGCGATGCCGCAACCGAGACTTCCGACGAGATCACTCTCGTGGTGTCAGGACGAGTCGTTGACGAATTCGGCGAAGCCGTGGCGTTCGCGTCGGTCGTGGCGAAACCAAGCTCGGACAGCACGTCAAGCTATGAAATGCCGATCCGAGCCAAATGCGACGCCGCGGGGAAATTTGCCTTCGTCGATCTAAAGCCGGGCGAGTATGTCCTCGTGCCATCGAAGCATGGCTTTGTCGTAGAGCGGCCGGTCTTGTTTGAGTGGCGCGATGGAATGCGCGCACTCGCCATCGATGATGCCGTCATGGTCCGAGTCGCCGGTTATATCGGCCACGTGTTCGACGAGCGCAGCCAACCAGTTGAAGGAGCCGTCGTTGCAGTCGATCGCGGAGCGGAAACCGACGCCGGTTCTTCAGTCCCGATCCGGGCTCTGACGGATGCGACGGGTCGCTTTCAGTGTCTGAATGTGTCAAGCGTTCCATCCAACTTGACCGTGAGGCATCCCGAGTTCGCAACTTATGCTCTGGAGTTTTCGGACGCCTCTGCGTTGCCGGAGTCGATCACTCTCGTTCGCGCCGCCGGACTCGAAGTAATGGCGGTCGCCGCTGACGGGTCGCCGTTTAGTGGTTTCGCTTCGTTGCTGTTTTCGAATGCCGGAATTGGCGAGCGACACGGCACTTTCGGTCTCGATGGCAAAGTGTATTTCGGAAACCTCGAGGCAGGCGGCTGCTATGTCGCGATGGCCGTGGCGGGGCACCCAGCGACGCAAGCACAGCCAGTCGTTCTTACGAACGGCCACACGACGGCGATCAAGATGCGCGTGCCGCCATCTCAGGTCGACGTGGTCGTGGAGGTCTTTGATGAAAGCGAGAATCCCATCGCCGGCGCGACTGTGAGCGTGTGGCAGTTTCCGAGCGAGTCCGAGCGTGTGGGCGCAGTCGCCGGCAAGAGCGATCGCGATGGAGTCCTGAAGCTGACAAATGTCGACTGGCGTCGATCGCGACTGCAGGTGAGCGCGCCAGGTTGCATTTCGAAGTACGTCGAGCTTCGTGCTCGACCTGGAAACAGAAAATTGCAGGTGATACTCGAAGCGCAGCCGACCGCGACGCCAGCAGAAGCATCGCAGTAGCTGCGTTTCTTCGGTCGAGTTCGCGGCGTTACTCCTTAACCTCAATCTCCAACACCGAGCGAATGCCGTCGGCGGTGAAGGTGATTTTCGCGCGGGCCGCGTCGAGCGCGCGCAGCGGGTTTTTCGAACGCGCGGCGATGTCGGCCGCCGGCGCGTCGTGGACCGAGCAAGTGACACAGCCATCGGTGGCGACCGCGAGCGTGCCGCCGGCCGGACAGCGCGGCGTGTTCCCGTTGAGAGTTCGCTGGCTCGGTGCGTCGCGCAGGTTGAAGCGTTCGAGGAGTGCGCGCCGCGCGACGGCTTGCGCGCACATCTCAACGGCGACCTGATCGAAGATCTCGACAAACTGTTGCTGCCAAATCGGTGCGTTGGCGAGCGCGAGCGAGAGCGCGACATGACTGCCGTCGATCCACGTGGGTGCCGCCGCGGGTTTGGTCGGCGGCGATTCTTGCGGCCGGTCGAGATCGTCTGGCTTGGTCTCGCCCTTCGCGCGGGTGACGCGATCGATGATGTTGTTGAGCGTCTCGACGCCGAAAGCCAGATAGAGCCCGCCGCCAAAAGTTCCGTAGAAGAGCGCCTCCGGCCCGTTCATTTCCCGACCCATTTCGGTCGAGACGCGCACGAGCGACACGCCGCTTCGTTCCGGCAAAGTCTCGAAGCGAGCGGCGTCGGGCGCCGACGACGTGATGAGCGCTTTGATGGCCGCAAGAAAGCCCGCGAGAAGTAGTGGGTTCTTGACGCCGATGCGAATCCCGCCGGGCGCGCCTTTCCAGAGCGAGTCGAGCATGTCCGGAAGAAGGTTCGTGAGCCGGGAGGCATTTAATTTCAGCGGCGAATCTTCGACGAAAAGACTCACCCGCTCGCCGACCCAGCTCAACGCAGCTCGCTCCATGCCGCCGAACAAAATCTCGCGCGAAAAATCATCGGCGCGGCGAAACAGCCGTCCATCGCGATTGACGTGGGCGGACATGTGCAGCACCGTGGAAGGACCGACTTCGAGGAGTGGTCCCTCTTGCGTCTCGTCGCCGCCGCACAGGTCTGCTAGGTCGCGATACTCGCTCATTTCGATGAGCGGCAGAATGACAGTCTCGAAGCGCTTTACTTTGCCGAGCGAGATTTGGATGCCGATCGGATCGAAGAATCGTGACCAATAGTTCTAGTATGTCGTTCTAAATGTCTCGTAGGCCTGGCGCTCTTCGGCCGTGATAAACTCGAGCGCGAGTTCGGCATTCGGCGTGAGAAACTCGAGCGTGCCGTGGACGCTGCAGGCGCCGCCGCGACCATCAGCGTTGAGCGCGTACTGGCCGCCGTCTGGGCAGTACAAGAGTTCGACCGGCAAGTCTTGCGATTCCACGAGTGTGGCCAACGTCGCGGCGTTGGCTTCTCCACGCATTTCGCGCCACGCCGTCGCTTGCGCGATAGTGCGCAGACTTGTCGAGCACTCGAGTCGGCGGCTCTCTCGCAACTTGATGCCCGGCCCGACGAGGCGGCGAATGAAATCGTCCGAGAGGAAGAGGAACGCGCCCTCGCGCTCACCACTCGGCAACAGCGTGCGGACGTAGCGCCGATCAAGGCCGTCTTTCTGCGACTGGATCTTGGCGTCGAAGGCGTCGAGCGAGCGCTTGAGTCCGACAAGTGAATTCGCGACGAGTGCATAAGCATCGATCTGTGCTGAATAAGAACTGATTGAGCGATCCGATGTGACGAGTCCAGTGATCTTGTGAATGCCGTGGAATGCCTCGGTACGCTGTGCGTCGGGGCGCCGCACGAGTGCTTCGAGTCGGTTTTTTTCCAAGTTGGCGGCAAAGACCGGCGGCGCTTTGAGCTCGAAAACAAGTGTGACGTCGGCGCCTTCGCGCAGGAATGGATCACCACCCGTCATGGCAACGCGGCCGATCACCAACGGACCGATCGTGCGTGCGATGACGCTCGCCGGGAGACAGAGCTGCTGTTCGATGCGCGCTTTCACGCCGGAGTCATCAGCGCGCTCTTCGGCAAAGTGCAGGAGTGGGCTGCCCCAAGCATCCAGCCAATCCGCCAGTTCGATCAGTTCACTGAATGAAGCGGCTTCAAACGCATATTGATCGAGCGGCAGGAAGCGCTCGATCGCGTGGCCGCTCGGTTTTTTGTCGCCGATCATCTCCAACCAGGGATGGGACTTGATGGTGACTCCTTCGACCGACGCGAGCGGAATGTCCGCCGCGCCCCGCACGCGCGGAGTGGCGAGCAAGCGCTCGAGTTGTAACGATTCTTCGATGGCGGTTGCGCCCGTCGTCAAATCGAAGGTCGAAGCGTTGCGGAATCGGCCGGCCGGATTGTTCAAAAGCGGTGATCGGGTGGAATCGCCGGGACGATCCGTGGGAAAGAGCCGAGTCAGCGCGTAGCGCGCGAATCCCGTCGGCAACCAGTTCTTCGTGTCGAGCGTTTCGAGCGCGTGATGTGCGGCCTCGCGCCAGCGGTCCGGCAAAGTTGCATCGCTCACCGTCACGCTCGACCAATCGACCGCGTAGTTGCGCCAGTGTTTATCGATTCGCAGCCGAAGCGAACGCGGCGCATCACCGCGCGCCCGCATGAAGAGCCAGTGGATGCGTTGTTCGGCAGTGCCTTCGGTCTTAGGGTGAACAAATAGCCAGACATCACCGCGGTCGCCCGCCGCGGACGCCCACCCATCGATCCGTGGAGTTGAATTGTCGAGCTCCAGACGCAGGCAGTAGTAGGTCGGGCCGTGATCGGGTGCATCAAAACGGCTGAACGCTCGGACCTGATCAGCGGCGCGGACCTGGCTTACTGACAGTAGCGCAAAGCCCAGCCATAGAATCCCCGTTGAAAGAAAACACCTCATGCGTGCTCCGTTCCCTTCATTTTTCTTGCGTTGCTAGTCTGTCGGGCTCCGCAAAGATCCGCAATCGCGCGTTGGGCGGGTGGAGAGCGTCATCGGTGAGTCTTCAACCCGTGCATATTTCACACCGCACCCTGGCGCCGCGCCGCGTCAATAATGTCGACGTTTTGTGCGATGCACGCGTAGTTTTTGCTGTATGACATTTCGCATGCTGCCTCGGACGACTTGCGGTTCAGCGGCGAGCCGTCCCGATCATCGCGAGTTTTCCGTAACGCGTACACCGTGGCGCGGCCGGAACGCGGCGCGCGGCGTCACGGTAGCAGCGACTTGAGTTCATCCAAGAATCGCAGCGCGTCCATCGGCGTGGTGCGCAGAATATCGAGCGCTCGCAACTTGCGATCGAGATCCTCGTAACCGCTTGAGAAGAGGTCGAGCTGTTGCGGCTTTTTCGCGCCGCCGGTCGGCGTTGAACTCGTGCTTGGCGGTTCCGGAATACTGCGTGCGCGGCCGTGCTCGAGTTCGAGTTGCGAGAGAATTTCGCGCGCGCGCGCGAGCACGCGCTCGGGGATTCCGGCCAGGCGCGCGACGTGAATGCCGTACGCTTTGTCGGTGCCGCCCGGCACGATCTTGTGGAGGAAGACGATCTGGTCCTGCCACTCACGCACGACCACGTTGAGATTGCGCGCGGC
This sequence comes from Planctomycetota bacterium, assembly GCA_046154185.1. Lineage (GTDB taxonomy): Bacteria > Planctomycetota > UBA8108 > UBA1146 > JAJFFE01 > JBJXGE01. The sequence goes on from JBJXGE010000097.1 coordinate 53,834, forward strand.
CGCCGGAAAACGAGTCTCGAGTTCGGTGAGTTCGTGATAGTGAGTGGCGAACAACGTCCGCGAGTGGCTATCGGCGAGCAGGTACTCGGCGGTAGCCCACGCTAGGCTGACGCCATCGAGGGTGCTCGTTCCCCGTCCGACTTCATCGAGGACCACGAGCGATCGCGCGGTCGCGTTATTGAGAATGCAGGCGGTCTCGATCATCTCGACCATGAAAGTCGATTGACCGCTGGCGATATCGTCGGCGGCGCCGACGCGCGTGAAAATGCGATCGGCGATGCCGACGCGCGCGCGGCGCGCCGGCACGAATGAGCCGACTTGCGCGAGTAAGGTGATCAGTGCGGCTTGGCGAATATAGGTGCTTTTGCCAGCCATGTTCGGCCCAGTAATGATGGCGAGCGTGCCGTGTTCACCGCCGAGCGAGATGTCGTTGGGCGTGAAGTTCGTCGCGGCGGGGCCCCGCACGGCGGCGAGCACGGGGTGGCGACCCTCCTCGACTTCGAGCACCGGCTCTTCGACGATCTCAGGCGCGACATAGCTCTCCTCGCGCGCCACTGTCGCGAGCGCAAGACACGCATCGAGCGCGCCGAGCGCATCGCCCGCGCGCTGGAGCGGCTCGAGGTCTTCTTGGATCCGCGTGCGCACTTGCTGGAACAGCTCGAGTTCGAGTTTCTCGGCGCGCTCGCGGGCACCGAGGACGCGCTGCTCTTGCTCCTTCAAATGTTGCGTGACGTAGCGTTCGGCGCCTTTCACGGTTTGTTTGCGCACATAGTCGGACGGGACTTTGCTCGCGTGCGATTGCGTCACTTCGAGGTAGTAGCCGAACACGCGGTTATACGCGACTTTCAAGTTCGGGATGCCGGTGCGCGCAATTTCGTCCTGTTGGAAGCGCGCGATCCAGCTCATGCCATCGCGTCCGATCGCGCGCAGTTCATCGAGTTCCGGCTCGTAGCCATCACGAATCACACCGCCTTCCTTGATGGTGATCGGCGGCTCTTCGGTGATGGCGCGTTCGATGAGTTCCGTGATGGCGGCGAGGCGCGCGAGATCGAGCGCGGCGCGCACATCGACGAGAAGCTGGTTTTCGCAGCCGTCGAGGGCGGTGTGAATGGTCGGCATGGCGCGCAGTGAACCGGCGAGCGATCGCAGATCGCGTCCGTTCACGCGACCGAGTGGAAGACGGGCGCTCAAGCGCGCGATGTCGCGCACTTCGCCGAGTGCGGCGGTGAGGACGGCGGCGGTTTCGGCGTCGCGCTCGAGCGCGGCGACCGCACCTTGGCGCGTGAGAATCGCGGTTCGCTCGACGAGCGGCGCGCACAACCATTCGCGCAATTGGCGCGCGCCCATGGCGGTGCGGGAGCGGTCGAGATGCGCGAGGAGCGAGCCGGCGCGAGCGCCGGTGCGCGCGACTTCGACGAGGTCGAGCGCGCGATACGTGGCGGCGTCGAGTCGCATGGTGCGAGTGCTCGCACCGGGCACGAGCCGCAAAATGTGCGGAAGCGCTTGGCGCTGCGTTTCGCGCAAATAGTGGATGAGCGCGCCAGCGGCGCTGAGGCCCGCGGTCAGATGCTCGCAGCCGAAGCCTTCGAGAGTGCGCGTGCCGAAGTGTTGCAGTAATCGCTCGCGCGCGGTGGCGCGATCGAAATGCCATTCGGGAAACGGCGTCAGTGCGCAGCGTGCGTTGGCGCGTTCGAGCCACGCGAGTGGCGCGCAGTCGGGACGGCGCAGACCTTCCGCGTAGATGCACTCGGCGGGGCCGATGCGGAGTAGCGCTTCCTCGGTCGCGGCGGCGGTCGCGAAATCCTCGGCGTGAAATTTTCCGGTGGAGAGGTCGACCCAAGAGAGACCAAAGTTGGGCGGCGAGCTGCGCGTGGCTGGCGCCGAGCCGAGCGCGACCAAGTGTAAGGGGCGCTGGTCATCGAGGTTGCCTTCGTCGAGAAAAGTCCCGGGAGTCACGACTTGTACGACGTCACGCTCGATGATGCCTTTGGCAGCGGCGGGATCCTGCAACTGATCACAAATCGCGACACGCTGACCGGCCTCCAGCAGTTTTCGCAAATAGGTATTGAGGGCGCGCACGGGGATACCCGCCATCGGGATGCGTTCGCCACTGCGATCCTTGCTGCGTGCGGTCAGCGCGATGCCGAGGATTTCCGCGCCGATGCGGGCGTCTTCGTAAAAAAACTCGTAGAAGTCGCCCATGCGAAACATCAGCAATTCGCTGGGATGCTTGCGCTTCGCTTCGAGGTATTGGCGCATCATCGGTGTGGCGTCGGACGAAATTGTCAGATTGTGTTCGGGTTGAATCACGCTGCTTGCTCACGAATTATGAACCCGTGGAAAACGGGAGTAGGACATTACGATGCGGCGGGATTGTAATAGGGATTCGCGCACGGAGAAGGGGAACGCAGAGCGCTCGAGAGCGTTCGGCGCGATTAGCGGTCTTTCACGCTTTTCTCGGCTTGATCGAAAATGGATTCCCACGTGCTATCCAGGGATTTCGTTGCGTGCTTGGCCGGGAGGGCCGCCGCCTGTGCGCCATGACCGCTGACAGTTCGGAGCCGATTGCGGCGCGTGGCCTCGATCGCCAGCAATTGCTCCTGGCTGAACTCGAAATGTGCACGTAGCAACTGTTCGACATCGCTCGTGGGCGAGAAGTAGTAGTAGGGGTCCTTGCCGATTTTCGTGCAGAATTCTTGCTCGACCGTTTCATTGGGGATATCGGCGAGCGCGATAATGACGGCGTTGCCGATGATCTCGAGCGGTGCGATGCGTTCCCTATAGAGGAACGCGCCATCGAAGAGATCAAGCAGCGCTGTGTCGACCTGATAGTGAGTCGGTCGGATGAAGGGCAATTGGTATTGCGTGCAAATGCAGCGCACGACATCGGTTTCGGTGATGACGCCTTGCCGCACGAGCACTTCGCCGACTGATTCGCCGGTTTGGGCTTGCGTGTCGAGCGCCACTTGCAACTGCTCGCGTGAGATGAGGTTCTCGGCCAGCAGAATCTCGCCAAACTTCCGTCGCCGGATCTTTTGCATCCACTCGCTTCCCTTCACTCTAATCTAGGATGTGCGGCGCGTGCCGTCGAATGGCGGTGAGCGGCTTGGGCGTTTGACGCTTTGCGGAAACCCGAGTTACTCTTGCTACGGAGCAACCCCCGGGAGGCAAGCAATGCAAGAATCCAAAGAAACCGTCGAAGTACCGCAGAACGCCACGATTATCGATGAGCGCGAGATCCCGAGCGATCCGGCGCTTGTGACGCCGCTGGTCGTGCGATTGGTGCAACGCCTCGAGGCCGAAGGTCTCATCGATAAGTCAAAAGTCAATAAGACCAAGCTTTGTCTCGATGAGGCGATCACCAACGCCGTGGTTCATGGCAACCAGTCTGATTTTTCCAAGCTCGTCCACATCTGGCTCTTCAGCGATGAGAGTTCGTGGGGCATCTTGATCAAGGACGAAGGCAAGGGATTCGACTTCAAGAAAGTATCCGAGCGCAAACCCGAAGAGAATCTCTGGGATGAGAACGGGCGTGGACTGCCGCTTCTGGATCTCTATATGGACGAGTGTTCATACTACGACGGTGGCGCGACGCTGCTACTGCGCCAGTATCTGCTGCATAAGTAAGCTTAGAAAGCGAGACGGACATGGGCACGAAGTCTGGCGACGAGACCATTTCGCTGCGCACGCAGGGCACTGTGGTGATCGCGACGGTGCATGGCGGGTGTTTCCACGAAGAAAAGGCGATCCTGGCGACGCTCGAGAAACTCGGTCAAGTGATTGATACCCGCAAGCACGTGCAGATGGTCCTCGACATGTCGACGATTTCGTACCTCTCGAGCGCGGGTTTGGGTCGGTTGGTGGCGCTCCTCAAGAAATCGATGGCCGGCGGCGGCTGTATCCATCTCGCAAACGTGCAACCGGAGATCCGCGAACTCTTCGACGTGATGCGTCTCAACAAGATCTTCAAAGTCTTCCAATCCGTCGACGAAGCCGTCAAATCCTTCACGCAAACTACAGCCTCAGAGACGGAATAAACCCTTTTTGGGTGGTGGGTTGCGGCGGGGCGGTGGGCGGCGGGTCGGGGGCGGAGGAGGCGCGGAGTTTGCGCGGCAGGCTAAAAACGCGGCGGGGGTGATGGGGAAATGCGCGGGACGCGGAGTGCATCGGGGATTTCTCGCCAAAACCCGCCGAAAAGGGGCGTGCGAGAGGGTGCAGGGCAACGACACTCCCCAGGGTCGAATCGACGAGTCACCGCGAGCGCTTGGCCGAATTACGCCGACGCGGCCGGCCGCATCGGTAGTGGGTAGACCTCCACCATCTGCCACGTCCCGTGGGGAAAACGCGTATCGCGGCGGCCGGCGCAATACCAGTGCAATGCATCGTAGTACGCCCGCCGAAACTCGCGCTCGGCGTTCCGCATCGCGAAGTACCAACGACCACGGCCCGCGAAGCGCGGATTGAGTTGACCCATCGGCTCTCGATCCTTGGGTGCCGCTTCGCGCCGTTGCCGCATCACACCCCGCGCACCGAGAAATCGTCCGCCACTCTGCGCCACATGTTCGCGCGCCTCAGCCTCGACGGCGCCCACCTCCGTGCAAATTTGCGCCGCAACCTCCGCCGGCGTCTTCCCCTCGACCTCCGGCAGCGTCGTCGTGAACTCCACGACCGGCGGCCAGCGCTCGCTCTTCGAAAAGAAGAACTTCGGCTTCGTCGCGCGAAACACCACCGGTGTCCCATCCGGCGTGAAGCTCGTCACGCCGGGCCACTCGCGGTGGCTTTCCACTAGTCCCGCCGTCGTCACGTTCGCCAGCGTGTAAGCGATCTTCTCCGTCGTCGACGACCCGTCTTCCGGCAACCGCACCGAGCTGTACGCGCGGCGCCACCAAAACTCTCCGCTCTCGCGATAGTAACAATTGGTCGCTCGCGCCAAGAGACTGCTGAACCACTGCATAAACCTCGGTAGACAGCGCCTCACGTCCTTGACGACCAAGTGAAAGTGATTCGACGTGAACTGAAACGCGTGCAGCACGACGCCGTAACGTCGCGCGGCCAGCCCGAGCAGATACAAAATCAGATTCTTGATTTCGGCGTCGGGCCGCAGTTTGAACAGGCGCCGCAGCGTGCGCTGCGTGATCAGATAGGTCGCGCCCGTCAGGATCAGTCGAGGCGGAGTCATGCGTTCCTCCCGGCGTGGGGAACGCGTCTCTGGCCAGGTCGACGAATCCTAGCGGCGGGACGAATAATCACAATCCGCGCGAGCGTCGACACCGTTCCCGATCGCCAAAACCTGCGCCCTTCGATTGACTTCCCGCCGCTCGCGATCGACATTTGCGAGCTACGTCGCCGCAACGGATCGGCGTCGACTTCTCAAACCGCTAGTAAATCGCCGAGGACCGCGTGTCTTTCTTTGAAATCACCCTAGGTCTCCTCTTGTTCGTGACCGTGATCGGACCACTCGTGCCGCGGGTGCGCTTACCGATCGAGGTCGTGTTAGTGCTGGGTAGCCTCTTCGTGAGTTTCATCCCCGGGCTGCCGGCCGTGCAGCTCAAGGCCGACGTCGTCTTTCAAGTTTTCTTGCCACCCATTCTTTTCGCCGCCGCGTACTTCACGTCCTGGCGCGACTTCAAAGCGAATGCGCGACCGATCGCACTCTTGGCGTTTGGGCTCGTCCTCTTCACCGCCAGCGCCGTCGCCGTGACGAGCGTGTTGCTCATTCCTGGTTTCACGTGGGCGCATGGATTCTTACTCGGTGCCATCGTGTCGCCTCCCGACGCTTCGGCCGCGACGGCAATCACACGCAAACTCGGTTTTCCGCGCCGCCTGATCACCGTGATCGAAGGCGAGAGTCTGTTGAATGACGCCACGGCGCTCGTCATTTACCGGTTCGCGCTCACCGCAATACTGACGGGAACATTTTCTTTCTGGCAAGCTTCGTGGCAGTTCGGCTTCGTAGCGCTCGGTGGTTTCGTCGTCGGCATGGTCGTGAGCGGCTGTGCGATCGCAATCTGGCGCCTCCTCAAGGATTCGCGCGCAGAAGTGCTGTTGTCCATACTCACCGCGTACGGTTGCTACATCATCGCCGAGCACGTCGGGGCGTCGGGCGTGATATCGGCCGTCACCGGCGGACTCCACTTCGGACGAACCCTTCCAACTCGACTCTCCGCGCAAACCCGGATCGAGGCGAAGTCCACTTGGGACGCGCTACTGTTCGTGATCAACGGCCTCGTCTTCACGCTGATCGGCCTGCAATTGCCCGCCGTCGTGCGTGGTCTCGATGGAACAGCGTTCCTGCTGCTGAGCGGCTACGCGCTCGTCGTCTGTCTGGTCGTGATACTCGTTCGGCTCATTTGGGTATTTCCCGCCACCTACTTGCCGCGCCTCTTGAACAAGTCGCTCGCGCGCCGCGATCCATCACCGCCGTGGACCGTTGTCGCCGCGCTCGGCTGGACTGGGATGCGCGGCATCGTCTCGCTCGCCGCAGTGCTCGCGGTTCCCGAGTTGGATGCTCATTTCTCACCATTTGCTCACCGTGGCGTCTTGGTTTTCATCACCTACGTCGTGATTCTCGTGACCTTGCTGCTTCCCGCGTTGACTCTGCCGCGGATGAAGGGACTGCTGCGACTCCGTGACGGCGGCGAACATCAGCGTGAAGAAGCGCTCGCGCGTATCGCGGCGACCGAAGCAGTCGTAGCGCGCGTCGCCGATTGGCGCCTCGGCAACCGCTTTCCGCCGGCGTTGGTCGAGCAGTTCCATAATCGATTTGAACGCCGACTTCGCACGTTTCGTTCAAACGTCGAAGAGAATGCGTATTCCGAACTCCATCACGACGATTTGGCGATCCGACGCATGACGCGCGAGTCGATCGAAGCGGAACGAAAAGCGCTCGCTGAGCTGCGACGTCAAGGCGCGATTCACGACGAGGTCTTTCACCTCATCGCGCAGGAGCTCGATATCGAAGACTTGCGGCTCTCAACGCAGCGCCTGTGACGGCCCGCGTACTTCGTACGCTCAATCGGCCTCGGTACTCTCATCGGCATGCAAGAATGCGTACGTCGCCGCCGCGCTCTTCTGCGTCATGCCTGGCACCGACGCGATTTCCGCGACGCTCGCCGCCCGCAACGCCCGCAAGCTCCCGAAATGACCGAGGAGCGCCGCTCGCCGTCGCTCGCCAACGCCGGCGATATCCTCGAGTCCGCTCAGCAATGTTCGCCGTCGACTGAGTTCGCGGTGAAAGCTGTTGGCGAATCGGTGCGCTTCGTCGCGTACGCGCTGCAGGAACAACGACTCGGGCGTGTTCGGTGCGAGCTCGAGTGGATCACCGCGCGCAGGCACGAAGATGCGCTCCGTTGTGTGACGCCCGCCGCGATGCCGCTCCTTCGCGATTCCCGCAACCGCAAGCTCGACACCGATCGCGCGCAGCGCCTCGAGCGCCGCGTTGAGTTGTCCCTTGCCGCCATCGATCAGTACCAGGTCTGGCAACGCCTCGCGCTTCGGCGACGGACGAAAACGCCGGGTGATGACTTCCTGCATCGCCGCGAAGTCATCGTTGCTGGCGGCATGTTGGATCTTGTAGCGTCGATACTGCGCAGTGAGCGGCTCGCCATCTTCGAATACGACGCGGCTCGCGACGGTGTACGAGCCCTGGAAGTGCGCGATATCAAAACACTCGAGCCGATCGAGCGGTTGGTCGAGCCCGAACAAAGCTCCGAGCCGCTCGGCAAGCGCCGCCTCCGCCGCCTGCTTGAGCGTATCCGCCGCGGCGTGGACTTCGGCGTTGCGACACGCCATCTGCACGAGCTCGTGGCGCGGACCGCGCTGCGGCACATGCAACTTCACTTTCGCCTCGCGGCGCGCGCTCAACCACTCCGCAATCAGTTCTGGCTCGTCGATGTCGATCGGCAACAACACTTCCGCCGCCAACTGGCGATCAATGCTGTAGTACTGCGCTAAGAACGAACGCAGGAGTTGCGCATCCGGCAGCAAGCTGCGAAACGCGTGGCTCGAAGAGTGTTGCAGTTTGCCTTCGCGACTCAACAGCACGTGCACGGTTACGTGATCGTGGCGGCGGTAGTACCCGAACACGTCGAGATCGCCGAGCTTGACCTCCTGCACTTTCTGGCGCTCCATGACCTGACGGATCGCGCCGATCTGGTCACGCACGCGCGCGGCTCGTTCAAAATCGTGAGACGCCGCGGACTCTTCCATGCGCGCCGCGAGCAACGGCAACAATGTGTCGTTGCGGCCCCGCAGAAACAACGACGCTTCGTCCACCCATTTCCGGTAGTCGTCGGCACTGATCAAATCCACGCAGGGAGCACTGCAGTGGCCGATTTCATATTCGATGCACGGCCGCCGACGCGAGTTGAAAAACCCATTCGAGCAAGTGCGCAGCGGAAAGTAGCGTTTGATGACGCGCAGCATTTCGCGGACGGCTCCGGCCGAGCCGTAGGGTCCGAAGTACAAGTTGCCATCGTTGCGCCATTGTCGCACGACTTGCACGCGCGGCCATTTCTCACTCAGAGTGACGCGCAAGGACACATAGGTCTTGTCATCGCGCAAGCGGACATTGAAACGCGGCCGGTGTTTCTTGATGAGATTGTTCTCGAGCAGCAGCGCTTCGACTTCGGTCGTGCAGACGATGCACTCGAGATCGGCAGTGCGTTCGACGATCGCATGAAACAGCGGTCGACCATCGTCGGCGCCCGGCTGAAAATAGCTGCGCACCCGGCTGCGCAAACTCGCGGCCTTGCCGACGTAGATCGCGCGGCCGAGCTTATCGAGCAGCACGTAAACGCCCGGGTCGGCGGGCAGCGCGTCGAGCTTGCGTCGCAGCACCTCCGGGAGCGTATCCATTTCAAAACCCCGTTTGGTGTTCCGCGTCGGACTCACGGCGTTGCGCGTCGTACAACGGATGGAAGTTCGCGAGTTCCGTCGGCGAGAGGCGGCGGCGCTCATCGACGCGGGATGTCGCGCTCTGCTTCTCGAAATAGAGATAGTAAATCGGCTGTCCGGCCGCGCGGAATCTGCGTTCGAACAGCGTCGCGATATGGCGGCTCGGGTCGCGCGGCTCAGTGCGAAATCCGCTGGGCCCGCAGAGATTCACCAGGCTCGGTTCCGCGGCGAGCGCCGGCAAGATCTCGTGAAGGTACTCGGCATGATCCGTACGCAGCTCGAAACCGCCGCCGAGCGTGAGTTTGGCCGCAATGAGCGCGATGAAACGCTCGCGCAACAAGCGATGCTTGTGATGGCGTTTCTTCGGCCACGGATCCGGGAAAAAGACATAGACTTGGTCGAGCGTGGAATCTTCGAAAGCCGGATCGAGTACGCGGTCGGCGTCCGCCAGCAGTAGTCGGAGATTCGTGACGCCGGCGCGCAGCGCGTGCGCGTGGACCCGATCGAGTCGCGTGCGCTTGTGCTCGATGCCGACAAATCGGCCCGCCGGCTCGGCGGCGGCGCACGCAACGATGTGCGTGTCCTTCCCGATGCCGATTTCGAGCACGAACGGCCCATTGTGCGGCCGCGTGCTGCCGTTCGGGCCGACGACGGCCTCCGGCGCCGCCACGCTCGGTGCACGAAACTGCGCCCAGCCGCCCGCTGCCGCGAGTTGCGGCAGCGTGATCTCGGTCGGCGATTCGCGCATCAACCCCCGAGTGCGAGCGCTCAATCGTGCAGACAAGCTACTGACCTCCCGTCGCGGAGCCTACGCTCGGCACTTCGTGACAATTCTTTGACCGCCTTGTGGGATAAAACGATTCTGTGGGATACACGATTCCGCCGTGGTCGCAAGAATGGCGCACAGCACGGCTCAACCTTTACGTAAATCTTGCCGACAAGAAGATGCAGTGAAGTGTGTGCTGTGTGCTTGCACGCCCCACTCGTGCCGAATTCTCCCTCACGCCACGCCCGTTGCGAGGTCAGCATGGTCAGCGTCGATCGCTTCCAAGAGTTGAAGAAACGTCTCGAGGATCGCACCGCCCAAGTCGGCATCTTGGGGCTTGGTTACGTCGGAATACCGCTCGCTCGCGCCTTTTGCAAGGCGGGATTTCGCGTGCATGGCTTCGATGTCGACACCGAGCGATGCGCGCTCTTGAATCGCGGCGAGTCGCCGATCTTGCACATACCTGCCGCCGATCTCGCCGGACTCGTGCAGAGCGGGGTCTTTGTCGCGACGACCGAATTCAAACTGCTACGCCGCATGGACGTCGCGATCATCTGCGTCCCGACGCCGTTGACCACCGCGCGCGATCCCGATCTCTCGTACGTCCGCGATGCGACGACGAGCATTCGGCGCTACATGAATCCCGGCATGCTCGTCGTGCTCGAGTCGACGACCTATCCCGGCACGACGGAAGAAGTCGTCCGGCCGATCCTCGAGGAAAGCGGACTCGACTGCGGCGTGGATTTCTTCCTCGCGTTTTCGCCCGAGCGCGAAGATCCGGGCAATCGCGAGTACTCGACGAGCACGATTCCGAAACTAGTCGGTGGCGTGGATTCCCGCAGCGGTGAACTGGCTCGGCAGCTCTATTCGAGCGTCGTCGAAGAAGTGATGGAAGTGAAAGACGCTCGCACCGCCGAGGCCGCGAAAGTGCTCGAGAACATTTATCGCGCCGTGAACATCGCGCTCGTCAATGAGCTCAAAGTACTTTTCGATCGCATGGACATCGACGTCTGGGCCGTCATTGAGGCCGCGTCGACCAAACCGTTCGGCTTCCAGGCGTTTTTCCCCGGCCCCGGTCTCGGCGGTCATTGCATACCGATCGATCCGTTTTATCTCACATGGCGCGCGCGCCAGTACGACCTTCGCACGCGTTTCATCGAACTCGCCGGCGAGATCAATACCGCCATGCCCGAATTCGTGATCAGCAAACTCGGCGACGCGCTCAATTCGCGCGGCAAGCCGCTGCGCGGCAGCAAGATTCTGATGCTCGGCGTCGCCTATAAACGGGATGTGGAAGACACGCGCGAGAGCCCCGCGTTTCGGCTGCTGACGCTCTTGAGTCAGAAGGGCGCGGAAGTGCGCTACCACGACCCTTACGTGCCGTTCCTCAAACCTCAGCACGGGTTTCAACTCGCGCTCGAATCGGTGGCGCTGACGCCGGAGTTCGTCGCGGAGATGGACGCAGTGCTTGTTGTCACGCATCACTCGTGCATCGACTATGCGGAACTGCACAAGCACGCGCAGCTCGTCGTCGATACTCGGAATGCGCTCGGCGGCATTCCGGATCCGGAGCACAAGGTCGTGCGCGCGTAACCGCGCGCCAACGGACCTACTTCGGGGCCGGTGGCGTGCGCTGCGCTTCGAGCCATTCGACGTCGGCCATATCTTGCAGTCCTCCCGCCGCCCGCTTGATTCGAATCAAATGCTCGCGCGTCGGCACCGCGACGAACTCACCGGCAAAACGTGTTTTGACGCGCGCGGTCCATGCGGTCGTGAAATCGAGGCCCGGCATTTGCGTCCGGATTTGTACGCAGAAGGGCGGCAGGCCGATCTGAATCTCGACGCCCGGCGCGTCGAAGTCGCGTTCCGTCAAATCGTGTAGCGGCGCTCGGAATGCCTTGAGCGCGTTGAGGACCGCCAAGCCATTCGCACGCGTGGGACGCACCCAAACCTCAAACTCCGGCGTGGCTCGGACGAGGCCATACGCCGCCAGCGCATGCGCACCGACGATCATGTGCTCAGCTCCGTAGCCGAGTAATTTTGACAGTAAGTCTTTCAAGTCGCGGTTCATCTGCGCGCTCTCTATTCCACTCGAGGCAAAGTCGCGTGAGCTCCCACACATGTTCCATACGCGCTTCGGCGCTGGTGGCGGATTCAAGGGGCGGCGTTGCTTGCGCCGCGCCGGGGCGAATAACTCGCGTCGTGATTCGGGTCACGGTTATCACACATCCAGATCTTGGTTCGTCGGGCACCGGACCACCAGGCGACCCGCTCGCCAAGTATACGAAATGTCGGAGCTGGTCGTCAGCGCCTCAGGCGACTTGCCCGGGTCGGGGCGAAAAAGGCAACTAAGCAAGGCCTGTGCCTTGCAGCACGCGAAACGCTGACTACCAAAATTCGGCAGGGCTTTCGGCCGGATGTTAGTCTTCTCCATGGAGGAGACCCGATGAGAATCCCGCAGTGGAAGGAACAGCTCTCTCAGTTGCCGAGCATCGCCTGCGTCGCCTTTGCGACCCGTTGCGCTCGGCGCGTGCAGCCGCTCTTCCTTGTTTCGTGGCCGGAAGCGCCGCAGCGACTCTACCAGTTGCTCGACGGCGCTATCGAGACCGTCGAGGAGTTCACGCGCGGCGTCGACCGTACGACTTCGACGTTCGCGTTCAACGCGATGAGCGCAGTCAAAGCGGCGGCGCATGCGAACGCGCCCCAAGCGGCGGTGGTTGCGAGCACGGTCGCATGCGCGACCTATGCGCTCGCGGCCGTCGGCTTCGGCGATTTTTCCGCAACCCACGCGGCGCAAGGCGCGGACTACGCGGTTCAAGTCTTTCAGTTCGAACCGGGCAAGTTGACGACCGAGGGGCTCGGCATGTGCGTCGATGCGATGAAGCTCGATCTCGTGCGCATCGAGGAGGGGCTGAAGCAAGGAACGGTGGATACGCGCAAAGCGTTGCCGCCCGGCTTTCTTGGCCCGTTATGGCCGCACGGCGAGCCCCCGTATGTCGTACAGATACCGACGCTCGCGACCTAATCGTCGCTGCGAACCGCGCGCACGGAACACGACGCGACTATCGCCTGGGGAGTGACACGCCAATATGGGCAGCGATGCGATCGTCGCGCCGGAGCGCGAGATTCGTCTTTCCAAAGTGCTGTCGGCATTGTCGTATGCACTCGACCTCACGGAAGGTCAGGCCGAAGGACACGCGGTGCGGAGCGCGCTCCTCGGCATGCGTCTCGCCCAAGAGCTGCGGCTCGCGGTGGAGGAGCGCTCGGCGCTCTTCTATGCGTTGCTCCTCAAGGATCTCGGTTGCTCGAGCAACGCCGCCAAGGTCTGCACGCTCTTTGCGGCCGACGACCGTTCCGTGAAGCGCGGCCTCAAGACGGTCAATTGGTCGAACAGTCGCAGCGAGTCGGTGCTGTACGTTGCGAAGCATGCCGCGCACGGCAGTTCGCCGGTCAAACGCGCGGCGCAGATCGCCAAGCTCGCAATGCAAGGGCCGAGCGCCTCGAAACCGCTTTTCGAGATTCGTTGCGAGCGTGGCGCCTATATCGCCCGCCTGCTCGGTTTTTCGGAACTCACGGCGCAGGCGATCCGCGGCCTCGATGAACACTGGGATGGCCGCGGCTATCCCGACCGGCTGATCGGCGAGGAAATACCGCTGCTCGCGCGCATTCTCGGCATCGCGCAAACCGTCGAAGTCTTTTTCAGCGCCTACGGCGCGGCTGCCGCCTACGAGATGGCCGGCGAGCGTCGCGGACAGTGGTTCGATCCCACGCTCGTTGCAGCGCTCGAATCGATCAAGCACGACAGCCGCTTTTGGGAGCGTCTCGGTTGCGCGGACGCCGCGCAAGAGCTCGCGCGTTACGAGCCGATGGAGTCGGTCTTGGTCGCCGACGACGTCCGGCTCGATCGCGTGGCCGAGGGTTTTGCGAAAGTCGTCGACGCCAAATCGCCATGGACGTACCGACACTCGGAAGGCGTCGCCGAGATCGCGGTCGGTGTGGCCGAAGTGCTCGGTTTCGCGCCGGCCGACCTCAAGATGCTGAAACGCGCGGCGCTCCTCCACGACATCGGCAAGTTGGGCGTGTCGAATCTCATACTCGACAAGCCGGGGAAGTTGACGCCCGAGGAGCGCACCGAGATGCAACGTCACGCCGAGTACTCGCAGCGGATCCTCGAACGCGTCGCGTGTTTTAGCGACTTCGCCGATCTCGCGAGCGCGCATCACGAACGCCTCGATGGTCGCGGATATCACCGCGGGCTGTCCGGTGCATCGATCTCACTCGCGACCCGCGTGCTCACCGTCGCGGATATTTACGAAGCGATGTCGGCGGCACGCCCGTACCGCCCCAAGCAGCCCGGCGAGCGCGTCATCGAGATCATGAGCCGCGACGTCGGTTCGGCGATTTGCCCGCAGTGTTTTGAAGCACTGCGTACGTTTCTCGATCAACAACACTGGGTGCCCCGCGCCAAAGTCCCCGTCTCCACCTGCGAACTCGAACAAGCCGGCGCCTGATCGCATCTCCGAGCAGGTCTCGGCTCAGGCTGAAACCCTCTAGATCGCCACCGGCCCCATCAAAAATAAATTCGCTCGGCTACCAAAGAACCGAGCCAGAGGCTCGGCTCACTCGTTGGGGTGAAGTTGTCGCGGCAGAGCCGTAACAACGAGGGGTGTTGGAGCGACACCCCTTCAACAAAGACGGGCTGAAGTTGCCCCGGCGCGCAGCCGCGGCAACGAGGGGTGTTGGAGCAACAACCCTAACAAAAACAGAAAGCGGGGAGTTTCCCGAAGGAAACTCCCCGGCCAAGGACATACAACTTGAAGTGTCGGGGAGCGCCCTTGCGGGTTGCTCCCCGACCGAGGAGAAAAACGACTTCTGTCCCGACCCAGGGCCGGATTTGCTTGGTCCCGGCCTGGCGGCGTGGTGGGAATCCCCCCGTGCCCCGCCGACGTCGCTCGTTCCCCAACCCTATAAGCGAGAAAAGGGCCAGAAACGTGACGTACTTTTTAAAAATTATTTTGCGGCGACCTCATTCACGAGTTCGCCGTGAGCAAGTAGATGCCGCGACCGAGACAACCCGCGCCGATCGTCAGGACCAATAACCGGCTCCAAGTGCGGAACGATCCTTCGTCGATACGCTCCCCGATTCGTCGTCCCAACCATGTTCCTGCAATTGCACTTACGCCTGCTACTCCGATCAGCGACCAGGCGCCGTCGCGGTCGACGACGGTCGATCCCGCCGTCGCGATCGCACCGAAATAGACGATCTTCAAGAGGTGTCCCGCGGATTGCGTGGTCGCCTTCGTCGCGATCACTTCGACGGCGCGGAGGCGGCCCTGCAAGAAGAAGATGTCGAGGAGTGGACCCGAGACGCCGGCTGTGAGGTGGGCCGTCGTCACGACGAATCCGCAGATCCAGGAGTCGACCGGGCGGGAAAAATCGAGGCGGGCGCGCACCGGGAAGAGCGCCGCGATGAACGGCATCGCACCGACCGCTACATAGATCCACGCGCGCTCGAGCGTCGGCCGAAATGCGAACGCGATTGCGAGACAGATCACCGCGCTCGCGAGATATCTCGCGACTCCACGCGTCTCGATGTTGCGGCGCGTCAACCACGCGCGGTAGCCGTTGGCGATCAGTTGCGTGATGCCGTGCAGCACCATCGCGTCGGGCACTGGCAGCGTCGCCAGCAGCACACCCATCAGCACGAGTCCGCCCGCCATTCCGAAGACGCCCGACAACGCAGACGTGCACAAGACCGTGAAGCCGATGGCGAGTAGTTGCAAGCTCCCCCGAGTTTCCGACGCCGCCGAAGCGTTGCGACATTGTGGGGGGAATCGGCACGCACGTGCCAGTCATGAGGTGATAGCAATCAAACGGGTGCCCCGCGTGCGAATAGGCACGCAGGGCACCCCGGGGAAGGGTTCTACGGATGCTCGTGATTGCGCCCGTTGAGCGGCGTGGACGCGTAGGGGAACACTTTGTTGTACGCGATCTCATTTTCCGCGACGCCGTCGCCCGGCGGAAACGTCGCGATGATCGGCGGAATGACGCGCAGATCGCTGAGGATCGCATTGATCGCGATGTCGACGACGTCATCGCCGAAGCGCCGACCATTCGGCCAGCCACCCGGGATGAAGCCACCGTTCTGGAATGGATCTTGGATCGTGCTCTGCAGAACGTCGCCGCCAAAAATGCTGAGCCGTGAGTAGCCGGCGTCATCGGGATTCGTGGGGTGCGTCGGGCCGCCGCCCGCAAGCCGCGCCGATGGCGTCGACAAGTCGACTTTGATGACGTCGGGGATGAAGATGCTGGCGAGATCGGTGCGGCCGATGGCGATGCCGGGGCTCGAGCCGCCGAGGAGCAGCAGATTGATCAACGCGCCGAGCTCGGGGTTTTCCGCATAAGTGCGAAACACCGAGTCGTCGATCTCAGGACTGCTCGAGCTGTAGAGGTCCTTGTCAGCGATCGCGACGAGACCTTCGTTGAAAAGCGGGTTTCCTTGCCGGCCGATTTGCACGACGACGGGCTCTGCCTGCGGCACCGGCTGTGGCCCGCTGAGGAACAAGTAATTCAGCAAGCGAAAGGCGTCGGCGAGATTCACTGCGCCGTCGCCATTCAAGTCGGCAACATCCCGCACGATCTCGAGCTGCATGCGGCTGGTCGTCGCGTAGACACCGACGATCTGTTGATCACCGCCGAGAGTCGACAGCGGAATTTCGATCGCCATCGTGTGAATGTTAAACCCGCCCTGCGAGTCGCGGCCCGGGCTGCGAAGCTGGAGAAGATCGAAGATCGATTGAATGTCAGCGTAGAAACCATCGTCGCGTTGGCCGGCGAACGCGATATGGCCCTCGCTCAGGGTCGCGATCGATTGCTGTGTGTAGCGATCCAGTTCGGCGAACGTCGCGACGCCCTCGCGCACCAAGTTCTCACCGTTATCGCCCTGATTGTAAAACGGCGTCGCAATGCCTTGATTGTTCGGCGGTACGACACCGGAGCCGAGCACGGTGCTGACGCCGGTCGCGTGATTCACGCGGGTGACGGTATAGGTTTGCGTGAGATTCTGGCCGGCGTCGTCGACATCCGTGACCACACCGACATAGGACTGCAGAATCGTGGCGTCGGTCTTATACGCCGTCGTGAACCGAAACTGGTAACTGATGGATTTCGTGCCGGTCGCGAGGTCGGCGCCGAGCGCCAGGTGGATCTCGTAGAGTACGTCATCCGCGAAGTTGTACTTGTTGGGGCCGATGCCCGGCTCCTCGTGCGGGTAAACGCCGAGCGCCAAGAAGAGACTCTTCGCACCCGCAATGTCGCTCACGAACGCGTAGACATCGGTCGTGTTCGCGGCGGGGTCAAGCGTGACCAGCGGCGCGTCCATGTGGCTCGAGGCGTTGGCGAGTCCGGTGACGAACACGCACAAGACGCCCAACGACTTCAACCAGCTCTGCATGTGGCACTCCTTGAGTTCGAGAGATTCTTCTGCGTTCGCTTCGCGACGAACTGCCGACGAACGCGGTTTCTCCGCTCCATACGCGTGGTGACTCCTCCTGGATTTCGTGAGGTCTAATTTTTCGTCGAATTTTCGGCGCTCGCGTGGCGAACCTGTCCTCTTGCAAAGGCGCTTGCAACCGCAAAGAATCTGCGATGAGATAAGGCTGGGCGCAGACTGGGTGATTCGCCTTTGAATACGGCACGTTGAATCGAAACGGTGGACGCGCGCGGATGTCGCAAACTCACGAGACGCAACCCACCGACGAGGTGCTGATCGAGCGCATCGCTCGCCGCGATGAGCGCGCGTTTGCAGCGTTTTACGACCGCCATGCACCGCGCGTTTACGGGTTGCTGCTCAAGATCTTAAAGACCGAGAGTGATGCGGAAGACACGCTGCAAGAGACGTTTTGGCAGGTGTGGGAACGCTCCGATCAATACGATGCGGACCGTGCGGCGCCTTGCGTTTGGTTGATCATGCGGGCGCGTTCGCGCGCGATCGACTTGCTGCGTCGACGCCGCGCAACTCTTCCGAATTCCGGGCTCGCTGCTGAAAACGTTGCGAGCGCGGCGCCGGTCGCATGCGCCGTTGACGCCAGCGAAACGCGCCAGCAACTCGCGGGTTGCCTCGTGCAATTACCGGACGACCAGGCGATCCCGATCCATCTCGCATTCTTCGAGGGACTCACGCACACCGAAATTGCAGCGCGCCTCGCGCTGCCACTTGGCACGATCAAGACGCGCATCCGCGGCGGGATACAGCGGCTCAAATCGTTGGTCACGCCGCCGGCGAGCGCTGCGCCAAAGAAACTATCAACGCGCGGATCGACCCAGCAGCCGGAGGGAGCGCCGTGAACGCGAAGTTCGACGACACCAACGATGTCGATGCCTTGGCGGCGCTGTACGTCGCGGGCAGTTTGACGGCCGCCGAAAGTGCGGCGCTCGAGGCGCGGCTCCGCGGCGGTGACGCCGCGTTGGCGAAGGCGCTCAAGTGTCTCGAACCGGTTGTGGAGAGTTTGCTCAGCGCGGCGAGTCCGGCGGCGCCGAACGCGCGCGTGCGCGCGCAGTTGTTGGCGCGCGTGACGGCCGGCGACGTGAAAGTCGCGAAGGTCGAGGGTGCGGAGGACGCCAGCGACGAGCCGTTCGTGTTGCGCGCGCAGGATGGTCAGTGGCGTTCGGCCGGCGTGCGGGGCGTTGAACTCCGCGAATTGTTCCGAGATCAGAAACTCGGGCGCCGCACGTTCATGGTGCGCATGCAACCCGGCGCGACGTTTCCGAGCCATCCGCACTACGGGCCCGAAGAGTGTTTCGTCCTCGAGGGCGATATTTGGTGCGACGGCATCGCGTTACGCGCGGGCGATTATCAACGGCAGGAGACCAATTCGGTGCATGGCCTTTCGCGGACTGAAAACGGGTGTCTGCTGCTGTTCACGGCGGAGTTGGAATAGCTGGCGCGGCTGAAGTTCGCATCGCCGCGGGGCGCTTCAATACGGCGTAGACTTCCGTTGTCCCCCACCAACAAGTGATGGGGCAGACCGAAACCAACTCCCAACTTTCGTCGCCGAGTTTGTTCAATTCAACGGTGAGTCGCCGGCCGTTAAGCTCGCCCGCGACGCCACTGATTGGGACAACGAGAGTCTTGTAAATCAATCTCACAATGATGCCGTCGGCGCATACTCGCGTCTAATGCGATCCCTCACTCACGACTTGCCCATTGATGACGGTGCCGATGCAGTGACTCGTGTACTCGAAGGGATCGCCGTCGAAGAGCGCGACATCGCCATCCATGCCGACGCCGAGCGAGCCGACGCGGCGCTCGATGCCGAGGATCTGCGCCGCGTCGCGCGTGATCGTCGCGAGCGCGGCCTCGAAGCCGAGGCCGTTCGCCGCGGCGACGGCCGCTTCGAACAGCACGACGCGCGTTTTCGGCACGTAGCTCTCGTAGCCGCTCTGGAGCGCGACCGAAATTCCGGCCGCGCGGAGGCGTGCCGCCGTTTCGAAGCTCATGTTCTCGGCCTCGCCGACCGCGCGGATCATTGTCGGATGCAGAATGACCGGCACGCCGGCGGCTTTGATCTGATCGATGACGAGCGTGGCTTCGGCGGCGCCATCGAGAATCATGCGGAGTTTGAACTCGCGCGCGAGCCGGAGTGCGCTTGCGATATCTTGCGCGCGGTGCGCCGTGATCAACAGCGGACGCTTCCCCTCGAGCAGCTCGGCGAGCACATCGAGTCGCAGGTTTCGCTCCGGCCGCTGGTCGGCGGGCGCGGCCGCACGTTTCGCGCGATACGCTTCGGCTTTCACGAGTTCCCCGCGCAGCATCGCCAACATTTTGGCGCGCGTCCCCGGTGACTTATCGCCCACCTTTTGCGCGGCGGGACCGAGCGTCGCGGCAAGCGCCGCGCTTTCGACGACGAGCGCGTCCTCGACGGTGTTGCCCGTCGTCTTGACGATCGTCGTTTGCCCGGAGATCAACTCGCCCGGCGCGTGTCCGGTGTGCAAAGTCGTAACGCCGAACGATCGCAACCAAGCGATGAGAGGATCTTGTGGATTGTAGGCGTCGATCGCGCGCAGCTCCGGCTGGATCGGTTCGCTACGCTCGAGTTGATCTTGATCTTGGCGTTGATTGAGTATGCCGGAGAGTCCCACCACGCTATGCGCATCGATGAGGCCGGGCGTCACGACGGCGGCGGAGATCGTGCGAAAACCGGCCGGCACCGGCACGTCGGCGGCGCGGCCGACCGCGACGATTTTGCCGTCGCGGATGACGACGATCCCGTCGGCGATCGGCGGACCTTGCATCGTGTGCACGAGTCGCCCGCGCACCGCGATCTGCGCGTGCGCGAAGCTTGGGCTCAGCAGCACCAACGCCAGCGGCAATAGGCAGAATGCGCGCATCGCTACTCTCCTTCTTTGTGTTCGTGCCCATCGAAGCAGCAGAAATACGGCTGTTGATCGTGGCCGGCGCCGTAGCCGCCGACGGCGTACAACCGATCTTTGGGATCGCTGCGGTCGAAGACGCGCACGCCTTCGACCCACGTCTCGAGCACTTTGGTGTAAACACTCAACGGATCACCGTCGAGCACAATAATGTCAGCGTCTTTGCCGACTTCGAGGGAGCCCACGCGCGCGCCGAGGTCGAGCATCTCGGCGCCCGACATCGTCAGCGCACGCAGCGCGCCGTCGCGCGTCATGCCCGCGCGCACTCCGAGTGCCGCCATACGCAAGAAGAGCCGCGAGTCGGTGATCCAGTCGTCGGTGTGAAAGGCGACCTTCACCCCCGCGCGCTCCAACACGCCGGCGGTGCTGAAGCTGAGCTGCGCCGCCTCGAGTTTGCCGCCCGGGCTGTCGACGAGGATGACGGAGCACGGCACTTGCGCCCGCGCGATTTCGTTCGCGACCTTGTAGCCTTCGCTCAAGTGATGCAGCACGACGCGAAAACCGAACTCCTCGCGGAGTCGCAGCACCGTCATGATGTCGTCCGCCCGATGCGTGTGATGGTGGACGACGCGACGACCGGCGATGGCTTCGAGCAACGTCTCGAGTCCGAGGTCGCGCGTCGGTCGCTTTTCCGAATCGAGCGGCAGGCGTGCGAGTTGGTCGCGATATTCGAGCGCACGCACATACTCCCGCCGTACGAGCGCCGCCGATTTTCCACGGGTGCCGGAGAAGGGCGGATCGCGCAACGGATTCGTGCCGTTCGCCATCTTCAAACCGCCGAGCGGCTCGCCTTCTGCACTTCGGTACGCGAGTTCCTCGATCGTCGTCGCGCCGCGCAACTTCACGTAGACCGTCTGGCCACTCATCAAATGGCCGGAACCCGGCATGATGTTGAGCGTCGTCAGCCCGCCCGCAACGGCGCGGCGAAAGCCCGAGTCTCGCACGTTGATGGAATCGAGCACGCGCACGTCCGGCTGAATCGTGGCGCTGCCATCGGCGCCACCGACGCCGCCGATGTGGCTATGCGAACACACGAGCCCGGGCATGAGCACTTTGCCGGTCGCATCGATGACGCGTGCGTTTGGCGGAATCGCGACATCGACGCCGACCGCCGTGATCTTCCCTTGCTCGACGAGCAGCGTGCCGCTCTCGATCACGGGGCCGACGATTGGGATCAACTTCGCCCCGACCCACGCCGTCGGCGGCGTCGACTCTTGCGCCGCGATTCTGATCGCGAAACTGCAAGCAAGCGCGATGGCGGCCGCTGAGCGCAAGACGCGCGCCGGTTTCATCTTCATCGATTCCACACGTTTACCTTTACAACCGAATGGACTGGAGCGAGATCGTTGCCTGTTGCGTGACTCCGGTGTCACTGTCCGATACCTCGAGTGAAAACGCAAGTTGCCGCGCCGCGCGTCGTGCCCGAGTTGCGCTTGGATCGCGCCGACCGGCTGACTACAATGCGCCCCTTCACACCTCCACAGCAAGGAGATCATTTCTATGCGCCACGTATTTCGGGCTCGACTCGCAACCAGCGTCCTGGCGTTGGTCGCCGCGTTCGCGCTACTTAATCTCGGCGCGTTACGTGCGGGCGGGGACGACGAGCCGAACGAGCATGTCTTCTTGCTCGGCTCGCTCAAGAAGATCGCGCTGACCGCGAGCGACGGACAACTCGAGGTCACGGTGCAGGGCAAGAGCTACCAAGTCGCTTCGCTCAAAGAAGTGGTGGTGCTCAAGCACGATGCCGTGCGGATGGCGGACCTCAAGGCAGGCACGATCTTGCGGGTGCTCGGCCGTCGCCAAGAAGCTTCCCGCGATCTCAGCGATCGCAATCTCGATCCGCAGATCATCCAAATCGCCGCGGTGACGACCGCCAACTTGCCGCTTGTTCCCCTCAGCGCAGCGCAGCAAAAGGCGAAGCTCAAATGGATTTCCGGAACACTGGGCGGTGAAGCGGGCAAAGTCTTTCAGCTCGATGGCACAAACATGCAGATCGGCGGAGATCGACTCGTCCTCACCGCCGAAACAGGAAAGCCAGCAGACTTCACGCGCGGCGCGCGCGTTCGCCTCAAAGTGCCTCGCACCGACCTCACGAAGAAAAGCCCGCCGAAGGGCGAAGACGCCGAGGCCGGCGCCAAAACGCTCAAGCCGCTTCACCCCGTGCAGATCGAATTCCTCACCGACAAGTTTCCCGCCAAGGAATACAGCCAAGTCTTCGGCGAATGAGATCCGGTGGTTCAACCGAGGATCTCGCGTTGAGTTAGCTGCGTATTTGCTGACTCATCGGGGACCATCGCTTCAGGGCATTCACTCGTGCGGCGATATCTAAACTAGTCGGTTCTTTCGAGGTGCGAGGAAAGCGTGGTCCATTTTGGATCTCTCGATCATCGTTCCGTTCACGCGACGCCAGTCACAGCTCGCGCGCCATCTCGATTCGTTGCGGCGCTCGCTCGATGACTTGGGTTGCTCTTACGAAGTGTTGATCGTCGATGCGATGCGCCCCGGCCCGCCCTGCGCGGAGCGGCGAGCTGTTGATCGCGTCATCGATTCCGATGCGCGCTTACGCTGGGTCTCGTGCGCCGCCGGCGCCGGTCTAGATCAAGCGCTGCGGCGTGGCTTCATGGCGAGTACCGGCGAGCGCGTCATGACGCTCGACGAGCACTTTGCATTCGACCTCGATAGCGTGCCGGTGATCGCGCGTGTCCTGTGCGAGCCGGATGCGCCCGAGGCCGTCGTCGCGCGCGCGCCGCGCGAGGCGCGGCGACCGCCGCGTCGGCTCGCGCGCGCGTTCGAGTGGCTGGGGCAACAAGCGTTGAGCCTTGCGCTACGGCAATCGCTCGAGCGTCCGGTCGGCGGGATTCACGGGTACCGGCGCGAAGCGGTCGACCTGTATTCACCGCGAATCCGTCGCGGTCGCATGCAACTCGAACTGCTTGGCCACGTCGTCGACGGCAATAGTCCGCTCTTGGAGATCGAATGCGCGGCGAGCAAGCCAAGAACGGCGAGCGTGCGACTCGCGCTTCGGGAGTGGTCGCGTTATGTGGGATTCCTGTTTCGCCGCCGTCCGGCGCTCGGTCTAGTTTTTTTCGGGCTGATCGCGTTCGGCGCCAGCGCCGTTGGACTTTGCATCGCGGGCAGCTCGCCCTTCGCGCTCGCGACCGGCGATGCGCAGCAATCGGTGAGTCTTGTCTGTGCGCTCGGCGCGCTCACCGGCGGGATGCTGGCGCTGCTTGGTCTCCTCGAGGATCGTCTCCAGAAACTTCGGCGACTCACGAGTGGCCGAGATGCGGCACGCCCGGCAGCTTCGTCGTTTGCGACGAGTCTGCCGGGCGTGCTCAGTGATCAGTGAAGCCGCTACCGACTTACGGGCAGGGCGGGAAGCTCACGCAATCGAGCGTGTCCGCCGTCGGGTCCGGGCCGCACGCCGTGAAGGGTGGTGGTGGCGTCGGCGATCCGGGCACGAACAACGTGCCGAGCATCGACACCGCGTCCGCGATGTTGAAGAGTCCATCGTCATTCGCGTCGGCGGCGTCGCGGCAGATCGGCTGCGGCGAGCCCGGTTGGAACAACGAACTCAGCGCAAAGATCGCGTCGGCGATGTTGAAGGCGCCGTCGGCGTTGACGTTGCCACGACGGAAACCACCGCTCGGCGGTGTACCAGGTCCGAACGCTTCCAAGTAAGCTTCGAGCAACGCCAGTTGATCGGTTGTGAAACCGCCAAACTCCCAGCTCTGGCCGATGAGTTTCCC
Organism: Planctomycetota bacterium; assembly: GCA_046154185.1. Lineage (GTDB taxonomy): Bacteria > Planctomycetota > UBA8108 > UBA1146 > JAJFFE01 > JBJXGE01. The sequence goes on from JBJXGE010000097.1 coordinate 77,675, forward strand.
GTACGGCGCCGGCGTGTCGTAGAAGTAGCCGGTGTTGTAAACCGTCTCGACGACCATTGGATCGGGCAGTGCGTCCGGGAAGTTCTGCCACAGTATTCCGGCCGTGGCGCCCGGGATGTCAATCGGCGTGCCGGGGTCGGTACCGGTCACCAGCAGTTGGTCGGTGTAATCGTTGCCGACGTTGTTGTCCTGCGTGTAAACCACGCCGACGTGCGCCGTCAAATCGATGCCGCCAAAACTCAAACCGCTCATCGCCGTAAAGCTATCTTCGCCGTCGAAGGGATTCGTCGAGACGCCCGGATCGCTGATGCTGTTGTCGATGCCGTCGTAGTCGTGGAGCGCGGTCAAAATGTCGTAGGCCCAGAAGTCCGAACTCTCGAGGTAGACGTGCACGCCACCCGCAAGCAGGTCCGACACGAGCAGCGCCTCGCTCAACGTCAACTCGTGTTTGTCGGGGAACGTGCCGAGCATCAGCATTAACACATTGCCGGCGACGTCGAATTGGTCGATGCAATTGAAGTCGAGCGTGTCGATCACGACGACGGTGTTACCGAGGTTCGTCAACGCGTCGACCATTGCCCCTACGCTGTTAACGCCCCCCGTGCCGTCTTCGCCCGCGAACACCAGGAACTGCTCGCCCCCATAGACCGAGTGCAAAACGTTGCACTCGGTCGCGCCGGTCGAACCGGGCGCACATTCACCGATGACGCGATACATGCGATCGCCAGCGCTGACGGTGCTATCGACGTAGGAGGTGCTCGTGCCGGCAATCATGTCGATGACCGTACCATCGCGCTCGATCAAGATCTGCGTGTACGTATCGGTGTTGGTCCAGTTGAGCGTCACCGTATTGGCGGAGCAGTTCGACACGCACGTGACGGGGAGCGGCGCCAAGCACGACGGGCACGCGTTGAGTGCGCCCGGTGTGTCGCCCGGACCGGTTCCGAACACGCCGAGAAAGAAATCGCCGGTCGTGTCGGGGCAACGGAAGACGTGGCTCGGCGAGAAAAACGTATCCGGTCCGATCGAAGGCGGACCGTAATGATATTCAGTCCCCGTCGGCGGGTTCGCTTCCTTGATAACCGCAATGAGGTCGACGATCGCCGTCCACGGTGTTACGTCGAACACACCGTCGTCGTCGGTGTCAAGGTCGTCCGCGAGCGCGCCAGTGAAGCCGGTTACCAGCATGTGAGTGACGTTGTCGTCGTTCTCGAAAATTAGGGCCGTCACGAGATCCGCCGAGGCTGGCAACGCGAGCGATGCTTCGGCGGCAAGGAAATAACCGCTCGCGGGAATCGTCAGGCCCGTGAGCGGGACCACGGCTTCGACAACGCCGCTGGCGAGCGCCGCTGTTCCATCGCCGATGACGAGGTACGTATAGGTATCGAGCGAGGCGCCCGGAGGACCGGCGAGTTCGAAGAGCTCGTTGACGTCCGTTCCCGGCTCGTCGATGCGGATTTCATTGATGACAATTTGCGCGCCGAGTGTGCTCGCGAGGAGCAGACACAGTGCGAGCGCGCCGAGCGTACGAGACGCGTGGAGACGAAACACAATTCACCTCTTTCGATGACCGAGAGCCCATGTCCTGCGGATTGCGAGCGCTTTGTTACAAGCTCGCACATCCGCGCCGGCAATCGCGACTGCCGCCTCAACTACTTCTCGGGAGACAGGGACATATTATGCGCTGCGCCGTGATCAGCTCAACGGTGGAGTTAGAATTGACGCGATCTTTTTTGGATCTCTACAGAAACGCGGTCAGGCTACGAGTTAACCGTGGCTGGCGCCGGCGCGAAGCGAGCTCCTGAAGTGAAGAGGGCCGGCGTTGCGCCGCTTCGCGACGCCGGCCATTGTGCTGGAATGCGTGCCGCGTGAACCCTCACGCGCTGTTGACCACGATCTTGCGTGGACGCGTCTCGGCCGCGCGCGGTAAGCGCAAGCTCAGGACGCCGTCTTTCAAGTCCGCGTTGATGCCCGCGGAATCGATGACGTTACTGACGCGAAACGTGCGTTCGAAGACACCGGGCAGCGATTCCTCGAGGACGCGGCGCATGCCGACCCGCGAACGCGGCCGGGCGATACCGCGCACCGTCAGCGCGCCATACTCGAGACTGACTTCGAGGTCTTCGCGCGCGACGCCGGGCATGTCGAGATGCAACGTCACGCCGTCGGCGTTCTCGAGGACATCCACTGCCGGCGAGTAGTGCGGTTGATTTTCGAAATTCGCGCCGGCGGCCTCGATGTCGGTCGCTGGAACGCGCTGTGAAGCAGTATTGGCTTGGCTCATGGTTTTCCTCTTTCTCTCTGCTCGCGCGCTTGCGCGCGCGCGCTGTTATCCGTTACTTGACTCCGCTCACTTGACTTCGATGCGACGCGGCTGCGTTTCGGCGCGCTTCGGCAAACGAATCGTGAGGATGCCGTTCTCCAGCTCGGCCGTGATCTGCTCAAAATCGGTATTCGCCGGCATCTGCACCGAGCGACGCATGTTGCCTGACAGGCGACCGATCGAGTGGCGTGTGACACCCTGCGTCGAGGGCGCCGCGCGCGTTGCACTGATCACCAGATTGCGATCCACGACTTCCAAGTGCAGATCTTCGCGCTTCACGCCCGGAACCTCGGCCTCGATGACATAGCCGTTCTGTTTTTCCCAAATATTGAGCGCAGGCGCGTCCGCGACGAGACCATTGCGTTGGGGTTCGAATGGCGTGAAGAACTCCTCGAACATCCGATTGAATTCGTCGCCGAAGTTGAGACGTTTCGGAATCGCGCGGTAGAGAGTTGTTAGCATGTTGTGCTCCTGTTCTGTCTCGACTGAACCAATCACTGCATGGGGCCATGGACTGCGGACCACAAAGCAGAGTGTGTTCCAATTCGAGTGCGTTGGTGCAAGCTGGGGCTTTGCGAGGGTTAATCGCGTTGGCTGCACGAAAGCGGCGCGCCGCGGCTGCCAACTTGGCGAAGCGGCGTTAGCGAGCGCCGTGGCTCGACGTACGCCGTTTGTCAAACTGGCAGCGCGCGCAAATGCCTGGGATTCTCGGCGACGTTGCTCAAGCTGCGCGGTCGGCGAGCCGAATTTTCATGAGACGGCGCAGCCCATACCTCGCGAGGCTCATGCACGCACTCTTCACCGCGGATCACTTCGATCTCGACAACCTCGGCGGCGCTGGCCGAGTGTTGTGGGAACTCGTCGAGAGATTTGTGCGGCGCGGTCACGACGTAAGTCTCGTCGCCGGCTCCCGGGCGCCGGCGATTCGGCGCCTCCAGACGCAGCGCGCCGCCTTTCAGTGGATCAGCTTTCCGTATCCGTTGCGCGGCGCGCGCGGCGCTGGCTTCTTCTTCAATGTGCGGCGTGATTTTCGTAACGCACTCGAGCTCCTCTCGGCGCCGCCGGACGTCGTCATTCACAATCAACCGCTCACAGGTGAATTGTGCGGCGAACGGCCAGAGCGCTCGGTCTACATTTTTCACTCGCCGTGGCCCGCCGAGTATCTCGCCGATCGCTGCAGCGCCGAGTCGGCGCGGCTCGGGAGCAAATTGGGGGCGCGTACGCGTCTTGCAGTTGGCGCGCGTCGATTTCTCGAACGGCGCGTCGTGGAGCGCGCGGGCGCGATCGTCACCTTGTCACAACACATGCGCGAACGACTCGTTCATCTGCACCGCATCGACGAAGAAAAAGTTCACGTTTGCCCGGGCGGCGTTGATCTAGCGCAATTTCAATCCGTCGATGCCTGTCGGCGCGCAAAGTTGCGCGCGCAATTGCAGGTCGCGCCGGAAGAGCTGTTGCTGGTCAGCGTGCGCCGGCTCGTCCATCGGACGGGCATCGATTTGTTGCTCGATGCATTGGCGCTTCTGAGTCGCGAGACGCGTGCGCGCTTCAGAGTCATACTCGCCGGTCGCGGGCCGCTCGAAGCCGAGTTGCGCACCCGCTCGCGCGGACTCGGTCTCAACGAATGCGTACGGTTCGCGGGCTATGTCAGCGACGATTCGCTCGCGGAACTCTACGCCGCGGCCGATCTCGCCGTCGTGCCGACCCGCGCGCTCGAGGGTTTCGGTTTGAGCACTCTCGAGGCGCTGGCGTGCGGCACACCCGTCTTGGCGACCGCGATCGGCGGCTCAGTGGAGATATTGCGCGGCCTCGACGAGCGACTCTTGTGCGCCGAAGCCACTCCGCAGTCACTCGCCGGCGCGCTTTTTCAGTGGGCGACGGATCGTGCGGCGCTCGCGGCCCTGCGCGCACGCTGTCGACCGTTCGTCGAAGCCAACTATTCCTGGGATGAAATGACCGACCGAGTCGAAGCGCTGGCGGTCGGCGAATTCGAGCCCGCGCTCGCTTAAACGAATCGTCCGAGCCAAAAAATTACCCCCACCGGACCATCCGGCGGGGGCGAATCGACTTTTTTCCGCATCCGCCTCGCGGGACCCGCGAATCGCGAAGCGAATGGACACC
>JBJXGE010000018.1:0-3070 GCA_046154185.1 Planctomycetota bacterium
TCTATTTCATCGTGCGCGACGCCGGACACGCCGACCCGACGATCGCGCTAAACGCCCTGCGCGAGATCGCAAGGCGTGAATCGGCCGCCGCCCTCTCGCCGAGCTCTGCCCGCTACGTCGCCGACGCGCTACTGAAAAAACTCGGTCGAAAAACAGCGCTCTCGATGATCGCGTGCGACCTGCTGAGCGACTTTGAGACGACCGATCGACTGACCGACGCCCAGCGCCGCGAGTACTTCACCCGCGCCGTGCGAATCAATCTCGTCGCACGCTCGCCAGTCATCAGCGGGCGCAGCGTGCCCGTGAAGATCGAGTTTCAAAGCGACCTACCGCGCGGACGATACGCATTTCGCGGCGAACTTGGGGCGTTCGATCTCGGCGAATCCAGCCGCCCGAGCGTGATGCCGCACTTTAGCGGCGAGTACGTATCCGGCATGCGCGATCACGACGCCGTTCTCGCCGCGCCGCCCGATCCGGGAACGCACATCGTAACCGCGCGCCTCAAATTCTCGATCCATCGCGCAAAGCACAGCGGCTCGAAGCGTTCGTCGAGCCCCATCCCCAACGAATTTGGTCCCGCAATATTCGATGCCGAACCGGAACTCACGGCGTCGGTTGAGGTGCGCGACCCGGACGACGAGAACCCGGTCAAGAAAATTCACGATCCGCTCCTGGCCTGCGAAATGACGAAGGCGTTCCGACCCTCGCGGCTGTTCGTGCGCAAAAATCCGTTTGCCGAGGGGCGGCACGAACTCTCCGGGTACATTTTGATCGACGCGCCGCCGCCCGCCGCGGTCGCATTCGACGTCTTCGTGCGTGTCGGCGAGCGCGAATTTCAAGCAGGCAATTTCACGCGCGGTCGCGGCACGTCAGGCCTGTCCGAATGGGGATTCATGATCGATAGGTGGACACACGGCACGTCGCAGCCGGTCTCGGTCGTGTTTCGCGCGAATCCCCAATTGGTAGAGGAAACGACCGATCTCTTCGAGGTCTGGGTTGGCGAGTTGCTATACGAAAACGTCGCGGTCGCCGACACGGAGCCGCCGCGGGAACCTCCACGGTTGCCGAAAATTCCACCGGGATTGCCGCCCGAGTTTCGTCCGCCGGGATCAAACCCATAGATAATCGGATCGCGACCGCTTCGTAGTGTCGCAGCGGAATTGACATGCCCGCGGGCAGATTTGCCCGCCCCACCGAATCCGCGACACACCGCTCACACCGGCTCGGCCCGCACCGCGTCGCCCGCACCGCGCCACAGCAGCACCACATGACCGATTTCCTGAACCACCTCGCACGGCACCTGCTCGGCCAGTTGCGACGCCGCCGCGTGACGCGCCGTACGCTCGTCCGCCTCCAGCCGCACCTTGATCAAATCCAGCCGCTCAAACATCTTGCGCAGGTGCTCGATGTGCGGCTGCGCGATCGACGCCGCCACCAGCGCCAATTGCGGCTTCAACGCATGCCCGCGTCGCGTCAGCTCACGTTTTTCAGAACCAGACAAAGCCAACTCATACTCCCACGTTGACGCCGCTTGAGTGTCGAAATTCAGGGTTCAGGGTTCCGGGTTCAGGGTTCAGGGTTCAGGATTCAGGATTCAGGGTTCAGAAACGGCACTGAGCACGCACACGCACCGCTGCTGCGGTTTTCGCCTCCGTGCCTCCGTGCCTCCGTGCCTCTCTTCGCCTTCGTCGATCTATCGCTTCGTCGCTCCGTCGCTTCTTCACGGCGTCTTCTTCTCCGCCCCCGCCCCATCCGCCTTCGCGCTCTCATTCTTGTCGTCGCTCGCCGGCAACTTGTCGAGCTGCTTCTTGGCCCACGGTGCGATGCGCGTCTTGGCGTAGTCCTTCAGCACCTTCTCATAATGCTCGCGGGCGAGGTCGTACAACCCGGTCTGCTCATAGCGCTCGCCCAGATCGTAATAGCGAAAGCCCATCTCCTCGGCCCGAGCCGCCTCGATCGACGACAGCGCCTTCTTGTCCTTCATCAGCCGGTCGTACGCGGCCTCGGCCGCCTTCGCACCCTCCGCCGTCTTGGCGGCGTCGGTATCCTTGAACTTTTCCTTCGTCGCCTTGTAGACCGTGCGAGCCATCTCCAAATGATCGCGGCGTTCGAGCTGCTCGGCCCATTCGTTCGCGACTTCGGCCCGCGCGTTCTTGCGCTGCGTCTCAATCAGGTCGCGCACCTTGCGGTCGGCGTACATCTGCGCCATCTCGGCTTCGGTATCCTTGATGAGCTGCGTGCGCGTGTCCTGTTTGTCGCCCGCGCCCTGCTGACGCTGCGGCTGATTCAGAATTCGCCGCGTGCCGTCGTCCTCTTCCGGGTCGCGACCAAATCGCACCACGATTTGTGCGATGATCCGCGCCGCCTTCTCATGGTCGCCCGCCGCATTCGCCGCGACGGCCTCTTTCATCCACTCAACCGCGCGGCCTTCCAGTTTGTCCTTTAGCGACGCCGCTCGCGAATTGTCGCTCGAACCGTTGTCCGTGATCTGCTCGGTGAACTTGGCAAAGGTGTACGCCTTCCCGAAATCACCCGCAGACTCGGCCTTCTCGGCGTCGCGCATCAATTGGCCGATGTACTTGGCATCGGCCGACAGCGGCGGCGAGCCCTCCATGAACCACTCGAGCCGCTCTTCCCAGCGATCGTTCGCGTCGCCGCGCCAGCGAATGATGCCGAATTGATCGATGATAATGATCGACGGCTCGTGGCCGAGGTTGAACGCCTCCGACAAAACCCGGCCCCAAATATGCTGCTCGAATGCGCCGAGCGGGCGGTCGCGAGTGAATTCGTCGAACAACTCCTTCGTATCGGAGCACACGCCGAAGATCTTTACGCCTTTCGCGCGCCACTGGGCGAGCGCCCCGTGCAGCTTCTCATACAGCGCGATCGACTGCGCGTTGGTCGTGCGCCACGAGAACATGACCGTGTACCAGCCGCGCTGGTCATCCCAATCCCACTTGATCGCATCCTGATTGTTGTCCTGTGTGAAATAAAAGTCCAATGCCCGCTTGCCGATGGATGAACCCTGATCCTGCGCGAGCGCAGTGCCGACCAGCGCGGACGACGCCAG
>JBJXGE010000019.1:0-31650 GCA_046154185.1 Planctomycetota bacterium
CGTGCAGCGCGTCGGCATCGAAGGCGGTCGTCAAATCGCGATGCGCATCTGGATCGATCCCGATCGTCTCGCCGCGTATCAGCTCGCGCCCGGCGATGTGCAGAACGCGCTGCGTCGCAACAACTACCTCGCCGCGGTCGGCCAGACCAAAGGCAACTTGGTCCAGGTCAACTTGATTGCGAACACCGACCTGCGCTCGGTCGACGAATTTGAAAACCTGATCGTCGCGGATCGCGGCGGCGCGCTCGTGCGACTCAGCGACGTAGCGAAGGTGGAGCTCGGCGCCGAAGAGGCCGACTTGATCGCGAAGTTCAACGATCAAGAGGCCGTTTACTTGTCCGTCTGGCCGCTCGCCGGCGTGAACGAAATCGACGTTGCGCATCGACTGCGCGCCGAGATGCTTCGATTGCAACCTTCGCTGCCGAAGGACATCGACATGCGCCTCGCGTACGACGCGACTGTGTTCATGGAAAACGCGCTCACAGAAATCACCAAGACTTTGTCCGAAACGATTCTCATCGTCGGGCTCGTCGTGTTCTTGTTCATGGGCTCGATTCGAACCGCGCTCGTGCCGCTCGTCGCCATGCCGGTGTCGCTCGTCGGGGCCGCCGCGGTCATGCTCGCGTTCGGGTTCAGTCTCAACTTGCTGACCATTTTGGCGATCGTGCTGTCGGTCGGCTTGGTCGTCGACGACGCGATCGTCGTCGTCGAGAACGTCGAGCGCCACGTGCGACGCGGCAAGTCGCGTGTGCAAGCCGCGATCATCGGCGCACGCGAGCTGCTCGGGCCGGTTATCGCCATGACTATCACGCTCGCCGCTGTGTACACGCCGATTGGATTTCAAGGCGGCCTGACCGGCACACTCTTTCTCGAGTTCGCGATCACGCTTGCCGCTGCCGTCGTGGTGTCGGGCATTGTCGCGCTGACGCTGTCGCCCGTCATGAGTTCGCGCTTCGTGCACGCGCACGGCAAAGACGGCCGACTCACTACCTTCGTCAATTACCTGTTCGAGTTTGTGCGGCGCGGCTACGCGCGCGCGCTCGACCTGGCGTTGGAGATGCGGTGGGCGGTGGTTGTAGCGGCGTTGCTCATCACGCTCGCCGCCGGACCACTCTTCTTGTTCTCGCGACAAGAACTTGCGCCGATCGAAGACCAGGGTCACATCAGTTTGTTTCTCGACACGGCGCCCGACGCCACGATCGAAGCCGTGAACCGCGATTCGCTCGAGCTCGTGAAAGTCATTACCGCCTTTCCGGAAGCTGAGTTCATGTGGTCGTTGACGGCGGGTTGGGGCGGCTTTGGCGGCATGGTCACGAAAGATTGGCGCCAGCGCGATCAATCGACCGAGGAAATGTATGGTCCTGTCTACGGCGCCATTTCGCAGTTGCCGGGCTTGCGCGTCTTTCCGCGCCTCGACCCGCCGCTTCCGAACGCCGGCCAATACGACGTCGAACTGATTTTGCAGAGCGACGCGTCCGCCGAAGAAATGCTCGAGACCGTCGGCGCTGTCGTCGGCGCCGGCTGGATGAGCGGGCAATTCCTCTACGTCGATACGGATCTCAAGATCGATCGACCGGAAGCGCGCGTCGTCATCGATCGCGAGCAGCTCGCCGATCTCGGGCTCGATCTCGCCGGCGTCGGCCAAGAACTCGGCACGCTCCTCGGCGGCGCATACGTGAATCGATTCAATTACTTCGACCGCAGCTACAAAGTCATCCCGCAGATCAGCTTGGAGGATCGCGCGACGGTCGGCCCGCTGCTCGATCTCAAGATCCGCACGCCCGCCGGCGAGCTCGTGCCGGTGTCGACTTTCACGCACATTGAAGCGAGCACCGCGCCGCGCACACTCAACCGCTTCCAACAACGCAACGCCGTACGAGTTTTCGGCGGCGTGCAACCGGGCGTGACGAAAGAGCAAGGCTTGCGCGTGCTCGAAGATGCCGCGCACGCGGCCGCGGGCCCGGCCGTTGTCCTCGACTACGCGGGCGAATCGCGGCAAATTCGACGCGAAGGCTCGGCGCTCACGGTCACGCTCGGGTTTGCAGTCGTACTTATTTACCTGGTGTTGGCCGCGCAGTTTCGCAGCTTTCGCGATCCGTTGATTGTGCTCTTGGGTTCGGTGCCGCTCGCCATCTCGGGTGCGCTCGTCTTTAGCTTCCTCGACCTGACCACGATCAACATTTACTCGCAAGTCGGGCTCATCACACTTGTCGGTCTGATTGCGAAGAACGGCATTTTGATCGTCGAGTTTGCGAACACGTTGCAGGAGCGCGGCGTCGTGAAGTCGGCGGCGATCCGCGAAGCTTCGCTGACGCGGTTGCGACCAGTGTTGATGACTTCGGCCGCGACCGTGTTCGGCCACTTTCCGCTCGTGTTGGTGTCGGGTCCCGGCGCCGAGGCGCGTAATAGCATCGGGATCGTGCTGGTCGCCGGCATGACGGTCGGCACGCTCTTCACATTGTTCGTTGTGCCGATTTTCTATTCCTTGATTGCGGCCCAGCACCGACCCAGCGACGAATCTGATTTCAGCGAAGACATCGACGACGTCCGCGCGCCGGCGCCGGTCGCGTCGTTGGTGGGGAGTCACTGATGCGTGCGATAACAAACGTGTTCGTCGTTGCGACTGTTTGCGTGGTAGTCGGGTGCCAAGCCGTCGGCCCCGACTATGAGCCGCCCGAGGCGAAGCTCCCAACCGAATGGCGCGAGAACGTGAGCCCCGAGCAATTGCCGCCGCGCGAAGCGGAACTGGCGGCCTGGTGGCGCGTCTTCGCCGATCCCATCCTGTCGGACCTCGTCGAGCGCGCGAGCGAGCAGAGTCTTGATCTCCGCGAAGCGCTTGCGCGCGTGCAGGAGTCGCGGGCGCTCCGCGGCGTTGCGCGCGGCGATCGTTATCCGACGATCAACGGCGACGCTTCCTATCGCCGCCGCGATGACAGCGACAACTCGCCGCTCGGTTTCGTCTCGGACGTCGACCTCTACACGGCCGGGCTCGATGCTTCGTGGGAGGTCGATCTCTGGGGGCGCGTCCGCCGCTCGGTCGAGGCCGCCGACGCCGATCTCGATGTGAGCATCGAGAACGCGCGCGACGTCCTTGTGACCGTCGCGGCCGAAACAGCGATGAGCTACATCGAGCTGCGCGCGTTTCAGCGTCGGATCGAGATCGCACGGACCAATGTCATGCTGCAAGAGCAGACGTCCGCGCTCGTGCGCTCGCGTCTTGAATCGGGCCTCGTCGGCGAACGCGATGCTGCGCAAGCCATCACGAACGTCGAGACGACGCGCGCGCGCGTGCCGACGCTCGAGATTGGACTTCGCGCCGCCGAGAATCGGCTAGCCGTATTGCTCGGGCTCGCGCCCGGCGCGCTCGCGGCCGATGTCGCCGCGCCGCTGCCGATTCCGGTGCCGCCCGTCGAAGCCGCTGTCGGTTTGCCCGCCGATTTGTTGCGGCGGCGCGCCGATGTGCGGGGCGCTGAACGAGAGCTCGCGGCCGCGACCGCGCGCGTCGGCGTTGCGCAGGGCGATCTCTATCCGCGCCTCTCGCTGTTCGGGAACCTCGGCGTCGAAGCCGATAGCTTTCCGGATCTCTTCGAACGTGCAAGCGCGACGTACGGTTTTGGACCATCGATTCGCTGGAATCTCTTCGATGGCGGGAAGCTCCGCCGGCGCGTCGAAGCGCAAGGCGCGCGCGTCGAGCAAGCGCTCGTGCGGTGGGAACGCGCGGTGTTGATGGCGTGCGAAGAGACCGAGAATGCGATGACTTCGTTCGTGCGCGAGCAGGAGCGCCGGCGCTCGCTCGTCGAAGCCGCCAATCAATCGCGGCGCGCCGCCGAACTTGCGCGGACGCAATATCGCGAAGGTCTGTCGGATTTCCAAATCGTGCTCGACTCCGAGCGCGCCCGCGCGGTCATCGAGGATGAACTCGCGCAAAGCGATGCCGCGATCGCGATGAATCTCGTCGTCCTCTACAAAGCGCTTGGCGGTGGGTGGGAGCAATCGGCGCTGTGAGGAACACCACGTAAGACGCGGCGGTGTTTCGCAGCGATCAAGCAATTGCCAGCGTGCGCGCGATGCTACGGTCGTGAAAGCGGCCGAGCAGTAGTTGCGCGAGCACGGCGCCCGAAGTCGCCATCGTCATGTCCCATTGCGCATCCCACGGATCGCCTTGCATGCCGAGCCACTCGGGACCAGCGCCGGGATAAAAAACCAACACAACCGCCATCTCGAGCAGCTCATACGCCGCGCTGAACGCAAGACAACAGCCGACGACGAGCCAGAACACCGTGCGACCGCGCGGCAGTCCGCGCCTCCGCATTAGCCATTCCCGCAACAGGATCGCTGGTACGAAACCCTGAAAAAAGTGGCCGATGCGATCCACGGGGTTGCGTTCGAGTCCGAGCGCATCCAGCAGCGCCTGCGGAAACGGCACGGCAGCAAACGTGTAGCGACCGCCGAGACACTGAATAAAGAAGAACCAGGTGAGCAAGACATAGGCGAGATCGCTGAACTGAAAAAAACGGCGACGCACGGCGAAGATGACCATCACTACCGTGAGCGGCAGCACTTCAAAGGCCCACGTCGGCTTGTCGCCAGCTCCGACGAACGACCAGGTCGCGAAAACAAAGCACGTCGCGGTGAGGGTCGGGAACAACCAGTTGCGCGGGGCCGGAGCGTCGCTCGCTGACATCTTCTCGCGTTTCATAGCAGTGGGCGATTTATCAGGTTCTGGACATGCGGCAGGAATCGCCGGAAGTCTCGACGATCCAGCCGGGTGCGTCAATGTTCGACTAATAAAGAAGTTGCGCAGGATCGCCGTGCGGCGAATTCCTGTCGGTGGGTGGGCGCCGATTTCGGATGGCAGGTGTCGAGCGTCAGTACGTGTCCCTCGCGGGGCGCGCGGCTCGGCCGGTCACCGAAGTTGGAGAGAACTCGCCTCATGCTCATGCCGACGCAACTCAACCGCCGCGCCGCGATCGTCACGCCACTCGGGCCAGACGCCCTCATCGTTCGCCGCGTGTGGATCGACGAACAAATCAGCGGACTCTTTCGAATCGACTTGGATCTCGTCAGCTACGCCAACGACCTCGACTTCGACAAAGTGCTCGGCCAGCGCGCGACGGTTCGGCTCGATACGCCGAGTGGCGAGGCGCGTTACCTCAACGGCTTCATCGATAGCTTCGTGCAGACCAAGTCCGAACGCAGTTACTCGGTCTATCGCGCAACGATCGTGCCGTGGTTGTGGTTCTTGACGCGCACGACTGATTGCAAAATCTTCCAGCAATCGATGCCCGAACCGCCCGACACCATGACGGTGCCCGACATCATCGCGAAGGTTTTCAAGGATCACGGCTTCGTCGATTTCCGCTTTGCGTCCATGACCGAAAAGCATCCCGTGCTCGACTTCTGCGTGCAATACCGCGAGTCGGCCTTTGCGTTCGTGAGTCGGCTCATGGAGGAAGAAGGGATCAGCTACTTTTTCGAGCACGTTAATGGCAAGCACACGCTGGTCATGACGGACTCGGTTGCCGGCTACACCGCGCTCACGAGCTACGACAGCATCGCCTTCAACCCCGAGACGCGACCCTCCGCCGAGGAGGAGTTCATCATCGATTGGACGCGCACCAAGGAAGTGCAATCGGGCAGCTACGCGCTCAATGACTTCGATTTTGCAAAGCCGCGCCAAGCGCTCCAGCAGGGACTCGTCGTCAATTCCCAAATCCGGCGCAACCATGCGCATGCCGATCTCCCGCGCTACGACTACCCCGGTCGTTTCAATGTCTATGAAGATGGCGAAAGCCTCGCGCGCTTGCGTCTCGAAGAGCTGCAAGTGCGGCACGAGATGTTCAAGGGCGCAGCGACCGCCGGCAGCCTCGCCGCGGGTTTCAAATTCACTCTCGCGAAACATCCGCGCGACGACCAGAACCGCGAATACTTGCTCACGTCAGTGTCCTACGAGATCGACGTGGGCGAACTCGAAACCGGCGCCAGCGACACGCTCGCGACGGAGACCGCGCTCAAGTGCAGCTTCACGGCGATCGACGCGCTGCAGCCGTATCGACCGGCGCGCGGGACACCGAAGCCGATGATCCAAGGCGTGCAAACCGCGATCGTCGTGGGTCCGGACGGCCAAGAGATCTACACCGACCCCGACGGCTACAGCCGTATCAAAGTGCACTTTCATTGGGACCGGCACGGGCAAGCGAATGAGAACGCGTCGTGCTGGATTCGCGTTGCGCAGTCGTGGGCCGGTAAGCAATGGGGATCCATTCAAATCCCACGCGTGGGTCAGGAAGTGCTCGTCGAGTTCATCGACGGCGACCCCGATCGACCCATCATCACGGGCAGCGTTTACAACGGCGATCACATGCCGCCATACGCGTTGCCGAAGAACAACACCCAGAGCGGCGTGAAAAGTCGCAGCTCGCAGGGTGGCGGCCCCGACAACTTCAACGAGCTGCGCTTCGAGGACAAGAAGGGCAGCGAGGAAGTTTACTTGCACGCCGAAAAGGCGCTGACCGTGCATGTGAAGGGCGGCGCGTCGGAGACGATCGGCTCGGGGCTCAGCACGAACGCGGGCGGCAGCGTCAGCACGAACGCCGTCGGCGCGATCTCGCACACGACCGACGACAACATCAACGACAAAGCGAAGAAGTGCATCTCCGTCGACGCCGGCAAGGACATCTCCTTCAAATCAGGCGGCTCGTACAAGTTGGAGACCAACCTCGGCATTCATCTCAAGGCGATGAATTTCGTGGCCGCGTTAATCGAGAGCGGCGCGAAGGCGGCGGCTGAGGCGATCAAGAGCGGCGCGAAGGGCGCGGCCACTGCGGGCGCTGGAGGCGGATTGGACGCTGCGGGAGCCGAGGCCGTGAAAACGGCCGAGTCGGGTCTAGCAGCGCTTTCGCCGAGTATCGAGGCGGGCGCCAAGGAACTCACAAAGCTCTCGAAGGAGGCGGGGAAAAACGCCGAGAAGGCGGAGGCGTCGGCCGACAAAGCCGCCAACGCGGTCGATCAGTTCGCGTCCGATCTCGCGGCGAACGCCGGACCCGAAGTGATCGCCGCGTCGTTTCTTGCGATGGCCGACTCGCTCTCGGAAACGCTGAATGATGCAAAGAAGGTGCTCGAGGGCATGCTGCCGAAGATCCCTTCGATCGAGCTTTGGGCGATGAAGGACATCAACATGCACGCACTCTGGAGCATGACGATGTCGACCAAGGTGCGCGATATCTCGATCGAAGCGAAAAACAAGAACGTGAACGTAAAGGGCAAGCGCGAAGTCAACATCGAAGCGTCGACCCAGAATTTGAATCTCAAGGCGAGCAAGAAAAACGTCGTCATCTCGGGCAAGGACGAGGTCACGATCAAGGCGGAAGACAAGAATCTCGTCGTCGAAGCCGGCAAGCAAAAAGTGTTCGTCAAAGCGGCGAAGCAGATCTTTCTGCAGTGCGGGAAGGCGACGATTTCGATGTCGGAGAACGGCAACATTGTCATTAAGGGCGCCAAGGTGAATGTCACGGGCTCCGAGGCCGTGCAGGTCAAGGGCGCACCCATCAAACTGAACTAGGGAGATCGCGTCATGCTTGCACCGGTAATAGATACGCTCAGTTCCATGGATCTGGTCGACGCGGACCTCAGCGGCCGCGATCTCTCAGGTGTTTCGCTCGCTGGCCGGGATCTGTCCGGCGCGAATCTCACCGACACCAACTTAGCGGGCGCGCTGCTCACGGCGGCGACGTTTACGAACGCCGTGTTCACACGAACGAACCTGCGGAACGCGGTGCTAACGCACGCGGATCTCGCGGGCGTCGACTTGACGAAGGCGCACGTGGCCGGCGCCGATTTTTCGGAAGCGAACTTGTGCGACGCCTTGCTCGACAAGCTCGACCTCACGGGCGCGAAGTTTGAACTCGCGCAGTTGCAGCGCGCTGCACTCCGTGGCGTGACCGCGCCGGGCGTGAGCTTTGTCGATGCCGATCTGAAGGACTGCAATCTGTCGCGTTCGGACTTGCGCGGCGCGGACCTGCGTTCGGCGCTCCTGCGCGCGACGATCCTCATCGATGCGAATCTGAGCGGCGCGGATCTGCGCTCGATTATCGGCGAGAGTTGCGTCGCCGCGGGCGCCGATTTCACGCGAGCGAATCTCGGGGCGGCGAGACTCTACGCCTCCGATTTGAGTGCCGCGCAGCTAGTGGCCGCCGATCTGACGGGCGCCGATGTGCAGCGGTCGACATTGAGCGACGCGAACTTGACGGATGCGGTCGCGATCGATGCGCAGTTTGATTTTGCGGACTTGCGAGCCGCTCGACTCACCCGCACGAACTTTCTGCGTGCGAGTCTCGTCGGCGCCGAGCACGCGGGCGCGATCTTCGAGGCGACCGATCTGCGCGAAGCCGATCTCTATTGGACGAGGCTCACCGCGGCGGCGCTCCAGAGTTGTTGTACGCGGCACGTGCGATGGCCGGAGCGCGTCGAGCTGCCGTTTGGACCGAAGGACGCGAAGGCGCCACGCATTGAGGCGAAACCCATGCACGTGCTGCCGCTCGGCGATGCCGAGCGCCGCGAGCGTGCATCCGCGCGGCCGGCCGCGAAGGTGGGGCGGCCGTGAGCGATGGCGAACTCGCGCTCGTGAATCTCACGCCGTTCCGTGTCGAAAGCGCCGCGCTCGATGGCGTGCCAGAGCACGAGCAAGTGGTCATCGTGAAAGCGACTTTCGATCTCGTTGTGGGGGAGTGCGCGCGCGTCAGTGGCGAGCAGTTGCCACTCGCCGGCGCGGATCTGCATGAGGGCGATCCCGAGCTGACGCCGATTCGTTACGAGTCTGACTTCGTGCCGCGGAAGTTGCGTGCCGATGTGTTAGTGAGCGGCAAAGCACACGCTCCCGGTGGCAAGCCGGTCGCGGAGTGCCGCATCTCGTTCGCGGTCGGCGCGCTCACGAAGTCGTTGCGCGTCATCGGCGACCGCACGTGGCGCCCGATTCTCGGTCGATTCCTCTCGTTCAAGAGTCGGCCAGAGCCGTTTCAGTCGATGGATATTTCCTACGCGAACGCGTTCGGCGGAAAGAACGGCGGCAAGCCCGACGGCTTGCGATCTTTCGCTGGCAACAGGATCGGCAAGGGCTACTCGCGTTTTGGTGGCGGACTCAAAGGACTGAGACTTCCGAATCTCGAGGATCCAAAGCGCGCCATTCGAACTTGGTGGAGTCGTCCATCGGCGGCGAGCTTCGGTCCCGTCGGTCGCGAATGGCAACCGCGGGCAAAGCTCGCGGGTCGCTTCGACAAACGCTGGCTCGCCGAGCGCTCGCCGCTGTTGCCGGTCGACTTCGACGAATCGTTCTACAATGCGGCCCCAGCGGATCAACAAGTCGATGGCTATTTGCGCGGCGACGAAGAGATTCGCGTGCAGAACATGCATCCCGCGCACGCAGACTTTCGCGCGCGACTGCCGGGGATGCGCGTGCGCGCGTTTGTCGCGGATGTCGCCGCCGACCGCATCGAACTTGCCGAACTCGCGATGCACCTCGACACGCTTTGGATCGATATGGAGTCGCTACAGCTCGTCCTCGTCTGGCGCGGTCGCGCGCCAGCTTGCGCCGCCGCGCCGTCGTCGAGACTCGTCGTCGGTGTCGAACCCATCACGGCAACACCATCCGCGTCCACCGAGAACTATCAGCGCGAACTCGCCGTCATCTTAGAAGCGGAACTCCGCGTCGACGCCGAAGTCGAAGAAGCCGAAAGGGAACTCGCGGGGATATGTGCTGCGTAAGGCGCTTTGGAGCGACTTGCGCCGGGCGATTGGTTCGCTGGCATCAGCACGCAATGTCCACTCTACGTCCGAGGAAATCTGTCAAAGCCAGAACATCTCCGGAGCGGCGAAATCTCTGTGAGCTTTCAAGCTGGGTGTTCTTTTTGGTGCTCTTAATGGCAGCCGCGCCTTTCACGAGTTTCCTTTCAATGACGCTTCGGCCGTTGCAGGAGCTAAAGATAGCTGTGCCGCACCTTCTCTACGGCAGTCCTTTCGTTAGCGGATTGGCGGGTGTGGGTGCTTGGCTGCTGCTCAAACATAAGTGGCCGACGAGAGCACTTGCAATCGGCTGGTTGGTCTTTGTTCTGAGCGGCTTGGGGATCGGACTCGCGACTGAGCGCTACGTCGAGAATCGAGTCGTCACATTCTCGACGAAGCGATTCCTAACCAGCGGCGAGAGAGAATCGCTTGAATCAAGAATTCAATTCCGTTTCACCGAGCGTGACTCAAGTCGACGTGGCAACGAGTTCATTGTCGCCCGCAACGATGAGCAACGAGCCAGGGTCGAGCTGCAGAGCTTAGGCCTCCTCGCGGAGAAACCCTGAAGTCCTGAAGCGCACGTGGTGAACCGTCAACTTCGCCCTGCGCGACGCGATGCCCCGCTTTAACGTCCGGCCAAGACACGTCATAAGTCGCATATTCCCGGCGTCACTCCGCTCGCCACACACATATATATAGGAAAGCACGCGCCATGCCGGTCGCGCGTCGCGCTCGACTGGTTGTCGGTAAGCTGCGGTGCTAAAAGATCTTGCGCGCACGATGCTCCGTAGCCTCGAGAGCGCTTGAAGCGGCGCTCGATTAGCGTGCGCCGACGGAGTTTCACCGCGAACCCGAGATAAGCACAGCTGCGGCGCCGAATACTCCGCACTTCCAGTTCGCAGGTTTGGCAATCACTTTTCTCGTGGATGCGTTCGAGATGCGTGACGCGCCAGTTCGGTCGCGCCAGCGCCGGCACGGCGGTTGCGAAGTGCGCATGCTCAACAGAAGGGAGAACGTCTGCCAATGCCAACAACTCATGGAGTGAGAAACGAGCTTCGGGGTCATCGTCTCGTGAGAGCGCGATCGCGTGGTGCGCAGCGGGAGGTCGCAAGAAAATCCGCGGTGCACGGAGTCGCGTGGACGTTGGTGCTCGGTGTTGTCGCAGTTTGCGCGTGCCGAGCTCCGGAAGTTAAGTCGACCGAATCCCCAGTGTCGAGCCGGCTTGAACCCTATCAGTGCGGAAACGTGCAACGGATGCACACTCTCGATGATGTCTATTTGGCGAGTCAGCCGGCCGCCGCCGACTTTGAGCAAGCCGCCGCGAACGGCATCCGGACCATCTTGAATCTGCGAGAAGACGGCGAGGTGACGGAGTTCGACGAGCCGGCGTTGATCGCGAAGCTGCGCATGAATTACGTCAGTCTCCCTTTCAAGGGTCCGGGCGCATTGAGCGACGAGATCCTTGATCGCGCGCGTGCGCTACTGCGTGATCGCGAGAAGCGACCGATCTTAATTCACTGCAGCTCCGGGAACCGCGTCGGGGCGATTTGGTTCGCGCATCGCTCGTTGGATGCGGGCCTGAGCTGGGAGGCGGCGCTCGAAGAGGCGAGGACCGTTGGGCTCAAAACTCCCGCGCTCGAAGCGCGAGTGAAAGCGTACTGCGAACGCGCGCGCGTTGGCGCTGGCGGACCCTGAGGCACGCGGAGCTGGGCTTTCACGAGGGTTGGGGATACGCTCTCGTCCAACTCGTCGACGTGGCTAAGAGTTTGTGATTCCGTCGACACGACTCGCCGCCAACGTGGCGTTCGACTCAAACGCGATCCATGCAACCCTCCATCGATCAATTTGCCGGATGTCTCCTCGGTCTCGCCTCGGGTGATGCGCTCGGCGCGCCGCTCGAAGGCGGGGCGATCGAAAGGTTTGTCTGGCGTCTGATCGGCAGGACGAGATCGCGCGAAATGCGGTGGACCGACGACACGCAAATGTCGCTCGACCTCGCCGATTCGTTGATCGCGAACGAGGTTCTCGACCTCGACGATCTCGCAACGCGCTTCGCGGCAAGTTACCGATGGCACCGCGGCTACGGGCCGGGCGCCGCGCGGCTACTCAAGCGCATAGCCCGCGGCATGGATTGGCGAGAGGCCAACCGTTCGGTCTATACCAACGGTTCCTACGGAAACGGCGGCGCGATGCGCGCGCCGATCGTCGGACTCTTTTTCGCGTCAGCTCCGGACCAATTGGTTTCAGCGGCTCGTGATTCGGCGCGAATCACTCATGCTCACCCACTTGGTATCGAGGGCGCAGTCCTCATCGCCGCTTCGACGGCGCGCGCGCTCGCCGACGCAAACGCGCGGGCTTTACTCGACTCCGCATCCGCAGTATGCGCGGAGACCGCTTTTTTGGAAAAACTGACTCTCGCTCGCAGCTGGATCGACTCTGAGCGCTTGACCACGCCCGCCGAAGTGCGCGCCCGGCTCGGCTGCGGGATGGCCGCGATTGATTCCTGCGTGACCGCCGTCTATCTCGCGGCGCGTTTTCTGAGCGCGACCTTCGATGAACTCATCAGATTCGTCGCCGCCTGCGGCGGCGACACCGACACGATCGGGGCGATGTCGGGCGCCATCTGGGGCACCGCAAATGGCGTCGGGGCTTTGCCTGAACCGTCGCTGCGTACACTCGAGGGTCGCGTCCGTATTCAAGCGACCGCCGACGAGCTGTTTCGCTCGAGAGCACGAGCGAACTATGGAGACTGACGCTGCGACATGGAGCAAGTCGTCACTCACGGGCATCCCAGAATCGGCCCCACGCAATCGAGGCTGTCCGCGGATGGGTCCACGCCGCAGCCCGGGTACGGCGCGGGCGGCGGCGGCGAGCCGGCGATGAAAAGCGCGCTCAGCGACCGAATGGCGTCGCCGATGTTGATCGCGCCGTCATCGTTCGAGTCCGCCGCATCGAAACACGTCGGCGCCAGTGCGCCAGATGCGAACAAGTAGCCCAACGTCGACACGGCGTCGCCGATGTTGAACGCACCGTCGGAGTTCGCGTCGCCGCGTTCGAAACTAGGCCCGAACGGCGGAACGGGGCCATCGATCGAGTCGAGCCCATCGAGTTCGTCCGGTCGTGCGGCAAGATCGTAACTCGGCGCGCCAGTAAAGGCCCAACTTCCCGCGCTGCCGCCTACGCCGGTCTCCTCGTACCAAAGGAAGTTCGTGTTCGTGAGCGGATTCGCCTCGCTGTAATAGATATCGCCGCACTGCTGCAAGTAGCCGGCATTCTCTCCGAGCCCGCGCGCCTCATAGTCGACCGCGGTTTGGAAGCGGCCGATCGAATCGCTCGTGACCGAGAAACCCACTTTCACAAAACTCCCGTCGATCTGCGAAGCGAAGTCGTAGGTGAGCGACTTCGTATATCCGAGCCCCTCGTAGTGATCGCCCTCGTCGTCGGGCATTCCATCCTCGTCGACACTGCCGTCGCCGTTCGTCAGCGTGCGCCCGCTCATCGCGTTCGCCATGCACGGTCGGATGTGATACTTCATGACGTCGCTTGCCATCACGATCAATGCATCGAGATCGTCCTGCGGCATG
The DNA here is from genome assembly GCA_046154185.1 of Planctomycetota bacterium. Taxonomy (GTDB): domain Bacteria; phylum Planctomycetota; class UBA8108; order UBA1146; family JAJFFE01; genus JBJXGE01. Next base: position 13,362 of record JBJXGE010000019.1, read on the forward strand.
AGCCCGAGCTGCTCGTTATCGATGAAGAGCATGTTCGAACTCACGATCTCGCCGGTAACGGAATCGGTATACGTCAAAGTGATGAACACATCGCCCGCCTGCTCGATCGCCGGAACCACCGGTGGTGGCGGAAACAAGCCAGTTGGATCGCTTCCGCGCCACCACTGAGTACGGACCGCGGAGTCCCACCGTCCGCTCGAAGCGCGATCGACGGAAAAGAGCACCGGCGCAAGCGCAATCGGATCGCCGGGCATGGGGTCCGCCGGATCGGATCCATACGTGAAAGGAGCAGTCAACACCGTCAGCGGAAACGACGAAGTCACGTGGTTTCGCACACTCGGCGGCGCGAGGCCGAGTCCGAGAAAGAGGTCGATCAGCCGCGCGTGCAAATTGCCGGCTTCGAGAATTGCACCGGAACAATCCCACGGCACGCAGTTGAAACCGACACGCTCGAGCGCGTCGATGTCGTCTTCAACAGTCAGCCCGCGTCCGCGCAGCCCGAGCGCGCGCTCATCGTCGGCGAGCGTGTTGCTCGGTGAGCCCGTCGGCGGATTCGCGAGCACGTCGGTTGCAAACACATCGCCGCCCGCGCCATCGGCGCTTGGCCCCGTGGGTGATAGACACGCGGGACTCTGCCACGGACCGAGTAACGCGCCGACGTCGCTTGCGCCGGATTCCACTGCGAGCGCAGTTCCGGAGAGCCCGATCGAGAAACTATCCCAGCTCAGACGAAACGACGTGCCGAGATCGAATTCGATTGTCGGGCGCGCGAACTCGACACCGAACGCGCCATAAGGAAGGCGTGCCTCCCAGGGCAAGTCAAACGTCGGGAGACTCGCCGGCGGCCACGGCAAACCGGGAATGCCGACGCCGACGCCAAAGTAATCGTTGCACCACGAGATCGCGTCGACATTGTCGATGCCGGCGACGAGGCCGAGGCCATCCGCAGTGAGCACTTGGTTGTTGGTCTCCGCGGGCGGACCGGCAACCGGCGCGTCCGGCTCCGATTGAAAGAGTTCCGCTTCGGAGGGGAGACCAAACGTCAGGTAATCATTCACATCTCCGACGCGTGGCGTCGGCCGCCCGACCGCTTGCGGATGGAGCGGGGTCGTGAGCCCGCGCAGATACGAACTCAACGGTGCGCCCGGAGCCTCCACGATGCCCACCCAGAGCGAGCTCACGTTGCCGCGCACGGAGAACGCAACAGGGTTCGGATCGAGCGCCGGCGGCGGCACTGGATCGCACGCATCCGGAATTCCATCGCCGTCGGCGTCGAGTTCGCCAAGGCAGGCGATCTCGATGAGATCGGTAACGCCATCGCAGTCACAGTCGGACCCGGGGCAATCGTCAGGAATGAGATCGCCGTTGCAGTCGAGTGCGCCAGCGCAGATTTCCGCGAGGTCGAGCGTGCCATCGCCGTCGCAGTCTGCGGATTGGCATTCGTCCGGAATGCCGTCGGAGTTGCAATCCGCGGCACCAAGGCAGATCTCCGTGACATCGAGGATGCCATCGCCGTCGCAGTCTCCCGACTGGCAGGCGTCGGGGATACCGTCTGAGTTGCAGTCGAAGGTCGCGCCGAGCGGCGCAATGACACCGGCCGGGTGGTAGTCAAGAAAAGCGGCCGTCGCAAAGGTGGCGCGACGCAGCAATCCGGCGACCGGGGCCTCGGGCAACCAATCAAGGACCCATGCGCCGATGGCCGGGCAGGTGAGTGTCAGTGTTCCGACGGCGACACCGGTGCCGGGCGCGATCACGACTTCGCTCAAACAGGGTCCGCTGCTGCCGATCCGCACAAAGAAGAGAGTTCCGTCGACGAGCGTGATCGACCCGCTAATCGAACCCGGAGTACTTGGAGGTACAGCCGCCATCGCAAAACTTGGCGTCGACGAGCCGACGTCGACCACGAACTCAACACTCACCGCCGCAATCGTGCTATCGGCGATCACCGCGTAGGTGATCGAGCCGGCCGCATGCGACACGGGAATGAAATACAAGCTCAATCCGGCTGTCACGCCAGCAAAAGTGTCGTTGCCATCGTCTGGGTCAAACCCGGTGGCCGGAAACGGCGCCGGGATAGTGGGCCCACCGGCGCAGAACAAGGAGCCCGCCAGTCGACGGTAATCTGTGAAGTTTACATACTCGTTGTCATTGATATCTGCGCGGTCAAGCGGTGCGGCGATGGCGCCGCCGGGGATACCGACTAACACATTGGCAAGAAATATGAGATCACCTGTATTCACGGCGCCGTCCACAAGCACGTCACCACGGATGAACTGTCCCTCGAGGTCGCCCGACGCCAACAGAATGAAGAAGAGAACGAGTACGTAGAACCATCGGCATAGGCCAAGTCGGAACGCCGAGGTGTCTTTCGTCTGAAACATGGGAGACCTCTCTTTCGATGCATGCGATGCCAGGGGATCTTCCTTTCCTTGATCTTCCCAAGGGAAAGCGGACATCGTGTCCACGACAAGAAGTTACAGCGACAGCATACGACCGGCCCCGGCGCACGCTGTGACACAGACGCTGCTTGACCGCACGCTTTCGTCCGACGAGACTCGTCGACGATTCCATCACCTCTCGCCACGGTTCGAGGACCCCGAATGGAGAGTCGCACGATGAGTAGATGCGTCCATAGCCTCATCTCACTAATCGCGATCTATGTCATGTCGTTGCTCGCGCCGGCGCTTGGTTTCGCGCAGCGTCCGCAAGTCGTCAAGAGTCGGATCACTTCGGTTGGGCTCTTTAAGAATGGACTCGCGGTCGTTGAACGCGAGGTCGCACTGCCGGGACCGGGTGTCTTTGCGCTCGAAGACGTGCCGGAGCCGGTGCACGGCACGTTTTGGATCGAATGCTCATCTCCGGTCGATATGCGCGTCACGACACGCGAAGAGAAACGACCGCTCGACGGCTCGGCAGCGGCGCAGTTGCAAACCGACCTCGTCGGACAAAGGGTTCACATCACTTTTCGCGACAACCAACTGCCGCCGCTCGAGGGCACAGTGGTCGACAATCAAACTGGTCGCGAGCGAGACTGGCGGCGCGACTTTGAATCGTGGGACTACCGCCGACACTGGTGGGGCGGTCTTTCCACATCGACGCAGTCGAAAACCTCGGACTCTCTGCGCTTCTTGCTGCTGCAAACGGAACTAGGTCTCACCTATGTCGACGAATCGCTGATCGGCCTCATGTCAGTCCAATTCTCGGCGTCTGCGAAACGACAAGTGCCCGTCATCGAGCTGACAGTGTCCGGCTCGGGCGCGTCGCCTGGCAAACCTTCAACCAGCACTAATGCGGTGACGGCAAGAGTGAGCTATCTCGCCAAAGGTCTTTCATGGGCGCCTGCCTATCGAATCGAGCTCGGTTCGGACGACAAGCTGGAGCTTCGCCAACAGGCCGTGGTCCGAAACGAGATGGAGGATCTCGATGGCGCCGAGGTTTTGCTCATCACCGGATTTCCGAGTATCGAGTTCTCGCACGTGCTTTCGCCGCTCTCGGCCGGCACGAACTGGGCGGAGTTTTTCACGCAGCTCAATCAGCGACCTCGAACGGAAAACCAGTTTACGGGCCAGGTCATGAGCCAAATGCACACGTATTCCGAGCCGGGTTCGTCGGGAATTGACACTTCCCGCGCGCATGTCGGTGACGGTATCGACTTGCACTACCACTCGCTCGGCGCTCGACAATTAAACGAGGGCGATTCGCTACTGGTGAAAGTCGCTGCGGCGTCCGCGATGTTCGAGCGCTACGTCGAATGGCGCGTTCCCGACACGCGCGATGCCAACGGACGCCACATTGATTCTAATGAATGGCAGTGGAGTCAACGTCCCGAGCTACTCGACGATGACCCCTGGGATGCCGTGCGTTTCAAAAACCCGCTCGACTATCCTCTCACCACCGGCCCCGCGATGATTCTGAACAACGATCGCTTCGGCGGCCAACACACCCTAAAGTGGGTCGCGCCAGCCGAGGAAACCAGCTTGCGCATCAACAAGGCACTCAGCATACGCACCCGTGCGGTCGAGGTTGAGGAGGCGGGCGAGCGCGAGGTCATCAGGAATGCGGGTCGAACGTATCGAAGGCCGATCGTGAACGGTGAACTCTTCATCGTTAACCATCGTGAGGAGGCTGTACAACTGCGCGTTCGGCGCCAGTTCTCGGGCGAGCTTGTAACAGCCGACGCCGATCCGACAACGACATTGCGTGAAGAAGGCGTCTACTCGGTGAATCCGCGCCACGAACTCACGTGGAACATCACGCTTGCGCCGGGCGAGCGGCGCACGCTCAAATATGTCTACACGGTTCTGGTTCCGGCGTAATCGTCCTCGCCGACGAGCGCCTCAGAAACTCGCGCTCGCCGGCGACACGGCGCCGGTTGCATCTTGTGCGGACTCTTTCGGCAGGTACTTCTTGAACCAGGCTTGCACGTAGAGCATTCGGCGCAGGAGGTTACTCACGTGGCGGCCGCCCGCGCCGTGGTATTCGTCGGGGATGCGGATCATCGCGGTGTCGACCTTGAGCAGTTTGAGCGCTTGGTAGTATTCCTCGGTTTGACCGATCGGCGTGCGCAGGTCGAGTTCGCCCGTGATGAGTAGCGTCGGCGTTTTGACTTTGCCGACGTACTTGAGCGGCGAACGGTTCCAGTGTTCGGTGATGTCGTCCCACGGCAGCTTCGCGAAGTTCGTGTACCAGTACGGACCGTCGGTCGTGCCGACAAAGCTGGTCCAGTTGATGACGGGGAACATCGAGACCGCGGCGCGGAACCGCGTCGTATGGCCGACCGCCCACGCCGTGAGCACGCCGCCGCCGCTCCCGCCGTACACGAACAACTTCTCCTCGTCGATGCAGCCGCGCGCGATCGCCGCGTCGACACCGTACATGAGGTCGTCGTAGTCCTTGCTCGGATACGCGAACTTGATCGCGTTGCCGAACGCGCTGCCGTAGCCCGTCGAGCCGCGTGGGTTCGTGTACAACACGACGAAATCCTCGGCGGCGTGAAGCTGACGCTCGAAACTCCAATCGACTCCATACATGGCATGTGGTCCGCCGTGGATTTGCAGAATGAGCGGGTACTTTTTCGCGGGATCGAACCGCGGCGGCAACACGAGCCAGCCTTGAATCTCGAGTCCGTCAACCGAGCGATAGCGGATTTCCTCCACCGCACCGAGTTCGAGCCCGTCGAGGACGTCGGCGTTCACCGAGGTCAGCTTCCTGATTGTCGCCGGCCCACTCGCCCGCGGCTCGATCACGACGACATCCGCCGGGGCGAGCGGTTGCGTCAGCGTGCCGACGAGTCGGCCGTCGCGTGCGAGATCGCTCACCGCGATGCGCTGCGCGCCTGGTGTCAATTCGCGCGGCGCCCCGCTCAATCCGACGCGCCAAACATTGCACGAACCCGCGCTATTGGCGGTGAAGCAAATGCCGCTCGAATCCGCGAGCCAATAGATATCCGTTGGATCGCGATCGAGATCTTGCGTGAGTGCGCGCGCTTCTGAACCATCGCTGCGCATGATCATCAGTGTCGCGGCGGCATACGTGTCGCGCGATACGGACGGATCAGGTGTCGCCGTGTAAGCGATGTAGCGTCCATCCGGCGACACTTTCGGGTTGTCGTCTTCGCCCTTGCGCGTGGTGAGTTGCTTGACGCTACCGGTCGCGACATCGATCGAATAAATTTCCGCCTCGAACACTTGCCAGTCGGCGTCTTCCGCACGCAAGCCGCTGAAGACGAGCGCGCGCCCATCGGGCGTCCACTCACCGACGCCATGATCGTAGCCGCCGTTTGAAATCTGCCGCGGCGTGCCGCCGCTCGCATCGACGACGAACAAATGCTGAAAGCCCGCCGGTCGATAACCGCGCTGGTCGCGTCGATAGTTGAGCCGCGTGATGATCGTCGCGTCGTCCGCCCACTTCGCATCCTTCGGCCGCTTCGGCAGCGTGATCGGTAAGAAGTCCTGCTTCTCCGCCACCACCATCTGAAATGCGATGCGCTGCGAGTCCGGCGACCAGCGCAGTCCATTCGGCGCTTCTTCGACGTGAGTGATTTGCGAAACTTCGCGCGAGCCAACCCACAGCACGTGAATTTGCGCACCCTGCGGTTTGCCGTCGCGCAAGAACGCGATGCGCGTGCCGTCCGGCGACCACACGGGCGCGCTGCCCTCGGTCAACTGCCGCAGCCGCGCGCCGTCGGCATCCATGATCCACAATTCGCTTTGTTGCTTGTCGTTCACTTTGTCGACCCACGTGCGCGCGAACACGACTTGTTTTCCGTCGGGCGACAACTTGGGACCCGACACCGATTCCATCTCGAGGAACAAGTCCGCCGTGAGCCGCTTCGGCGTGGGGCGCGACTCGTCGCCCGCGGCGAACGAATTTTGCGAAAGCGCAACGACGGCGACGACCAGCCACGCAATGCAGTCGAGGAACTTGTAGTGCATGAAATCTCCTATGATGCAAAAACTACCCAGAGCGCGAACATGAGGAGTGATCGTGAGCAGGATGCGTTGTGCTCGGCTGCGCGTCAACAATGTGCGCGAAGAACCCACTGCTCATAGCGTCGCCCGCGAACCGCGAGGCTACACGATGACCGAGTTACTGCACGAGTCACCGGGATCGTCCCGGTTGGTCTTTACGATGCTTACGGTCGTCTTGTCGTTCGCCCAAGTAATTTGGCGTCGGACGGTATAGCGGCTGTTGGGGATCAAGTGCCACGTCGTGCCATTGTCATCGGAATACTGGTACTCCTGTTCAAACGTCACCTGCAAACTGCCCGGCCCTCGAAAGTTGAGCGCCAGATGACTGAAAGGCCCCATGGCGCTATGCGTGTCGTCGCCTTGGCCCATCTGTCCTGGCGTGAACGCGGCATTACCGAGGCCGTAGTGCGCACCGGCGCGCGTATAGTCCTCAGGATCCGGTGGAATGATGTACGGAATCACGAGGGGCGGCGGTGTCGGCCACGATACTTTTTCCCGCACGCGCAAGTGGCCGAGATCTAATGGGTCGCCGGTCGAACTCTTCCAGGTCAACACATGCTTGATGTTGCCGCCGGGCGCGGCCTGCAGCGACTTTGTTTGGAAGTTGACCAATTGTCCGCGCAGTCGAGGCGAGACGTGGATGCCGGCGCCGAGAATCTGGACGTTGAAACGCTGCAGGATCGGCGTGATCAGCGTTGCGAGCGCATAGCCGCCGGGATGCTTGGTATTGAGGAGCGCAACGACATTCCCAGCCATGTCGCAGAGCGCGGTGCCTGAATCGCCTTGAATCTGAAAGTCGAGATCGCCACGCGGGTCGTTATCCGCGTCGCGGTTGACGCGAATTTGATGCAGCGCTTGCGCAACGCCGATGTTCGGGAACGCCGGCGGCGGATTGATCACGTTGGCGTCGGGGATGACGCCGATGCGGCGGCCGGTCGAACAGCCGAGCTTTTGCACCTGCATGTTGTTGTGCACGCCCGCCGAGCCAGTGATGTCGAACGCGCCGACACCGACGGTGCGGTTTTGCACTGAGATGCCGGGCTTGATTCTTGCGATTGCGGCATCCAAGTCCGGCTGCCCAGCGCTGTACTCTGCCACGAAGTCGAAGAATCCGCCGCCGACTTCGTGCGCCGGCTGAATGATGGCGTTCTCGCCGCCCGGCACCTGCTTGAGCACGTGATAGTTCGACAACAAGAAAATCTCACCTTGCGGATTCACGACAAAACACCCGAGCGTGCCCGGTCCATACGCTCCGCGCTGGCCAATCGCGCAGCCGGCCATGAGCGGTCGGTACTTGGTCTGGTCCCAACCATCCCAGGTCGGCGCCATTAGCCGCATCCGATAGTAGTCGCGCCGCAGAGCCGGGTTCTTGAGCTCGTTGCGCAAACGACTCACAAGCTCCGTTTCGGCGAACTGGCTGACGGCAGCTGCCGCACGCTGAATTCCGACCGCGTGATTCGTCTCTTGCAGCTTGGCAAAGTAGACCATGAGCAACGCACGTCGGTAGGAGCGGTACTGCTTTTCGATGTCCTTGCGCACATTCGTGAGCGGGTGTCGCAAACTCTTCCCTGTCGGAATCGCCATAGTCGCTTCCGAGTATTGATAATCACCTTGCGACAATGACCGGCTCAGCGTGTCGGTTTCTTGGCCGGTCATAGTGTCGAGATACTGGCTGAGATTATGAGCGACGGTGCCGTCGCCGCCGACTTCCGGACCCTTTTCTTCTTTTTCGATCGCCGCGAGTGTGTCGGTGATTCTGGTCTGCGAGAATTTCGGCATTGTTGGGCCCTGCTCAAAAACGGCGCGTGAATTCTTCGATCTACCCCTGCTCAGTTTTGAAGTGAGCAACTCGCGGCGCATTCTTGATCAGCGATCGACGTCGTGCAAGTCGCGCGGTCGAGCCGCTCGCAAACGAGCGCGCCCGCAGTGCGGCGACGACTCGCCGCACCGCGGGCGCTGCACGAGTAAAGGCATACTATCGGCCCCGGCCGTAGACGTACTCCGCGAGCATGCTGAGGTCGGCGACGTCGAGCCGGCGGTCGCGGTTGACGTCGGCGGCGTCGATCGGGGACTCCAAGTTGATCTCGCCAGCGAGATAACTCGCGAGCGCGTCGACGTCCTTGCCGTCGATAACGCCATCATTTGTGACGTCGCCGAGCCGAATCGACACGGTGACGACTGTGACCGCGATCGGCTGACCATCGCGCGCAGTCACGAGTTCGGCGAGGCCGACGAAATCGGCGATATCGACGCGACGATCGCGATTGAAATCGATCGTGTCCATCGAACAAGTCATGGCCGCGCCTTCGAAGTATGCCGACATCAGGCGCAAGTCGGCTCGGTCGATGATACCGTCGCCGGAGAGATCGCCGGGGCTCGAGCGAACGACTTCGACGTTATTGATGTTCGCGGAGAGTGCGCCACAGACGAGGAGCAGGGCGGACGTCGTGAAGAGTTTCGAGAGTTGCATGGGAATGCCTTTCAAGGATCTTGGTTTCGAATCTTGTTTGAGTTCTTCGTTCTGTTTCATGCGCTGCCGGCGTTCCGACCTTGGCGATCCGCTTCAACTCCTTTCGATCGCGGTCAGTCGCGCACTAGCAGGTTCATACTCATCAGCGCGGTCGGGACGCCGATGTGACGTTCGAACTGAAATAATCGCGGCCAGGGCGCGGGAAGACTGATCGCCCCGGCCTTACTGGGCATCCCATGGCAACGCGTGGAAAGTCTCGCCCAGTCGGCGAAACTCAGAGCTCGGCGCGATGACGAGTCCGGGGGCGATTCGATGCTTGGGATAGGGGCTCCGGAGCGCCTCAAATCCAACTCGCCGGCGCATGAAGCCTCGTATACGATCGCGCTCCTCGCGCCTTGCGACCGGCGTTTTCAGAGGCGCGCGCGTCCGAGTGTTCCTCGCTCAACGACCGAAAGGACCGGCGCATCGTGCTTGTTTCTTTTCCGCCCATGGGTGTGTACGAGACGTTGTTCAAGTTTCTTGCCGCGAGCGGTCAGTACATGGGATCGCCCGGCACGCATCCTTGGGCGCAGGGTTATCCGCTCACGACGCCGGTGCCCGGCGGACCGAAATTGCCGAGCGCAATCTCGCTAACCGCGGACGATTTGAAATACCCGCAAGCGGCCGGTAACGAACCGTTGCGACGCGCAATTGCGGACTACTACCGGCGCTTCTATGACGCTGGCATCACGTATGAGAACGTCGCGATTTTCGCGGGTGGGCGACCTGGCATTTGGGCGACGCTCGCATTCTTGCGGCCCGAGGTCGAAGTGCTGGTCGAGGAAACCGAATACACGCCGTACTTCGACGTGTTGCGACTGCTCGCACGCGCGCATCGCATCGTTCCGAGTCGCGAGGAGAATCGCTTTCGACCGACGCTCGCGGATTACGAAATCACGGCGCAAAAGCTCGTGCATCCGTTTCTGCTCAAGAGCAACCCGTGTAACCCGACCGGCGTGACGGTTGCCGGCGACGCGCTGCGCAAGCTCGTCGAGTGGAGCGCAACGACTGGCCGCGGCGCGCTGTTCGATGAGGCGTATGAATTTTTCGCGGATCCGAAACCGGTGAGCGCGCTCGAGTTCGTCGGCGACATCGAAGCCACTGACATCTTCGTCGCGGGCGCCGCGACGAAAGGGCTGCAAGCGCCGGGCATTCGCGTCGGTTGGATCGTTGCCGCGAAACGTCATATCGACCAGTTTCGCAACTGGTCATCGATCGGGATGGGCGGCGTTTCGCGACCGTCGCAGATTTACGCGCTGCAGTTGCTCGAACTCGAGCGCGTCGGACATGCGCGTCGTGCGATCGCTGAGTTCTTCACGTCGCAACGTCGGCGCTACGCGCAGGGGCTCGCGCAACTAGGCCTCGAGTTGTATTCGGGCGACGGCGGTTTCTACCACTGGGCGCGGCTGCCTGGCGGCTTGACCGCGGACGCGCTCAATGAACGACTCTTCGCGGAGCGCGCGGCGATTTTGCCCGGCACGTTGTGCGACATGATGCGGCGCGGTGACGCGTCGCCGCTCGCGAAATTCGTGCGTTTTTCGTTTGGGCCACTCGGCCCCGAGAGCTACGAGTCGGATCTGGCGATCCTTGCACGGTGCGTGAAGCGATGAGTTCAAAGCCGCGCGATCGAGCGCTCATCGTGCCGAGCGGTTTTCGTTCGGATCAATTCGCGATCGGGCTGTTTGCCGCGGGACTCGATGATCAACTCGCGCTGCTGCTCGATAGCGTGCGTGAATGGGAGCCGCGCCACTTCGAGTGGCAAGCGCACCCCGGCCACAACACCGCCGGCATGTTGCTCGCGCACATCGCGGTGTCCGAATGCTACTGGTTGCAAGTCGCCGCGCAGGGACTGCCGGTCGACGCCGCCGCGGATGAGATCATGGTGCGGGAGATCGGCATCCGCATGGATAATGACGGGATGCCGGTCGCGCCCGCGGGGGGTCACCCGGCGTCGCTCGCCGCGAAGCAATTCCCCGACTACGAACAGTTGTTGCGCCGCGCCCGCGCGGGCACGCATCGCGTGTTGCGTGGGTGGCGCGACGCCGCGCTTCATGAACCGTTCGCGCAGCAAGGTCGGCAACTCTCTCGCGCCTGGATTCTCTACCACGTCCTCGAACATCTCAGCGGCCACTTCGGCCAAGTGCTGTTGCTCCGCCATCAATTGCGCGACGTCGGCATGCTACCGCCGGCTGCGGCGGAATAGTGATCGGCGGCGTCACTCTTTGTTTCTTTGGATTGCACGACCGCTGGTCGCGCGTGCAAACTCCGAGCGCGATGCGACGCGGTCCGTGATAAACCGAAGCCCCGAAGGGGCGTGATTCAAAGGTCGTCAACTTACGCGCGCCTGGATCCTGTACTAAGCTGTTGTTACGCCAACAAAATGCTCGACGCCGGCTTTCTGCCACCGGCCCCAATGGAAACATGATTGGCGTTGTCGCGTTTCGTTTTCTGGACTGCACTGCCGCCCGTCGCATGTGCAAACTCCGAACGCGAGGCGACGCGGTCCGCATTAAGCCGAAGCCCCGCAGGGGCGTGATTCAATGGTCGTCAACTTGCCCGCGCGTGGATTCTCTACCAAGCTGTTGTTACGCCATGAAATGCGCGACGCCGGCATTCTGCCAACGGCCCCGATGGAAAGGTGATCGGCGTTATCGCGTTTTGTTTTTGGATCTCAGGGCCGCTCGTCGCACGTGCAAACTCCGAACGCGATTCGACGTGGCCCGTGATAAACCGAAGCCCCGAAGGGGGCGTGATTCAATGGTCGTCAACTTACGCGCGCCTGGATCCTGTACTAAGCTGTTGTTACGCCAACAAAATGCTCGACGCCGGCTTTCTGCCACCGGCCCCGATGGAAACGAGATCGGCGGTATCGCTTTTTGTTTTCTGGATTGCACGGCCGCTCGTCGCGTGTGCAAACTCCGAACGCGATTCGACGTGGCCCGTGAGAAACCGCAGCCCCGAAGGGGCGCAATTCATCAGCCCCGGGCGCAGCCCGGGGTAACCGTACCAGGAAGCGTGCACCCTGTAAGGGTGCGACTGAACCGCAAAGGAGACTCGAGATGAAATCGTTCGCTGCGCTGCTACTCCTCGCTCTCGTGCCGCTGCAATCCGACAAAGACCCCGCGCGTGCGCGACTCGATAAGTCGCCGCGCCACCACGAATGGGTCGATGTGAAGAATGGCGAGCGCATGGTGCGCTGTTTCGTCGTGTTTCCGGAGGTGAAGACCAAGGCCGCCGCGGTTCTCGTCATCCACGAGAATAAAGGTCTGACCGACTGGGTGCGATCCGTCGCTGATCAACTCGCGGAGGCCGGGTACATCGCGATCGCTCCCGATCTGCTCACCGGCAAAGGTCCCGAAGGCGGCAATACCGACGCGTTCAAGGACGTCGACTCCGCGACCCAGGCGCTCTACAAACTCGACCCGGCGCAAGTCACTGCCGATCTCGCCGCTGTCGCCGATCACGTGATCAAACTGCCCGCCGCCGATGGCAAACTCAGCGTCGCGGGATTCTGTTGGGGCGGTTCGCAATCGTTCGACTTCGCGTCTCGACGCAAAGACCTCAAGGCCGCGTTCGTTTTCTACGGTAGCGCTCCGAAAGACGAATCGTTGTTCGCGAAAATCGAATGCCCCGTCTACGGGTTCTACGGCGAGAACGACGCGCGCATCAACGCGACGCTCCCCGCGACGACCGAAGCGATGAAGAAAGCGGGCAAGGTCTTCGAACCCATCACCTACACCGGCGCCGGCCACGGGTTCCTTCGCGCCGGGGAAGCCCCCGACGCGTCTGAACCCAACAAAAAAGCCCGTGCCGATGCGTGGGAGCGATGGAAGAAACTGCTCGCGCCGGCGCCAGCGAAGTAAGGCGCGTTTCCTCGCGGTGGAACGACTTACTCGCGAGAGCGGAATTGGTCGTGCCGGCGGGCGCAGGGAGCGCCAGGTGGATGGAGCCCGTCCGCGCAGGCATCGATTTCACAGCGGTAATCAGTCTTCGTCTTCTGCTTCGCCCTGCTCGTCGCCGTCGTCTTCGGGCCACGTCAGTTCGGGGATTTCGTCGAGGCGTTGTTCGAAGACGTCGCGGTAAGTATCGGAAATGTACTCACGATAGAGTTCCTCGTAGCAGCTCTTCTTGAGGAGCGGTTTCAAGTTTCGAATGCGAGCCAAGAGGAATTTCTGATCGGCGGGGGTCAAGTGCTCGATCGCGAAGTGATACAGATTCACGAGCGCAAGAAACAAGAGCCGGGGATTGTTGATGAGATGCACGCGGTGCACCAAATCATCGTAGCCCGCGCGCAAGGGCGGGTTCTGCGAGACGACGAGACACGACTCGAGCACCATGAGGCGCGAGCGCGCATTGACGCACCCCTTCGCCTCGGCATCCTCGAGCACCTTCGCGACGGTGGCGCACGCGAGCGCGTAATTCTTGGATAAGAACGCAAACGTGGCCATGCTGATCTTGGTGTCGAGCGTGCCTTCGTGATACGGTGGTTCCATCGCTTCAAAGACGCGTAAGGCATGATTCATACCTGCAGCTGATTCGTCGTATTCTTCTTCGAGCATGCAAATTTGTGCGCGAAAGAGGATTGCATAGCCTCGATACTGAGGCGGAAACGCTTCAGGCAACTCCAATGTCCGATCGAGCAACTTGAGCTCGGATTTCGCCCGTGCAACTGCTTTTAGATCAATTGCGCACTTGCAGGCGCAGAGATACGACCACGCAAGAAATACGTAGTCGCGCATCTCGGTCGCTTGAGCTCGTGTCTCCGCATTGCTGTGTCGGCGGAGTGCTAATCGAAATTGGCCAGACGCCCAATGTAGGGAGGCGAGCATTCCATTTCGAAGCCATAGATTGGTAAACCCATGTTGTGCGCCCAGCCTGATACTCTGGCGGTAGAGTTTCTCCGCCAATAGGAAATTCCCTCGAGCTTGATAGGTGTAACCGAGCTGCATCAGCGCTTCGCCGCGCCACGCGTCAGCGGCAGGCGATTTTCTGAGAGCTAGAAGGTCTTCGACACATTTCTCAAGAAGCGAAGTTGCTTGCACCGGATTACCAGCTTGGCGCAAGAGAGCTGCGTCCAAAACTCTGATCGCCAAGAGAATCTCGGAGTCCCTCTCGAGCGCGGTTCCAGTTAGGCCCTTCGCCGTGGTTTGCAAGTCAGTAGCTTTACAGATAATGAGTGCTTGAGACGCGAGGTATCGCCAAAAGCAGATTTTTTGAAGTTCAATAGGCAAACCTAGTATCAGAGATCCAAAGTTTTCAATAAAAGACTTTGGCGAGAGTTGAGAAATGGCTTCACACACGACAAAAAGATGCTCGACCTCTGGTCTGTGAAGGTCGCTTTCGCGGTCCACGAGTTTGCGGACTACGGTCAAGTCCCTGCTCCGCGAGAAAAGCTTAAATAGCTTGTCGTATTCCCGCATCCTAATCCACCCTTAGTGGTCCGAACGACGAGCCGTCCCAGGTCGTTGTGGCTGTCTTGGTCAAGGCGGAAGAGCCACGCTGATAGCTGAAAACACACTGACAGAAAGTAATAGAGGCAAATACGGAGCCTCTGGCATCGGACGCCACACTAATGCCCAAGAGTTGATAACCCGCAGCGAAGGGGGCTGTTATTCCAGGAGGCCCGACGTCGAGCACATATGCGAGGAATGCGTAGCCCAGGGTGTTTGGAATTCGAATCCCTGACGCGCTCGTCGCGATTGGCGTCGAAGACGCGAACGAAATGGTCAGAGAGTCTCCGCCGGGTCCAATAGCTGGTATCGGCAGTACATTCAGGTAACTTGCCGTCGCTCTCGGCCACATGCTGCCGCTTGCGAAAATGAAATTGCCTTCGTACATGCGCGGAAGCGTCGTTGAATTTGTCAGTGGTCGGAACCCTCCGAAACAAGGACCCGCAACAAGAAAACTCAGGGCTTCAGTCTCAAACGTCGGGTCCCGCAACACGTTCCTGAAAACGAGGAGATCTGCGGAGTCGGAGAGCGATAGCCGAAATGGCGATATAACTGGCGGCCCGACCTGCCCGAGCATCACGCCGGTCGCGATCACAACGAGCGCCGCACGCACTATCCGTCGAGACATTCGTCCATCCTCCCTGTTCGGTGGCCCTATCACCCCCAGGCACCTCCACCGCGGACAGGTCGTCGGATTGTTCAGCCCAGAATCTTCGCGGAAAAACGCCATAGCCCGGAAAAATCCCGTGCACGCTAACAAGGTGCGAAGTTGCTGGCAAGTTGGGGCAAACGAGATCTGTGTCCGGTCGGTCGCTCCTTCGAACCGCTTTTCGCTAACCCCGCAATAGCTTTTCCGACTGGCACTTGCGACTGAGTCGGCCAACTCGGTCGTGCGGGTGGGTTTGAACTCGTGCCAAGTGAGGGCATTTTTGAGTCTACGAGGAGTTGGGCAGTTCGCAGGCTTTCGATCGGATCGAGCGTGTGGGCGAGATTCGAGCTCACGCCTTCGCGAACGTCGGCTAGTAGAGAGAGGTGCGAGACACTCGGCGCGCGTTCAAGGTAGCGAGTACTCGCGCAAAAGCGTTGATTAGCTCTGACAAACAGCCGCGCTGGTTCCTGAGTATTTAGCGGCAGATGAGGATTTGGACAGCACGGGAACACGATGCCCCCACGCTTCACAGTTTGTCTGGCTCTGTCTCTAGCTCCCAAGGCTGGAATGGGGGATCAACAACATAAGAGCTATCTAACCGACTTCGAATGAACTGCAGAACTCGGCACTTCGCCTCGGGCCGCCCATCGCCGCTCTCCTGCAAAGTCGAAGGGCTCCAGCTGTGTGTACTTTCTGCCGCTAGTATCGAGATACCCGCACTCAAGTGTGACCGCGTCGCCCTCACGTCTTGCAAACAGACAGCGGCCGCTTCCAAAGACCGTAAGACCAACACGATTGTCGGCAGACTTCCAATGTCCCACCGGGACGTGAATGCTGCTACAACCTGCAAGAAGCGCGGCGATGAGCCCTACACGCCAAACTCGTGAAGTGTGCATCGTCCCTAGTACCTTTCAACTTGCCGAGACTCGGCTCACGAAACCTCTCACTTAGCGATACGGCTCGAGGTCTCTGGCTTGCCATAGCGTTGCAAACGCGGGCTCGTGACGTACTATTTGTTCTTCGTGATTCGCGGTCTCTGGCTCGAAACGGCTGACTCGAGCGGCAAGAACGGGAAGCAGCGTTGACGAGGTTTGCGATCGCCTTCAAGTTTTCGTCGCCGGCGACTCTCGAACAGATGTTCGAGCGGTTGTCCGCGCTGGGCACCTGGCGATGGTTCGAATGGCAAGTCGCGCGTAGAAATGTTACGAGAGCTTCGACGTAGACTCGAAAAACTGTACGGAAAAGTCGAAGGGCACGCGCGCTGCCTGAAGCAATCGGCGAAGGCAAGCGCAGGCGAAACTCGCGCAGCGTTTGAGATCGCTTTTTACTCCGCTAGGTCGACAAGTGCTACGACGACGTTGTCTTCTTTGCTGACGAAGTCGGTTCGTGGCAAGTCGGCGTTGGCTGAGCGAAGGTATTGCCGGCACTTTTTCGGAGTCAATCAAGGACGATAGAGCCGGACGAGTACGGGCAGCGCGTCACCGATCTTATAAAGGAGTTTGACGACGTGAACCAACGCGCAAGACTACATCCCCAAACTTTGCCAGTTCCTGCGCCGTCGCCGAAGCGGCCGCCGAGAAGTTGCGCGCTTGTACCCAAACGCCCAACCGCCTCATCAGCGAGGCGGGCGGCATTCCCGTTCAGCGATTGGCAGACTACGGGCGCGACCGCGCCCAGCTGATGTTCCCGGAAAAGCCCTCCCACGAAATACGCGAGCAGCTCAAGCGGTCAGGCTGCAAACGGTCGATCACCAACGCCGCCTGGCAGCGCCAACTGACGGACTCCGCTCTCGCGAGCGGCAGGTCAATCATCTCAGGCGATCAACCGGGGCGGGTTCTCGAGTCGACGGAGAAGGACTACGATGTGGGACGCTAATGATGCGTCGGTCCATTCTTGACGGCGGCCGGCTGGATAGTTGCAATGCGCAAGGAACGGCGCGTCGCCTTCACGACTCGAGAAGCGGCGTTTACGCTGGTCAGCTCGGTGTCTGAAGCCAGGGTCAGATCAGCGCTGGAATTTCGTTGCCCTGCAGACGGCGCGAACCGCGACGCGTATTGCCGAATGGGCCGATTTTGACCGTGCCCTTCTTGAACCGGGCGACGACTTCCAGTTCGCCGCCGAGCACCCGGACGATCTTGTCCAGCGTTGAGATCTGCATGTCGGACTGTTTCTCCAGCTTGGACAGGCTGGGCTGCTTGATGCCCAGCGCCTTGGCGACTTCGACCTGGCTCATCCCGCGTCCTGTGCGAATCTCGGAAAGCACGTACTCGCCGAGCAGCTCGCGCGCGCGGCGCTTCGCATCCGCGCGAATCTTCCGCGTCGTGGTCCGACGAACCAGTGCGTCAAACGATTTTGCCATGTTACTTCTCCTTTCTCTGTTTCAAGACCGCGAGGTGGGCGTCAAACAGCGCATCCGACTTGGCGATCAGCTTTTTGTAAAACTGCGCCTGAGCGACACCGCCCTTATCTCCCGCCGCCAGCAGTATCGCGCTTCGCTTCGGATCGAACGCGAATGAGATTCTAATCGCCTTGTCCGCAGTCACGGCCCGAAGCTCTTTCATGTTCTTGTGCTTCGAGCCCTTGAGGGTGTCCGCGTGCGGCCGGCCAAGCTGCGGCCCGAAGATCTTTAGCAGCTCAACTTTGGCAATGACTTCTGTCTTCGCGTCGTCTCCAAGTCCGGTAAACCACTCGTCGAAGACCTCGGTCGTCTGCACTTTCCACATGTGAGCAGTATAGCCTATAGGCTATCTCCTATCAACCACGCCGTTGCTTGCCGCAGGCGGGCTCGCGGGGCGCGGCACTTCCGCACCCGCGTGTCCAAGAACCTTTCTGCGGCGCAAGGCCTTGCATGGCAGGACCTTGAGCGGTGCCAGTTTTAGTGCAAACCCAGCTAATAAGATGCTCCAATGCCAGAACTAACCGTGCTACTCCAGTTTCTGATCGTTGGCTTCGCGGGCTTTCTCAACCGCGCTCAGGTCGAGATCATAGAGTACCTGCTCGAGGAGATTCGCGTCTTGCGCGGGGCGATCCCGTCCGAGCGGCTTTCAATCACCGACATTCAACGCCGTCGGCTCGCCGCGAAAGCGATCAGACTTACCCGCGAGGCACTCGAGCAGTACGCCTCGATCGTTCGCCCCGAGACGCTGCTCGCGTGGCACCGCCGACTGATCGCAAAGAAATTCGATGGCTCGAGTCGTCGCGGACCGGGCCG
>JBJXGE010000030.1:0-53220 GCA_046154185.1 Planctomycetota bacterium
ATGACCACCGCGGCTGCCATCGATCGAATCGTGCACCATGCGACGATCATCGAACTTGTCGGTGACAGCTTCCGCGCGAATACAGCCAAGGGAAAAGCAGCAAGGACGGCGAAGCAGGCCGACGAGACGGAGGCGATCGCAAATTAGCTTCAGGCTGTCGCCCCCGAGGGGGCGACAGCCGGAGGAACCCGGACACAGACACGCTCACGCTCCTTGGCACGCAGTGACTCGGAGCCACCAATCAACCAGGAGGAAACTCAAAAGTAGTTGTCGTCAGGTTCAAGAATAGTTGACGTCGGGCACACGGGCCGATCACGAGCTTTCGCCGATCGTGGGTGCGTCCAGTCGACAGCGCGACAGTGCTCTTCCCCGCGCTCGTGACGCTCATGACCACGTGTAGTTTGACCGCGGCCGGAGAATGATTCGTCCGAGTTCCGGGACAAACGTTCGCCAGCGCCTTGTGCAATCGCAAGACCGTCGAGTCTGTCAGCAGTACGTCTTTGAACGCCTCGAACCGTTCTCCCAGTTGTGCACGCGTTGCCTTGAAGTCCTTCAGCAAGACTGCCAGCGTTTTGCGAAGAAACAAGACCAGCCCGCTCGTGAATCGGTCTGAAAACGAAGACGGCACTAACGTCTCCCCCGTGTTGCTCTCGTATATGCGTCGAAGATTGGAAATTGATCGATCCGTGCCGCCGCCGAAACCGAGCACCAGTGTCCAGAATAAAGAGACCGGCGCTACCTTCCGGACCCGCTTGAAACACCCCGTCTCTTCACCAATTTGCTCCAATCGATCGTCTGGCAGCAATCGCTTGAGCGTCGCTCGAATGTGAGTACACTGCTCGCTGGCCAAGTTCGCCTCCTTCCCCTTGAGGTTTTTGCAAAGAGGAAGATATGGCGGCTTGGCTTCTTTCTCTACCTCGCGCGCGCAAAAAGCTTACGCCTTAACCGATAGCGCATGCATTTTCCTGCGTGGGTGGAGATTTGCCGCCTCAAGCAAAACGTAGCCATACCTGATGATCTCAAGCCAGCGTATGTGGAGGCGTTGTCGAGATTGCCAAGCTTAATGGCGCAGGCGGCGCGCAGCACATGGAACGAGTCAATGTTGTCTTGTGCTTTAGCGGCTGTTGCGGCAGCAAAGGGATTTGCGGCCGTCGCTGAGGCTATACTCGAAATGAACTCAGAGGTGGCAGCGGAGTTTCTCAAGTGGCATTTGGATCAGTAGAGGAGACGCCTGACAATCGCGTGCAGCTGAAGACGCGACGTTTACGCCGGCGCAGTGCGCGGAATGGCTTCGTGGCCGACTCCCAGATCCGGTCTCGAACCTTGGCGCGTGGGAGGCGGGCGAAGAAGCGGGCGAACAAGCCGCTACAGCCGACGAGCGGCGGGCACGCGCGGGGCGGACGCGGTAGCATGAGGCACGCCGCTCGCGGCTGAGCGGCAGGTCGTTGGACGGACGAGATGAACCTGTGACATATCGGGCGACGATCGGAAGCGCAGCGGGGCTCTACGTAACGGGCGGGGTCGTCGCCGGACTCTGCATATTCTTGGGCCTGCTAGTTCGGCCAACCCAAGTGTGGCTGCTCGTTGCGGGATTTGTCGTGTTTGCGTGGCTCGTTGCGATCCGAGTCCGGTGCCGCGTGCAGGTATCAATGGAACAACTCGAGGCGAGGACGCTCTTGGGCGAGGCGCGCATCAAGTGGTCTGAGATCGTGAGTGTCAGGCGCCCGGCGAAAAACGGATACTGGGCCGGACGGCTCTACGGTCCGGCGGTACTGGAGTTCACGTCGTCGAGCTCCCGGCTGCGAGTCAACTTCAAGCTATTCCCGCGGGAGTGCGTCGAAGACGTCATGCGGTACATTCCGGAGGGAGTGTCTATCCAGGAGTGAGGCATACAGTGAGAGCGCTGAACATTCAGATTCAGCCCGAGCGCATGAAGGGCGGCGACCCCGAAGAATTGGTCGCGAGGCTTCGTGATGCGACAGACGGCGTTCAGTTGCAGTTCGTGGCGGAAAACCGCGGGGACGAGAACGGTCTATACATTAATCTCAATTTCTGCACGACGAATTTTGTCGCTGGCTGGCGGCGCCTCCGTGGCGCCTACGACGACTCAGACGTGGGACGACAGCTCGAATCGTCTACGATAGCCACGTGCGAAGGAAGTGATGGCTGGAACGATTACCTGTTGCTGCACCACTTCAATCCCGATGAGAAGACTGATGATGTGGATTGCTAACAACCCGATGCAGGCGGACGGCCATTCGACAGAGACGTTATGTGCCTATGGGCAATGACGCCGATCAACCCAAGATGTATCGCACGCTGAGGGGCTTCCTTAACGGTGAGGAGCCCGACGAGGCGAACTACTTTTGCTTCAGCGTGACGTTGCGCATCCACGGTAACGGCGTCCCGTTCGAGGAGATCAGTGAGCGGCTCGGCGTTGAACCAACGCACCTTCATCGCAAAGGCGATCAGCTCGGCCCACATTCACCCGCCTGGAAGGACGATGCTTGGCATTTTGAGCCGGCGCTGCGTGAGACCGAGGAGCTAGATCGCCACATCGAGGCTCTTTGGCTAGTGGTGCGCCCACACGTTGAATATCTCAAGGCCCTAAAGCACCGATTCGAGGTGGACGTGTTCTGTGGCTATCGTTCAAACTGCGATACGGCTGGTTTTGAAGTGTCGCATAGATGCTTGGAGTTGTTCACGGCGCTTGAGGTGCCTTTCGGCGTATCCGTGATCATCGCTTGAGGGACGGGGCGGCACATAACAACCGCATGAAGCGGACGGCGCTGCGTGCCGCCGCTGATGCTGGGCGTAATGCGTACTAACTCTGGCTGGGAGCAGGCTACGCGGGAAACAAGTATGGCGAGCACTCTAGTGTTTCCAGAATCGGAGCGCTCTCATGAATCGTGAGGGCGGCCGCATAACAACAGCATGCAGCGGACGGCGCTGGCGCGCCGCCGCTGATGCCGAAAGTCAGCCCGACAGATGATCGCACCGGAGATTCGTGCATACATCGGCCTCCTGCTCGACAAGCTCGCGGGTCTTGGGTGCCGGGTGGTCGCCTCCGAGTATTCGCCCGAGTGCTTCGGGAACTGGGTGGTCGATCTCACCGGTCCTACGGCGTTCCGGATGTGCAGGGACCGCAGCCAGTTCATGGTCACCGCCGATCGGCAGTCAATTGAGCGGGCCGACCTGTGCCGGGCGTTCGACGATCGCGAGGAGTTCGCCAGCCTCGTGCTCGCATGGGCGGCGGGCCCAAGAAGTCGCTGCCGGTGACGCTTGACCCGCAGCCCATTCTTGCTGTCGCAAATAGCGGTCGTCCCCTTGAACGCACCTGAGCTCAGGCGTTCGCCAGCCTAGGAGGAGAAGAGCCTTGCGACCCTTCATCGATGCTGTCCACCCGGTCCTGGGGTCGCGAGATGTCGGCGCGTCGATCCACTTCTATGAGCAGTTGGGTTTTGTTCGGACGTTCGGTGGCCCACCGGAGAACTTTCGCTATGCGGCGGTCCAAAGAGACCGGGTGGAGCTTCACCTTCAGTGGCAGGACGCCAAAGCGTGGGACCGGATTGGCGACCGCCCCACCTATCGCTTCGTCGTAACGGATGTGGACGGGCTCTATCGAGAGTTCCGCGATGCTGGCGTCTCGGAGAACATCAAGCCCGTCGCGGAGACATCTTGGGGTACTCGCGAGTTTCACCTTCGAGATCCCGATGGGAACGGGTTACAGTTCTATCGATCGTTGTAGTCATGGCGGCACGTCAGGGTATTCGGGGGCGCTGGCGAACAACCGTTGCACGGCCAGTCCTCTTTCACGGCCTGCCGCTAAACCGGAGCCTTAGACGGCCACTGAGGTGCACATGCAGCGAGTCATCCCGGCGTTGCGAATCCGTTCTTGGAACAAGAGCCGTGCCTTCTACGAGCGACTTGGCTTCAAGGAGCAGTGGAAGCACCAGTTCGATGCTCACCTGCCCGTGTTCGCATCCGTAGCTCGGGACGGCCTGGAGATATTCCTCACAGAGCACGCTGGTGACTGCCAGTTCGGGGGCTTAGTGCACTTCTACGTTCCCAATGTCGACGCATGCTACGCAGAGTTCCGTGGACAAGGAGTGCCGATCAAGGAGCCGCCGAGCAATTCACTTGGTCCTGATACCCGCGACATGCTCGTTGTGGATCCCGATGGGAATCGGCTGAGTTTCATTACGCGGCCCGACGAGTCGCTCACGTGACATCATTTGGGGGCATGCCCTTTGTATCAGTGTTCGCTTCCGAACCTGAGTCGAGTAAGGCGAAATCGAGTGGGTTAATCGCAAAAGTCGGCCACGGTGGTGTTCACTCGCTGCTTCAGTCACGTCGATGAGCGAACAGTTTGCCCTTTGCACTTGCGATTGGAAACGATGCCGCTCGGAACGGACGAGGGCCGTTTCAGTCCGAGATCTTTGCATTGCGCGAAACAGGTTCGTCACGGTGGCGCTCGCTCTCTCGGTGGCATCGTCGGGACTCTGGCCAAGGTCAAACGCATCGTTTGCATTCGGGTTCGCGTCGGTCGCCGGTACCGTTGGTGTCGGCGTTGTGCTGACGGATTCCTCGATCAGTTTTCGACAGTTCGCGACTTTCGCATTGCGATTGCGATGCGCGAGCAATCCGAGTGACGGCTGCGAACGAATCGCCTCAGCAAGACTTGCTGCAGAAAGCGCCGGAGACGGCGCCGGTCAAAGATCGATGGTGCGTCGAAGTAGCCGGCAGCGGCCGCTTCGAATCCGCAACAGCAATTCCCTGTCACTCGCTCGACATGCACTTCGGCGCTGAAGATCGGAGCCTTCGAATCGTCATGCCGTCGCGCGATAGCATGGAAAAGGCTCACCGCTCGATTTACGATCCGATGATAACGGCCCGCCATCGGAATCCTGGTCTTGTCCAGCCCGCTCGCATCCGTCTTTGATTGATGAACGGAAACTGAAACATGCCGCACTTAGATGCCCCCCGTACACGGGGACGGAACAACGGATGAACCAACTCGCGCTAACTGGAACTCTGGAGGGTCTGGAGGTACTCACCTTTGACCATTTCCCCCGCTTCAGTGCTGCGGTAGAGCGCGGCCAGCAGCTCGGGTTCGCGTACTATTTTCCGTACCTAATCTCGAGGGCGCGTCAAAACCGAAGCGTGGTCCTCGTCAGCGAAGAACAGGGCTGCATGTGTGTCTTCGTCCTGCGGCAGCGCGATGGCAAGGCGCACCTCGATCTAGCGGTTGCACCCACCCCGCTTGATCCGCAGGTGCTCGGCCGCTGCCTCGCTCGAGCAAATGACTTCAACGGCGACCGCTCCGCGCGGGTCCTCCGAGTTGATGAAAAAGACGTTCCAGCGGCCTCGGAAGTCCCCGGTCTCCGGCTCAAGGGGCGCAAGTCGCAGTATCTGTATTCTCCGCGTGAGTTCTCCAACCTCGGCGGCGGGCGCTTCCGCACTTTGCGGCGGAACGTCGCGCGTGTTCAGGAAATGCCGAATCTGGAGGTTCGTGACTATTCTCCAGAGCACGAAGAAGAATGCCGGGACCTCCTTCGACGCTGGCGTAAGCATCACCGCGACACGCATGGCACGGCCGGTGGTTTCAAAACAGCCGCCCGGGCCATCGAGATGGCCAAGGCTCTTTCAGCCCCTCTCCTTCACGGCGAGGTCGTACTGTTGGATGGCAAACTCGTCGCTTTCGCCTTCGGCGGCGAGATCCGACCCGGGCTGGGATGTTTCTTCGAGGCGAAGAGCGAGGTGGGGATCCCAGGCCTGAGCTATTTTCAGCGCTACAGTTTTCTCTCCAAGTTGACATCCTTCGATTTGGTCAACGACGGTTCCGACGTGGGGCGTCCGGGTCTCAAGCAACTGAAGGAGAGTCTCCGGCCAGCAGCGACGCATCTCGAATACCGTGGGACGCAACGAGTCAGACGCCAGCGGCGTGACATCTGATTCGAAGTGCGGCGCTCCACAGTGGGCGGGTCAACCGTCCGGCGTGAACTTGGATACCACCACACTCGGCTGCGCTCCGAGCGCGAATGCCAGGCCTGCAGTAATCAGCACGTTCCGCAATTCCGCACCCTTGGGCCGGCCCTTCCGTTTGCGCAGTGACGCGACCGGGATCGACGCGACGATATCCGCACCCTGACGCACTGCGATCGCGTCGCTGTGAGGGCCCGCCTCGAGATGGACGACGGTGCCACCAGCGGCAGCGTGGCGCTCGGCCAGCGGGTGATTCGCGCGACGGCTCGCTATTACGACATGTGCCTCGCCCCCGGCGTCGAGGATGAACTCGCAGTGCGGGTTCTCGGTGCCGATCACCACCACCCCTGTCGTCGCGGCGCGCGCGATCTCGCCGCCCGCGAGATAGATTTCGAGGTCGGTGTCGCGCCCCGGGTCGAGGAGGGCGATCACGTTGAAGCTGTCAAGCTGCAGGCCGCGCTCAACGATCCTCCGCGGCGACGCGGCCGTGAGGACCATGTCCACGCGCGGATCACTCAAGAGAAACTTCGGTCCGCCGCGACGTCCTTGCGAGGTTCGATCGATTGGCTCGCCCTGTATCGTGGTCTGTTTGCGGGTCGCGACTCCGACGCCCCGGTATGAGGCGCGAAGGAGCCGATCGAGCGTGCGCAGGACGGTCCGGGCACCGCGCTGCCCGACGACCAGCGCGGTCGGCACGCGCCACTCGACGCCGGCGGGCAAAACCCGATCGAGGATCGCCTCACCCTGGGCAATGGACAGCGGGCCATCGGTTCCGGCAACGCCGAGTGAGGACTCCGAAACCAAGTGCTGTAACACTCCCTCACCGAGCCGCAAATAGTTGCCGGCCAGCACCTCGCAGGGCACTCCGCGCCGCCTCGCGGCATGCGCGAGTAATGCGGTCGTCGCTGACCACTGACGCCGCCGGGACCGCTTCATCAGCGCGGCGAACAGCGTTGCGAAGTCTTCTCCGGCGACGCCCTCGCCGACGAGAGCAGTCGGCAGCAGCTCCATCAAACCGGCGAGCCCGGTGCGTGCTGCAGCGCGGGCGATCGCGCGGGAATGGGTCTCCCAGACGAGCTCAAGACCGCGGTCGCGCGGCACCACGCAGGAGAATCTTGGCTCGTCGATCTGGTTCATCGCCGACGCCACGCAGCGCTCGACCGCGACGATAGCCGCGAGCAGGGCCTCGACGAGGGGCAGGTCCGGACTCCCAGTGAGGGACGCGCGCGCGGCTGCGGTCAGGCAACCGTCGGGAAGCGACGGCGCCAGGCCGTCGAAGCGTGCGACGAATCGCGCCGCGAAGTCGGCACTCGCGTCGCGCGAGCTCCGGCCAAACAGTCCGCCCGGGTCGAGCGGCTGCGCGAAAACCGTAGTCCGGTGATGCACGTTGGCACCTCGCAAGAGGCGTCCTTTGTGCATGCCGGGCGCCGACCAATTGCCGTCCAGTGCGTTTTCAAGAGCGGGAGTGTTCATTTGCTGTCGGAATCTCCTCGACGCAAGACGAGGCCGGGTGAGAAATGTGTTCCGGCGCGTTCGGGGTGAATCTCCCAACGCTCTTCCGACGCGGGCGACCTTGTCAGCGACCTGCCGATCCCGAGCCCAGCCGGCCAGTGATATTGCCCGCGCGGCGACCCGCCATGGTCTCCCCAGGAAATGCGACACGCGATCGCACCCGAAGCATCCCGCAGAGTCAGCTCGTCACCGGCGTTCGAGAGGCTGAGCCCGCCTTCCGACCACTGGACCTCGGCGCCGTGAAAGCGACCGGTCGGCACCCCACCGCCGAACACCACCAGAGTCGCGCCGGGTGTCAGCGCCGCACCGATCGGGAACACGTGGCGGTCGGGCTCCTCCGCATCGCCGAGCGTCCATCCTGCTAGACACACCGGTATTCGGCCGCGGTTGTGAATCTCGACAAACTCATCCTCAGACGGGTCGCGTGTGCCGTCTAGGTTCGAGTCCCCGCCTGTACCATCCGGTGGATCGGCGAGAATCTCCGTGATCACTAGCCCGACGGCATCGGCAGCGGAAGTCGGACCACACGTCACAGCTGCGGGCGCGAAGGTCAAGTAACCCGCGGAATCGATGACTTGGGCGGCGTCGTGCCCGGCGCGCGGCAAGACTGCGAGGCGCCACGCAAACGGCAGGTCGAGCGCGGCCGCCTGTTGCTGCGCGACGGCGAAGTAGTTCCTGCCGCGTTCGAGCCGAGTCGCGCCCTGCGCCTGCGCTTCGGGCGTTCCCCGTACCAACTCGTCGGTCTCGGCTGTGGCTGTGTCGCGTTCGCCGAGCAGCACGACGAACCGCGTTCGAAAGAAACGTGCGAGCTCTTTCGGCGCAACGGGACCGCCACCCAACCCGTAGGGCATCGCGTGGTCGCGCGGGTGCGTGGCTGCAGGCAACGTGTACCAGCCGGCGTTCGCCGCAACCGCACCGAGCACGCGCGGCGCCGGAAGAAAAGTCAGCAGCCGGTGCACGAACTGCGCTCCCGCGCTGTGGCCGAACAAGTAATAGCCGGCTTGCTCACCACCGAGAGCGGCGCGCACCGCGTCGAACCTGTGCTCTACCTCCGCGTAGAGCATGTCCTCGGGCGCACGCCAACCGGTGCGTCCGGGCCGATCGATGCCGAGGGTGTACTCGGAAATCGTCGGGTAGGCCTGCGTTGAAAAATGGATCACGATGGCGAGCGCACCGAACCGCTCGGCGACAGGCGCGGCGATGCGAATGTAGCGTTCGACATCGCGGCCGGCTCCGTGCATCACAAACCACACAGGACCGCGCACGGGATCGAAGCTCGTGCTGCGATAGACACGAGCGGTCAGGTGGTTGCCGTCTCCCGCTAGGAAGGAAACGCAGCCGAACCCGGTCGAGAA
The DNA here is from genome assembly GCA_046154185.1 of Planctomycetota bacterium. Classification (GTDB taxonomy): domain Bacteria; phylum Planctomycetota; class UBA8108; order UBA1146; family JAJFFE01; genus JBJXGE01. The sequence continues at coordinate 8,853 of JBJXGE010000030.1, forward strand.
CAGACCGGATTCGTCCAGCCATCTTCGCGCGCCCTGGCTGATCGGGCTGGCGTCCCCAGCCGAGTCGGACCAACCTCTCAGACCAGCGGCGAGAAGTAGCAATAGCGCCGTGGCGGTTAGGACCCTGCGCTTCATCCTTGCACCGACTGAGGCTCGTCGGGCGCCGCGACGGATTGCGCTACTCGGCCAGGCGAAGTCCCGACCCGGTACCGCTTACTCGCCTCCACGACGATGCGGCGCAGCAAGGTCGCGAGGGTGTAGCCGCCGGCTTGCGCCGCGGTCAAGAAGGCGCCGCGCGGGGCGAACAAGTCGACCCAGCGGATGTCGACGACGACCGGATCGTCAAACGCAAGAAATTGGACGTCAACGCGCGCATAGTCGCGGCATCCCGCCGCTCGGTATGCGGCACGCGCACAGGCGCGGACCCGCTCCGCGACATCCTCGGAGAGTGGCGCCGGGCACAGCTTGTCGCCTTCTCCGACCGGGGCCTCGACGAGAGGAAGGCATTCGACCGAGTCATTGCCGAGCATTGCTACGTGGATCTTTCGGCCCCCGACAATCTCTTCGACAACCGCCGGCTGACCGTAGCTGTGGCGAATCGCACGGACTGCGGCCAGCAAAGAGCGGCGATGGCGAACGACTACGCGTTCCGCGTCCGGCTCGTATCGCGGTCGCGCCGCCGCGGGGAACTCGATAGCGGCGCTCGCCGTGGGATCCTCGACGAGGTAGTGTCGCGGCACCGGGACCTGGGCGCGCTCGAGCAGGTTCATCAGCGCGAAACGGTCCGTTAGGTTTGCGTGGCCGAGCGGGTCTGGACCGGTGTATGGGATGCCGGCCATTTCGAGCATCGCCGGCACGTGTGCGAACCGACCCACACCTTGAATTCCGGTCGCGAGGTTTAGCACCATGCCGCCTGGAACACCGGGTCGCGGGTTCTGCGGCAAAAATCGCGCGAGCTCGAAAAGCAGCTTTCGGTCACCCTCGAATACCTTGACCTCGAAGCCCCCGTCGCGAAGCGCGTCGATCTGTCGCTGGATCGAAAGGCTGCGGTAGATCTCCGGTGCCGGGCGCCCGAGCTTGGCCAGGACGCCCGCGTAGTCGCGGTTGCGCACGACCGCGACCTTAGGCTTTGCCGTATACCATGGCCGCGCGCCGGCGAAGTAGCGCGAGATGCGGGCCGGCCATTCCTCGAGCAGGCGCAAGTCGACGAACTCCGCGATCAGCACGATCGAGACGAGCTGCGTGAGGGTCAGCTCAGGGAATTGAAAGGTCAAACGCGTCGTCGCATCTCCGAGCAGCAGGACCGCCAGCGCGAGAACAATGGTCCACGTGGCGCGCCATACCGCCAAGACCAGGTCGTCTTTCTCCAGTGTCTTGGCGACGCTCTCCGCGAGCATCGCCATGATGATCACCGGAAAAAACGCGACGTTCCAGATTGCCTCTGAACCAAGCCGAGGCGCGACCAGCAGCGCGCCGACCATGATCATCGCCACTAGGCAGAGAATCACCGGAATGCGCGCGTACATCGGCAGCCGTATGCGGCGGAACCAGGGCCGGATCAGCACGATGGTGCCGACGACGACCAGCATTAGCGCGAGGCTCGACAGCACGCCGACTGCCTGAAATCCAATCGCGAGCAGAATCGCGCGTAGTCCGAGCACGCGGATTCCCAGCGTCAACCGAGCCAAGGTCACGAGCATTGCCCCGGTTGGCAGCAGCAGCAGATAGAGCGCGGTCGAGCGGTCGCTCGGAGGGATCCAGTCGAGAGTAAAGGAACGGTTCAGGTAGACGCCCAGCGATCGGAGCGTTTCGAATGCGTTGAGCTGAAGAGACTCGCCCCAGGGCATTGCGAGGATGCGGGCGAAGACGAGTACTAGCGGCAAGACGCCAGCGACACTGATCGCCGTAAGAGCGACCGGTCCGATGTTCTTCTTGCGCCGGATAAGCTGCCACCTGCCGTCGCGGAGCTCGTCGGGCGCGACCTGGGGGTGGTCGCTTGCCATCGTCCGTCACTCCTTCGTCGAGTCGGTCCGTTCCCGCGCAATTGACACTACGGCCGACAAACCCGGCACGAGATTGGACGGCGGCGTGCGCAGCAGGATGCGAACACCGACAACGGGGGTGCCACGCATCCGCTTAAACCGGGGCTGCGGCACTTCGGCTTCGGGGATTTCAAAGTCGGTTGCGAGGCCGATCCGATCGACAACGCCTGCGAACTCCTGGCCGGGCAAGGACGGAAAAGTCACCGTCGCCTCGCTTCCGGTCGACACAAAGCCGAGATCCTCTTCGTCGATCCAGGCTTCGACCCAAGACGACTCTTCGAGCCAAATCGAGATGATGGGCTGGCCAACTTCGACGGATCCTCCGGGCTGAACGATGCGTCGGACGACCGCGCCATCCCTGGGCGCGCGGACCGCCGCGCTCTGGAGGTCCGCTTCGGCGCGGCTCAGTCGCGCCCGCGCACCCAGCAGTTGCGCCTCGAGCACCATGAGGTTTGTTTCGCGGACCCTCAGTGAAGTCTCGGCCAGTCGCAGTTCCCGGTCGACCGACTTCGCGCTCACGATCGCGTCCGCCCGAGCCTCTTCGCCCCGCGCCTCGGCCGTCCGCCAGCGGTCCTCCGCCGCGCGGACAACCTCGACCGAGACCAGGCCGTCTTTCTCGAAGAGCGCTTCCTTGAACGTGTAGTTGTGATGGGCGTCGTCGGCCTCGAGCTTTACAGCCTTCGCTCGCGCTTCCGACGCGGTGAGCTGCGCCGCGCCGTCGATCTTGCGATGCTCGTTCTCGCGTCGTTCGAGGCCAATGACCACTTGTTCAGCCTCGAGAGTGCGCTCGAGCACGGCGACATCGGCGCGCGACTTCTCGACCTCGGCACGCAGGTGGCGGTCTTCGAGTTCGACGAGTACCTGACCTGCCCGCACCCGGTCGCCGACATCGACCCGCACCTCCGCGACCTGACCGCTCAGCCGCGCGCCGATATCGGCGAGATGGGCCCGCACGGCCGCATTCTTCGAAGTCACGAAGCCCATCCGATGCTCGTACCACAAATAAGCAGGCGCGGCGAACGCAAACAGCGTCACGAGCAAGAGCGTCCAACGCAGCGGGCGCAGAACGCGCCGCAGTCCTGCGCGACGAACGGAAAACTCTGTCTCATCTAAGACCGATTCCACTTCGTCAGTCCCGGCGCGCTCGGGCGTGATCAGCAGAGAGTCGGGCGAAGCGACGACCTCTCGGCTCCGCGTCCGCTCGCCCTCTACCGTCTCGGCGCGCTTTTTCGACTCGCCGGTTCGCAACATTATTTACTCGCGCCGCCGTTCTGATTCGCCAGCAGGGCGCCATCGCGCAGCGCTCCGTCATGGTCGGGCACGAACGCCGGCCGCGAGTCGCCAAACAAGAAGCGGCCGACACGTTCCACTAGGGCGCCTTCGTTGCAGAACGATGTGAAGGAATGCCCAATTCCCGGCACCTCGGTGAGCGTCACCTGACAGTCCAGGAAGTACGACGTCGCGGCCTCCCCCATGGCGGCAACCCAGCGCCGTGCGCGATCCAGACGGTTCACGCCCTGTTGAGCAACTGTGCGCTCCGTGCTGCGTACGTTGTGCGTCGTCGTGTCGCGCTCGCCTATCAGCAGTTCCATCGGGATCCGTAGGAACTCTTCCGGGTTGAACGTGACGCCTTCGAGGGTCCGTACCGGCCGGATGCCGTAGGGGAACCGCTGGGTTAGATCGGGAAAGGTGTACCATCCGGCGGCGGCGACCACGGCTCGCGCCACCCGGTGCGGGTGCGCCATAGCGTAACGGTGCGCGAACTGCGCGCCCGCCGAGAAACCGAACAAGTAGACCTGGCTGGCGTCGACTCCGGTCTGGAAAGTAACCTCGACCAAAAACTGCTGGAGGAGCAAATCGGTGCGGCTGCCGCGGCCCTTGCGCCCGAGGCGCTGATAGTCCTTGTGTAGGTCTTTGGTGAAGATCGGGACGAGCATGACTACGCCGTACTCTTCACACATCGGGGTAAATACCGAGGCGTGTTCGTGGGCATTACGCGAGATTCCGTGCATCGAAACCAGCACGCGCGCGTCGGCGGGTGCCGACCTTGGCACGTAGAGGATGTACTCCTGAGTGGGGTCGCCGTTCAGCGCGCGGCGCAGACGGCGGCCGCGCGGGAGCGAGAATCGGCGGGTCATGGTAGCGCCAGTTTCGCGCATTTCAGGCGGCTCCAATCGATCCGGACAGACGTGTGAGATGGTGTTGGGACTCACCGAGCAGGCCGATTGCCACTCTCGCGGTAGCGAGTTCCTCTCGGTCGAAGATGGGCAGGCCGGTCGCGGCGTGCGCCTCGGCGATTTGCAGCGGAGCGGCGGTCAAGAGACCGCTGAGCGCCAGCACCGGTGTGCCCAGCTGGCGGAGTGCGTGGAAGCCAGCGACGGCACCCATGGAGTCCTGTGCCGCGAGCACGAGGCCGCCGACGAGCTTGCGGAAGCAGGGAGCGTGCAGCAAGGCTGTGGTCTCGCGCTGCAGCACGCCATCGGCGATTTCTAGCACGACGGCGTCGACACCGTGGTGCGCCAAATGGGCACATAGGCTGCACATCGCGCGCGCCACTTCCTCCGGACTCAGCAGGTAGGTCGACGGCAGTCCGACGTCGGTGAAGTCGAGCACCGGATCCGCACCCGCGTCGCGCAGCAACCAGTAGTCGCCACCCGCGCCGGTGCCGGTGACTTTTGCGTAGCCGACTCGCAATCCGGCGGCGATGAGCCCTCGCACTAAGTGGACGCAGGTCTGCGTTTTTCCCGAGTCCATGGAGGTGCCGACAACGGCGATCGGCGTCGGTTGGTAGTCCCGGGGCAGCTCGACGGGTGCAAGCGCATAGGCGCGGAGGTTCATCTGCTTGCCCTCGGCGTCGGCGAGCAGCCCGACCGGGGTGATCTCCGTTGGTCCCTTTGTGATACTCGCGTGCCAGGAGCGCGCGCGCGAAGCGATCCCACCGCCAGCGACGAGGTGACACGGTCCCATGGTTTCTGGAACCACCGACTCGAACTGGTTCGACGCATAGCGATTGCCATAGACCACGACGATCTCGTTGCCGGGGAACAACTGTCGGCGACGGCCGCTGACGAGCTGCAACGCGGCGTGATGTCCGAGGGCATCGACGCGGGCCAGCACGAGGTCCCCGGCCTCAGGCCGACCCTGAGGAGGAAGGATCGCGCTGGCGGCGCCCTGTGGCACGCGCCGTGTTGTGAACGCCCATGAAGCGAGGTTCAAGCGCGCACGATCGCGACGCATCCGCGTCATCGGTCCCCCGAGGCCGGGCTGCGCCGGTCGCATGTCAAGCGCTGGCGGGGTTGCCATCTTGGGCGGTTGGCTCGGAGACTCCTTGTTTTCGACGTCCGGCGGCCGAACGAGGTGCCGCGAAGATTCCATGGTCATCGTGATGTTTCCGGTAAAGTTCCGAACTGTCGGAGAAGAGTGGTTGCGCGAAGCGACCGCCCGCCGGCACTTCTGAGAGTGTCAGCAAAAAAAATCAAAATCCAAGGTGATGCAAGCGCTCCGACATTCAGACCCAGGCCGGAGCAGCCACCGCTTGAGGCAGCGGGAGATGAATACTACGTTTTCAACCAAACTTGTCAATGAAGGGCGGCTTACATTTCAATCAATTGCGGCATAAATTCACGGTGAACGCATCCAGAGAAGAAAGAGGCGCGCGTCGGCTGCATGTCTTGCTGACCGCGATCCTTCTTGTGCCCAAACCGGTTTCTAACGGTCTGCGGTGCCAGCACCCGGATGCGCCCGCGCCATGAAACACATCGGGTTCCAACACAACTACTCGCCCGAGACAAACCTTCGCGAGCGGATGAGTCCCTCGCTAGTTAACCGGGTTGTGCTTATGGAGTCCTGGTTGCGGCCGGCGGGTTTTCGGCTGTTCTTGCATTCGCCGCGAAACGTTCGTCCGGACGAAGCGACCGTGCCCGGATTCGAGTTCGAGGGCCACCAGTTCCTCCCGGTGCGTGCGCCGGTGCCAAGCGTCAATGGCAACTGGACGCATCGCACCCGCCGTCTTCTGGAAAAAGGCATGGGTTACCGCGAATTCGGTACGTGGGCCGCCGCCAACCGGATCGGAATCTACGTGCCCCATGCGTTCTCCGAGTTGCTCGGCGACAAGCTCGAAACTTACAAGCTCGTCCGCGGCTTCCACGAAACGCTGCACCCGCACTGCGAGCCGTGGGAGCGCAGCGCGGAACAACTCGAGTACTTCGTCGAGACTGGCGGGCTGTGCTTCATCAAGCCGCGTGCCGGCAGCAAAGGGGACAACATCATCACGGTGCGGAGGGAGGACAGTGGCCTCATCGCGACGCGCTACTATAAGGGCAGTCGCCGCGAGATTCGGGCCGCACGCTTGGACGAATTGCTGGAATTCATCAGGCCTGCGATCAGCAGAAAACGGAAGTACGTCATCCAACACGGCATTGAGACCATGCGCTACCACGGTTCAACCTTCGACGTACGTGTCACGATGCTGCACGATGGCAGCGCCTGGCACTGGCTGCACGAGGCAAGGTTGTCGCGAGCGGGAAGCGACGTGTCGAACGTCGCACAGGGCGGCTCGATCACGCCGACCGAGGACTTGTTGTTCGAGCTCGTCGGGATCGAAGCGGCAGGGCATCTGCTCCGCCAACTCGAAAGCGAGTCGTTCGGACTCGCGGCCTATCTGGGCCAGCTGCACCCCGGCGAAATCCTCGAGGTCGCATTCGATTTCGCGGTCGACCAGGAGGGCGGCCTGCGGCTGTTGGAGATCAACACCAAACCGGGGCTCGCCGGCATAGGCTCGAACATCAGTGTCCATGACAAGCGGCCCGAGCACGAGCCGGCGTTCGAGCGTTGGGTGTACCCCCACGCGAAATACTTGGCGAGCTTCCTGCTGAATAAGGCCGCCGTGCCGAAAGCGTGAGCGCCCACTCGCGGTTCGCGCGCCGAGCTACGGGCGCGCGAATTCATCTCGATAGTCGACGTGATCGTGCCGTCATCGAGATTCACGGCACTGATAGGCAGGCTCGACAACACCTCAGATTAAGCTGCGAGAAAATGGGAAGGTAGCGCGGCAGCGTATGCGTCATGCGAGATGCTAGGTCTAAGCTCAAGCCACGCGTATTAGCGCATGATTCGAGCGTAGATGTTCCTCGCGCTTCCGGCGCGCTTCGCAAACAACGGGCTTTTTCACGGCAGTAGTTTGGAGTGTTCGTCATCGTTGATTTGGGAATATGACTAGGAAGCGTTGTGCTTTGACGAGTGAAAGAAAACTCTTGATCGTGCTCGAGAGAACCAAGACCGGCTTCATCGCGTACTCCCCAGATTTGCAAGCACTGCAGCGAACCCGGCCCTCGCGCTCCAGTTGCAATCCATGCTTCCCGCGGGCCGGGTCGCTGAGCTTGGTTCGTTAGTCCGCTTCAAACGAAAGCAACATACATGAAGTGCGATTCGTCGAAACGACCAACAGACCCGCGTGCGCGCACGCGGAAACCGGGAGGAGGCACAGGATGAACATCCTGTTGTGGGTACTGCAAGTTCTGGGCGCGCTCGTGTACGGAGCGTCCGGTGTCATGAAGGTCTTCATGTTCGACAAGATCAGCGTGGACGTCCAATCCTTTGGTGCATTGCCGCGGCACGTCTGGACGATGCTCGGCATCATCGAACTCGTTTGCTCGGTCGGTTTGATCGTCCCTGCCGCCCTCCACTGGAAGCCCTCGCTCACGGTGGTGGCCGCTACCGTCCTGGCGATCGAAAGCCTCGTGTTCATTTGGGTGCACGTCCAGTACCGCGAGATTCCGCCCATCATCATGAGCGGCATTCTGGGCCTGCTCATGGCGTTCATCGCATACGGCCGGCTGATCGGCAAACCAATATTAGCACGCGGCCCGAGCATGACCTGAAGCGTACGGCAGCGGGCCGTCGCGGTCGCATTCCACCCGCCTCGTGGCGACGCTAGCCCCTTAGCGCGCCGCAACAAGATCGGAGAAACTAGATGTCCACGAAAGCAAGAGCCAAGAAACGAGTAACCGTCAAGGGGGTCGAGTGGAAGAAACCTCTGTCCATTTCCACAGAGAAGTACGAGCAGATCTCGAAAGCTATCCTGACCGTCTTGACTACCGAACCGATCAGGTTCACTGAACTCGCACGTCTCGTCGGGAAGCAGCTTCCACGATTCGAAGGCTCGGTTTCCTGGTACACGGTCTCTGTAGCCCGTGAACTGGAAGCGCAGGACAAGATTTTTCGTCACAAGAAGCCAGTGCTCTACTCCAAGCCGAGCCGGAGGCGCACTCGGTGATCATCGGCACGGTCCGGGAGGAGCGAAGCATTGACGGTTTCACACCGGGCAAAGAGCATGGCCTAACAACTGAGTGCAGCGGATGGTTTCCCAATTCCTACGTTCACATAGACGATTTCGGAGATTAGAAAAGCGGGCTGGTTCCTCCATCCGGAGGGAGGATTCTTGAGCTGGGGAAAGCGGCGCCGGTCGAAGCTCGGCCTTCACGGTCGGTACAGCCATGCAGCCGACCGCGGCCCCCCGCCGTTCCCATATCCACCTGTGATCAACGCGCCACCAAGATTCAACGGTGCGACAGCGGAGAACTGACCTGCCATGCGAGGTTCGCCTGGCACGAGCGCGAAAACGTTTTCGCGTGGATCGTATATCTCCGCCTGCGGCGCGCCTCCGGCGATAAGCACAAGGCCACTCGGGAGCACCAGGCTGCCGCCGGCATGCTTGTAGCGACCGAGCCGCATCGAGGGACCGAGCGTGAAGTTCCCTGTTCTCGGGTTAAAAAGCTCCGACGAGTTGTACACGCCGCGGTCATCCCGTTCGTCTGAACCACCAGTGATCAAGACCTGGCCGTCCGGAAGCAGAACGGCATCGTGCTTGTGGCGGCGAACCCGCATGTCATTCACGCGACTGAACACGCCGGTCGCCGGTTCGTAGATCTCCGCAGACGCAAGGAGCGTGAGGTTTCCCCTGAGACCATTGTGCCCGCCTACTATCAGCACTCGCCCGTCCAGAAGTCGGACGGCCACGTGGCTCTCGCGCGCCAAGGTCAGGCCTCCGGTCGGCGAAAACCTGCCCGTCGCGGGATCGTAGAGTTCGGCGCTCGACAGAAAGGTCCAGCCCAGCCCCAGACCTCCGGCGATCAGCACCTTGCCGTTGAGGAGGAGCACAGCAACATGATCCGCCCGCGCCGCCGCGAGCGAACCAGTTGGGGCAAACGTATTCGTCGCCGGGTCAAACACCTCGGCCGTGGCAAGCGTGGTTGTTGCTTCACCATACCCGCCTGTGATCAGCACCTTTCCATCGGGAAGGAGTGTGGCGGTGTGACTATGACGGGTCGTGATCATCGCGGGCAAGAAAGAGAATCGTCCCGCCTCCGGCTCGTAGAATTCCGCGCCCTTCGCGGAGCTCTTTTCGGTGAATCCACCCGCAATCAGCACGCGACCGTCACGCAGTGCCGTTGCGGTGTGGGCCGCTCGGTTGGCGCTCATGGCAGGTGCTGCAACAAGAAGCCCATCGAATCGTTGAGGAGCAGTGCTCGCTGCAAAGCTCACCGCTACCGCAACGGCGAGGGTCGCGCCCAGCAACAACGGGAATTTCATGAGACGATTTCTCCTGTGCGTGCCATGTACAAGACGACCGCCCGACGTCTTTTGTTAACAGCCGCCTTCGGCTTGGGGCCGCCCGGCTGCGTTCGATGGGCTTAAGGCAGCCCAAGGCACATGGCGCGGCGAAACCGACTCGGGTTGGGCGTCCTATCAAGGTGCGAGTACACTACCGCAAAGCTCCAGAAGTTTCCCGTCGCGTAGACGAGCACCGAGTGTGTGCTCTTCATCCCACGCGACGCGGTACCTCAGCTCGGCAGTGAGCGCCCCGTCTATCCGTATCATCGCGGATGCAAGCGACGATTCGCGCGGCTCGCGCCGGATGCTCAAAGACAATGGGCGGACAGGAAACTCAATCGACATGTCTGAAGACGGTGCGAACCGGGCTCTTGTTGACGTTGAGCAGTTGATGATCACACGCAATCAGTTGGGTCGTACGCTGGCAGCACTCGTCCTGCTTGCCCTTCTCGGCGCAACCTCCTGCACGACGAAGCCGGACGTGACGAGATTGGAGCTGAACGACAACATCACCGATGCATCTGTACTGCTCCGCTTCGAGGTCGTGCGCTCCATCCTCGAGGACAGCAAGGGCAACTTCTGGTTCGGAAGTTGGAAGGAAGGCGTCTGCCGATTCGACGGCAAGAGCCTCACGTATTTCACCGCGAAAGACGGCCTGAGCGACAACCAGATCAGGTCGATCCAGGAGGATAAAATGGAGTTGTCTACCGCGTCAGGTATTCAAGATGGTTTCGGGCAGCGGCACGACTGCTGCTGCAAGACTAGCGTCCTGACTGGAGTCTACTGGCGAGACGATCCTGCATGAGCCGCATTTTCTTCGAGCTGGCAGTGCTACTGCGTGCAGGCAATTCCGCTACGATGCCCAACAAGGCACCACAGGGGCTCTCGCCGGCTCAATGCCAAAAAAGTTAAGCCGCACATGCCATACATCGTGACCTTCGTGAAGACAGTCAGCGTCACCGATAGCGAGCAGTACATCAATGACTGCTGCATCGGCGGAGACGTAGTGCTTGCGCAACTCCTGCCTTCTCTGCGCGAGCGCTACGGTGAACTTCAGTCGAATCAAGAAGACTGGGGGTGGTTTGCTTGGTTCGAGCAGTCCGGCATTAAATTGGCCGTCGATGTCCACACGAACGATGGCGCTACCGGCGAGTTTCAGATTCATCTGACCTCTCGCAAGCCTCGGCTGCTTGTTGGCGCAAAGATTCAAGACACTCCTGAACTTGAATCTCTCCGTGAGTTGGTCATATCGCGGCTTCAAGAATGGGCTGTAACAGCGCTCGATGTTGAGCATGTCAATGAGAAATACTTGCCGGCGTGAGAGTACGGCCTAACCTTTCGCTCTAGGTTCGCTAGTCATGTCGCTGCCGAACAAGGCGATGCACCTGACGGCGCTACGCGCCGCAAGTGATCGCTAAGCCGTTAGAGGGCGCAATGAGCCTCGCGCGATTAATGAACAACACAAAATGGGAGGAGATCCGGCTCGGCATGTACGAGCTTGGAAATCTAGCTCCCAAGTGGCGTACGAAGGATGTTGAGAACCACCACGTATGCCAGTGGGACGGTGAGTGGTCCTATCACTTTCGCAACGGTGGATATGAGTGCATCGAGTGGTTGGAGATTGCCACTACGTCGCCGGAGCAAACTGCTGCTGTTGGGGCCGTACTGCAACGTATCCATGTGCCAGGAGAACAGGTTGGCGGTGTCTTCCGTATTTTTGGTTATGCTCCGATCGGGAAGCCCGTTGAGTATCTGGCACCCTCTAACATTTTGGCGGGCGATCGCGGCGGAGCGTCGAAGACGTTAGGGCTCAGAAAAGCAGTGCTGAGGCAGGCGGTAGTCGCGGACATCCCCGGCATGCACCGGGTGCGCACTGCTGTAAAGGAGAACCGGCTCGTTTCCACCGTCGTCACGGAAGCCGATTACCAATCGGCCATTGAAAAGACAGGTCGCGGTTGGGTGGTCGACATCGATGCTCAGATCGTCGCCTTCGCGGTCGGGAACAAGACAAACGGCAACATCTGGGCTCTGTTCGTCGACCCGAGACATGAACGGCAAGGATACGGTCGGTTGCTGCATGATGAGATGATTGCCTGGCTCGAGTCAAAAGGCCTCAGACACCTGTGGCTCACGACCGATCCAAACACGCGCGCTGAACGTTTCTACGAGAAGGCTGGCTGGAAACGTATTGGCGCAACAGACAAGGGAGAAGTCCGGTTTGAAAGAACTGAGCCGTGAACATAGAAGCGCCTTGTGGATCCCATCTTGGTAGGCGCGCTTGATCAATCGGCGGAAGCCCATGGCGAGTTTCTAGACGGGAGCGGCAAGACTCGCGTCCTGACTGGAGTCTTCTGGCGACGGCGCCGTCCAACCCAGCGCTGCATCTGACGGCGTTTGCGCGCCGCAGGTGAACGTCATAGCGTTAGCCAGCATGGACGCACAGCAGGCATTTACGCATTTCGTCCAGCGATGCCTTTCGCCGGAAAGGGCCGAACGTTTCTCCAAACTCGCCGCGACTAAGAAGGGACAGCAGAAAGTTCTTGCGAGTCTTTACCATAAGTTTGAGCCTGCGGTTCGTGCGGAGTCAGTGCGACGCGGCAGCTACGACAGTTTATGGAGCAGTTTGTGTTTCGTTTTTCATCAGCCTCTCGGTTTTGGTGTCGAGTTCGCGTCGGTTCGTGAGGCTTACGATCAATTGTCTCTCAAGGATGGTTGGCTCATACTGCTTCGCGATGCGTCGGCAGGTATTCACCGTCCGGAAGCGAAATGGGATGCTGAGAAGCTTATTGTTGGCTAACCAGAACGCTGCAGTGAACCGCCGCTCCGCTGGGCAGTCGGACGGGTCAGGTGATTTGATCGCGATTGTTGCAGCCGACCGGGCGTTTCCGGTGGCGGTCGCTGAGCTTGGTCGTTAGCCGGATGAACGGAGTATGGTGATCGGACCAGCGGATATCGGAGACTTGAGCACGTTCGCGCTTCGATGGCGTTGGACTGACGAAAGCTACGCCTTGCTGTCTCCGGATGAGCTCTCCCAAATCAAACCTCTGCGCCAAGAGCGGGCCAAGGACATTTGGCGTCTCACGTTGGAGTCGGTTGCGCAGGATCGCGACTTCGACGTCGATCAGCGACTTTTCGAGCCGGCGGAACGTATCCTCAGCAGGAGCCACGAAGTCAGCGCATGGCTGACAAGACGACTCCCCGAAGGTCGGATTCCCATCTTGATCTCGTGGGGCCCGGATTGGTGCGTCTTGACGGACAGCGAACTGTTCATCGCCCGTTGGCGGGAGTTCTGTTACCCAGTGGCCGATGACGCATCTGTATTGCCTCTCGACAACAGTTGGGTCTTGCACTACTGGCACAAGGAGGAGTTCCTCTATGCAAAGCGAAAGGTCACCGGCTAACCTCGCGTTGAATCTGACGGCGCTTCGCGCCGCAGGTTCACGCCACGATCGTTAGGTGGCATATGTGCATGGCGAGGGCAACACGATGGCAAGCACTGAATCACGCGTAACGATTCACATGGCCGCGAGCCTCGACGGCTACATCGCTCGAAAGGACGGGAGCGTCGACTGGATGGAGACGTCGGATGTGTTCGCAGACGGCGTCACCATGGATGCAGAGTTCGTTGAGTCGTTCCTCAAGACGATCGACTGCTACGTCATGGGATCGCGAACCTACGAAACTGCAATTGGTTTCGAAGCCAAGGGCTTGGGATGGCCGTACGGTGACAAGCCAACCTTTGTCCTCACCACCCGCGAACTGCCGCGGACCCGCGAGTCCGTCGAGTTCTACTCGGGCGACCTAGCGCAGCTGGTCAACGGCCGTCTCCGACCCAAGTTTCGACGTATCTGGTTCGCAGGGGGTGGAGCGGTTTCCGGCGAATGCCTTCGTCTCGGTCTGGCCGACGAAGTCGATTTTGCAATCCTGCCGATCTTGATCGGAGACGGCATCTCATTCTTCGAGCAGCTGGACAAAGACGTCCCCCTCCATCTCGCCGAGGTCAAAGCCTACAAGAGCGGCATGGTTGAACTGCGTTACGAGGTGAAGCGACACCATGGTCAGTGACGTGTTCACTCACTGCTTCAGTCACGTTGATGAGCGAAGCACTGGACGGATCAAGGAGTTTGTGCTGAATGTCCCTGAAAGCCTACGTAGGATTCGTGGCAGGCTGCTCAAACAATCCGTTGCACGCCGAGCGCGGCGCGATTTGATGAGATTAACGTCGTTCGCCGCCGCCCGGCCCGGTGAACGCAAACGTTCGGCGGCCGAGGCTTCGAGAGGAGTGCAGTCATGCGGTGCCCGGACTGTCGTCGGCAGTACAGCGAGTTCGCGGTCTCCCCGGACGCTTTCCGGCCGACTGCGGAGTTGGCCTGCCCACACTGCGGTGTCGGCCTGCGAGTTGGCTGGTGGCCCGTGGCCGGCATCGCAGTGCTGACGGTGGTGGCGGTGGTCGCCGTGGCGGCGAGCCTTTGGTTCGGGGTGGCGGACTGGGTCATCCGCGAGTTAGGGGTGTCGCACCGGCGAGTCTTCAGCAAGCTGGTCCGTGTGGCCGTCACCGCCGCGATCGGTGCCGCGCCCATCGGGGCTGGGATTTACGCCATATGGGTGTTCGGGTGGTACGCTCGGCGGCCGGCCGTCGCGACTGCGAAGCCTAGTCGATAGACCGAAGTAAGGGAGCGAGGGCATGATCCACGTCGGGTTAGATGCCCGGATCGTTCAAGACGGGAACTACGAAGATTTCGAGGTCGGCAAGGAATACAGGCTCGCCCTCGAGTTCTACCCGATCGAAGTCGCGATCGCTTGCAACACGTCCACAGGGCCAGTCCTTTCCCATCTGGGCAACGCTTGCTACGAGGCACGCGGCACGGTCACCTTCTGCAACGACCTTGCCTGGGTGGTCGACTTCGGCGTGCCTGCTTTCCAGAAAACGAAGCCACCTGAAAAAGTGAAACTGGGTGATCCTGTTAGTGGCCGGTTCTATATCAGCGTTGATCCGCTCTTATACGTCGATGACCTCAAGAACGAGAAGGGCATGCCCGACCTATACCGGCACTGGATCATTCGTCGCATCCTCCTAGAGACCACCCCTCGGCAGGATTCAACCGATGCCCACGGCCGGAAGATCACCAGTCGGGATGTGACGCGCGAGAGTTTTGCTGAGATACCCGTAACGGATGCCTGGCATCACGATGGTGGTAACGGTCACTACGTACTCGAGTGCGAGCTGAACAAGAATCCAACCGCCTAAAAACAGCGTGCAGCGGACGGGGCCGCCGCGATTCTGAGATGCCGATGGACACGTAACTAAAAACAATGCAACATGACCAAGCGTTGCACGCAAGTGGACGACAACGCGTGTCTTGAAATCAAAGTCCCTCGGGCCCGACGCGTGAGCTTGGTCGTTAGGTCGCTGCGCTCGCCATGAACACCGGATACCGAATCACCTTCAGTGATTTCTCGCAGCTTCTGTCGATTCCTGAGTATCGTCGCGCCGTTGCTCCGCTCGTTCAGGGTTGGTTTGCGTGTCGCGTTGTTCCGACGGAGGACGGTTTCACCTTGCTCGACGCGAGCGGCGTTGAGATGAGTCCGAGAGCCGTGCACGATGCGATTCAGGCAGACCCGGATCGACAGCTGCGCATTTATAGGACAGCGATGTCTCTTTGGAGGTGAGCATGACAACGCACAGAAGCAGAGTACTGGCGACACGGGCGCTCTGTTAGTGTTAGTCGACTTGCTGTTCAGCCCGCCGGTGCAGAGGACGGACTGCTGCAGCCGCTGATCGGCAAGGGGTCTCGAGCTCTCGGCCGACGGGGACATGAGTGATACTGCTACTTGGTCGCAACTCGGAAGGGGACTCCGCAATGCTTTTTCGCGCCTGGCCGGCAACAGTGCTCGTACTCATCGTATCCCTCGGCGTGGCGTTGGCCGCAAGCGCGCCATCGGCGCCGGACGGCGGGTTGCTCGCGTTGGACGGCGAGTGGATCTACGTCGAGGACCGGACCGAGGGTCGCGCCCTCGAGAAGCTGGGCCCCCCCATGAGTTCGAAGTTCTCTTTTCGCGTCGAGGAGGGCGCGGTCTTCCTCGTGCGCGGTCATGGCTCTGGCCACCGCGATGTGCGCGTCGCGATGGACGGCACGATCACCGAAGTCGCCGAGCCACAGAAAATCGCGCGCTACCGCGGCGAATGGAAAGACGGCGCGTTTACGTACCAGGTCGAGTTCTTGCGCGGGTCGAACAACGCGCCCGACGGGCTGATCCGGAGGGAGTTCCGCATCACGCCCGACGGATTAATCGTGCGCGCTGCGTCCGGGTCGCCTGCGACGTATGAATCGGTTGCGCTCTACCGCCATGCGCAGGACATCGCACTGCCCACGCCGGCCAAGGCCGCGATCGGCGACCTGGCTTGGCTGTCCGGCGTGTGGGTGGGAACGAGGGGTGAGGGGGGCGCGACGTCGATCGAGGAGCGATGGAGCCCGCCGCTGGGCGGCGCGATGCTCGCCGTGTCGCGCACGGTCTCGCGTGGCAAAATGAGTGCGTTCGAGTACCTGCGCATCGTCGAGCGTGACGGCGGTCTGATTTACATCGCGCAGCCCGGCGGCGCTTCGCCGACTGAATTCGTGCTCACCGAGTTGGGCAAGACTCGCGTCGCGTTCGACAACCCGCGCCACGACTACCCGAAACGCATCGTGTACGAGCTCTCGGCCGAGGGTGGCCTGAGCGCCACGATCGGCTTCATGAAAGGCGGCACCCCTCGGCGCTTCGAATTCAAGCGCGAGGATAGCAAGTAATTCGGTCGGGCTTGATCGCCTTCGATGCCGCGTTTATTCAACCGAGGCCCCGCAGGGGCGCGATTCATCAGCCGTTGCCAGGAGCGGCGAAGCCCCGGGTAAACAGCAAGCACACGATGCAGCCTGAAAGGATGCGACTCCGTAACGCCGTGTCGCACCCCTTCAGCAGGGTGCTGTAAAGGAGCGACTCCGAGTCGCACCCCTTCAGGGTGCGGCCGTTTTTTTTCCGTTACCCAGGGCTTCGCCGCTCCTGGCAGAATGGCTGGTGAATCGCGCCCCTGCGGGGCTTCGGTTCCGCAAGTGCGATACCGACTCGCAAGCTTGAATCTGAACAAGCGACCTACCCGCCATCGGTGTCCGGCGGGTAGCGATCGACGCGGGCCGATTCCGTTCGAGAGTTCACGGGCCCTGATCGCCTTGCGACGCCGCGTTTATTCAATCGAAGCCCCGGAGGGGCGCGATTCGTCAGCCCGGGGCGAAGCCCCGGGTAAACGGCAAGAACACGATGCAGCCTGAAAGGCTGCGGCTCGTTAACGCAGTGGCTGAATTCGTGTCGGAAATTTCGTGGACATTGCGGATGACAGCTATCCGCCTCGTGGTGTGAGGCGACTCTCGAGGTAGCGACGCGGGCAGCAAAGAAGTTTGTGGGCCCGCGATCGGGAAGGAGCGGCTGTCGTGAGTTGTGAATGGGTCGTGTTTCACTCGGAGTTCGTCAAGACGCTCGACGCGGCTGACGAGGCCTACCATCAGAGTGCCTACCACGAAACCTCGCGCCCGCCAGGCGACAAATCCGCACGGAAGTGGCGACTAAAGGATGCACTCGTGTCGACCAACCCACGCTTGACACATAGCGAGATCGTCGAGGTGTGCGATGAGAATTCAGGCGTGGCGGAGACGCGCCCGTGCCTGTCAGTGGAAGATTGGCAAAACGACGAATCCATCACTTTCTACTTGTATGACGACGCGGTGGAGATTCACCTTCCTCAATGCCTAGAACAATCCACACCGAAAGTCATCGTGCGCGAAGCGTTGAGCTACGTGGATTTATTTGCGCGTGAGGGATTCCGCATAGTTTTCGACGCTTGGGAAGAAGTCTTGATTGATCCGGCAAAGGACATGAGTGCGCTGGTCGCGCGCTACGAGGAAGCGCTGAGAGAAATCGCGGAGGAAGACGCGAAGGCGCCGCCTGCACCTACCATTACCGCGAAGGCGCTGACTCCTAGCGGTCTCGTTGACGATGAGCCCGAACAGAAACCGTGGTGGAAGTTCTGGTGAGGTGATTGGCTTGTCGGCGACCTCGAACGACCTCGATCGGTCGCGTCGCCGAGGATCTGAAACTCGGTCATGGATCTCGTCGAACGTTTTTCTGCGTTATGGCGACCCTCACTTCGGCTTTCTGCGCCTGATATGCGAATGCTCTCTGACAGTTCATGGATGGCAATTCCTGGGCGGACCAAAAAGGAACTGCCCGCGCCCTTTTTTCAGAGGTAACATTGCGACGGATTAGGCTGAAAATTGGGCGCGTTGAAAGAGGTAATGAAATGCTGAACGAACGTCGGTTCGGTAGTTGGCTGCTGCTCGTGGTATTGTTGTTCGCGGCGCCGGCCAACGCAGCGGAAGTGCTGGTGACGGCTACCGGTGAGGTGGAGTTCGATGGCATTCCCTCCGGGCCACTCGGCGCCGTCTCGGCGGGAGAGTCGGTAACGCTCTCGTTTCGCCTCGACACGGATATTTTCATGGATAGCGGAACCTTCAATACTCGCGGGTATCCGCTCGTGGCTGGCTCATTCGAGCTCGCCTTCAGTTCAGCTTCTATCGGTCTCCAGTCGCCGTTTCCCACCGGCCAAATGCCTTTTTTTGTTATCCGCAACAACGACCCGGGCGTCGACGGATTCTTCGTAGCCACGAGCATCGATTACCCGAACGGAGTTCCGATCGCGCAGGCCGGTGTCTTCGAACAGTTCCGCAACAATTTCTATGTAACGTATGGCGGCACTACTCTCGACTCGCTCGCTGTTGAAGATGCGCTCGGCTCATACGACTTCACGGGCTTGACCGTTTTCAATTGGACGATCGACGATGGTCCGTTCAATGCGATGATCATGATTTTCGAATCCATGACGATCGAGCTCGTGGCGACGGTTCCAGAGTTTCGTCGCGCGGACTCGAATAGCGACGGTGGTTTTGATATTTCTGATGCGATCTTTAGTTTGTCGGCACTGTTCGTTGCGGGCGCGCCCATGGTCGCGTGCGCAGACGCTGCCGACTCGAACGACGACGGCCTGTTCGACATCGCGGACGCAATTCACATGCTCGCTGCCCTCTTCGTGTCAGGGTCGCCCGCTCCCGCGCCACCGGGCCCCATGGTCTGCGGCCCGGACCCGACTACAGATTCGCTCCTGTGCGCTAGCTACGCGCCAGCCTGTCCGTGACGCAAGGGACCCGGAACGCGCGCGCGCCGGCCGGCCAGACGCGCGGCGATGCGAATGAGATGGCGGCGTGGTGCAAGGGAACAGCCCGACCCGTCGAGAGTCTCAGCGAGCTCGATCTGAGTTTCGCCCGCGCGCGCGTGTGACGATTATCTCTCCGGTCGCTCCGACGACCTGTAGAAGGAGCACCGTGTTCGGTTTGTTCAAGTCTCAGCCATTTCGCGATGCGCAGCTCGGCGAATTGGTGCGCTCTCGTGGATATTGGCGAGGCTCGCTGCCGCAGGACGGAGACTCCGTTATTCCGCTTGTGCTCGCGGGAGGTCGATCGCAACCCGACCCACGGGCGTTGTCGCTGGCGCGCGATCTACCGCAGATCTCCGTGCGTCTTCGGCCCGCGATTGCGGAAGCGCTGTTCGAGCACTACCAACCCTACGCCGAGGCGGTCGCGGATGCTGAAGCCGCGCCGCCTGCGGCCGGCCTACCGCCGATCGCTTCGCCCGCAGATGTCTGGCCCCACGTTACGCCACTGTACGCCGCGGTGATTCGGAGAGACGGGGCGCTCATTGCCGAGCTGGGGTACCGCGTCGCGTGGGATGAAGAACACACACTCGGTGCTCGTTTACGCGACGGGGAACTTCTGGAACTTTGCGGGAGTGTTCTCGCACCGTGATCAGGGTGTTCCGTGTTCGTTTGACTCGCCCTCAGCGCGTTTCATCGATTTCGGAAGAATAATTGTGAACTCGAAGGTTCTCGAACATCGTTGGGAGCAGACTTAAGAGATCGGCTGACGATTTGGAGAGGTTCTTCGCAATCGCCAAACCACTGCCGCCGTACTTGCAAAGTAAGCCGCGCCCTCAGTGAGCACACTCAGCGCGGATCCTCGAGTGGGCGGCTGATGGCGCTGAGCGTTGGGCATATCAAGAAACCGAGACGTGCGGATGACCTACATGTTGTGCCGCAATCGCGTTGTGAACTTCGCGAAGTGGAGAGACGTCTTCGCTTCCCATGCGAAGGCCCATCAGGGCGCAGGCCTTCATCTCGTTCGCACGTGGCGCGGAGTGGAGAATTCGAACGACGTTTTTTTCCTATTCGAGGTCAAGAGCTTGGAGCGAGCCAAAGAGTTTATCGGCAATCCCGGCGCCGCCGAAGCCGGACGCGCTGCCGGGGTTCTGGCGGGCGAGTACCATTTCATCGAGGACGCAGAGGGATACTGATCGCCGACCGGTTCCAGCGGACGACCCGCTCGCGGTTATCTGAAGCGTCCGAGACTGCGCCAGGCACGGAGACCGGCCTGGCACAGCCACCAGCCGCGGTGCGGACACGGCTTACTTCACCACGATGTCTTTCTTGCTGGACTCGACCATGTCGAACAATTCTTTTTGCTCGGGTGCAGGCACCTTAAATTTTTCGAGAGACTTTTTGAAATCGGCGGCCATCGCATCCCACTCTTTTTGGTTGATGCCGAGAGTCTTGTGCGACTCGACCATCGACCGGCCGTGGTATTTGTACGGGCCGCCGGACAACTCCGCCACCAACGCCGTGACTTGAAACTTGAGCCCGGCTTTCGGCGTGCGGTCGCGCGCAGCTTTCACCGCGGCATTGCCGTTGATCGTCTCGTTGGCGTACAGGCGATCGACGAAGTCGTCGACGACAGAGGCGATCGAGTAAATGCCGCCGAGGCGCTCGAAGAGCGCTTTCTTGGCAGTCGCATTATCTTGCGCGCTCGTCGCTAGAACCAATCCACCGAGCGCGACCACGGCAAGTCCCAAAAGCATGCGTTTCATTCCAAACTCCTTTCGTCGTCCTGTCTCGTTCTGTCCCCCTCAACGCTGCGCATAGCAGATCATGAATCCGTAGTGCGAGACAAGACACACCGTCGCGATCGGTCAAGAACCAGCAGGCGTACCGTCTAACCGAAAGTTCCGGCCGGCGGCGTTCGGCTGGACCTCTACAAGGCAATCTGGTCCGATGGGATTCTGGGGCGTGTCCACCGGCGTTCGCCGCCACTGTCAGGACGTGAAGCCATGTCTACCGAACCGACCCTCAGCGAACTTCGCGCAAGTTTCGGTCGAAGCCGAATGCTCTCGATGCCCATCGCCGGCGCCATCGCTTGGTCGGCGGCTGGAGTGCTGGGCGCCATCTTGCGCGACGCCGATTCGGCTTCGATTGCCTTGTTCCTGTGCATGCCAGCGGTATTTCCTCTGGCCCTTCTCGTCAGCCGCTTCACGGGTGAGGACGTGTTCGGAAGCCAGGGTCGGAACGAGCTGGACAGTCTCTTCGGCTTCGGAATCGTCATGTCCTTACTGGTTTGGGGTATCGCCATTCCTTTCTGGATGATCGAGCCATCGTCCCTTCCACTGAGCGGCGGCATTCTTTCCGGCCTCATGTGGGTCCCGCTTTCCTGGATTCTTCAGCATTGGGTTGGCCTGTTCCACGCCTGTACACGAACCGTTTTGATTACGGCAGCTTGGTTTCTTTTTCCCGACCATCGCTTCATCGTAATTCCCGCATTGATCGTGGTCGTTTACTTGGTCTCGATTGTTGCCTTGGCGACCCGTCCACTCCCCAAGTTGGCATCATGAACTGACGGGTCACCGGTCTCGTCGCTTCGTTCTTCAACCGTCGCGACTGAACTGGCCGCGCTAAGACTCCCCGTATTTGATGGCGAGATCGCGTAGCCGGATGCGGTAGGCGGTCTCCTTACTATGTCCATCCGGAATCGCCGGCCGTCAGAAAGCGCAGCGATCGCGGGCACTTGCCAGCGGCGCCGACGAGGTCGCGGCAGAAGCGGCGGAACTCACACACTTTGCGTGATAAGTTTGAAGCGCTTGAAACAACGCGCCGAGCGGCGGCCTCTTGTTCGATGCCTTACCACTCTGCGGAGTCGAAGCGTTCATGAACACCTCCTTGCCGGACGAATTGGCTGCTCAGTCGAGCTGGATGCGCCGCATGGCGCTCGCGCTCGTTCGAAACGATGCGGACGCGGACGATGCGGTGCAAGACGCTTTGTGCCTTGCAGTGCGCCGTCCGCCCGTCATCCAGTCATCCATGGCCGGTTGGCTCAAACGGGTCCTACGAAATCTCGTGCGGCGCACACATCGCCGCGGCGCGCAACGCACGAGCCGCGAACAACGCGTTGCACTCCCCGAGCACCACAACGACACACCGGACAACATCGCCGAACGCGTCGAGTTTTCGCGCGTGCTCGCGGAGGAAATCGCCGCGCTGCCGCACGCTTACCGGCAGGTCGTCGTGCTGCGGTTCTTCGAAGGAATTCCGGCAGCGGAAGTCTCGCTACAGCTTGCCGTGCCGGCCGCCACGGTTCGCACGCGTTTGCGCCGCGCACTCGCGCGCTTGCGCGAGCAACTCGAACTGCGTTACAGCAAAGATGGCCTGTGGACGATGCTGCTGCCGCTAGTGGGTGTTTCCGTGCTGTCCGCAAACGCGACCGCTGCCGGCGCGACGGCGAGTGGCACGAACATACCGCCCGAACTGCACGCCAACACCTTAGCCGCAACTCGCATTCCGCCACTGCGAACGCGCTACGTCGAATGGGTGCTGGCTTCGTTGGTGGTTGCGAGTACGGGCGCCTACTGGCTGGGACGCTCGCAGGCGCCGTCCCCCAGCGCGCCCGCTACAGCAGTCGTTGCGACGACTCGCGACGATCGCACGTTGACGCAGCGACTCTCGACCGAGAATGCGCTGCTGCGCGAGCGACTCCAGCACGTGTTTGCAGAAAATCAGCGGCTCAACGCGCTCGCGCGGCACAGCGACCGCCGCGATGTTTCAACGGCCACGCCGTCGCTGTCGCCGTCGTCAACCGATCCGGAACTCGTCATTGCGTTCGAGCCTCACGCGCGACTTCCTGAATTGCGAACGGCGCGCTGGACGGAGCTCGCGCAGTCGGCGTTGCGAATACAGCGCAATTTGCATGCGACAATGGTTGAGCACGCGCGCAACTTGCCGGCGACGGACGCACTCGAAGAAGTCCTCCGCCGAGACCTCGCCGCACTGTCGCACTTCACCTCGACCCTCACCGGGAAGTTGCCGAGTCACGCGCCGCAGAGCGGCGAGTTCTGGCACCCGATCGTCATCGCGAATCTGCTTGCCGCCATGTTGAGCGAGTCCGGTCTGTCGCTCAGCCGCGAACAAATCGCCGAGTACGTGGCGATCGGCGCGGAGTTCGAGCAGCTCGACGCGGAACGAATCCGCGAAACGACGCCTGACACACCGCGGCTCGTGCTGTTCATCGAAGAGCTCGAACTGCGGCAAGTTTGCTGCGAGAGCTTCAAGTCCGTCCTCACCGACGAGCAAAAGCACAGTGTCTACGACTCACAGTTTGAGAATCGATTTCTCTTCGATTTGCTGTCCCCACTCTACTCGGCCGGTGATCGCGTGCGATTCGTCGACTCGACCTCGACCCAAGAAGCGACGATGTCGCTCAAGAGTGAGCTCATTCGCCTGGTTGGACCCGAAGTCGCGGAAAGCCGCGCAGCGGCCGACTACTGGACGGAGCTGCAACCCTTGCTCGAGGCCGCCCCGTGGGAGTTTCTGCCACCATCCGC
The DNA here is from genome assembly GCA_046154185.1 of Planctomycetota bacterium. Taxonomy (GTDB): domain Bacteria; phylum Planctomycetota; class UBA8108; order UBA1146; family JAJFFE01; genus JBJXGE01. The sequence continues at coordinate 32,288 of JBJXGE010000030.1, forward strand.
CGATCATGTTTTGGCGGCGGGTCAGGCCCGAGCACGACTTTGGCTCACGCTCGCCGGCGCCGCGGACACCCCACCCGCAGTGCGAACATGGATCTCGCGCGACACCTACTGGCCGGTGCCGCGCGTCGCGAGTTCGCCGCCAATCGGGCCGACCAAGCCGTGAGCCGACGCGCGCGACTCGCCGCCGGCCTGATACCTGGGTAACCGAATCAACAATACTCGAAGTACGAAAGGACGACTTTCGGATGGAACGAAAATGCCGGACCCGAAGCGGCGCTCTCGCCGTGGCGAGCGCAGTGGTCTTGGGGTTGCCGCTCACGCTGACCGCTCAGAGCCCCATTACCGACATCTCCTGCTTTCCCATCGCCGGTACGCTCATCAACATATTGAGCTGGACGAATAATGGTCCCTATGACGAAATCGACGTGACGCTGGACGGCGCGCTCGTCGCGACGCTCAGCGGCTCGGCGGTTAGCACCTCCTTAGCTGCCTTGCCCGGGGCTCAGGTTATCTGCGTCATTCCCGTTGTTGGTGGCTTCGGCCTCGGCGCCACCTGCTGCGGTCCGGTCACGGGCCTTGTTTGCTCTCCTCAAGCGAGCGGCGAGGTGCAACTGAATTGGCTTTTGAACGGCGACTATTCATCGATTGAGATCTTCATCGATGGTGCGAGCTCGGCTCTCTTGCCGGGCTCCGCGATCGACACTCTCACTCCGATCTTGTCCGCCGGTGACCACGAGGTTTGCGTGATGCCGATCGGTGGCGGCAGCATGCCGGGATTTCCCTACGTCGAGACTTGCTGCATCGTGACCGTGTCTACCGCGATGCCACCCGCCTTCACTCGCGCCGACTGTAACGACGATGGTTCGAGCAACGTCGCGGACAGCGTCGCCCTGCTCCTTACGCTGTTTGTCCCCGGCACCGCCGACGTGCCCTGCGCCGACGCCTGCGATGCGAATGACGATGGCGGCCTCGATATCGCGGACGCGATTTTTACGCTCGCGTGGTTGTTCGTCGGCGGACCAGCCCCAGCACCGCCGCTCGCGTGCGGAGTCGACGGCACCGCCGACGGCCTCGATTGCGCGAGCGTCGCGAGTTGTCCGTGATGCTGCGGTCCGTGCGAAGCGCCGCAAGTTTCGGCGCTTCGCGCGCGCAGTCCTTCGCGCGCACGGGATGGAACAGACGGCGCGGACGCCACCCATGGGACCGTGTACTCCGCGACCCAGTTCGAACTGGCACCTTCGACCCACTCTTGCAGATTCTGTCGGGGCCCGCGGTGGCGGATTTCTCTCAGCGCGCGGCCGCCGCCGCTGAGCGTTGGCGTTGAACGGCTAGAGAGCGGAGGAGGCAACGATGGCGAAGATCACTGGAATCGGCGGCGTCTTCTTCAAGAGCAAGGGCGACAGCGCTGCACTGGCAGCGTGGTATCGAAAGCACTTGGGCTTGCAGATGGAAGACTGGGGCGGCGCTGTCCTCAAATGGCCGGACGACAAGGCCGAGGATCAAGGACTTACTGTGTGGCATGTCGCGGCGAAAGACAGCCAGTGGTTCAGCCCAAGCAATTCTTCCTTCATGATCAACTATCGGGTCGACAACCTCGTAGAACTCTTGAACCAACTGCGCGCGGCGGGCGTGAAAGTCATCCAAGGACCCGAATCGCACGAGAACGGCAAGTTTGCGTGGATCATGGACCCAGACGAAAACAAGGTCGAGCTCTGGGAGCCGAAGCTCTGGGACGACAAGAACAAAGGCGCCTGAGAGCGGTTGTTCCGCAATGCACCGCAACCGCCGGTGCGTCGAACGCGATGCGAACATATCGGGCAATTGCCCGACGGGAATTGTTGCGAACGCACGGGTCCTCGATCATCCTTTGGCGCAATCGGGGACATCCGCGCGGCGGCGCGCTGCAGTCAATGTCCAATCCACTTGTAGCACGGGAAACGGGAGGAATCGATGACGCGGACCATCGTCGGAGCGCTCGTGGTTTACTTGGCAGGGCTCGTTTCGGCCATGATGCTGGATCCGGCAGGCGACCCTGCCGCCAAAGACAAGCAGATGCAGCTCGGCAATTTTTCGGTGAGTCTTACCGTCAAGGACATCGCTGCGTCGCGCGCGTTTTACGAGAAGCTCGGTTTTCAAGTGTGCGGTGGCGATCAGGCAAAAAATTGGTTGGTTCTTCAAAACGAGACCAGCAACGTCGGCATTTTCCAAGGGATGTTCCCCAGGAACATGCTGACGTTCAATCCGGGCTGGGATCGAAAATCAGCCACTTTGCCAAAGTTCGAGGATGTGCGTTCCATTCAGAAGACGCTCAAGAGTCGCGGTCTCAAACCCTCACCCGAGGCGGACGAATCGACAACTGGACCGGCAAGTTTCATCGTGACGGACCCCGACGGGAATCCAATCCTGTTTGACCAACACGTACCGAGTCCAAAGAAGTGATGGCTCGCGGTTGTGGACTCCAACTCAACTGCGATCGATGAGGCGAGGCGCTTCCTAGATGCCGCCGAAAAAAGCCAAATCTAAGAAACTCATCTCGGCCAAACCTACGCGCGCGGCGGAAAAATACCGAGTCGCCAGCCCGACCAGGCGCAAGAGTGCTTCGGCGGAGGCAAAGCCGGCCCTCTTGTCGGGCGGCAACCCGCAGATCGCGAAGGCCGATGGCGACGCGCCCGTGCAGAAATACATCGCGGCGATGCCGGGCTGGAAACGCGACGTCGGGCGCCGACTCGACGCGCTCATCGTACGAACCGTCCCGAACGTGCGCAAAGCCGTGAGATGGAACTCGCCCTTCTATGGCGTGGAAGGCCGTGGCTGGTTTCTCGGACTTCACTGCATCACGAAGTACGTCAAGGTCGCTTTCTTCCGCGGCACATCGCTGCATCCGCTGCCTCCTGTCGAATCCAAGAACGAGGGCACGCGCTACTTTCACATCCACGAGCACGAGCCGCTCGATGAGATGTTCGTGGCGAGTTGGATTCGACAGGCATCGGAGCTGGACGGCGAGCATCTCTTTTGATCGACGACCAACCTACGGCGAAGCTCTGAGGATCCCGTTCCCGGAGATAGAGCGAATCCGAGTCGCACTCCCAGAATGCGCAGTTTTCGACGCCGCGGCTGTGCTTGTTTCGAGTTCGCGGTGAGCTTCTTTGCGATTCAGACAACTGTCGAATCTCGCAAGAGGTGGACGCGCAACCCATCTGACCGCCGACCCAGTCCATCCGCAAACGGCGCAGGGCGGCCGACAGTATTCTGAGGCGGCAGAAGGACGCGGGCCCCCCCGCGCACTGCGGCTTCCGACCGTTGTTTGCGAACGCGCGACGGGCGCGCTCTAATATCGCTTTGCCGATTGGATCAGTGGGAGTTCCCGCAAGCGGAAGGAGTCCGAATGCAGAGGATTGGTAGCGGTTGGTTAGCGCTCGGAGGCGCGCTCGCGATCGTGGTCGCGACGACCGGTCGTGCGCAGATGTTTGAGCCGCCGGTGCGACTCACTGCCGAAGACAAAGCGATCGATGTCGAGATCGGTCACGCGGCGCCCTATCTCTATGACTTTGATCGCGATGGTAAGCGCGACTTGTTGGTCGGACAGTTCAAGGAAGGCAAGCTGCGGATCTACCGGAACCTCGGCACGAACGCGCAACCGAAGTACGGCGCGGTCGAGTGGTTCACGGCTGACGGAGAAGTCGTGAAGACGTCGGTTGGCTGATGCATCGGCTTTTGTCCACAGTTCGTGGACCTCAATGCCGACGGCTACAACGATGTGATCACTGGTTCGTACTGGCCCGGCGACATCTATTTGTTCAGCGGCAAAGCGGGTGGTTTCGCGAAAGGGGAATTCCTCAAAGACGCGTCCGGCAAGAACGTCAACGGCGGCCAGCCGTGGAAGACGAAAGACGATCCGGATATGGACTCGCTCGCGGCCGCGCCGCACGCGGCGGATCTCGACGGCGACGGCGACTACGATTTGCTGATCGGCAACTTCGTCGGACGTGTGATGTTCATCGAGAACATCGGCACCAAGACGGCGCCGAAGTTTTCGGACCAGAAGCGCGCGCTGCAGGCGGCTAATGGCGATCTCAAGGTCGAGGGTGACGCAGGTCCGGTCGCCGTCGATTGGAACGCCGACGGTCGACTCGATTTGATCGTCGGCGCGGGCGATGGCGCCGTGCGTTACTTCCAAAACGACGGCACGCCGCAAGCGCCGAAGTTCGCGGCCGGCGTCGATCTGTTGCCGGCGGTGAAAGTCGACTATGAGCACCCGGAACTCGAAGGCACCGTGCCGAAGTCTAGCGGTACACGCACGAAGGTTTGCGTCACCGACTACAACGGCGATGGACAACTCGACTTGCTGGTCGGGGACTACGCGTCGCAGTCGACACCTGAACCGAATCTGACGCCGGCGCAAATCGCGGAGCGCGACGCGCTGCACGCGGAACGCGACAAGCTCAGCGACGAAATGGGCAAACTCTACGAGGGTGGCGCTAAGCCCGACGAGGCCGCCACGAAGCAACTCTCGGACCGCATGAAGGAAGTCTTCAAGAAGCTCGAACCGCTCGAGGCGCAACACAAACCGCACGGCTGGGTGTGGCTGTATTTGCGGAAAGCCGCGACAACCGCCAGCAAGGATTGATCGGAAGCTGACGGAATCGCATGTTGCAACTCGCCCGTTCGAACTCGGAGAGCTCCGAGCGCGAACGGGCGAACCGGCTTGAGTGCAGCAACGTGATCTCGTGACCAAGCTGCCGCACTAGTTCACCGTCAATGGCGCGCGCGCGAGGACCAGTCGTCCACCCGGCGCGTCCAGCACGTAGCGAATCTCGTAGTCGCCGGGTTTGGCGGGCGCGGTCAATTTCCCGGTCGGACCGACACGCGTGTAGAAATAGGTGAGTTCGCCGGAGGTCGGCGCGTGACCCTTGGGCACCAAGTCGATGTAGTCGTCGGAATTGCCGGGTCCGGTCCAGGTGACTTGCACATCGCCACCGTTCCCGACTGTTTGCGGCGCGGCGAGCGTCGCCGTCGGCGTCGTTACTTTGAGCGCGGTGCGCGCGATCACTTGCCGCCCGCCGGTTCCCTCTAACACATAGCGAAACTCGTAGCTGCCAGCGGCGCCGGGCACTCGCATCACGGCGGGCATGCCGGCGGAGGTGATGGCATAAGTGATCTCGCCGCGAGTTGCAGTCGCTCCGGCCGACACGAGGTCGATGTAGTCGCCCGATCCATTGGGTCCCGTCCACATGACTTTGATTTCGGCCCCGCCCAAGGCCTCGGCCGGTGCGGTAAGTGTCGCGATCGCCGGTGTGACGGTGATGGCCTGGGTCGCCTTCACGACTCGCGTGGTTCCCAGGTCCAAGACATAGCGCAAATCGTAGTCGCCGGGCTGGGTCGGTACGCGCACGCTCAGTCCATCGCCCTTACTGTCTTTCACGTAGGAGTACGTGAGTTCGCCACTCGTCTTCGTATCGCCGCGCGGCACGATGTCGATGTAATCGGCCGCATTGCCCGGACCGGTCCACTTCGCGAGGAGCAGCCCGCCCGCGACGACGGTTGCGGGCGCGCTCAACGTCACCGCGCCATCGACCGGCGCGCTCGGTGTGGTGGCAGGACCGGCGGGAGCTTTTGCTGCGGTCGGCGCGGTCTCTCGATCCGTCGGCCCGGGCGCTTCGACTCTCTTTTCGCAACTCGTGAGCAACAGCGCCAGCGCGCCAAGAGCACACGGCAACCAAACATACTTCTTCGTCATGCTTGTTCGCCCCTATCGACCTTGAGATCTGCGCCTTCAACCATACGGACACCCATCGCGAAAAACCGATCGAAGTTTCGAGCAATCCGAAACCAAGATCAAGGTTGGCGAGAGAGGGCCAATGCATTGCGATTTGTTCCACGCTCCTTTCCCCAACGCCACCGCGCTCTGAGCGAACGGCGGGCATCGTTTGCCGGTGCCCCGTCATGCAATGTCGCTCGCCGCGCTTTGCGCGCGCCCGCTTCGAGTTCACTACTGTTCCTATTAACCCTCGCGGAATCTCCTCTTAGATCCACATTAATTTGCCTGGCACCGCCCGTGCTTACGCGGCGCATGTCAACCACACTCTCATGGAAGGGAAGTTGAAATGCGCAAACACACGTTTGCTGTGATCGCTGGGTTGGCGATCTTGTCTTTGGTTTCCGTCGCACGCGCCGCCGGCACGCTGACACCCGTCGGTGCGCCGCAGCAGCCTATTCAGATTCGCGATCACCATGTGAATGTTGTGATCCTGAACGGCTTCGCCACGACGGAGGTCACGCAGGTCTTCTTCAATCCGAACGCGGTCGATCTCGAGGCGATCTACTCTTGTCCGTTGCCGGCGAGCGCGAGTCTCTCCGAAGTCACGATCACGATCGGGGAGCTCGAGATCGCGGGTGAAGTGCTCGCGAGAAAGGAAGCCCAACAGATATACGAGGAGGAGCGCGACAAAGGCAACGACGCGGGCCTCGCCACTAAGAACGGCTATCAGAATTTCGAGTTTCGCGTCACGCCGGTGCGTGCGCAAAGCGAGACGCGCGTCCGCTACCTCTACTACCAGCCGCTCGAGATCGACACCGGCGTCGGTCGCTACCTCTACCCGCTCGAAGAAGGCGGCACCGACGACGTCGGCGCGAGCTTCTGGCAAACGAATGCGAAGGTCGAAGGCACGTTCAGCGCGTCGCTCGAACTCAAGAGCGCGTGGCCGGTCACCGAATTGCGCGTGCCCGGGTTTGAAACGGCGGCAAAGATCGATCGCCTCGACGAAGGACACTACCGAGTCGCGCTCGCGACCACCGGCGTCAGCCTCGATCGCGATCTCATCGTCTACTACCGCCTCGCCGACGATTTGCCGGGACGCATCGAAGTCATTCCCTACCGCGCGGCCGAAGATCAGCCCGGCACGTTCATGATGGTTGTGACGCCGGGCATCGATCTCAAGCCGCTCGCGGCCGGCGCCGACTATGTGTTCGTGCTCGATGTCTCGGGCAGCATGCAGACGAAGATCCAAACGCTTGCGCGCGGCGTGGTCAAAGTGCTCAAGCAGATGAACCCCGCCGACCGCTTTCGCGTCGTGACGTTTAACGACTCGGCGCGTGAGCTGACTTCGGGATGGCAAGCGGCGACCGAGCGCGGGGTGGTCGACGTCGCAACGAAGATCGAGTCGCTCGCGGCCGGCGGCAGCACGAACCTCTTTGCCGGCATCACGCTCGGATTTCAAAAACTCGACGCGGACCGCGCCACGAGCATCGTGCTCGTTACCGACGGCGTCACCAATACGGGCGTCGTCGATCCACTGGCGTTTCACAAATTGATGCAACAGTTCGATGTGCGTGTGTTCGGCTTCCTGCTCGGCAACAGCGCCAACTGGCCGCTCCTGCGCACGATCTGCGATGCTAGCGGTGGCTTCTACGCCGCGGTGTCGAATGATGACGACATCATCGGTCAGATCCTGCTCGCGAAGTCGAAGATCACGCACGAGTGTCTGCACGATGCGCGGCTCGAAATTCGTGGCGTGAAAGTGTACGACCACACGAAGGAAATCTTGGGCAAGGTCTACCGCGGCCAGCAAGTTGTAATGTTTGGGCGCTATGAAGCCGGCGGTGAAGCGCGCGTGACGCTGAAGGCACGGCTCACGGGCGAGGATCGAACCTACCAGACGACGTTTCGATTTCCCGACGTCGAGACTGAGAATCCCGAAATCGAGCGGCTCTGGGCGCTCGCGCAGATCGAAACGATCGAGCTCGCCGAGAACGCGGGCGTAACGCCGGCGAACGAAGCGCGCGACGCGATTGCGAACCTCGGTACTCAGTACCAACTCGTGACGGACCACACGTCGATGCTGGTGTTGTCGGACAACGCGTTTCAAGAACGCGGCATCGAGCGGCGCAATCAAGCGCGCGTCGCGGTCGAGGAAGTCGCGCGAACGCAGCGGCAAACGGCGCCGCCCGTGAAACGTCGCGTCGACGAAGCAGCGCCGGCGTTTCCGTCGCGAGCGTCAGGACTCGGCGGCGGCGCGATCGATCCCATCACCGGCGTCGTGGTCCTAGTCGTCGGCGCAGTGGGGGCAGTCGGCGCGATCCGCCGTCGACGCAAAGGCAGCGAATCGTGATCGCGATCGCCTTCGCTCTCGTCGCCCTCGGGATCTTTTTTATCCCGGGGGCGACGAATCTCTTGGAGTTCGACCGCGCGGCGCTCGCCAACGGTCAAGTGTGGCGAGTCGCGACCGGTCACTTCACGCACGCGACGATCGATCACCTGCTGTGGGACGTCGTCGTGTTCGTGGTCCTCGGGTTGCTCGTCGAACGCCGATCGCGGCGCCAGTTGGTGCGCGTGATTGCCGTGTCGGCGCTCGCGATCTCCGCGGCCGTGTTCGCTCTGGAACCGCAGTTCCTTCAGTACCGCGGTCTCTCCGGAATCGACTCCGCGCTGTTCGTGGCGTTCGTGACCGACGCGCTCGTGCGCACTCGAGATCGTCGCACGAAGTGGTCGCTCGTCGCACTGCTCGTCGCCTTTGCGGCCAAGGTCATCTTCGAGTACGCCGCGGGAACGACGCTGTTTGTGGATGCGACTGCGGCAATGACACCCGTACCGCTCGCCCACGTGGCGGGCGGGTTGGTCGGCGGCGGAATCGTAGTAGCAACGCGGACCGAGAAGTATTGGGTAGTTCGCGGCACGTCGCGCGTCGGATTGGCTCATCCGATGGAAAGCGTGAAGTTCTAGACCCAACTCTCCGCCGGCCTTGCAGGCCGGATCCTTTTTCCGAACGTACCCGGGGTAGGCCGGCAGACCGGCCAACCCCGGGCTATATCCCGACGGGCCTTGCAGGCCCTCAGAATTCCGAGGATCCGAGAAGAACGAGAATATTGTGGGTCGCAGAATTCTCGAGCGCGGGCGGCGCCGATTCAAACGCGAGGATGGATTCGCCGCCTTCACCCGCTGAGAGGATCTGAAGGAGCCAACGCGGACGAGAATGATGTGGGTCACATGGTTTTCGAACAAATGCGGCATCGATTCAAACGCGAAGATTCATTCGCTGCCTTTAACCCGACGGGCCTTGCCGGCCCTCAGAATTCCGAGGATCCGAGAAGAACGAGAATATTGTGGGTCGCAGAATTCTCGAGCGCGGGCGGCGCCGATTCAAACGCGATATGGATTCGCCGCCTTCACCCGCTGAGAGGATCTGAAGAAGCCAACGCGGACGAGAATGATGTGGGTCACATGGTTTTCGAACAAATGCGGCATCGGTTCAAACGCGAAGATCGATTCGCTGCCGCCGATTTCTGAGAGGGCCTGAAAGGCCCGACGGGATATAGCCCGGGGTTGGCCGGCTCGGCGGCCTACCCCGGGAGATGTCGGGTTGGCCGGCTCGGCGGCCTACCCCGGGTCACGATCAAGAAGGTGGTCCCGGCCTGAAGGGCCGGCGGAGGGCGCAGAAATCACCCACTCGCGACTCCCGGATGACCAAGAACAAATTCCCTGTCCCAAGGTCGAGCGTTTTCCGGGTTTCCCTGTTGAAGCGGGTCGCAGTCTCGCAACGCAGTGGGACGCCCGAGTCATCGCGTCGGCGAAACTTCTTGAGAGGACAGAAACATGCAGCGCGCTCGACTCAGTTGGATGATCGCAGGGCTCGGTCTCATCACAATCTGCGGCCAAACGACGTTTGCCGGCCCGCCCGCGTGCGACGATCGCGTCGCGCTCAACAACACGCTCAACTTCCCTTGGAATACCATCAGCACGGTGCGCTACGATCCCGAGCACGATGGCACGCTCGGCCCGGCGGTCGGCAGCGGCGTCTTGGTGGGTCCCCACTGCGTGTTGACCGCGGGTCACGTGGTCTACAATCGCGACGAAGGTCACTTCAACTACTCCGACATCCACATTCAGCCGGCCGCGTATCTCGATGGCAACGACGTCGTCTACCCGTATGGCTTTCGAATCGCGCTCCACAAGCGCACGAACGACAAGTACGCCGATACTAGCTACACGCCGAAAAGCGAAGTCGACTACGGCGCGCTCCAATTCGTGTGCCCGTTCGAAGACCTCACGACCTACATTCCCGTGGTCTTTGAGTACGATCCATCGTTCATCAACATGGCTGGATACCCGGTCGAGGAATTGCCGGATCCGTCGCGCTCACTCGACATGTGGCGCGTCGCCGGCGACATCGACACGCTCGAAGACCGTCGCCTCTACTACGACGCGCGTTCGACCGGCGGCGCGAGCGGCGCGCCCGTTTGGACTTTCAACGCCGACACCGACACGCGCCGCTTGATCGCGCTCAACAACGCGCACTCGACCGAATGCAACGGCATCGGCGCGCGCCTGGTGTCGCAGAACGAAGCACTCATCTTGTCCTGGATGGAGTGGGAGCCGACGTTCGACGAGAAACTCGCGGCGGGCTGCGCATTCAGCGGCACGGTGGTCGGCTGGTCCAGTCTGCTGGGTTACTACGCGCAAAATCCTTGGCTGCTAACGGCGATTCAATCGCTGCAGATCATCGATCCGCCGTTCCCGCCGCCGATTGGACCGCCAACCCGAAAAGTCTTCCAATACATCGAGGGCACTTTCTACGCGTGGGAGGAATACGCTGTCGAGCCGACGGATCCGGATGGTTTGCACTTCCTGCATATGACGCGGCCCGAGAACCTGTGGCTGAGCGTCGACGAAGCGCAAGTTTTGCTGACCGCGTCGAGCAAGTGGGTCGATAGTGTTCCGGCCGGTGCGTCGGAGGTCATCGTCCCGTTCGCGCCAGTCGTCCCGGTCCCGCAGCCCATCGATTTGGCGCCGGCCGGCATTCCGGACGCGCGCGTCGATCTGCAAATTGCCTTCGCGCCTGCGCTCGAGCGGCGCTTCCTCGCCGTCAACACAGTGTGTGATTGTCTCTACACCGTCGACACGCTCGGCAATACCACGCCGATCGGGCCGCTCACGGGAGCGCCCGCCGGCGGCGTGTTTCCGAATGTGACGAACCTCGCCCGCGACCTCAACGGCACGCTCTACGCGGTCGACAACTTCAGCGGCCGATTGCTGTCGATCGACGCGACGACTGGTGCCGCAACGGACATAGGCGGCATGAATCTCACGGCGGGCGGACTCGCCATCGCGCCGGTTCCGGTACCTGGTCCAGGAGGAATGTTTTTCCCAGCTGGAACCTTGTTCGCGGCGGACGCGCAACTGCGCGTGATCGATAAGTCAAACGGCAACGTCGTGATCGTGCTCGGCGGCATCGGCACGGATGTCGCTGGCCTCGCATTTCGCAGCGACGGCGAGCTCTTCGCGATCGAACTGAACGTCGCGGGCGCCGATCACCTGCTGCATGTGTCGACGCAAAACGGCAGCGCAATGCCGGTCGGCGTCGTTGGCCCGGCCTTCGATGTCGCTGGCGCGCTCGAGTTCGACGCCAATGACACGTTGTGGGCGAGCGATATCGGCGTCGCGGATCAACTCGTGCGACTCGATGTCTTCACCGCTCAAGTGCTCGAGAGTATTCCGCTCGATCTTGGCCACGGCCCGCAAGGCTTGGCGTTCGCCGGTTTGCTGCCGGTTGCGAGCGGATTCCGGCGTGGAGATACGAATGTCGATGGCGCGGTCGGCATTGCGGATCCGATTTCGACGCTCGGATACTTGTTCTCGGGCGCGGCGACCCCGACGTGCCTCGACGCCGCGGACGTCGACGACGATGGCCAAGTGCTCATCAACGATCCGGTGCTGTTGCTCGCTTACCTGTTCTCGGCGGGCGCGCCGCCGGTAGCGCCGGGTCCGACAAACTGCGGCGCCGACCTTGCGGCCGATAGTTTGGCGGCCTGCGTGTACGCGGCTTGTCCGTGATCTAGGGGCTTGGGTTACGCGCAGTTTCGAATGTTCTGGACGATCGCGCAGTTTCTGCGCGATCGTCCTTTGCGTTAGGGCGTTATCATCTCACGGCGTACTCGCTTGCAGGCCCTCAGAGTTTAGAGGAGCCATGCGTGTGTCGGCGGCCGTCTTCGAAGGCAGGCGCGCCAATCCGATTGCGAAGATGGATTCGCGGCCTCCGCTTTTTTCTGAGAGGGCCTGAAAGGCCCGACGGGATATAGCCCGGGGTTGGCCGCCCCTGCGGCCTACCCCGGGTTACGATCAAGAAGAAAGATCCGGCCTGAAGGGCCGGCGGAGTTGCCTTGAGTTTCGAGGGCTGTCCGAATCCGCGAGAAAGACCACCGCGTCCCAGCGGTAAAGCCATCGTCCGCTTCAGTCCAAATAGATGCACCTGTGGATCTTCACGACTCGACCATTCGGCGCGAATTGAATGTTGCGCAAGTGATAGTCACTTGTAAACGTGCCTTGTAGTGCATATCTCCAGCAAACGCCAGGCCCCCAGGTCGAGCTACGAACCAATGGCTCACCCAAGAGCTCGTAAACTTCGACCTCGGTCATCCCGTGTCGAACATGTGAGAAAGCTGCTTCCGAGAACCCAGGCGCATACACCGTTTCAAGATCATCACTGCACAGAAAATAAACGACTGTGTCCGCGAGACCATAATGAAAACGCACAGCGGGCGAAAGCGCGAAAGCCACAAAGACAGAGAATCCAAGGAAACCGAGAGTCAATGCTGTTACGCGTCGAGTCGACATGTACTCGATTCACCTGCCGTGTTTTTTCCAGATCGGCCGAATTGTAGAACTCAGCGGAGGCGACAGCAACTTGGGAGGTCGCGCTATCCCGATCTACTTAACAGAATTCCGGCCGCCGGTACCCCGACCATCGCGCGATTCGCTTTGCCAGCACCCCGTGGCGCGGTGCGAGGAAGACGGTGGCGATGAAGATCGCGAGGCTCACGGTGGCGATCATGCCGGCGACGGTGGTGTTGAGCCAGACGGCGAAGGCGTAGCCGAGAATCGCGCTCAAGGCGCCGATCAGCGCGGAAATCCACAGCATGCGGGAGAGACGATCGGTCAAGAGATGCGCTGTCGCGCCAGGCGCGACGAGCATCGCGACCACCAGAATCGAGCCGACCGCTTCGAAGGATGCCACGGACGTCACGGCGACGGCCGTCATCAATCCGTAGTGGATCGCAATCGCGCTGATGCCCATCGTCGTCGCGAGGTATGGATCGAAGCAGACGATCTTGAGTTCCTTGAAGAAGATCGCGATGAGCGTGGCGTTGATAGCAAGCACCACACTCAACCACACGAACGAGCGCGGGAGCAACAGCCCGGCGACTTGAACGCGTTCGTTCGGCGCGTACTCGATGAGACCGTAGAGCACACAGCTCGGATCGAGATCGACGTCGCGTGCGACGATGGTGATGAGCACCACGCCAATGGCAAAGAGCGTCGTGAACACAACACCCATCGCCGCATCCTCGGGCACGCGCCCCCAGCGATTGAGACCCGTCGACAAGATCGCCGTGAGCACGCCCACCAGCATGGCGCCCACTAGCATGGCGACCGGCGCGCGGCTATTCGTGACGATGAAGCCCATTGCGAGGCCGGGCAGAATGGCATGCGAGATGGCATCTCCGAGGAGCGCCATCCGACGCAGGACGAGAAAGCAGCCGAGGATTCCGCAGGCGATGCTGCAGCAAACCGCGGTGGCGATGATCCACAGATCGTCGTCGCGTACTTCGTAGTTCCATAGTGTGAACCAAACTCGCGGCGCGGCGGGCGTGACCGCGATCAAGAAGCAGGACATCGAAGTGAAAAAGCTCATTTGGACCCCGCACCACGCGCGCTCATCGGGTGCGGCGACGCCGGCACCGGAATCTGCGCAACGATCGGCAATCGCCCGGACTCTGCCAGTTTCAATTCCAACTGGGCGAGCACGGCGGGCGGCAGTACGTGCTCGATTTGATCCGCGTCGCGGTCGACGTGATCGGGCGCGATATCGGCCTCGCCGATCAAGAATAACTCCCACAGCCGATGGGCACGCACGACTTGGCGCGCCGACTCTTGACCGTGCGCCGTGAGCGCGAATCCTTCGGCGCTCGGTCGCACGAGCCCCGCTCGCATCGCGCGCTTTACCACCTGCGCGCGGCGCGCGACGTCAGCGGCGCGCCATGGCAGTGACAAATCGCCGGAGGGCTCGAGTCGCTCGTAGACCGACCGCAACAAGTTCTGCGTGAGAATGCGACGCCGCAACAACGCGCGGCGTACGAGGTCCGCGATGATGCCGCGGCGCGGCGCCACAAGCATCGACACACCAAACATCGCCGCCGCCACGATCGTAATCAACGGGCCGGTCGGCCACCCGCGACTCAAACTCGCGCCGGGCGCCGGCACTGTCGCACTCATAGCCGTGCCCAACGCGCCCGCGAGTCCGCCGAAAAAGGCCGCGAAGCAGAGCATGCGACCCAAGTTGTCGGTCCAAAAGCGCGCAGCGACGGCCGGAATCACCAACATCGATACCATCAACACGACGCCAACCGCCGGCAGTCCGATCACGGTGCAAACACAAACGAGCGCCATCAGCAACAAGTCGAGCGCAAACGCCGGCCAACCCTGGCTCTTCGCGAAGTCGGGATCAAAGCACAACAACTTGAACTCTTTGTAGAGCACAACAACCGTCAGCACGACCACGAGCGCGACGAGCGCGATGAGTTTCGCATCGCCTTCGACCATGCTCGCCGCTTTACCGAAGATGAAAGTGTCGAGACCGGCGCGATTGCCCGTGGGCGCGTTCTGAATCATGCGCGACAAGACCATGCCGAGTCCGAAAAAACCGCCGATCGCGAGCGCGATCGCCGCGTCTTCTTTGATGCGCGTCGCCGACTTCACGAACGCGACGAAGACCGTCGACAGCACGCCGAAAACGAGCGCGCCTAACATGAGCGCGGCGAAGCTGCGATCTCCAACGACGAGAAAAGCGACGCAGATTCCAGGTAACGCGGCGTGTGCAACGGCGTCGCCCATGAGCGAGCGGCGTCGCAATACCGCGAAAGAGCCGATCACCGCCGAGGCGACGCCGAGGAGCGTCGTCCCGAAGAGCACGACGCGCGTGTTGGAATCCTGGAGTGTTAATAACCGAAACAGATCTTCCATCGCTTGCGGTCCGCCTTTTTACGAACGCCCTACGCCGCCGAGTCGGACCGCTTCGGCCGCCTCATCCAAGAGCGTCAAACGACCGCCGTAGGTCTTTTGCAGATTCTGCGGCGTGAATGTCTCGAGTATCGGACCGGCGGCGACAAGTCGCATGTTGAGCAACACGAGGTGATCGAAATACTCCGCTACGGTTTGGAGGTCGTGGTGAACCGCAACAACGGTCTTGCCAGCCGAGCGCAGATCGCGCAACACGCCAACCACCGCTTTCTCGGTTGCAGCGTCGACGCCCGCGAACGGCTCGTCCATGAAATACAACTCGGCGTTCTGCGCGAGCGCACGCGCGAGAAACACCCGCTGTTGCTGCCCGCCCGAGAGTTGGTTGATCTGCCGTGTCGCATAGTCAGACATACCGACTTGTTCGAGGCTCTGCATCGCGATCGCGCGCTCGGCCTTGCCGGGTCGCCGCGTCCAGCCGAGACGGCCGTAACATCCCATGAGCACGACATCGAGCGCGTCGACCGGAAAGTCCCAATCGACCGTTTCGCGTTGCGGCACATAACCGATCAGCGAGCGCGCCTTCTTGAGCGTCTTGCCGAAAATCTCGATATGTCCGCTCGCGAGCGGTACGAGACCGAGGATGGCCTTGAGCAACGTCGACTTGCCAGCGCCATTTGGGCCGACGACGGCAATGAGTTTTGCCGCCGGCAACAACACATCGACGTCCCACAACACGGGCTTGCGGTGATAGGCAACCGTCACATCATGGATCTCGACGCACGGCGGCGCAGCCGACGCGGGCACCGCGCGGGCGCGCTCCGACGAAGTAGAGACCTCGGCAAGCGAAGCGTCGCCGAGCGCTGGAGCTTCTTTGCGGATCTTGGTCATCACGTTAGCTCTTCGCTTTCGAAACGCTTTCGGCGTGCGCCGCAACCAGGGCCGGCTTCTGCGCGGGCACCTTGCCGCCGAGCGCCTTCGTGACCGTGTCGACGTTGTGCACGACCATGCCGACGTACGTGCCTTCGAACGTGCCGCTCTTTCCCATCGCATCGCTAAAGAGCTCGCCACCGACGAGCACCGAGTGACCGCGACTCTTGCACCCCTCGACCAACGCGTCGATGGTTTTGCGCGGCACGCTGCTCTCGATGAACACGGCCGGGACTTTTTTTCGCACCAGCGTGTCCACGAGCGTATTGATGTCGCGCAGGCTCGCCTCACTGTCGGTGCTGATTCCCTGAATGGCAAGCACCTCCAGGCCATAAGCGCGACCAAAGTATCCGAACGCGTCGTGCGCCGTGACCATGACGCGATGCTGTTCGGGAATTGTGGCGAGTGTAATCTTCGCGTACTGGTGGAGTTCGGCGAGCATCATAAGAAACGACTCGGCGTTCTTTTGGTAGACCTCGCGGCCCGGCGAGTCCTTTGCGACGAGCGCGTCGCGCACGCGCTCGGCGGCCTTCGCCCACAAAGTCACGTCGAACCAAACATGCGGATCAAAGTGACCGGCGAACTCGGGCGGCTCACGCAGCAGCGATTCATCGATCGCGTCGGTGACCTGCACGACGGTGGTTCGACTCGCCATCTTGACGATGATGTCAGCCATGCGACCTTCGAGATGGAGGCCGCTGAAGAGAATCATGTCCGCGTCCGACATGAGCCGCATGTCGCCGGGAGACGCTTTGTAGAGATGCGGGTCCACACCCTCACGCATCAAATTCGTCACCGCGACGCGCGTGCCGCCGATGTTTTGGGCGAGGTCACCCGCCATCGCGATCGTCGCGACAATGCGCAACGGTTTGGGGTCGACGGTGGGACTTGGAGTCTGCTCCCCACCGCAGACGGTCGCCACCGTGCAGACGGTGACACCGATACAGAAGTTCGCAAGTAGGAGTCTCTTCATGGCGAACACGCTTTCTGTCTCCTTCCAGACCGTCTCACTTACTTGTTTATCGGGCCGAATTACAGACGCACGGAGAGGCCGACAAAGAATCCCAAATCATCGGACGCTTCGGTGAGGCCGATACGAGTTCCCGCATCGAGCTGCAGGTCGATCGTCCAGCCGAACGTGATCCCTGCGTCGAAGTAGCCGCGGTATTCCTCGTCGTCATGGAGATTCGCAAAGCCGGCGTATTCGACGTAGCCCGCCAGGTCGCCAACGATGTCATGACTGACGGTCGCAGTATGCACGAAATCGAGCACGTAGCGGTCGTCTTCGCCATCGCGATTGAGGTCGAACTCTGCCATGAGGCCGAGCGAAAAATCGTTCGGCAGCCCGACGCCGAGCGGTGCGATCAGACCGCCTTCCAGCTGCTCGTTGCCCAAGTCGTTGTCGGCGGTTGGAAACTTCACAAAGGGCATCAACGCGAACGCCGTCTCGCCGCCATCGTTTCCCCACAAGTTCTTTTTGAGTCGCACGATCGTGTCGCCGAATCCTTCCGCCGTTTCATGAGTGCGGGTCGGTCTATCGATGGTGCGTGCGCGTGTATAAGGATCGATGCCGACTTGTAGATCGACCGAATTGCAAAGACCGACCTTGAGGAGCATTGGCGCCGCAGCGAACGCCCGGGTAGTCTGCGAATTCTCGTTGCGGTGATCGACCGTGAAATCGACAAACGATAACTCGAGTTGAAAATGCCCGGCGTCGACAGTGTACGGACTTTCAGTGGTGTCGGGGCGATCGGTGCTCAAGTCGCGCAGCGCGTTGCGCGGTGTTGGATGGAACAAGTGGTAGTGATCCTTGGCGACTGGTTCCCCGCTTTGTCCGCAAGCGAGCGTCGCGTAACACACCAGCAAGACAGTCGGTCCGGCGCTGCGCGGGGCGAGACCGAGTGGTCGCGGCTTTCGAGTCGGTTGCATGATAGCTCCAAGAAACATCTTTGATGGCTCAAACAACAGCCCTAAAGTAGCGAGCCGCATTTCGACCGTCAATCCTTTGGCAGGTTTTTCTGAAAGATCGCCCGCCCATGCCCACCGAAACCGTTGAGAACTATCTCAAGGCCATTTATTGCCTGGAGACCGCCGGTCATGTGGACCACGTCGCGAACGAAGATCGGCCGACGTCCCATGTCGCGGGCCGACCGGTCGCACTCGGTGATGTCGCAGCGGCCGTGCGTGTTACGCCCGGCACGGCAACGACGATGGTGAAGAAATTGGCGGCCGATCGTCT
Organism: Planctomycetota bacterium; assembly: GCA_046154185.1. GTDB lineage: Bacteria > Planctomycetota > UBA8108 > UBA1146 > JAJFFE01 > JBJXGE01. The sequence continues at coordinate 50,464 of JBJXGE010000030.1, forward strand.
CGTGAAATACGAGCGCTACGGCGGCGTGACGTTGACGGCGGCGGGCGAGAAGTTGGCGCTTTCGGTGCTTCGCCGCCACCGCTTAGTCGAGACATTTCTGGTCCGTACGCTCGGCATGGTCTGGAGCGAAGTGCACGATGAGGCGGAGCGACTCGAGCACGCGATTTCCGAGCGGCTGCTCGAGCGTTTGGATAGTTTCCTCGGCCGACCCGTCGTCGATCCGCACGGCGATCCGATTCCGGATGGTGCTGGCAAGCTTCGCAAAAATGATCTCGTCGCGATCGCGCGCTGCAAGCCGGGCATCACAGTGCGACTCGCGCGCGTGCTCGACCAACGTCCCGAGTTCCTGCAGTTTCTCGATCGGCACGGGCTGCGAATCGACTCGACGTTGACGATTGTGAGCACCGAACCGGGCGCGGGTACAGTCTTGATCCGCGTGGCAAAAGGCGCGGCCGTCGCGCTCAGCGACGCGGCCGCGAGCAATTTGCTGGTCGACGTCAAGGTCGCGAAGCGCCGCACTCCAATGAAATCGCGCGCCGTCTAGGGTTTGCTTGTCCCTGGCGACGCCGCGGCGGTCTTCACAAGGAATGCGCGCAATCGAGCTGGAGTCTTGGCCTTCTCCGCCGCGCTCGGCTCCGTCGGCATCTCTTCGAAAGTGATGAGCACGGCGAGTCGCTTGCGTTGGAAGTCGGCGCCGCCGAGTTTTACGGGCAGGTCGATGCGGTATGGCTCGCGCGCACCCGCCGCGCTCGTGGCAACTGCGATCACCGGCGCCTCCTCGATGCGTCCAACGCCCGGGCTCAGCGGAAACGCACGCGCACTCCCAGGCTTCATGCGCATTCCGGTCGGCAGCGTGAAACTCAACGCCCACAGACCCATCTCGGCGTCAGCGGTCCATTCTTCTTTGAGTTCGATACCGAGTTGGCTCGGCGTGTCCGCGGGGACTCGACCGCGCCACGTCTCGAACATTGGCGCGTCGCGCGAAGCGCGCGCGTCCGTCGTCGAGGTCTTCAATTTCACCGACAACTTGGCATCGCCGGGAATGCACTTTTCGTGACACACGAGCCACGTCGCGGTCGCACCGAACTCGAGCGTGTCGACTTTCGACGCCTCCGCCGGCGGCTCGACGCGTGTCATGAGCACGACTTCTTTCGAGTAGCCGTAGGAAACGATGTCGCCTTCTTCTTCAAAGCGTTCCGGCACGGGCCAAAGGAGCGGCCCGGCGCGATAGCCATCGGGAAGTTCCCACGCCACGGTCGTGGCGATGCCGGTATCGCGCGGGCTTTGCCAGTAGATATGCCAGTCGGGGTCGATTCGGAATCGCACGCCGAGATAAAACGGCTTACCGGATGCGATCGTGTCGACATCCGCGAGGATTTCGGCGCGGAGCGGGTGCTCTGACTCGTCGGCGCTCGCGAAGCCAATCAAAACCAAACAGAAAAGGGCAGCAAAAACTTTGAGCCACCGCATCGTGTAGGACCTTCCAACGGTATTGATGAGCAAACCGAAGTACATCGCCCATCGCACGGACTTGGTTTCTCTTCCAACAAACCAGCTCCAAAGCGCAACTTTATGTGTCTAGACACTGAAGCGCAATTGTCGTGACTGGCAAAGACCGCGCCGAGCGCGTAACGTGCCGCGGTCGAGGTAAGCAGCCGAGTTGAAAATGCTTCGCGTCTGTCTTCGCGCGGCATTCTCTCCCAGGATCTCATTCCAAATTCTTCGACCGTGCGTAAGCGGACGTCGCAATGCCAAGGGGATGATGCGACCACCTCGTTCGACATTTCAACATGGAAGTTTTTGACGATGCTGATTCGAAGTCGACGCCTGTTCTCGCTCTTGATCATTGGTTTCGCATTACTTGCTGGGCAACGCAACGCGGGCGCTCAGACCGGAACGATGGTGGCATCCATCGCTTCAGGTCTACCAGGTGCGACGGTCACAGTCGTCGTCAGCATGACATCTAGCACGAATGCCGACGGGTTCTCTTTCGGAATTTCTCATGCGGCTTCCCAGCTCACACCGTTAGGAATTCTGCCGGGTGCAGCGCTGAATCCTGCGTTCGGTGGTATCGCCGCCGATGTCTTCCTCATCCAGTTGACGCCGCCGGGTGGCGCCGGCGTCACCGTCGGATGCTTGATCGATCTTGGTCCGCCACCGTTTCAAACCCTTCCCGCCGGCCCAACGCATGCCGTCGTCAACCTACAATATGTAATAGCCGCCACCGCGACGCCCGGCTCGAAGACGCTGTCGTTCACCGAATCGCTCGGCTCGCCACCTGTCGAAGTCCTTTTGGTATGCGGCGGAATCCCGGTGGATCCCGTGACCACGAATGGGTCGATCATCGTGCAAGCGGTAACGCTGCGTCGAGGCGATTGCCACCTCGACGGATCGCTCAATCTGACGGATGCGGTCGTCTGCCTGCGTCGGCTCTTCGGAATCTCACCGCCGGGAAATTGCGCGGACGCCCAAGATATCGACGACAACGGGTTGCTCAACATTGCCGACGCTACCTTTCTTCTTCAGTATCTGTTTGCCGGCGGACCATTGATTCCAGCGCCCTTCGGAAGTTGTGGCGTCGATCCAACTCCCGATTCACTCGGTTGCAGCTCGCCGCCAGCGTGTCTATGACGCTTGCGCTAGACCTAGGACAAGCGCGATTCCAAGCGAAGGCTTCGCGTACTTACCGCTACGAGCCAGAGGCGAGCCCGTTTGGAGGAGAACACGGGGGGTGAAGCGGTCGTGGCGGAGAGATCG
>JBJXGE010000031.1:0-35926 GCA_046154185.1 Planctomycetota bacterium
AGCGCTTGTCGCGCAATCTCCAGACGACTCGCAGCGAACGCGACCGCGCACGTGCTCTCGCCCACGAACTGGAGCTCGCTGGCGGCGGGTTGCGCAACATCTACCAACCCGGTCTGCGGGATGACGATCCGGCGCGACGGGACAAACTGAACCTCATGCGGGAGTTGTTCGAGAGCAACAAGCAACTCCACATTTTTGTGAAGACCCGGCAGGTCGCGGTCGTCGGCGCAGTCGTGAGCGAAGGAGCGTCGGAATCGCGGCCCACCGCCGAAGGTCAGTGAGGCCGCGACCGCAACGCAAGTGCCCCTCATCGCGCTTCGGGTGGCGACTGCATCAACACGTGTACTCTAAGTTTTGAGGAGAGTTTTCATGGCGGAGACCATTTACCTGGGCATTGACCTCGGCACGAGTCGAACCTCCATCACGTCGTCGACGGGAGTACGCGAGACTGTCTGGTCGTATGTCGGATACCCGGAGGACCACGTCGCCCGCAAGATGCTCGGGGGTCGCGATGTGATTTACGGGCAAGAAGCGCTCGAGAATCGCATGTCCGTGCGATTAGCGCGGCCGCTCGCCCAAGGTGTCATCAAGTCGGGCAACGACGAAGACGGACAGCTTGCACGCAAAGCCGTGCGCGATTTGCTCGAGCACGTCATCGGGCTCGCCAAAGCGCCGTCCGGGAGCACGCTCTACGCCGTGATTGGCGCGCCGGCGGAAGCGAGCGTCGAGAGCAAGGCGTTGATCATCGAGTCGGCGCGCAATTTCGTCGACAGCGTCATTGTGTGCTCGGAGCCTTTTTCAGTCGCGTACGGACTCGATTTCTTGCGCGACGTGCTGGTCATCGACATCGGCGCCGGAACCACGGACCTCTGCCGCGTTCACGGCACGATGCCAAAGCCGCAAGACCAACGCACCCACCACGTCGCTGGCGATTCGATCGACGAAACGTTGGCGCGCCTGCTCAAGGAGAAGTTCCCAAAGGCGCAGTTCACTGTGCATACATTGCGAGAGTTTAAGGAGCGCCATTCTTCGGTGACGCGCAACATGGATCCGGTGCGGGTCACGATGACCGAGAGCGGCAAGCCGAAGGAATTCGACATCACGGCGGCCATGTACGAAGCGTGCTACACGATCGTGCCACCGACGGTCGAGTTGCTGCAGGATCTCATCGCCACGTACGACCCGGACTTCCAGGCCAAAATGCGCAATAACATCTTGCTCGGCGGCGGCGGTAGTCAGATCACCGGGTTGGGGCGCGCCATCGAGGACGCCTTGCGCGAGTTCGGCGGCGCCAAGGTGACGACGGTCGAGGAGCCTCAATACGCCGGCTCCAACGGCGCGCTCAAGATCGCGCTCGACATGCCGGCGGAGTACTGGAAGGACATCCGCAGCCTCGCCTAGGCCCAGATTCTTCCTAAGAGCGTTCCTGGTCGCGCGTGTTTGAGGCCTAGGGGGCCGGCGCGTCGCCACCGCTTCGCGCGTTAGCGCGTTCCAGCGCGGCTCGCATCGCCGCGAGCGGCGCCGCGCGACCGGTCCACAGATCGAAGCTTCGCGCGCCTTGGTGGAGTAAGAGCGCAAGACCATCCGCGACGACGAGTCCGCGCGCGCGCCCGCCCGCCACGAGCGCAGTCTCGCGACCGGGGAAATAAACGCAATCGAGCAGCGTTGTGCCGGGCGCTAGTAGCTCCGGTCGCACTACGCTTGCTTTCGCGTCGCGCATTCCCAACGTCGTCGCGTTGCAGACGAGCTGCGTCGCCAACAACTCGTCCTGAACGCGCGTCGCATCGTCGAGCGCGACGGCCGTCAACGGCGCGCGCTCGCCGCGCGCGGAGACCGCGCTCGCATTCAGCGCGAGGTCGTGAATCAGCTCGACCGCGCGATCGAGCCGCCGCGCGACCACGATGATTCTCCGCACCCCCAAGCCCAGGAGTGCGAAGACTACGGCACGCGCCGCTCCACCCGCGCCAAAAACCAGCGCCGAATTGCCGGCCGCGCTGATCCCTGCCTCGCCCAACGCCCCGGCGACACCGGTGACGTCCGTGTTGTAACCGACGATTTCAAGTCGGTCGTTCGACCGTTCGATCACGACCGTATTGATGGCCCCGACGGCTCGAGCGACCGCGTCGACACGGGTGCACAGGCGCAGAGCCGCTCGTTTGTGCGGGACAGTGATGTTGAAACCACGGACATCCGGACGCGCAGCGACTAATTCCGGCCACACCACGTCGAGTTGGTCGGGCGGCACGGGCACGGCGTCATAACGCCAATCCGTGAGGCCGCACGCGTCGAGCGCGGCATTCTGCATCGCCGGCGAAAATGTGTGGTCAAGCGGCCAGCCGACGACTCCAAGCCGCATCTGCCGGCCCTTCGTTTATGAAGCTGCAGGGGAATGAAGAACGCACGCGCCGACAGTCACGAATTGTGATGGATAAAGCAACAGCGAGCGAGTCTCAAGTGAGGATTACGTACGCGAAATAGAACAGGCCCCAGAAGAACGGTGCGGCCAGGATCCACACGACGACGGCGCGCGCGCGGACTTCTTCATCGGCATCTGGCCTGCAACACCGGGGCGTCGCGACTGTCCGACTGAGCATCGATGGGACCTCGCTGAAAAAATGAAGCGAGCAACAACGACGCGAGAAGACAGCAAGCCGTGTTCCAAGAAAAGCGTTAAGTGTCGACGACGATGGTATTCCTCACTGCGTCACGCACGAGCGATCGAGCACCATAGTGACGCAGCATCGCGCGGCGAGTCAGTGTGCGTGTGCAGGGAGATTTCCCGGTCACAATTGAACTCTCCGCGTCCGCCCATTTCATGGCGAATGTGCTCGTCGCGCCGAATCGATCGACGCGCATAACGGTCGCATGCAGGTCCTTCGGCGGTGCCATCCGGTGCGTCGAAAACGCGGATTCTGCGCCGCACCCGCGAGTAGTGTTGGAATCCCCGGCACGAACTCCGGCTCGGCCATCGCAAGGCCGCGGTCGGTGCTGGCCACGCGTGCGCTGGATTCCTCGTAGCGTCAGCTGCGCCACCCGGACATACTCAGCCTCGCGACGTGGCGTCCGTCTCGGACTTGACTGATCGCACTAATAGAGGAACGCGTGCATCTGCGCAGCATCCATTACTGCCTGCCGCTCGGCGGCGCTCGGCTCGCCGACGCGGAAACCGAGCTCCGCGCCCACGCCATGCAATCTCGCTACTTCGAGCTGTGGATGCTTGGCTTCGTGGATCCGCCGAGCGCGGCGATGGTTGAGGCGCTCGCGCGAGACTTTCCCGGGCGGCTGATTGTGCCGCTGCGCCCCCCGCCAGCGGATGGCGTTGCCGCCGCGTCACCGCGCGCCGAAGTCTCACTCGAGGCTCGATTGGCGCTGGTCGACGACCTTGTGCGCGCCGACCTCTACCTGGATCTCGAGTTGCGAACGCAGCGCCCCGAGGTCGACGCGTTTCGCCGCCACCCCAAACCAACCGCACGCTTCATTGTCTCGCACCACGACTACGCGCGGACACCGAGTCTCGAAGATCTCATGGCGATCGCGAGCGACGCGCGCGCCGTCGGCGCCACGATTACCAAGGTCGCGACGCTTTGTCGGTCACCCGATGACGCGTTGCGTCTCCTCCAATTCGAGCGCTGGCTGACGGCCCGCGGGCAACGCCACATCGTGCTCGGCATGGGAAAGCATGGCGTCGCGACGCGGATCTTCGGCACGTTGTGGGGAAACGAATTCGTCTACGCCCCCGTGGATCCGTCGCGAGCGACGGCGCCCGGGCAGCTCACGCGAGCCCAACTCGAGGCGATTTTCGCGCAGCTCGGTTCGATCGCCGGGGCTTGATGGCAACGCCGCCATCCCGCCTTTCGCACCGATCGTCACTCGAACCAAAACACCGATCTCCTAGGCAACCTTCGTGCCAGCCCGTTTGACGGGCTGCGGCGCACCATCCTAGTCTTTATTGAACCAACCTGAACGAAAGGAGATTCAGTTGGCAGTTCATATGAAACGAAGGTCGACGACCTTCAAACGAGTCTCGGGCCGTAAGTCGACGACGAAGTCCACGCGCATGAATCGCACGACGCATGCGCGCAAGACTTTCTCGACGACTCGCAAGATGAATCTCGTGACGAGCTGGATGAAGGCCAAGAAGAAGGGTGTCACGTTCACCAACTTCTGCAAGGCCAACAAAGTCAGCATGGTGAGCTTGCGCCTGTGGGTCAAAACCTGCGCGAAGCGCGGGACTTTCACGACCAGCGTGCGCCGGAAAACCAGCACGAGCGGTCGCACCAAGAATAAGTCCTTCGGTGCCAAGATGACCCGCCGCGCTCGGTCGCGGAACAAATTCCACAGCGGCCGGAACTGAGCGCGAGCTCGCACGGCAGCGAATCCGCAACGGAGAGAAAACCCTGGCGCGAAATCGGCCGGGGTTTTTTCGTTGCCTTGCCTTTTGGTACTGTCCGCAGCACCGCAAAGAAAAACGGCGTGTTCAAGGTGGGAGCGGAATAACGAGCGGTTCAGCGAAGCGTTCGATCCAAGGCGCGTTCTCCGGAGTGTTACGCATCAGGACAAGAGCCGCCGAGCTGGCAGCGGTGGATCGATGGACGCATGACCAATCGCTCGTCACGAGGAGATGCAGGAGTCGCCAGTTGCGCTCATTCAGCTCGAGCAGCGCGACGGTCACGCCGTGCGCATCCAACAATTCCGTGAATCCGCGTCGCGCGTCGAGGATGTGCAAGTAGTCGGCCATGTACGCGCTGCCATACAGGTCGTTGCGGCCGTCCACGAAAACGCGCGAGTTCGGTGCGAAGGCCGCCATGAGGAAACTCCCCCAACGGTACTCGTTGAAGATGACGCCCGGCACTTGCTGGTCTGCGATGAACTGCGCGGCCGTGATCGGGAGGCCGACGCGCGGGTCGTAGCCGAGCGCTTCCGCTGTCGGCACCCGACCGAGCGAAATTTGTGCGACGAAGAGTAGCGCCACGACCGCGACGGCCGGCTTCGTCGACGCCGCAAGACCAGCCGACTGACGGCCGGCGAACCACAACGCGGCGCGCCGGAGCGCGATCGCGAGCGCCGGCGCCGCGCTAAACGCGAGCACGAACAAGGCGAGTCCGACATGACGACGCGCCGTTATCGCCAAACCACAAAACGCGAGGAATAGGCACAAATCGCGGCCGCTCACCCGACCGCGACTCGCTGCGAAACCGGCCACGCAGCCCGCGATCAGCACGGCGACGCGTGGTAGCGCGGCGAGCACGGTCGATTCCCATTCCATGTTGAACGACGTCAACGCTGGGTCGAGTGCGTAGAGAAATGGATAGATCACCTGACGCCAACCGTAGGGATTCAAGAAGCTCACGGCGATGCAACCGGCCAGCGTGAGCGCGAGACGGCGCGCTGCGCGGCCCGGCGCCCGCCGAATGAGAAGCGGCGCGGCTTCTACGACGAGTGGAATTGCGAGCACGACCCAGCCGATCACGAAGCCGGCGTGACAATTCACCCAGAGTGCGGCCGCGATCGGCAAATGCCAACAAGGCGCGCGTCGATCGTCACGCAACAACTGTGCGAGGCCGAAGAGATACCACGCCGCAAAAAAGTAAGTGAGATTTTGAGGGCGCGTGCTCAGGGGGTCGAGCGCCAACGCCACGGCGCCGACGATGAACGCGACGAACGGCAGACTCAATCCGCGCGCGCGGAGCGCGCACGCGAGCAACAGGAGCGCGCCCGTCACTGTCAGCGCTGACGTGATCACGAGTCCGGGCAAGCCCAACGCACGATCGACGAGCGTCATCAGCACCTGAAAACCCCACTCGCAGTCAACCCACGGTGCGCTGTCGCGAGTCGCGGAGAAGATCCCGACCCGCGGCACGGCGCCGTGCTCGAGGATCCAATCCCCAACCGTCAAGTGATAGAAGAGATCGACCGTGTAGGCGGGCACTAGTTGCTGGCTGAACCCGATGCCGAGCGCGAGCGCGAGCGCCATTAACCCGACGACGCGGGGCCGACTAGCATCAAAAGCTGCCGGCGATGCCGCGGGCGAGTTGAGTGGGAGCATGGCATCACTATCGGGCCGCGGACCTACCACGCTTGAGGCGATCGCCCGCGATCAGCTCGGCTTCTTGGCGGTATCGAGCGCGATGACTCGTTCCACGCGCTCACGAACCGGTAGTGCGTAGATTGGATACAACTCTGCCGCTGGGAGTCGCAAACTGATCAGCAAGAAATCGGCGAGCTGCGCAACTGTCAACATCTCGAGCAATTCCGCGCCCTCGCTCGCGTGAGCGCGCAAGCAGCGCAAGAGGCGCGTTCGATACTCCGCTTCCCCGGCGCCGCCATCGACGTCCTGGATGCGCTCATCGAGGCGCGCCACGCTCACGCGTCGATAGAGGCGGTCACTCGCGACTTCGCTCATTTGCACGCGCGACTCGCCCCGCGCCAGCAGAAGGTAACGGCCATCCTCCAAACGCGTGTACTGCTCGAGGTGGGCAAGCCCACCGATCGCGGCAATCGGCGGATTCCCGGCGAGTCGCGCGCGGTCGGACTTCAGTACCGCCCCGATGGCGAAGTAGCCGCTGGAATCGAGCACGTCGTCGATCATCTGCCGGTAGCGAGGCTCGAAGATATGAAAACGTTGGAGCGTGCCAGGGAACAAGACGTGGTCCGCAAGCGGAAAAAGCGGAACGACGAACTCCTGGACGGCTCCACTCAGGGGCTGTGACCGACTCTCGTCCACTGTCGCGGTTCCTTTCGTTCGACTCCGTGTCGGCCGCGGCGAGTCAATTCGCCGCGCGATCGAGCAATAATTTCTCGAGCCCGTAGATTATTTCGTTGTGTTCCATGACGGCCCGCACACTGAAGAGGAGACCCGTCATGTAGCAGTCGCGATCCAGCGCATCGTGGCGAATCGTCAGGCGCTCGCCGCGACCACCCAGAATGACTTCTTGATGCGCGAGGAATCCACTCAGGCGAACACTATGGACCGGACACCGCGAACCAGCTGGTAGCGCGGTGAGCAAACTCTCCTTCGTCCGGAGCGCGGTCCCCGAGGGCGCGTCCTTCTTCAGCGGATGGTGATACTCGACGATCTCGACCTCGGACAAGTAGCGCGCGGCCTGCGTCGCCAACTGCACCATGAGCGCGGCGCCCAACGAGAAGTTTGGAGCGATCACGCCGCCGAGCTTCAGCTCGCGACCGGCGGCCAGGATGCGCGCGAGCGCCGACTCTGACAGTCCAGTCGTCCCGACAACCGGCCGCACGCGTTCCGCCAAGTAGCAGTCGAGATGCTGCTCGACTACTTCCGGCGTCGTGAAGTCGATGGCGATCTCCGCTCGCGCGCGCCGCAGCACGTCGCGCAAATTGTCGGCGCGTCCAACCTTGGCGACGAGATCGAGATCGGGTGCGCTCGCCAGCGCCCGAACCGTCGCGGTCCCCATCTTGCCGGCCGCCCCGACTACAGCCACCCGCAGCATGTCGCCACCCCTTCGTTCGAGCGACCCCGGACTCGACGACCGACTCGCGCTCCGCCGCGCTCCGATCGATGATTGACACAAACTACCGCTGCGGAACCAGAGCGACAACGGACCAACCTGTTTCGTCCGGCGCAAAGCCCGCGCGACGCACTTGCGCGGCGCCGGAGACCGTCACCAGCAACGTAGCGGCGGCGGGCGCCGCGGCGAAACTTAAGTCCAGCGGGGACGACTCCCGACGCTGGGACAACGACGCAAATCCTTTTGACGCACTTGTGCGAAACACCTAACCTGAGCCGTCGACTCTGGCAGGGGTGGCCGCCGCTCGGATCGATGACGCCAGCGTCGAACAAACTGGTTGCGTTTCTCTTCTGCGGGCGCGAGACGCCGCGTCCTGACTGCGAACAGCCGTGGACGCCAGTCGACGTGCCAGCGGGGTCCTGCGCTGACGACCTGAGTGGAAAGCGAGTCCCGTCCATGACCGTTCTGTCCGAGGAGAAGTTGGTAAATTATCTCTCGCAAGTCCTCGAACTGTCGCGGGCCGTGTTGGCGAAGATTCCGAGTCACGGCACCGCGCCCGTCGATGATTCGGTCGTGGATCGCTACCACGAGTTCGTCAATCAGCTCAGCATCGAGCGCGAGCGCGACGCGCACCTACAACACGAATCTTGGAATTGGATCCTGCTCGGCAAGACGGATTACAACAATATTCAGATGTATGGTCGACTCGCGTGGATCAACTTGCAACTACTCGAGTTGCTGTGAACTGCAGGCGCAGACTCCGATGCTTGTGCGCTGCGCTGCGCGGGCAAACTCAATGCTGCAACGAATGAATTTTGTTGTCGTCCGTACAATCCTCAGATTCGAAACCCCAGCGCGGTCGGCACGATTCCCGTCTCGACTGATGCTGAACTCGTCCCGAAAGGAGTGAGCTGCCGTGAATCGAACAATGCTGTTGATCGTGGGTCTAGTGTGTGTGGCTGTGATCGGTTGGAGCGCCGCGGGCCTGACTTGGGCACAGGGCGGCGGCAAGAAACCCGCCGAGTGGAAGGACATCGAGGCTGGCACGGTGCCGAGCGAGTACGGCGACTTGGTCGGCGTCACCGGCGTTACTGGAAATCTCGTGCTGGTCTTCAAGAAGTCGAACAACGACATCGGAATCCTGACTTTGTCAGGCACCAAGGTGAACGCCCAAATGACGATGATCAAGCGGCAGTAGTAAACCCGTCGAGGACGCTTGGTCGCTCGCCGGCCTAGCCGCTGGGCGAAAAGCAGTGAGAAAAACACGAGGCCCGGCTCGCGCGTGGAGCGTTTGAGCTGGGCCGTGTTCGACAACCGTCGGTGGGTGAACCGGTCACAACTTTCGACAACTCGTGTTTTGCCTGACCGGGCGCCCTAGTCCTAGTCGCGGGCGAGTCCCAACGACCCCCGTCCGCCGCCTCGCATTGTCGCGCCCGCTCGCGGGATCGCGCGCTGGTCGACCGTCGCCGCGCCGGGCCGCCCCCGTTGATTCGGGAGATATTGCCGATGCTCGGCTGAGACCCCGCGGCACGCTCTGGCCAAACTCGGTTCGCAGACTAGAATATGCGCCGGGTTTGAATTCCACTCGAGAGGAGATCGGATGCTTTTGCGTAAGGGCGTCGGTGTCGTTTTGTCTTTTTTGGTTCTGCTCATACCGCTCGACACCGCGCGCGGGCAGAGCGCTGATTACGTGTTGTCCATGGGAAACATCGCGGGACCAAGCGGTTCGGCCGCGAGTGCCCAAGTACAGCTCGACAATTTGGGCAGTGTCAATCTCAAAGGCTGGTCGTACGGCGTTTGCACGACACCGGGTCTCGTGTCGGTCTCGACTTTGATTTCCGGTTCCACAACGGCCACCGTGAAAACCGGTGGACCGCCGGACTTCGAATCGTTCAACACTTTCGCCAATGGCTTCACACATGGCGTCGTCGTGTGCTTTAGCGGTTGCAGCATTCTGCCGCCGGGCCTCGACTACCACTTAGCGACCGCGAACTACAACATCACGGGCGCCGCAGGCGCGGCCGGTACGGCGTGTTTCTGCGATACGCTCGGTGTTCCGGTCATCGAAACCATCGTCGTCGATCCGGTCGGCACTGCGATTATTCCGACCCAAGTCTGCGGCGCAATCAACATCACGCCGATGCCACCGCCAGTGATCGGCATCACCTGCACACCGGTCTTGCAATCTTGTTCTTGCGATGCGTTGGTGACATGGACGAATGGCGGCACATACGACAGCATTTCGGTGTTCCGCGATGGTCTATTCGTGGTTTCGTTACCAGGAATCGCGACGTCCTACACGTCGGTCGGCGAACTTGGTTTGCACTCATTCTGCGTGCAACCCGTGCGCCTGACGGTCGCGGGTCAGCAAAGTTGCTGCAACGCGAACTGTCCCGATGTCTCAGTGCCGGCGACGGCCGTGTCCGGACTCGTTTGCGACGTCGACCCCGACACCTGTACCGCGACGGTGACTTGGACAAACACCTCGCAGTACAGTGCGCTCACCGTGCTGCTGAACGGCGCACTGATTCAGACGCTCGCCGGCACCGCCCAGTCGGCAACCGTGCCGATCGCTGGTGCCGCGTTGGAACAGATCTGTATCGGCGGAACGACGATTTGCTCGGATCCGATACCGCAGGCGTGTTGTAGCGTGCAATGCGCGAGCGGCTTCCAGCGCGCGGATGCAAATGGCGATGGCGCCGTGAACATTGCCGATCCGATCGCGCTCTTAGACCTCTTGTTTAGCGGCGGCGCCGGCACGGTCAACTGTGACGATGCGCTCGATGCAAACGACGACGGCAACCGCGACATCGCGGATGCTGTGTTCATGTTGGCGTTCTTGTTCTCAGGCGGTGCGACGCCCGGGGCGCCCTTCGGCGTCTGCGGCGTTGATCCGACGGCGGATGCGCTCGGCTGCATCAGCCACCCAGTTTGTCCGTAGCGGTCCAGATTTAGCCGACTTCGAGGTCACGCCCCAGGCGATGCCGGTCAGGCACCGACTGGGGCGTGGCGCATCATCGCAGCGATGCAGCGGGAGTCCCACGGCCGTTAGCGCCGACCATCATCATCATCGTCGTCGTCGTCATCAGGCCGAAGGACATGCAGGTTTGCGTGCCCTTCGTATTTTCCGGCTTGTATCGAATATTTGAGTTTCTTGCCCTTCCCGGTCAACTTGAGCGCAAAAGACAAGCTCTCAGCGCCATCCTCACTCGAGAAAAACTTGAACTGCGTGCGAAGTCGCGGCGCATCTTTGTCCTCCCGCGCGCCGATGACGAGGTGGTACCACTCGTCTTTGCCTTTCTCGATCCACATGTCGTGGTTGCCGGGTGGCAACACAACTTTGCGATATGCCAGCGCCGCTGACGTTTTCAATTTGCCGCCGAATTTCTTGGCCCATTCGCCGACCCGGTCGGACTCCCACTGGTCGCGTGGTGTCTCCACCACGCTGTAGACCGCTTCGAATCCATCGATGCTGAACTTGCGCTGGCTCTCGACCTGATTCGCCGCGGCTCGCAATGCCCCGAACGCGACAAATGCGCTCAGCAGCGCCATCAAAATCCACGTCCTTTGTACCGGTCGCATGTCACGACCTTTCACGAGTTGCAGAGTGTGATTGAGAAAAAGGGATGCCCGGAAAGCCTGGCGAGACGCACCCCACTACACAGAGTGTGACCGGACATCCCACAAATTGATGACTTCTTCGTTGCTTCGTTACGGCATCGAACTCCGATCCAAAGCGAGCTGCGCGTCACTTTCACGCTGGTTCTCGAAAGGCGCCCAGCCTTGAGTCAGGAACCAGTCGCGACCCAACGCCGATGCGCCCTACGCAACCGATCAGCCACTTCATTCCCTGGATGGGAACCAGTAGACTCCAGCGGCTTTAGGAATCGCGTCGCTGTCGATCGCGAGCGAGGCGGCGACCTGAAGCGAATCGGTGCCGGTGGATGCGGCCAGTTCCGGGCGCGCCCACGAGGAGATGTGATGCGGGCTTTCGAACAACTACTCGCGACTGTGCGCCGGCTGCGCGCACCCGATGGATGTCCGTGGGATCGGCAACAAACGCCACGCTCGCTCGTGCAATATTTGCTGGAAGAAGCACACGAAGCCGCGCAAGCCATCGAGCAGGGTGACGATGCCGAAACAAAAGAAGAACTCGGTGATTTGCTTTTCAACGTCCTCTTGCAAGCCGTGATTGCCGAAGAGGAACAGCGTTTTTCCTTAGAGGACGTAGCCGCAGCCAGCGCGGAGAAACTCATCCGGCGCCATCCGCACGTCTTTGGCGGACTCGCGGGATTGTCGATGGAAGAGATTCACGCGAATTGGAAACGGATCAAAGCGGAAGAAAAGCAGACGCGGTCGCCGCGCGTCGCCGACGAGCGCCCAGCCGGTACCTTGCCGCGTTCATTGCCAACGCTGGTAGCGGCGCAACGTTGGTGTGAAAAGGCGGAGACGGCCGAGTATCCGTTTTGCGCGGATGTCGACGGCGCGCTGGCGGCGCTCGAGCGCAGCGTGCGTGAACTGCGCGCGACGATCGCTTCGACGGGTGAACCGCCACTCGCCGAGCAACTCGGTTCTTTGCTCCTCCTGGTGACGGCCCTGTGCAGATTCGGGGGGTTGTCGGCCGAGACCGTGCTTAGGCACTACCTACAGAGTGCGATGCTTCGCCTCGAGCGTTTTCAAGCAGAACGCGCGCAAGCGCCGCGCAGCGATTGAGTCCACGCCTCTGAAAGAGAAACAATGCGCATCACGCTCTGCGGCGCCGCGGGAGAAGTGACCGGATCCTGCTACTGGATCGAACATGACGGCCATTCCATCTTGGTCGATTGCGGACTGTTCCAGGGCGATCGGAATGCCGGCGAACGCAATCGTCGCCCCTTCCCGTTCGCCGCTCGCGAGATCGAAGCCGTGCTGCTCACACATGCCCACCTCGATCACACCGGGCGGTTGCCGATGCTCGTCCGCGACGGTTTCACGGGACCGATCCACGCGACGCCGGCCTCCATGGAAATTGCGCGACTGATCCTCGACGACTCCGCCGCGATTCAAGTGGCGGACGCGGAACGCATGAGACGACGCGCGCTGCGCCAGGATGGCTATAGCGCGGAGCCGCTCTACCTCCCGGAGCACGTAGAGAAAGCGATTCGCTTGTTGCGCCCCGCGCGCTACAACAAATCCTTCACAGTCGTACCTGGGCTCGCGGCGCGTTTCGTCGATTCTGGCCACATCCTCGGATCCACCAGCATCGAACTCATCGCAACCTCACGGCGCGAAACTGGCAGCCAACCACAGCGTGTCATCTTTTCCGGTGACATCGGCCCGCGCGGCACACCGCTCTTGCGCGACCCCGTGACGTTCGAGCACGCCGAGTTGGTATTTCTCGAGTCGACATACGGCACGCACGATCACCGATCGCTCGCCGCAACAACCGCCGAGTTCGAGCAGATACTCGCCGCCGCGGGTCGCAATCGCGACAAAGTGTTGATTCCGGCTTTCGCGGTCGGCCGCACCCAGCAGCTTTTCTATCACCTCGCGGAAGCAGTCCGAACGGGACGCATCCCGCGTTTCCCGATCTTTCTCGATAGTCCAATGGCAATCGAGGCAACTGAGCTCTATCGCCGCTTCGACTCTCTCTACGATGTCGAGGCGGCCGCGCTCGCGACCCGCAATCAATTCGAAGTCGATCTTTCCGAGTTGAAATACGCGCGCACACCGGCGGACTCAATCGCACTCAACGATTTGCCTGGACCCTGTCTCATCATCGCCGGCGCTGGCATGTGCACCGGCGGACGCATCGTTCACCACCTGAAACACAATCTCTGGAAAGAAGAGTGCGTCGTGATCATGGTCGGATATCAAGCGAATGGCACGCTCGGGCGCCAACTTGTGAACGGCGCCGAAGAAGTGCGTATTTTCGGCGAGCCAGTGCGTGTGCGAGCCCGAGTCCACACTCTCGGCGGCTTCTCGGCGCACGCAGGACAGAGCGAATTAGCTGATTGGTTCGCGCCGCTCGCGAAGTCGCGGCCTCGGCTCGTCCTCACGCACGGTGAACCGAAGGCGCGCGCGGCGCTGACCGGTGTCATCGAGCAACGATTTGGCCTCAGCGCCGAGAGCCCAACGTACGGCGACGTCGTCGAGCTGCCGCGGCCGAATTGATGCGCACGAGCGCCGCGCAATCGGCGTTCACTTCGCGCCGCCGAGCCAAGCCGCGCCGCGAACTCCACTCGAATCGCCGTGCTGATTGCGAACGATCGGCGTGTCGAACGCATCGCCGAAGATGTGCTCGCCGAGCGCCGCGCGCGCGTCCGCCGGCAAACTTGGAATCGCCGACAGCCCACCACCGAGCACGATCACGTCCGGATCGAGCACGTTGACGACGTTGGCGAGTGCCCGCCCGAGTCGCGCGCCGTAGCGGGCCAGAGTCGCGCCCGCGCCCGCGTCGCCGCGCGCGGCGGCGGCCGCGATCGCCGACGCTTCGAGCGCAGCGTCGCCGCCCTGCTGGGCGAGATGGTCTGCGCGCAGGGCAGCGCCGCAGAGCACCGTCTCCACGCAGCCGCGTTTTCCGCAGTAACAGTCGGCTGCGATCGGATCGAGTTCATTCCTGTCGAAAACCGAATGCCCCCACTCGCCGGCGACATGATTGGGACCGCGGTGAATGGACCCATCGATCACGATTCCACCGCCGACACCCGTGCCGAGAATCACGCCAAACACGACGCGATAACCCCGACCGGCGCCGTCGCGTGCTTCCGAGAGCGCGAAACAATTCGCGTCGTTCTCGCACACGATCGAGCGACCGAGCGCGCGTTCGAGATCGAGCTCGAACGGCCGGCCGTTGAGACACTGTGTGTTGCTATTCTTCACGAGTCCCGTGCGCCGCGAAAAGGCGCCGGGCATACCGACGCCGATCGTCGCGTCGGGCCCCGCCGTCCTTTCCAGCTCGCGCACAATGGCGACGACAGTTTCGATGATCGCGGCGTACCCATCCTGTTGCGGAGTCGGACGCCGCAATCGCGCCAACTCTTGGCCCGCGGTGTCGAGCACAATGCCCTCGATCTTCGTGCCGCCGAGATCAATTCCAATGCGCATGTTTTTCCATCTGCCGCGTCGATGTTTGGCCGCGTCATGGCGAGTCGGATAAGATCCCACGCCATCGACGCGGTAGTCTACGCCCCTCTAGAGGTTTTCGTCACGATGTCGGAACGCGGCCGGCCCGCCCATTACCTGAAACGCGAAGTCGTGGCAACGTACGGCGAGCGCTATGCGCGTGGCTTCGCGCTTTGGAAACATCGCCGCAAGTGCGCGGTGCTCGAGCGCTGGCTGCGTCCCATGCCGGACGTGCTCGAAGTCGCTTGTGGACCGGGACGCTTCCATGAAGTGACGCGCGGCCGGTCGGCGCCCGCGGGCCGGCGATACGTCGGCGTCGACCGTTCTCTCGCGATGCTGGAAAGCTATCGCGCCGCACATCCGACGGCTTGGTTGGTCGTCGCCGATGCGAGCGCCTTGCCCTTTGCCGAGGCGAGTTTTCACGCGGTGCTGTGCGTGCGCTTCGTCACGCACTTGCGCGGCGACTTTCGGCGCCGCGTGCTCAGCGAATTGCGACGCGTCGCGTCGGACGCCGTCATGATCGATCACCGCCACCTCTACAACTTGCGCACGCTCTCGCGTTGGCTCCGCTTTCGCGTCGGACTCGCGCACGCCCAAAAGCTCCGCCACAGCTACCGCGCGATTGAGCAGGAACTCAACGACGCGGGTTTGCAGCTCGTCGAAACGCGCTCCATCGCTTGGGGACTCTCCGCGCGCGTGCTGTTGCGCGCGACGCGAAAATAAGTGCTGGCGGTCGTCTACGGACTGCGATGCCGGACCACTTCGCCTTCGACCAGAAACACGACGTCCTCGGCGATGTTCGTGCATAAGTCGGCGATCCGTTCGAGGTGGCGCGAGGCGGATAGGGTGTTGACGGCGCGCTCGATGCTATCCGGTTGTCGGCGCATCAGGTCTTGCAAGCCTTGGAACATATCGCGGTGGAGCACATCGATCGTCGCGTCCGCGCCCATCACTTTGCGCGCGATGTTCATGTCGACGTTAACGAGCGCATCGAGGCTGCCGCGCACCATATCGCGTACCTTCAGCGCCATACGCCGCAAGTCGCCAGGAAACTCGATCGGCGGTTGCGAGCAAAGAAACGCCGCGCGCTCGGCAATATTGGCGGCATGGTCGCCCATGCGCTCGAGGTCGTTATTCACTTTGAGGATCGTCACGACGAAGCGCAGGTCGCTCGCGACGGGCTGGTGCAACGCCAACACCTTGAGGCACTCTTCTTCGATCGTCACTTCCAGCTTGTCGATTTCGTCGTCACCCGCGAGCACTTCCTCGGCCAACTCCGGACGGCGATCGACGAGCGAGGTGATTGCCTTGTTGGTCGCCTCTTCGACGAGCGAGCCGACCGTCAGAATCTCCTTCTTGAGATTCTCGAGATCCCGAACCAAGTGTTTCATGCCAGTCTGCTTTCCTCAAACCCAGTAGCCAGCTCGAAATTTCGGCGCATCTGGTGGCGCATCAACCGAAGCGTCCAGAGACATAATCCTCGGTGCGACGCTGGGCCGGCCGCGTAAAGACTTCCTCGGTCGGGCCGAACTCGACCAGTTCGCCCATATCCATAAAGGCCGTCGCATCCGAGATGCGCGCCGCCTGCTGCATGTTGTGAGTGACAATCACGATCGTGTAGCGCTCTTTCAGCTCGAACAACAAGTCTTCGATGCGCGCGGTCGAGACCGGATCGAGCGCCGAACAGGGCTCATCCATCAGAATGACTTCCGGCTGCATCGCCAAGGCCCGCGCGATACAGAGTCGCTGTTGCTGACCGCCCGACAGCGCAAGCGCCGACTCATTGAGCCGGTCTTTCACTTCATCCCAAAGCGCCGCGCGCGTCAGCGATTCCTCGACCAGTGTCGCGATGTCACCTTGGTAGCCGTTGATGACCGGTCCCCAACTGACGTTCTTGCCAATCGTCTTCGGAAATGGATTCGGCTTCTGAAACACCATGCCGATATGCCGCCGCAGCTCGACGGGATCGACCGCCGCGCCATGTAAGTCGACGCCGTGGTAGAGAATTTGACCCGTTAAAGTCGCCGAAGGCACAAAGTCATTCATGCGATTGAAGCTGCGCAGCAGTGTGCTCTTGCCGCAACCGGATGGCCCGATGATAGCGGTTATGCGCCGCTCCGAGATTTTCAAGTTCACCGACTTCACCGCCGGCTTGCCGCCATAGAGTATCACGAGGTCGCGCGTCTCGATGATCGGTTGCGCACCATTGCCGCGCGCAGTCCCTTCGGATTCGCGCAGGACTTCGGGGATCAGCTGACGCAGCGTGATCATCGATGGCTCCTGTTGAAACGCTGACGAATCGCCAGTGCCGACGCGTTGAGGGTGAGCAACACGACCAGCAGCACGATGATGCCGGCGGCCGCCAATTCCTGGAATTCCGCCTGTGGCTTGCTTGTCCAGTTAAAAACTTGCATCGGCAACACGCTGAACTCGTCGCCGGGTTGGCGAGGCACAAAGTTCACGTAGGCCGGCACGCCGATCATGATCAACGGCGCCGTCTCACCGATGGCTCGAGACACGGCGAGGATGACGCCCGTCAGAATTCCTGGCAAGCCCGACGGGAGCACGTGATGCCAGACCGTCTGCCAGCGCGTGGCGCCGAGCGCAAAGGATGCTTGACGCAAGGACTGCGGCACCGCGCGCAGCGCTTCCCGCGCCGCGATGATGATGACCGGCAAAATCAAGAGGCTCATCGTCAAGCTGCCAGCCCAGATGCTGCGGCCAAGCTCAAACCAGCGGACAAAAACAGCCAAACCCAACAGCCCATACACGACGGACGGAACGCCGGCGAGATTGGCGATGTTGATCTGGATCAAGCGATTGAGCCGCGATGGTCGCGCGTATTCCTCGAGATAGATCGCTGACGCCACGCCGATCGGCACGGCGAACAGGACCGTGAAACAGATGAGCCAGACGGTGCCCGCGAGTCCCGCAATGATCCCTGCCTCCGCGGCACGTCGGCTCGGCAAGCTGGTCAGGAACTGCCAATCCAGCCAACGCGCGCCTTCGCTGCCGATGTGCCAGAGCAGCAAGCACAAAAGCCCAACACTCACGCCGGTCATGCCGATGCAGAAGCCACGAAAAGCACGGGAATAAACCCGGCGCCGCGCCAGCGTCTCGCGATGCGCCGCAAACGCCGGAAGCGGTGGCGGACTTGGATCGAGGTAGCGCGACGCGACGGGGATCATTCGTAAATCTCTCGAAAACGCCGCAGAATTCGCTCGGCCAACAGATTGATGGCAAGCGTGATCACGAACAAGAGTCCGCCCACCGCGAAGATCGTCCGGTAGCTGGTCGATCCAAACTCGAGATCCCCCATGCTGATCGACGCCATGTACGCCGTCATGGTCTGAATGCTCTCGCGAAAGTCGAGCGTCAAGCGCGGCGTCGCGCCGGCCGCCATCGCCACCGCCATGGTCTCGCCGATTGCGCGTGAAATCGCCAGCACGAATGACGCGATGACTCCCGACAGCGCCGCCGGCAATACGACGCGCAGCGAAACCTCCATCGGCGTCGCGCCGAGCGCGAATGCGGCTTGGCGAAGCGAACTTGGCACCGCCCGCAGCGCGTCGTCGCACAACGACGCGACCGTCGGCAAGATCATGATGCCGACCACGATCGAAGCGCTCAGCGCGTTGTAGATTTCCACACTGCCATGCAACCACTGGAGAAACGGCGTCACCATGGTCAACGCGAAATAGCCGTACACCACGGTTGGGATTCCAGCCAACAATTCCAAGGTCGGCTTCAAAATGCCGCGCGCGCGCGCGGAAGCGTATTCGCTCAAATAGATGGCCGAAGTGAGGCCGATCGGAATGGCGATCAAACTCGCGCCGATGACGACTAAGAATGTCCCGCAGATGAGCGGCAAGACCCCAAAGGACTCCGGCGCAAACTGCGGCTGCCAGACCGTGCCAAACAAGAATTCAAGCGGTGACACTTCGAGAAAGAACGGCCACGCTTCGCTCGCCAACACCGTCACGACGCTGAGCGTCGTCAGCACGGACACCAAAGCGCACAGAAACAGCAGCACTTTCACGACGGCTTCGCGAAACTGCCGGCGACTGTTGGACGCGAGTTGTAACTGCAGACTCGTCATCGCATCCTCGATCACAACTCGGTCTACCGGCAGTCTCGCGCAACGCGCGACGTAAGGGGCCGCGCTACGGTTGACCGTAAATTTGCTCGAGCGTCTTGCCTTTGGTGTCGCGCCCGAGGTACGCCGAACCAGCCACGTCTTTCGTGAGCCGCTCCATTGCCAACGCGTAGACTTTGTCGGGCAACGGCACGTAACCGACTTCCTTCGCCAAATTCGCGGCGTGCGTCAAGTAAAACTTGGTGAACTCGCGCACTTCCGGGCGCTTGAGCGCCGCCGTGCTCACGTAGATGAAGAGCGGCCTCGAGAGCGGACTATACGTGCCGTCGTTGATGGTCTTGACGCTCGGCAGGACCGCGGCCGCGCCTTCGCCGACCGCTAGAGCCTTGAGTTTCGCCTGATTCTCTTGGTAATACGCAAAGCCGAAATAGCCGAGCGCGTTCAGTTCGCCTTCGACGCCTTTGACCAATACGTTGTCGTCTTCGCTTTGCGTGTAGTCGCCGCGACTCGCGCCGGTCTTGCCGTTGATGACTTCCGTGAAGTAATCAAAAGTGCCCGACGCAGTGCCCGGTCCAAAGAGCTTGATCGGCGCGCTCGGCCAACCAGCCCGCAGATCGCTCCACTTCATCACTTTGCTACCGGGCTCCCAAAGTTTTTTGAGTTCGGCGAGCGTGATGTCGCTCGCAAAAGTGTTCTTCGGATTCACCACGATGCTGAGGCCGTCGAACGCAACGGGCAACTCGACGAATTCAATTCCTCTTTCTTTTGCGGTCTTCGCTTCGCCCTCCTTGATCGGACGCGATGCGTCGGAGATATCAATTTCGCCAATGGTGAATTTCTTGAAACCGCCGCCGGTCCCAGACAGGCCGACCGCGACGCGCACGCCAGGATGAAGTTTGCTGAACTCTTCGGCGACGGCTTCCGAGATCGGAAACAACGTGCTGGACCCGTCGATGTTGATCGCGCCTTTTAGTTTCGGCGCTTTGGCCGGCGACGGCTCCTGCGATTGCTCGCCGCGGGCGAGCGCCGAGCGATCATCTTGCGCTGAGGCGCTGAGCGCGGTGGCCACGACTAGAAACAGACACAAACAGTAAAGCACTCGACTCAATTTTTCGTGCTTCGCAAATCGACAATGCATTCGACTACTCCCTCCTCGATGGTTTGCGTCCGCCGTGCTGAGTTACTGTCACGCACGCTCGGCTTACATTTCGGGAGAGATCCTGTCCGACATTTATGAAGACTCGTTAAAGATCTGCAACTGCGGTAGTTGGCCGTCTTTCTCGGTCCTAAGAACTCGCGTTCGGCAGCCGCACCGTGAAGGTGCTGCCCCGCCCCACTTCGCTTTCGAGCGACACGTCGCCGCCATGCAGCAAGCTCACGTGTTTCACGATCGCGAGCCCGAGTCCGGTCCCACCAAGCTCCCGCGAGCGCGCTTTATCGACGCGATAAAAGCGCTCGAACACTCGGTCCTGGTGCTTGGGCTCGATGCCGATTCCGGTATCACGCACCGCGATCTGCACGTGAGCGCCGTCCGCTCTGAGCTGTAGCCAAACTTGTCCGCCCTCGGGCGTGTACTTGAGCGCGTTGTCGAGCAGGTTCGTCACGACTTGCCGTAGCGCTTCGGCGTCGCCGCGTACGCGAATGGGAGTGTCGGAGATTTCCCGCGTCAGTGTGATTCCGCGCGCCTCCGCTGTGCCGGTCAGCGCATTGAGAGACTCGACGACTGGAGAACGCAGATCGAGCGGCTGCAGATCGAGCGCCGCCTCACCGGACTCCATGCGTGCGAGCGTCAACAAGTCACTGACCAGCGCCGAGAGTCGCAGCGCCTGCTCGCAAATCTTGCGCGTGAAGCGCTCGCGCGTCTCCGTCGACATTTGCGGGTCATCCAAAATCGTTTCGGCCATCGCCCGAACCGCCGCGATCGGCGTCTTCAACTCATGCGAAACATTGGCGACGAAATCCCGGCGCATGTTTTCCAATTGGCGCAGCTCGGAGACGTCATGGAGCACAGCCAGCGCGCCGACCGGCTTCGCGCCGCCCACACGCAACACACTCGAAACCAACTCGACGCTGCGTTCACGCGGCGGCCCCAAGACGCGCAGTTCGGCGCTCACTTCCTGACCCGTACGCAGAGTCGCGGTCAACGCCGCGACGACCTCGCGCAGCCGCGTCACTTCCCAGATCGGCCGACCCACGACGTCTTGCCCGGTGTTGAGAATCTTCGCCGCCGCCGCGTTGATGTGAATCACGCGCTCATTCAAATCGACGGCGAGAACCCCCTCGATCATGCCGGCCAACACCGTGAGCAACTTGCTGCGCTCGCCGCTGATGATCTCCATCCGATCTTCGAGCTGATCGGCCATCGCATTGAAAGCGTGGCAGAGCCGACCGACTTCGTCGGACGAGCGCACGACGACGCGCTGACGCGTGTCACCGCCGGCGATGTTGCGCGCCACTTGCGTCATCGCGATGAGCGGCGCCGCGAAGCGACGAGTAACCCAGTAACACGGCAGTACCGCTAACAGCAACGCGCTCAGGGCGGCGAGACTCGCGGAATAATTCCCGACGGCGAGCCGATCCGTGACAATGACGGTAACGATGACCAACACAGCGACGCTCAAATAGAGCTGCCAAAACAACCGCATGCGCACGAAATCGCACCTTGCAAAAGAACCGAACTCAGGCCAGTAGACGCGCGCACGGAGTATATGTCCGGAGCGAGCCGGTCGCGAGGCCGCGCGGCAGACACGGCCCGACTGGCTCAGCGCTCGAGTGAATCCATGAACCGATACCCGACGCCGCGGATGGTCTCGATCAGATCCCGTCGCTCGCCGAGCTTCTTGCGAATAGCCCGGACGTGCACATCGATATTTCGATCGACCACAAAAGCGTCTTCCCCGATCACGCGGCTGAGCAAGTGGTCGCGCGTAAAAACGCGTCCGGGGTGCGAAGCCACGAAGTGCAGCAAGCGAAACTCGGTCGCCGTCAGTGCAACGGGCTCGCCATCTACGCGCACTTCGTGACGAGTGGAATCGATGAGCAAGCCATGCGCCTCAATGCGCTCGCGCGGCCCGCGATCTTCTTTCACCTGTCCGCGGCGCAGCACGGCGCGCACACGCGCGATGAGCTCCTTCGGACTGAACGGCTTCGTCACATAGTCGTCCGCACCGAGGCCGAGGCCGAGCACGACATCGCTCTCCTCACCCTTGGCCGTCACCATGATCACGGGAATGGGTTTCGTGGCGGAGTCTGCTTTCAGGCGCCGGCACACTTCGATGCCGTCGAGACGCGGCAGCATGAGGTCGAGCAACACGAGATCCGGGGTCTCACGTCGTATGAGCGCCAACCCCGATTCCCCGTCGGCCGCGTCGAGCACGCGATAGCCTTCGCGCTCGAGGTTGTATTGGATGACCTCGCGCAGATCGGATTCATCTTCAATGACCGCGATTTGCTGTTTCTTCATGTCTGCGCTGCGCGCCGCATTCTTCGGGAGAGTCGCATCGAGTCGCGACGACGAAACGGTCTCGGGCTGCGTGCGCGCATTGTAGTGAGTCGGGGGGCCTTTGGTCATGGGTGGGAGCGTAGCCCGCCTATGTGAAGATTTGGTGAAAAACAGCGGGTGAAATGAGGAAGGAAACCCGCCTCAGAACTCGGAAGCTAGTCGACTCGCGAGTCTCCGAGTAGGCTGCCCGCGATGACCGGCCGAACTCCACCACCCTCCACCGATCCATCCGCCGCACCCGCCTTGCCGCCGCGCGGCTTCGAGTGGCGCCCGGGTCGTTCGATCCCATGGGAAGAACTGCGCTTCGAGCAAGACGCGGCGGGCGGACCGGGCGGACAGCACGCGAATAAAACCGCCAGTCGCGCGACGTTAGTCTGGCATCCGGCTTCGACGACGGCGTTTCGCGGCGTCGAAAAAGACCGAGTGCTCACCGCGCTTGCCGCGCAGCTCACGCGCGCCGGCCTCCTGCGACTGCGGTCGCGCAGCGAACGCAGCGTCAAAAGCAACAAGGCCGATTGTCTCGAGCACCTGCGCCAACTCTTGGCAGCTGCGCTCAAACCGCGGCGACCGCGCGTCGCAACGCGCCCCACGAGCGGTTCGAAGACGCGCCGTCACGCGGAGAAAAAGCGGCACGCGCAGATCAAGCAGAACCGTCGATCGGCGTCGGACCTCGACTAAACACCGCGTGCTAACCAGCGATCTTGCTCCGCGGTAAATACGATCGGCTCGGAACTCAGTTGTTTGATGTCAAAGCGGCGCAGAAACTCTGTCGCGTCCATCTCCTCGGCCGAACCGCAAAGTCCACACCACGCTGCGAGGAGCCCGATCACGCGCTCCGCACTCGCGCCGCGCGCTCGATACGTCGCGAGGCGACTATCGCCGTGGCGCTTCGCGAGTCGCTTCCCATCGTTGCCGACGACGAGCGGCACGTGCCACCAGTTCGGCGCCCGCCAGCCGAGCGCCGCGTAAATCAACTGCTGACGCGCCGCCGACGGCAGCAAGTCCGCGCCGCGCACGACGTCCGTCACGCCTTGTCGTGCATCGTCGACGACAACCGCGAGTTGATAGGCCGGCACGCCGCGCCGCGTCCACACCACGAAATCACCGACTTCGCGCGCGGGAGAGAAGCGCACGTGGCCGCAGAATTCATCGCGCACGTCGATATCGCCGTCGACGACCGCCAACCGATAGTTCACGTCGAGATTCGCAATCGAATGCGGCCACGGCGCGGGCGGCCGCAGTGCGCTCGGAAACCGCACTTCGTGTTCACCGAAGTGCGGCGCCGACACCGACGCTTCGATTTCGCCGCGCGTCGTCGTCGACGGATAGACGAGGCCCGCGTGGGCGAGCGCAGCGAGCGCGGCGTGATACGGCGCGAGATCGTGCGACTGCACGAGCACATCACCATCGTAGGTGATACCCAACCAGGCGAGCGTGTCGAGCACGCTCGCGGCCGACTCGGGCTTCACCCGTGGGCCATCGAGATCCTCCATGCGCAGGAGAAGTCGCCACCCGCGTTGGCGCGCGAGCGCCCAATTGATCAAGAACGTGCGCGCGTTGCCGAGATGCAGCGCACCGGTCGGCGAGGGCGCGAGGCGAGAAGTCGGCGTTTCGCTCATCGCACGGAGGACCGCGCCATGCGCGTGTCTCTTAGCGTTCCGCTTCGCGATTGCTGCTCGCGCGGTGCGAGTCGATCGGCGAGCACGACGTCGGCGACCTCGCGCGCACGCGCAACGGGATTCAAATCGCCGCGATTTGCCAGACACGCGATCGTCAGTCGCTCGCTCGGAAAGCGCAGCAACGCGGCGCGGTAGCCGGCCCAGGCGCCACCGTGAGAGATCGTCACGAGACCGCGATAGCTCCCGTGCACAAGCCCCCAGCCGTAGGCGATTGCGCTGCCATCACCGAGCTGACCGCGTTCGCCCATGAGCGCGAGCCAGCGCGGACCACCGACTTCGCCGGTTTGGAAGTTGCGATCCCAGTGAGCCAGGTCCTCAACGGTCGTCATAACCGCGCCGTCGCCGACCTGTTCCCAGTCCGACATGTCGATGCCGATGCGATTCTCGGCGCGCGGGGAATAGCCTGTCGCGCGCGCGGGCACGACCAACCGGTGGTCGTCGTGAAAGTGCGTGTGCCGCATCCCGAGCGGCGCAAAAAACCGCTCGTCGGCGAAACGCGCGAGCGACACGCCGCTCACGCGGGCGACGATGAGTCCCAACAAGAAGTATCCGGAGTTCGAGTACTCGTGTTGCGCGCCCGGTGTAAACGCGAGCACGCGCATCCGCGCAATGGCATCGAGCGCTTGCTCGAGCGTCGTGTAGTCCGCGATCTGGACGCCCTTCAGCGCGAGGAGGCTCGTGTAGTCGTGTAGTCCACTCGTGTGATGGAGCAAGTGCCGCACCGTGATCGGCGCATCGTATTCCGGCAATTCCGGCACATACCGGCGAATGTCGTCGTCGATTGCAAGCTTGCCTTCGGCAACGAGGAGCGCAACGCACCCCGCCGTGAATTGCTTGGACACCGACCCGAGATCGAACACCGTCCGCGGCGTATTGGGGATGTCGTGCTCGAGATTCGCGGCGCCAAATCCCTGCGCGTAAACGAGCGCGCCATCCCGGTAGACGCCGACGGCGCAGCCGGGCGTCGTCGCCGCACTCCACTGCGCAAAGATCGCCGCGATCGCGCTTCGGTGCTCCGCCGACAATTCCTGAACGGTCGCTTCGGCAGTCGAATTCGCTGCCGGCAAAGTGCAAGACGTCACGACCGCGCACATCGCGACCAAAAGGCCCGACCGTAACCAATTACCCGAAAGCGCCATGAGCCGACCCTCCTACGGCGTGAGCACTCGTCCCGGCCGCGCGCCGGTGTGGCGGCCGTTATCGACGACCGCGACGCCGTTGACGAACACTTGAGAAATCCCGACCGGCGCGCCACGCGGCGCTTCGAAGGTCGCGGTATCCGCGATGGTGTCGGCGTTGAACACGACCAAGTCCGCTTTCTTGCCGCGCGCGACGCGGCCACGATCGGCGAAGCCGGCTTGGTCGGCCGGCATCGATGTCATTTTGCGAATCGCGGTTTCGAGACTGAAGAGCCGCTCGGTCCGACAGTAGCGACCGAGCACGCGCGCGAACGTGCCGAAGCTGCGCGGGTGCGGGCGACTCGTGCCAGCGTCATCTGCTTGCATCATCGCCAGGCTGCTGCCATCCGACGCGATCATCACGAGCGGATGCGCGAGCACGCGCGCGACATTTTCCTCGGACATCGCATGGCCGATGTAGCTCGCGCGACCGCCGCCACTCTCGACCAATCGCAAGAGCGCTTCGCCCGGTTCCACGTTGAGCTCCTTCGAGATCGCCGCGAGATCCCGGCCGACAAACGCTTGGTGCTCGTTGCCGCCGATACTCGAAAGCACCATGCGATCGAAGCCACCCGGATCGTTCGCGATCGCCCCCGGCAATTCCTTCAAGAGGCGTGCGCGCACCGTCGCATCGCCGAGTCGACGCAGCATCGCCGCGGTCCCGTCCTCGAGCACGTCGGCGGGAAAGTAAATGCTGAGGCTCGTGTGATACGCCGTGTACGGATAGGCGTCGGCCAACACGTCGGTGCCGGCGCGACGCGCATCTTCGATCAGTTTGAGCGCCGGATCTTGGAGCGGCCAGCTCGGCTTCCCGGCGGTCTTCAAGTGCGACACTTGCACGCGCACGCCGGTCCGGCGTCCCACATCGAGCGCCTCGGTGACCGCAGCGAGCAGCTCCAGCACTTCGTTGCGAAGGTGCGAGGCGTAGAGTCCGCCGCGCCGCGCCACGACGCGCGCGAGCGCTTCGATCTCGGCGCTATCCGCGAAGCGCCCGGGCGCATACTCGAGACCCGTCGAGAGTCCGATCGCGCCATCGTCGAGCGCCACGTCGAGCAACTGTTCCATGCGGAGTTGCTCGTCGCTCGTGACGCGGCGATTCGAATGCGCGCCCGCGAGTTCGCGCAGCGTGCCGTGCCCGATCAACAGCGCCTGATTGACGGACAATCCGCTCGCTCGCAGGCGTCCGAAATAGGCGGCGACGCCGTCCGTCGCCTCGGCGCCGGGCGCCGCCGAACCACCGCAATTGCCGGTGATCTCCGTCGTGCAGCCCTGTAGCACGCGACTCTCCGCGCACGGGTTCTGCTCGATCGAGCTATCGGAATGCGTGTGGATATCGATGAAGCCGGGCGCGATGGCAAGCCCGCTCGCGTCGACCCACTTGCGGGCGCGACTCCGCGCGATACCGTTCGCGAGCGCGACGATCTTGTCGCCGCGGATGCCGACGTCGGCGCGAAAGGACGGTGCGCCCGTGCCATCCAACACGCGGCCGCCGCCAATGACGACATCGAACTCCGTCTCGACCTCGACTTGCGCCAGGATCGCCGTCACGAGACCCGCCGCGCCACGCTTCAGAAAGGTCCTGCGATGCATGCGTGCCCTCTCACCGGAATTCTGACTTCAAATGCACTCCGAGGCCGGGTTCGTCGGTGAGTTCAAGAATTCCGTTCGCCACCGTGAAGCCGCCGTGGGCGACATCTTCGACGAGATCGAAGCTGCCGTCGAGATCGAGAAAGCGCGTGGCCGGTGACGCGTAAGCCGCGGCGAGCGCCGCCGCGATGCTGATCACGCTCTCGTCATTCGAACCCCACATGAGTCCAAGACCCGCCGTTTGCGCCCTGCTCGCCATCCGCAGCGCTGGCGCGAGACCGCCGGTTTTCATCAGTTTTAAGTTCCAGACACCGAAGGGCTGGGGCGGCGTAATCAACGACGCGACATCCGCCTCGGAGATCACGCTCTCGTCCGCCGCGAGAGCGGCACGCACGCCGGCGTCCAGCGCGCGCAGCGTTCCGTCCGCGCCGCGCGCGAGCGGTTGCTCGCAGAGCTCGATCGCAAGCGAGCGTGTCGCGGCTAAGTAATGCGTGAGATCGACCGCGCTATAACCGGCGTTGGGATCGGTGCGAAGTCGCACGTCGGCGCCGACGGCCGCGCGGATGCGATGCAGACGATCGACATCTTCATCGACGGAGCGGCCGAGTTTGATCTTCAAAACGTGAAAGCCCGCGGCGACCGCGACGCGCGCCCGCTCGACGGCTCTTTCGGCCGGCAAGATCCCGATCGTCACGGAAGTCGGCAGCGCCGTGTGCACGCGGCCGAAGAGTTCGACGAGCGGAATCCCGCGCTGTCGCGCGACGAGATCGTGGAGCGCGATGTCGAGCGCGGCGCGCGCGGCCGGTGTTGCAACGAGCGCGCGTCCGAGTTCGACGAGGAGCGCGGGCAGCGCCGCGATATCAGCGCCGACCAGGATCGCAGACCCGATCGACCGCAGCGCCGCTTCGCACTGCGTCGCAGTTTCGCCGGTGACTTCCGGCGCGGGCGCGGCGCTGCCGAGGCCGACCTCGCCGCGCTCGGTGCGCACTACGACGGTGAAAATTTCCGCGCGATCGTAGTCGCCCGAACTCAGCGCATACGCCTCGCGCAGTGGTATCGAATGGCGCGTCATCTCGACGGCGCGGATCTTCACCGCTTTGCCTCGCACAGGGCCGAGAGCGCCGGCACGATGGCCGCGACGCCTTCTTCGAGCGGAAGCAGTACCGGAAGTCCCGTCGATGCCGCGATGCGGTCGCGCGCTCGTCGCAGTTCGTCGGCGGCGAGCCCGTGCGCATTCAGCGTGATGGCGAGAACTCGCGCGCCGTAGTGCCCAAGGAGCGCGATCTCATCCTCGAGCGGCGGGATGCGAATCCCGACGTGCTCGAAATCCTCGAAGTACTCGCGCCCGGGCGCATGTTGCAGCACGACGGTCCGCGCACCGGTCGAGAGTACGAGTTCAGCGCCGCAGGGTCCGGCCGGATTGCGGAGCGCCGATTGTCCCTCGATGAAGATAATGTCGGGCGTCGCAGCGCGCGCGCACTCCAGCACCGCATGCTCGAGTTCGCCAGCGACGAAGTCGTTCGCGGTCGCGTCGAGCACGAAACCGAAACGATGACCCTGCAGCCAGCCGGTTTGGCCGGTGTAGATCATCTCCGCGCGCAGTCCGGCTGCCCGCGCCGCCGCGACGAGTAGCGTGCACGTCGTACGTTTCCCGAGCGCGCAGTCGGTGCCGAGCACGGCGACGCGCGGAATCTCGAGCGCGAGCGCCGCGCCCGTCCAGAAGTGGAGTTCACGCCGCGGGCGCATCCGGCGCACGTCGATCAGTTGCGCTCCGCTCGCCGCCGCGGCGCTGACGAGCTCTGGATCGTCGGCGAGCTGCTCGTGGAGTCCGCTGACGAGCGTCAGGCCGGCTTGCGCGGCGGTCCGGAGCGTCGTGCGCATTTCGGGCGGCAGCCACCCGCCCGAAGTCGCAACGCCCACGACGAGAACTTCGGGACGCGCCGCTCTGCTCGCGGTCTCGAAATCCGCAAAGACCGGGATCCCGCGGTGTCGCCCATCGAGCACCTCGCCCGCGTCGCGCCCGGCGTGCAGCGCATCGATCACGCCGACGACTCGATAGCGCGATGGACCGCGAATCAGGCCGTGCGCTGTCTTGGCGTCCGGCCGGTGCAACAGTCCGTTCGTCAGCAACACTGCGGTTTTCACGGCGCCATGATACGCGGTTCGCCGCGCGAGTCACCGCCCCGTGAGGCTGCACTCGCTGCATTCAAAAAAAATTCGCGGGGCGGCTCGACCCATCGGTCGGACGCGCCCCGCGATTTGTCAGAGAGGCCTCGCCGTCTTGGCCTCCCCACCAGAGCCCTCTAACGGACCTGCGTACCGATCACCAACTGCGCGTCGAGCGCGCGTTGGATCCGTAGCTCGCAGTCCTTCAAATGCGCCATCGTGTATTCGTCGTAGTTCGCCCGATTCTGCTCGAGCGACTTGCCGACACTCTCCGCCAGGTTGCGGAGCGACATGCGCGCCAAACTCGAAATCGACTTGAAGGCGGCGGCACTCGAGCGCCCCGTCAGGCTGAGATCGATGAGTCGTTCCACGTGCTCGCGCTGCAAATTGCGCCGCAGGCTCGTGATCATCGGCTGGCGGGCACTGTGCTTCCGCGAGCCGTTTTCACTCAGCTCACCCCAAATCGCTTTATGCACACTCTCGAGCACCTCCGGCAACGTCACCGCGTCCTTGTCGCCCTCGAGCTGCGTTTCGTTGTCGTAGACACGGCGCAACGTGGTCGGGTTCATGATCATCGTCAATGCCATCGACTGGATTCCCATCACTCGGTCGTGGACCGGGTACGTGGAATCTTCGCCGATCATGGCGATGCCGCCGCCGTCGTACCACTTGTCGACCGACATGTGCCGCAGCAGTTCCGGAGTCAAGCCGAATGACTGATCACGAAACGCGTGATCGATCACGTATTTGAGCGCCGCGCGCTGCGTCTCGGCCGGCACCGGCTCGATCGGGCCTTTGCCGTTCGGATCGCCCTTCTTCTCTTTGCTCACAAACGCGCCGCCGATCCAGTTCGCCATCATGCTCAGGTTGCGAACTTGCAGATTGAGCGTCAGGTCGTAACCGTTCCGCGCTTTGGCCCAGCTTTCGTTGTTCTTGACGAAGCGCTCGAGTAAGCGCTCGCGCAAGTACGTCACGAGTGCCGTCACGTCGCGGCAGTAATCGATCGGATTGGCGCTGAAGTCGTAGCGGCGCGCGAGCGGGTCCGGCCCCATGGTGTCTTCGTCGGTCGCGTAGCGGTGCGCCGGCTCGGTGCAACGCGCGAGCACGGGCTGCAGATCGTCCGCGAACGAGTAACCGTACTCAATCGCCCAGAAGTCGTAGGCGCCGATGTCGATCATCGTGTAGTCGCCCTGCAGCTCGCCTTCCTTCACGTAGACGTTGATGGGGTTATAGTCCATGACCGACGCACCGTACGGCGCTTTGCCCTTGAGCTTGGCGCTGTTGACCTCGGCCAGTGTGTGCAATGCGGAAGCTTTGAAGTTGTGGCGCAAACCGAGCGTGTGCCCGACTTCGTGCGCGACGAGATCGGCCAGCATGGGACCGATGAACTTCGCCGGCATGCCGTCGAGCAGGTCTTCCTTTTCGCACTCGGCCTCACCGTCCTTGCTCTTCTCCGCGGCTTTATCGGCCTCCGGGAGAATCGCGTAGAACATGTGGATCTTGGCGAGATCGAGCGACTTGCCTGCTGCGGCCATGCACAGCCCGTTGACCTGGCTGTGGCGGCCGACCAGGCCATCGAACTCGTCGTCGCCGAGCAGCGTACCATCGACGAGACCAAGCGGGTGGCCGCCGAACGCGCTTGCGCTCGACTTCGCGATTTGCTCGCTGATCGCGCAGCGCTCGTGCGGCGAAGCCAACAAGAGTCGCGGGTCCCACTCCGGATGGTCGGCGAGCCACGCCAACGCGTCGGGACCGAATCCCTCCATGGCGGTCTGCGGCAACAAACGTACGAACTGGTAGTTAAACGTCCGGATCCAGCCGTCGGTCAGGATGATGTCGGCGTCCCGAATCTCGCCGGTCAGCGGGTGCACGCGCGACGGACCGATCGCGGTGCTGATGTCGTTGTTGAGCCAACGGATGAAATTGAAACGCACGTCTTCCGGGTCTTTGTCCATGTGCTGGCCCGTGCGCGCGTCTTGGTAGTAGACCTCGATGGCGTTGACGATGCCGACCTTCTCGAACGCCTTGTTCCACATGAGCAGTCCATCGCGCACGAAGCGGCGATAGCGAATCGGCGTGGTGTGCTCGATGAAGAAGACAATCGGTCGCTTGGGCGGACTGAGCTTGAGCGCCGGATCGGCCTTCTCGAGATTCCAACGATTGATGAATCGCACCCAAGTCTTCTCGCCGTCGTATTGGCCGAGATCTTGGTACGCAGTCGTGAAGTAGCCGACGCGCTCGTCGGCCTTGCGCGGTTTGTAACCCGTGTCGTCCGGCATGTCGCTGAACGAGTAGTAAAGCGACTTGAGGCGGCCATCCTGCATCGGCAATTCGTACGCAACTTCGATGTTCTGCGGAAAGGCTTTCGCTTGCTTGATGCTGGCGAGGCGGCGATTCGCGCCGCGCACGCTCGGTCCGTAGAACTTCTCAGCTTCGCCGAGGAGTAACTCGTCGAGATCGATGACCGGACCATGCCCGATGCGCTGCGTCACGATCGGCACGTCCAAAATGACGCGATCGGTGTAGAGGCGATCGACCGAGCTCTTTGACTCCTGATCGCCGTTGGAGCGAGTCCCGATGTCCGGCTCGACGAGTGCGAGCCGCTTGTCGAAGCGTTTCCAGTACACGTACATATCGCCGGCTTGCAGTCCGGCGAAGCGCTCGCCACTCGAGATAGTGAGAGCGATGAAGTACTTCTTGTTCTCGAAATCGCGCGGGAGTTCGGCCAACATCTGGCCGTCCTTCTCGCGCGTGTAAACGGTGTAGAGACTCTGTGCACCGTCCGCGGTGGACACGACTTTCGTGTAGTCCTTCGTTACTTCCTCAAACGGCGGAAAATCTTTCGCCGGCTCTTGAGCCAAGGCGAGCTGGGCGCCCGCATTCCAGAGACCGGCGCTCAAAGCGAGCGCAAGTGACAGCCGAAAGACGCTACGCATCGTTGTCCTTCCACGAATCATGGTCGAGAGAGGGATCTTTCGCGGCGCGCCGCTGGAGCGCCGTCGCCGCCGTAACCTTAACTCCAGCGCGTAACACTACCTTGAGATCGTGCGAGGATCCACGGCCCAACCCTGCTCTGGGATGAAGCGCAGATGTCAGGTGGCCAGCGGGCTCGTGACCGCTACAAAGCGTCTCAGCCGCGGACGTCTCGCGTCGAAGATGAAACAATTGCCGCGGACCCATGCCCTCGCGTGGTCTCGCGCTCACGCCACGAAAGTCTTTGAACGCGATGCACGAGCCGTCCGTGATCGACACCCTTCCGCCGACTGCCGAGCAGGCGGCGGCGACTTCGAACGCACTCGTTCGACACCTCGAACTCGAGCAGCGCCTCACGCCCGAACTCTATCGCCGACGCTTCCATCGCCAGGCGCACGAAGCGACGCGCTGCCTCGGCACGGGCGCCACGCTCCTCCACCTGGAGAACGTCGAGTGGGTGCACGTGATCTTCTATCACTTGCTCCGCGCGTTGGGGTTGTATCGCTGGGGTGTTCGAAACGCGCGCGCGATCGATGTGCGCGAGCACGTCGTGCCGATGGCGCGCTTACCCGCCGCCTTTGATGGATATCGAATCTTGCAGCTCACGGATTTGCATCTCGATCTTGACCCGGCGTTGATCGAGGTGCTCGCCGAACGGCTCGCGACCGTGGAATACGATGTGTGCGTGATTACGGGCGACTTTCGCGCGCACACATTCGGCGAGTGGGATTCGTGCTTGCGCGAGTGCGCGCGGCTCGTCCCGCACCTGCGCGGCGAAGTTTACGCCGTGCTCGGAAACCACGATGCGCTCGAGATGGTGCCGCCCCTCGAAGATCTCGGCATTCGCGTGCTACTCAACGAAGCGGTGCGCCTCGAGCGCGCGCCAGATGCGCTCTTTCTCGCCGGCATCGACGATAGCTATATCTATCAGACGCACGACTTCGCGCCGCTCGCGCGCGTCATCCCGAACGACGCTGCCGCGGTGCTACTCTCGCACTCGCCCGAGCCCTACCGCGAAGCGGCAGCCGCCGGCTTCGAACTCATGATGTGCGGGCACACGCACGGCGGCCAAGTGTGCCTGCCCGGTGGCTTCGCGCTGTGGAAGAGTACGCGCTGTCCGCGTCGCATGGTCGCGGGCGCGTGGCGACACGGTGCGCTCCGCGGTTACACATCGCGCGGCACGGGAACGTGCGGCGTGCCCGTGCGCTTCTTCTGTCCGCCCGAGATCACCGTGCACAAATTGCAGCGCGCTACTTCTTCGCCGGCGCCGGACGCTCGATGACCAACTTCACGATTTGAATCTCCTCGACCGGTCGATCGGCGCCGGTCGTCTCGACCTTCCCGATGCGCGCGACGACATCGAGCCCTTCGATCACTTTGCCGAACACGCTGTGACGATTATTGAGATGCGGCGTCGCCGCCAGCGTGATGAAAAACTGGGAGCCATTGGTGCCCGGCCCGCTATTCGCCATCGACAGAATTCCCGCGCCGCTGTGCTTGAGCTCCGGCCGAAATTCATCGCCGAATTTGTAGCCCGGACCTCCGCGACCGTTGCCGTCGGGGCAACCGCCCTGAATCATGAAGCCGTCGATCACGCGATGAAACACGAGCCCATCATAGAACGGTCCCTTGCGCGCGGACTCCTGCCGACCTTCCGCGAGGTTGACGAAGTTCCACACGGTTTCAGGACACTCGCGCACGTGGAGTTCGACCTTGAACTGGCCGGCCGTCGTTTCGAAACGCGCGACCAAGCGTTCCACCGGCTCTTTGTAATCGCACTTTGCGACCTTGCTGCCAAACATGAATCAGTCCTTTCGCGCACCGCTTCGCGGAGACGGCCAACGCGCCATTGCCTCGCGGTCGGCGGAATGTGGCGCTTGCCCAAGGATGAGCCGCGCGCCGCGTTTGAAGCGCACATAGGACCACATCCACTGGATGAGCACCAGCAGACGATTGCGGAAACCAATCAAGAAAAAGATGTGCACGAAACACCACATCAGCCACGCCAAAAAACCGGAGCAACGCAGCTTGCCGCGCTCCGCCACCGCCGCCGCGCGTCCGAGCGTCGCCATGCTGCCTTTGTCGACGTAGTGAAACGGTCGCCGCGGCTCGCCGCGCAAGTCGCGCAAGATATTTTCCGCCGCCGCGTTTCCTGCTTGGATCGCCGCCGGCGCTTGACCCGGCACCGGCGTTTTTCCATCCGCGCGGAGCACCGCCGCTTGATCACCGACCACGAAAATGTCCGGCGCGCCCGGCAAACTCAGATCGCGTTCGACGCGCACCCGCCCGGCGTGATCGAGCTCGGCGCCGAGTGTGGCGCTGAGGGCCGCGGCGCGCACGCCCGCGGCCCACAACACCGTGCGCGCGCGCACGAACTCGCCGCCGTGCAATCGCACGCCATCCGGCGTGATGTCATCGACGAGTTTCGATGTCCAAATCGTCACGCCGAGTCGCTCGAGGCTGCGCGCGGCCGCGCGCGAGAGAGTTTCGCTAAAACTCGGCAGAATCCGCGGCCCGCCCTCGATCAGGATCACGCGGGTGCGACTCGGGTCGACGCGCCGAAAATCGCGACTCAATGTGAAGCGGCTGATTTCGCCGAGCGCGCCCGCGAGTTCCGCGCCGGTGGGACCGCCGCCGACGACGACGAACGTGAGCAGCTCACTGCGGCGATTCGCATCCGGCTCGAGTTCCGCTTCCTCAAAGGCCGTCAACACGCGGCGGCGAATTTCCGTCGCGTCTTCGATGCTCTTGAGCCCGGGCGCGTACGACTCCCAGTGGTCCTTGCCGAAGTAACTGTGCGAGGCGCCGCACGCGAGAATGAGCGAGTCGAAGTCGACCGGGCCGTGACTCGTCAGCAGGCGCTTGGCGTCGCGTTCGACACCGACGACGTCGACGAGACGCACTTCGATATTGCGAAAGCGCCGCAACACGCTGCGGATCGGCATCGAGATGTCGGCCGGACTGAGTCCCGCCATCGCCACCTGATATAAGAGCGGTTGAAAGAGATGATGGTTGCGACGATCGAGAACGATGATTTCGAGCCGCGGGCCGCGCGCACGCCCCAGCCGCAGCGCGGCGTGGAGTCCCGCGAATCCGCCGCCGACGATCACCACGCGGTGCGGCCGTGCCGTCAGTTCGCTCGTCATAGGTATCGAGCGCTCGTAATCAAACGCGTGTGGGGCGCATCGCGCGCGGCGACAACCGGTGATTCGCGCCGCGGCGCGCTGCGTCGACTCGACAAGATTCGCATGGCGCCCCATGCTCTGCGGCCACGGCGCTGAAGGCAAGGCCTCAGAGAAAGGACACCAAGTGAAAACTAAGTCAAACCCGCGCGTGTTGATTTTCGTCGCCGACGAGTATGAAGACCTCGAAGTGTGGTATCCCAAACTGCGACTGCTCGAGGCCGGCGCCAGTGTCGTCTTGGCGGGGCCCGAGGCCGGCCGTCGGTACGTCGGCAAACACGGTTATCCGTGTGTCAGCGATGCCGCGATCGACGCGATCGCGAGCACGGAATTCGATGGCGTCGTGCTCGCCGGCGGTTGGATGCCGGATAAGTTGCGACGCGACCCGCGCGTGCGCGCGGCGATTCGCGAATTCGATGCCGCGCGGAAACTCATCGCCGCGATCTGTCACGGCGGTTGGCTGGCCATCAGCGCCGACGTCTATCGCGGGGTCCGCGTGACGGGCTCCCCCGGCATTCGCGACGACCTCGTCAACGCGGGCGCGCAGTTTGAGGACGCGGCAGTCGTGGTCGACCGCCACCACGTGACGAGCCGACGCCCCGACGACCTGCCCGCGTTTATGACCAAAGTGCTCGAGTTCCTCGGCTAGTGCCGTGTCAGGCAACCTTGGCCCGCTAGGTTCGAGGCAACTTGGGTTAGGCTTGGTCGCGAGCGACCGAGCGAAACCGGAGGATTTCGCGACGGAGGAGCGAGCAAGAGTGACCCGAGGCTGCCTGCCCGGACAAAGAGGGTCAAACTTGCCTGACACGGCACTAGTGCCGTGTCAGGCAACCTTGGCCCGCTGGGTTCGAGGCAACTTGGGTTAGGCTTGGTCGCGAGCGACCGAGCGAAACCGGAGGCGACCTGCCTGGTCGTTGAGGATTTCGCGACGGAGGAGCGAGCAAGAGTGACCCGAGGCTGCCCGGACAAAGAGGGTCAAAG
>JBJXGE010000033.1:0-28707 GCA_046154185.1 Planctomycetota bacterium
CGTAGAGCTCGAAGTCCAGGTCGATCACCTGGCTGTGGGTCAGGATGCCCTGGCCCGCCAGCTCGCGCATGCCCTTCTCCACCGCGGGGATCAGGTTGCGCGGGATCGATCCGCCGACGACGTTGTCGCTGAACACCAGCCCCGCGCCCTTGGGCAGAGGCTTGACGCGCACGTAGCACTCACCGAACTGACCGCGCCCGCCGGACTGCTTCTTGTGGCGATAATGCGTCTCAGCGTTGCCGGTGACGGATTCGAGATACGACGTCCGTGGAATGTGCGTGTTGACCTCGAGCCCATAGCGCCGCTTGAGCCGACTCAGCGTGACGTCGAGGTGCAACGTCGAGCGCCCCGCTATCACGAGCTCGTGGGTTTGCTGTACACGTGTCGCTTTGAATGTGCTATCGCTCTCGGAGAGTTTCGTGAGCGACTCCCAGATCTTCGTGTCGTCGTTGCGGCTCTTCGCTTCTACGGCGAGTTTCACCATCGGCGTCGGGTGCGGAACGGATCGTAGCCGTTTCTCGAGGTGCGGTTCTCCGACCGAGTCGCCGATATGCAGGCTGTCGAGTTTTGGCACCGCGATGATGTCACCGGGCCCAGCCGTTTCGATGTGCACTTGCTCTTTGCCCTGCATGCGCAACAAATTCGTGAGCCGCTCCTTTGTATGCCGTGACAAGTTCGCGACGTGCATATTGTGCGTCGCGGTGCCAGCATAGATTCGCATGTAGGAGAGCTTCCCGACAAATGGGTCTCCTACGACTTTGAAAACGCGCGCGAGAAATGGGTCTTTAGGCGTTCCGTGCGGACTTCCTGCGAGCGGCTCGCCATGTAAGTTTTCGAGCGCGAGCGGCGCACCGTCGTTATGGACGGGAACAACTTCGAGCAGCAGCTCCACCAGTTCATCGAGCCCGATGGCTTTCGCGCTCGAGCAACACATGATCGGTACGACCGTGCCGGCTTTCAGCGCTTGCGTGAAGACATTGTCGATCTCTTCGCGCGAGATCGGTTGGTCGGCGAGATAGCGCTCTAAGAGCTTCTCATCGACTTCAACGATTTTCTCGACCAATTGCTTGTGCAGCTCTTTGGCGCGCGTCGAGCTGTTCGCTGCCGGGTGGAAAGTGTTCTCGAGTCGGCTGAGTTTGGGGCCCGACGCATCCGGTAGCAACATCG
This sequence comes from Planctomycetota bacterium, assembly GCA_046154185.1. Classification (GTDB taxonomy): domain Bacteria; phylum Planctomycetota; class UBA8108; order UBA1146; family JAJFFE01; genus JBJXGE01. Next base: position 1,168 of record JBJXGE010000033.1, read on the forward strand.
GAATGCACTGCTCGCCAAAGGTCGCGCGAATCTCTTCGACGCGCGCATCGAAGTCAGCATTCTCGTGGTCGAGGCGGGTGATCACGATGAGGCGAGCGAGTTGCTGCTTGCCAGCTTCCGCCCAAACGCGCCGCGTGTTGACACGCACGCCCGCGGCCGCGTCCACGGCAATCAGCGCGGTCTCGACGGCAGTGAAAGCATCGATCGTCGCACCGAGAAAGTCCGGGTATCCGGGAGTGTCGATGATTTGCAGCAAGTGGTCGTCTTGAACGAAACTGCCAGTCGAGGCGTCGATTGTGAACTTGCGCTCGCGCTCTTCGGGGTCGTGATCGAGCACTGAGGTTCCGTCCTCGACCTTGCCGCCGCGGCTCAATGACTTGTGACGCATCAGCAATTCTTCGACGAGCGTGGTCTTGCCCGAGGTCCCGTGTCCCGCGATCGCGATGTTCTGAATCTTGGCAATCATCGATCCCTCTCTCCTTTAGAACCCTCTCCACCACTCTCACGCCCCAGTGCTGCCCCACCCCGGCGCTCACCTCCCTGGAAACACCAACACCCTCCGGGTTGCATCCGGGAGGGTGTTGAAGGAAATCATTTCGTCTGTCGCATTTGGTTTCGCGCCGGGTTCAACCCGGCTTGCCCGGCCCGCAGCCAGACTCGACTCGAGTCGCACGGGCGCGCCGGCCCGCGGAACTTCTTCGTGACGATGTTTTGAACTCAAGTTACGTTTGCCCCTCGCTTCGGATTCCCGGTTCGACTGAGAAGAGTATTAAAGCAATTGGTAGACAAAAATAAACACCGGGCTTTTGGCGCCGGCCGCAGCATGCCCAATGCACGCCCGCAACCGGCAATCGGACTGACAGATGGGGCGGCGCGCAGCCGAATCCTCGGCTGGCGTCGAGCGCATCGACGCGGCGCCAACGATCCGCGGCACGAGCGACTACGGAGTCCCGGCTGGCGAGCGATCACAGCTCCGAAAGCTGTCGACGGGCATCGTCGAACTCAACCTTGACCACGCGCTGCGTGAAACCATCGTCCGCCGCGCTCAATGCACCGCGCTCCCTGAGAGTTGCTGCTTGCGAAATCGCGCGCTCGTAGTAGCCGAGCGATTGTTCGAGATGCGCTTTTCTCACCGTCAAGTCGCGCGCCGCGTCGAGTCCGATTTTTCGGTGCGTCGCGCCGAGTTCGTAGTTCGCCACCATCACCAGGCGCTGGCTGACGACGTGCTCGGGGTCGGCAATCGCGACGCGCTGGACGGTTCGCTCGAAGCGGCGGTAGTACTCGAGCGCGGCGTCGAACAAACCGGCGTCAAATTCAAAACTTCCGAGGCGATTCTGGTTGGTCGCATAAGTACGAAGAACCGCAACATCCGGTGAATCCATCGCGACGAGCGGTTCGAGATACTCGGCCGCCCGAACAAACTCGGTGCGCGCGGAAGCGACGTCACCTCGCCGCTGCTCGACGTCGCCGATGAGTTGACAACAGAGCGCCACCTCGTGACGAGCCTCTTGATTCGCCGGTTCGCGCTCCGCACGCTGAACTGTCAACTCTCGCGCACGCGTGTAGCTCGCCAACGCGCCGGGCAAATCGCCCTGATCGCGTCGCAAGTCTCCGTCCCGCTCCCAGGCGATCGAAAGCGAGCGATTGGCAGACATGTTCTCGGGATCAAGACGTGCGACGCGTTCACGGATCTCGATGTTGCGTGCAATGAGCTCGCCCGCTTCCGCGTGCTTGCCTTGGAGCAACAATACTTGCGAAAGCCGCTCCTGCACACTCCCGAAATCGATCGCAACGCGCGTTCGTGTCGGATGCGCGTCAAATCGTCGCTGGCACTGTGTAACGGCTTCCCGAAAGTACCCTTCCGCCGCCGCAACGTCCTTGCGATCCAATGCCAAATCGCCAAGCCGCGAGAGTGCGCACTCGATGTTGAACTCGAGTTCCGCGTCGAGGGGTTCGCTGGCGAGTAGCGCGCGCGACTGCCCGAGCGACAACTCATACTCACGCTCAGCTTCCTTGCTTTTGCCTTCCGCCGTCAGCACGCGGCCCATGAAAAATCGCGCCAGGGCTTGGAGCCGCTCCGCCGAGAGTTGGATTGCGGGTCGAGCCATCGTTCCAGTCGACGGATGTTCGAGCAACTCGGTCGCGATCTTCAGCGCCTGCTCGAAGTGTTGCCGCGCCGCCGACATTGCGCTCAGCGCGAGCGCCGCGCGACCGATGAAGAGATGCGCGTGACCTGCAACCCGCCGGCCTTCGACGTCCCCCGGGCGCATTCCAGCGAGCCGCTCACAAGCGGCCAGCGCCTTTTCAGCGAATGCCTGCGCGCTCTCGACGTCACCAAGATTCGCGCGACTATCGACGCCTTCGACTTGGGCAAGTCGCAGGTACCCATCGGCAAGCTCCCGGACGATGTCGGGGCGATTGGCGCTTTCCGCCTCCAGTGCTGCCAAGTACGTCGTCGCAGCGTCAACGACCAACCGGCGCGCGGCCGTCGACCCCGGAAGTTCTTGGACCGCATCGTGCACTTCGTGCATCAAAGCGCGCGCTATGCCACGCACTTGTTCAAATCGCCGCGACGATGTTTGCTCGGCGTCCCGGGCAACGCGTGCTTGAAACGCGCTAAAAATCGCCGCGGCGACCGAAACCGTGACGACTAAGACCGCCGCCGTGGCGAGCGCTCGATGCCGCTTCGCGACGAGCGCGAACTGCCGCCATGCGCTCGGCGCCCGCGCGGCGATCGGGAGGTGCGCGAGCAAGCGTCTCAGGTCATCGGCGAGCGCAGCCGCCGACGCGTATCTCCGGTCCGGCTCTGTCTCGATCGTCATCAATAAGATCGCTTCGAGGTCGCCGCGCACGCTTGAATCGAACTGGCTCGGCCGCACGGGAGCACGCTCGCGAAGTATCCGCGCCGCTTCCGTGAGCGAACAACCAGACACTGCATACGGCATTTGACCGGTCACGAGTTCGTACAGCACCACGCCGAGACTCCAAATGTCGGCGCGAACATCGACGACGCCATGCTCGCCGGCCATCTGCTCGGGTGACATGTAAGCGATCGTGCCGACAATTTCACCCGTCGCGGTTACATCCGCGGAAGGATCCGCATCGGACTCGATAGCGACCGCGATGCCAAAGTCGATGATGTGGGGCTTGTCCTCTAGGTCGATGAGGATGTTCTCGGGCTTCAGATCGCGGTGCAGCACGCCCTTCTGGTGACCATGGTGAACCGCGTCGCAAATCGTCGCGAACAGCCGTAGCAATGTGGCGCGATTTGGCGCCCGCTCACGCGCATAAGCGCGCAGCGTGACCGCTCCTTCGATGGACTCCATGGCGAAGTATGGCAACTCGATTTTCATCGCACCCGCGTCGGCGACATGCACACCGACAGAATAAATGCGCGCGATAGCAGGATGCTGTAGACGTCCGAGCAGCTCCATTTCGCGCTGGAAGCGCCGAGCTTGAGTTGGGCGCGTGAAACCACGCAGAATCTTGAGTGCCACTTTCCGATGCGGTGTGAGCTGCTCCGCTTCGTAAACGACCCCCATGCCTCCGGCGCCGAGCTCCCGCAAGATACGGAATTCGCCGACTTGGGCTCCGGCGGCAAACGCCAGCGATGAACTCGCCGCGACGGGCGACGGCGGCGGAGAGAGAAACGCGTCATCGGCGAGCCCGCCGGCGAGAAGCAGTAGGACTTCTTGTGCTTGTTCGGAATCTCCAGCGCATTCGCGTTCAACGAACGCGCGTCGCTCGGCGACCGGGAGCTCAAGCGCCCCTTGGACCAGCGTGCGAATGCGCGCGAAGGACCCGTTCACTCGGCGTTTCCTCCCCCGCGCTCAAGTTCACGTCGCAGCCAGCCGCGAGCAAACGTCCAACCCCATTCGACTTGTCGGCGCGTGATTCCCAACGCTGCGGCCGTTTCTTCGAACGTGAGCCCTGCGAAGTAGCGCAGCTCGACCAATTGCGCGGCATCGGCGTCGCGGCTGCGCAGCGTCTCGAGCGCGTCGTCCAATGCGAGCACGTCGAGTTGCGATGGGCCCTCGTACGCGGCGACAAGCCGATCGGATTCCAGCGGCACCGGTCGCCCGGCGCGACGAGCCACGGCGCGGCGACGCGCGTGATCGACGAGCACGCGCCGCATGGCGCGCGCCGCGATACGCAAAAAGTGCCCGCGATCTTGGACCCCTAGACCGCCCACGTCCTTGAGCCGCAACCAAGCTTCGTTCACGAGCGCCGTCGGTTGGAGCGTATGCCCAGATCGTTCGCGGGCCATCAACTGCGCCGCGTGCACGTGAAGATCGTCGTAAAGCGCCGCGAATAGCCGCTCCCCCGCGCTGGCATCGCCATCGCGGTAAGCGTTGAGCAGCTCGGTAACGCGTTGAGGTTCTAAGGCCGGTGGCATTCGGGGGTGGATCTTATCGTCCGCCAGTGTTTTTTGAGATTGTCTGTGATGACCCGCGCGATTCTGCGCTTTGAATGCGGAGTCGATGTTAGCGGCATCGCACTCGTTGGCACCAGGGAGGAAAGGCAGACTCGTGATAATGGTTGCTCCCGTTCTTGGCCACCGACACAGGCGTTGGCTGATCGCGCTCGCCGGCGTCTGGCTCGCAGGGGTGTTGTGCGATCCGCCGCGCCTCTTGCGCGCGGAATGGACTTTCGTGCGCGGCGATGCCAACGGCGACGGTGTCGTGCAGATCAGCGACGGTATCTACTCGCTGAATTACCTCTTCGCCGCAGGTCCAGGCGAATGCCTCGATGCGCTCGATGCGAATGACGATGGCGCCGTCCAAATCTCGGATCCCATTTACGTGTTGGAGTACCTCTTCAGCGCGGGCCCCCTCCCGTTAGCGCCGTTTCCAGCGTGCGGAGGCGACCCGACACTCGACGCCATCGGCTGCACAGGACCGCTTGTAGGTTGTCCCGACGCGTCGCCGCCGCCGGACATCATTTCCACGCCGATCACTCTGGCGTACGTCGATGCGCTTTACCTTTACGACGTCGAGATATCACGACCGCTCACATCGGCGGTTTTCTCGCTACCCGTGGCGCCGCTCGGTGCGACCATTGCGCCTTCAACTGGGCTTGTCACCTGGTTGCCGAGTGCGCTCGACGTCGGCAGCCAGGCGTTCGCAGTTCGTGCGACGGTGCCGGGCGGCTCTTTCACTGAGCAGAGTTTCAACGTCGTCGTTAACCCGTGGCCGACCCCGCCCGTGCTTGGCCCTTATGCATCACCGACCGGTGGCTTGACTGTCTTCCTCGAAGGTACCGCGCCCGGCGCTTCGCAAGTTGAGTTTATCAACGAAGCGGAAACCGAGACGATCGCGCTCGCCCCCGGAGTGGTGGCGTTTTCGCATGCGGTGACGCTCGAATCGAACAGCGTCAATTTGATTCATGTACGTAGTCTAAATGCGATCGGGCAAGCAAGCGCGCCGGTCACCGCGATCGTCATCCACGATGCGCAGCCGCCCAACTTGCACTTCGACCTTCCCGTCGCCGGCTCGACCGTGTACGCCGACGCCATCGATGTCACGGGACGAGTCTCCGACATGCTGAGCGGCTTCGTCGGGCTCGTCGTCTACGTGCTCGTCAATGGCGTGTACTACCCCGCACTCGTCGAGGAGGGAATCGGCACGAACGGCACGTTCTTTGTCGGGCCAGTGCCGCTCGAACTCGGCATCAACACGATTACCGCGAGCGCGCAAGACGCGGTCGGCAACATGACGACCGTGCAAACGACCGTCACGCGCATTGCTTTCGATACGGCACTTCCGACGCTCACCGTCGTGTCCGGGAACGGCCAAACGGCGGCAGTCGGCGCCGAGTTGGCCGACCCAATTGTTGTGAGAGTTTTGAAGTTTGACGGTTCGCCATTCGCGAACAAGCTCGTCACGATGCGCGTCACGCGCAGTGATGGTCGGCTGCGCTTGCCCGGTGCTCCGGCGGCGAGCGCGGCGATGCTGCTTCAGGACTTCACCGACGCCCAGGGCGAAGTCGCCGCTCTTTGGCGACTCGGTGTCGACGCGGGCTCCGGCAACAATCGCGTCGAGGTGACCTCGCGGGACATCCAAGGAACAATCAATTTCTGCGCGTCGGCCGCTGCGGGCGCACCCGTGCAGCTCAATCTCGCCGCCGGTGATAATCAGCGCGGCGAAATCGGCGCGCCGGCGAGTGAGCGCCTCTGCGTGTGGGTGAGCGACGGCAACAATGGCATTGCCGGAGTGCCGACGACCTTCACCGTGCTGCGAGGAACGGGACTCTTGAGAAACCCTCAGAGTCCCTCGCAGCCGCCGGCGCAGACAATCGTCGTGCCGACGGATGCGACGGGTCATGCCGAGGCCGCATTTAGTTTTGGCGCAGAGCCGGGCAATAACACGGTGTCCGCGAATACGCCGACCAACGTCGGAGCCCCGGCGGTCTTCACGTTGCGGGGCGTCGCGCGGTCCGTGGGTGCGCCGACCTCTTTCACCGGCATCGTGTTGAGTAACGCCGGGCAACCGATTCAGAGCGCCATCTGTTCGATCTGGGTGCCAGGGATCACGATCCCGAACGTCGCCATTTCTGGGGCTGACGGATGCTTCACGTTTCCCGCGGTCTCGGGCGCCGGTCCCGTGGACCTCTACGTGGATGGCATTACCGCGACCGCCGTCGGCGGCATCGCTGTGCCAACCGGATCGTTTCCGCTCCTCCACTTCGAACCCGTGCTCGTGCCGGAAGCGGAGAACTCGCTGCCGATGCCGGTCCTGCTGCCGCAACTCAATCCGCAGAACTGGCGCACCTATAGCACGACGCAAAACACGGAGCTTACGGTAGAAGAAATCTCGGGGTTGCGCATGATCGTCACCGCAGGATCGATGCGCCTGCCGTCGGGAGCGCCAGCACCGGACGGCACGCCGATCGCGCTGAACATCGTGCATCACGACGACGTGCCGATGCCGATCCCCGACGGCGCCGCGCCGCCTTTCGCTTGGACTCTGCAACCAGGAGGCTCGACGTTCGATCCGCCCATCACGATCGAGTATCCAAACATGAGCGGCCTTGCCCCGGGCGCGATTTCAAACTTCCTCACGTTCAGCCACGACACCGGCAAGTTCGAGATCTTCGCGACCGGCACGGTCAGCGCGGATGGCGCCATCGTGCGCAGCGATCCCGGTGTTGGGTTAACACTCGCGGGTTGGGGCTGTAACTGTCCGCCGTATTCGGTCACGGGAGAATGTGAGAATTGTGAGACGACGTGCTTCAGCAACGGCAGCCTCGTGGGCGGGATCGTGCAGGTCAACGACCCGATGCCGCCCTACGGTTCGACCCTGATTTTTACGGCCTCCGGCGTATCCGATACGGGTGGCATAAAGGAGATCGAGTGCGAGGGCGAACCACCGGAGTTCGAGTCCATTAGCCCGGCGAGCCCGACCTACGGGTGGGTCATCACAAAGCCGACCGGGACAACCTTGACGGGCGGCGGCGGGAGCGCTTCAGTCTTGATCGATGAATGCGGCACCTATGAGTGTGTCTTCACCGTCACCGCATCGCGCTCCTGTCCACCGGCGCCAAAAACACTTACCGCGACCGCGCTGGTCGACGCAACGCTCGACATGCCGGTGACCCTCCCGTCCGTGACAATTGACTTGAGCGCGTTCGCCACCCTGCAGGAGATCTTTGAAATGGCGGCGGGAGCGTCCGGGATTTGCGACGTCGAGGGACCGGACGACGCCACCTTCTCGGTGGGAGTCGAGACGACGCAACAATGTTGTCCCGCGCCCGGCGGCGGCATCAGCATCGAGATGCTGGACGAATGGACATTCAGTGTCGAAGTGAGCCTTGGCTCGCTCGAGTGCAATATTCCAGTCCTTGGAGTTCCGTACGTTGCAAGCCTCAATATCTACATCGCCGAGTCGTTGGCGGTGGCGGCGGCCGGAATTATCAAGGAAACATGCGAGGGAACGGACCTCTGCTTCGAACCCACGATCACGGCGACGGTCGCGGGGGGCGTCAGCGGCACGGTCGGTCCGGGCGGCGTTGTCGGCAGCCTGGTAGTCGCGCTCCAGAACTCAGTGACTGTCTCGGGCGAGTATTGCCGCGATGCCGGATCGAGCGCCGAGATCAATCTCACAATTGAGGTGATCGGCACAGTCGAGCTACTGTCGTTCATCACTTCGTCCGTGAGTTTCGAGTTGTTCGAAGGGTCGCAGGTGATCCCATGAAACAAATGAAAACTTCCGCAGTTCGAGACGTGGCGATTGTGCTCGCTGCCAGCCTGACTTCTTTCGCCGCCCTCCGCGCAACGGAGCCTGAGTTCACTCTGCTACCGCGCGCGGTGCTCAAGATCCCGACCGATCTCAAAGGGTACTACAAGGATCCGGCGCAAACGGAGCGGGACCAGCAGGGTCTCTACGAGCTGGCCTGTTGGGTTTCGCTCGAGGACACGTCGCCGCGGATCGACGCATCGCTGCCGGTGCCGGCCGCGATGGATCCGAGCGTCGCGCGTGTGTTCGCCGCGCTCAAGGACTTGCTCGCGGCTTATCGTTTGGGCGAGATCGATCCAGTCGTCGCGCTCTACGATGAGGCGTCGCGGCCGGCGATTGCGCGGACGCTCCGGGACGCGAAAGCGCGTGACGCTTGGCTGGCGTCGGTACGCAAGATCCAGAGTTTTGAGCCCGCTCTCGTCTGGCAAGAAAACGGCCTTTACTCCTGTGCGATGCGCATGCGCACGCACGATGGAGCGGGGAACGAAGTGGTCGTGCCGTTCGCCGTCATGCTTACTGGCCAGTTCAAGTTCGTTGCCGGCGAGATGACGGCGCCCTTTCACGCCAACTTGACGCGTTTTCTCGCCGACCCGACGCGGCGGCCGCGCGAGTTGGTCGCCAATTACGAATTGCTCACGAAGCCTCGATCCGGCGGCAAGTAGCCGCGCGAAAGGTTCCGACGATGTCGATGCGATCTTGCCGTTTGCGATTCAACACGCTCGCGCTCAAACCGTTGCTGCTCTGTGCCGCCGTGCTCGCGACCGGCTCGCCAAGCGAACTCGCGGCGCAATCGTTCGATGAAACCTGGACCATTACGATCGGCGCGCGGTCCGTTCCCGCGAATGCCGACGGCAGTTTCAACGTCTCGAACATCTCCAGTGCGGACGTGTTCGGCGCCACTGGCCCAGGCTCGCCGCCGGACCTCATCGCGGACGATTTCTTGCGCGTCATCGGGACATCGACCGCCGGCGGCGTGGCGCGCTGGGCTTATAGCCAACCGTTTCGCATCGAAAATGGCATCGTCACTCGCGTGCAAGACTTTATCTTCACGAATCAACCGCCGCCGCTCCCCGAGAGTCTGCGCTTCGAGCCGCCAGGATTCCTCGTCGTCGCGGTCGCCGGCAGCGCGCCGCTTTCACTCGTCGGAACTCTTGGTGATGGGAGCGAGTTGGATGTGACGCCGGTCACAGCCTGGACCACGTATAGAGTTTCCAATCCGCAGATCGTGACGGTGGATGCAAACGGCGTTGCGTTCGGACACGCTGCCGGAACCGCGTTCGTGACGGCGACGAACGAAGGCGCGGTTGCCGTGAAACGCGTCGACGTCGTCGCGTCCGTGGCAATGACGACGGTGGTCGGATTCACGCACTTCGCGGATGGGTCGCCAGCTGCCGGCGCCGAGATCAACTCGGCCTTGGGACCTACAGTCGTCTCGGCGGCGGATGGGTCTTTCGCGATGCCGTTGCAACTCTCGGCAGCCGCCACGGGACTGACCGTCGGCGCGACCTTGTCCGTGAGCGGAACCGAGTACACAGCGTCCAGCGGACCACTCGAGTGGATCGCCGATGGCCTCACGGACGGCGGCATTCTCGTGCTGACTCCCGTGCTCGTCGGCCCGACTTATCCGGGATCAATGCTGCAAGTGCTCGGAGGTCCGCGGCGGCTCGCACTCGGTGACCTCAACAACGATGGCGATCCCGATATCGTCGCGGGCGCAGTCTTCGACGCGGATGCATTCACTTTGTATCTGAATACTGGCGGCGGAAGGTTTGCGCCGGGCGTCGAGCATGCGACTGGCACCGAGCCGGACTCGGTTGCGCTCAGCGATCTGAACGCGGACGGTGACCTCGATGTCGTGTCCGGCCCCGGCTTCGGGACTGCGGTCGTCGTGAGACTCGGCAACGGCGATGGCACGTTTGCACCGTTCGTCTCCTACGCGGTCGGCTCGAGCCCACGCGGCCTCGCGCTCGGCGATCTCGACGGCGACGGCGACGTCGATTTGGTGACCGGCAATCACGCCGCAGGTACTATGAGTGTCCGCCTTGGTAACGGCAGTGGCGCTTTCGCCGCGCAGATTCAATACCCGGTCGGTGCCAACCCGATCTTCGTCGCGCTTGGCGACTTCGACAATGATGGCGATCTCGATGCGGCGCTCGTAAACAATGGTCCCGATACGCTCGGCATCTCGCTGGGGAACGGCGACGGAACCTTCGCCGCCGAAGTTCCCTACGCGATCGGCCTCGATCCACGCGAAGTTGCGCTTGACGATCTCGACGCGGATGGTGACCTCGACGCAACCGTCGCCAACAACCTGTCCCAAAACATCGGCGTGTTGCGCGGAAACGGGGATGGCACCGTTTTGCCTCAGGTCACGTTCGCCACGGGGGTCCAGCCGCAATCTCTGAAGCTGGGCGATTTTGATGGCGACGGGGCTCTCGACGCCGCCGTTGCGAATACGGGTCCGGACACGATCGGTATTCACTTAGGCAGCGGTACGGGCACGTTCGCATCGCCAGTGAGCTTCCGGACCGGCCTCGATCCGACCTTTGTCGCGATCGACGACCTCGACGTGGATGGCGACATCGACGTCGTCGCGACGACGAACGGCATGTTGAGCGTGCTCATGGCACGCGGCGATGGAACATTCATCGTGCCCGTCGATTACGCCGCAGGCGATCCGAACTGGGTGGCGCTCGGCGACCTCGATGGCGATGGAGATCTCGACGTCACAACCGCGAACACGGCGCCGGACACAGTTGGGGTGCTGCTCGGAAACGGCGACGGCACGGTCGCTCCCCTCGTGTCTTTCAGCGTCGGTGCGGATCCGCGGTTCGTCGTGCTCGCAGATCTCGACACCGACGGCGATCTCGACGCGCTGACGGTTAACGAAGGGCCCGACACGTTGAGTGTGCTGCGCGGCAATGGGGATGGCACGTTTGCTGCACAGGTCTCGTACGCCGTCGGACTCAACCCGCGCAGCGCCGCGCTCGGCGATCTCGATGCGGATGGCGACCTCGATGTCGTGGCAGCCAACTGGGGCGCGGATTCGCTCAGCGTCTTAGCCGGCAACGGCGACGGCACGTTCGCGGCGCAGGTCGTTTACGGAGTGGGCGTGGATCCGTCATCGGTCGCGCTTGGCGACATCGACGGCGACGGAGATCTCGATACCGTCGTCTCGAACGCCGGCTCGAACACGATGAGCGTGTTGCTCGGCAATGGCGATGGAACGCTCGTATCACAAATCACGTTCGCCGTCAGTGAACGGCCGGAAGGCATTGCGCTCGGAGATCTCGATGGCGACGGCGACCTCGATGCCATCACGGTCAACTGGTGTCCTTTCCAATGTCCTCAGCCATTACCGAGCGTCGTGAATGTGCTCCTCGGCAATTCCGACGGCACATTCGCCCCGCGTGTTCCGTACACGATTTCGTCGAACCCGACCGCGGTGACGCTCGCGGATGTCGATGCCGATGGCTTCTTGGATGTGGTCACAACCAATGAAGCGCGCGACGTGGCGAGCTTGTTGTTCGGAAACGGCGACGGCACGCTCGCGGCGCCAACCCACTTCGAAGTTGGCGCCGACCCGCGCGGCATTCAACTCGGCGACCTCGATCAAGACGGCGACCTCGACGCCGTCACCGGCAACGTCGGTTCCAACACCATCACGGTGCTGCTCAATCAACGCTTGCGTCCTTAGGGTCCGCGCGCCGCACGAGTGATCGCTGCCAACGCGGAGTAGAGAGCGACGAATCTCACTCTGCTGCTTGTCAGACGCGGACTCGCCTTGAATAATCGCATCACCTGAAACTAGAAAGCATGTGATCGCGAACCTGGACTCCGACGGCGCGCGGCGTCGCGCTCGTCGCCAGGCTCGTACCACTTTCTTTTCTCGTTGCACCGAGTGCCGAACGCGCACGCACCGAAGTCTCGACGTTGCCTGCGCTCGAAGTTGGCTCGGTTGTGATGCAAGGATGAGATGCAAGGAGCGAGCGTGATCATGCCGTGGTTCGTGTGCGCGATGCTGGGTTGCCAAGTCGCGCCGTCGTCGGAGGTCGGTGCGACGCGCACGGGTAACGCGGCGCTCGACTATTACAAAGCCGTGCTTTCGCTCAGATTTCAACAAGAAGAAGTCAGTTCCGCGGCGGACGCCTACGCTTCAAGCGGCTGGGACCTAGCGACTTTGAATGCGCGGGTTGCCGAAAGATATGCGGTCCAACGTCCTTTTGCCGCCGCTTCGAGATTGCTTGCCTGCGCCGCGAGTCGACCCCACTGCGACTTCGAGCGCACGCCGGAAACTGGTGAGAACGATTGGGAATTCGGGGGCATGATGGATTTGCGCAATGCCGCAGTGATCGATGCCGCGCTCTGTCGTGTCGCCGGCAAACACCTCGAGGCCGCCACTATTCTCGAGGACACAACGCTGCTGGGGATACGATTCAGCCAAGACGCGGTGATGATCCAGGCGCTCGTGGGCGCAGCGATTTCCATGCAGGGAATTCAGGAGCTTCAGCGAATCTGCTGCGATGGAACGGTCGCGGCGAGGGAACGACTGGCTATTCTTGCCCAACTGCGCAAGCAGTTCGCGAAGCGTCGCCATTTGAAACTGAGTTTTCAGTCGGCGTTAGAACGCGAGCGCGCGTGGCAGCAGGGCCACTTGCAGGCGCTCGTTGCCGCGTGGCCGGATCTGACTGTCGATGAACGAGGCCAACGGCTCGAATCCACCTTTCTATTCTGGCTGGCAGATGATCATCCCATGCGTCAAGTCTTGCTTGCGACTGATGCACGGTTCCTCGAGCGTCTGGCCGAGTGGTCAGCCGATGCGAAAGCGCAGGCGCCGTGGCCGTCGGCGATCGACCGCAGTGACTTTGCAAGCGCATTTCCCCTGCTTCGTGACTACGACCAACGGCTCGCAGCGTTGAGCAAAGATGTCGAGGACGGGCGACGCATGAATCCGTGCCTGCTCTCAGGTCCCTTTTCCGGCTATTCCAACTTCGCCCAGACGCTGACGGCGAGGCAGGCGCGCATCGACGCCTTTGCGCTTGCGTGCGCGGCGCTCGAGCTCGCGGCGTCCGGGATTGACCCCGCAAGCTCCGCAGAGCTGGCGCGGTTGTTTCCGGACGGCGTGCCGCTCGATCCGCACACGGGCGAGGCGTTCGAACTCGCGATCGTCGACGGCCGACCGGTTGTGCGCACGAAATGGCGGCCACCGCTCGAGGACGGCGAAGATGTCGCGGCGCTCGATCACGACGCGATTCTCGTCGACCTGCGACCGATTTTCGTGCTCGGCAGTGATTACTCGGGCGTCATCCTCGCGAGTGAAGCCGTCGCCGCGCTGGGGATTTCAAACGTCCGTGCTTTTCAACCGACGCCTGTGCACGTAGCGGCGCTCGAAGCGGCGTTGCGTCCAGTGAGCGAGCGCGCTGCGAGCGCCGAATTTCTTGGGGATCAGAGTGCGTATCGTCGGCAATACGTCGCGTACGAGGAAAACGGCGCGCTGAAGGTCGTCGGCAATTTCATCCATGTTGACTCACTCGAATGCTCTGAATACCACGAGCAACTACAACTCACCCGCTCCGGCGCCCAGCGCGTGCTCGTCACCTATGACGTCACGAATGCGGTGATTCTGCGGTGTGAGACCAGCGGCGCGCCGGATGCACCGATCGACGGCGAGGATCCGTAGCCGCGGTGTGCGACGATCGGTACGCGACGTCGAGTCCGCGCCGTCGAAGCCCTATGTCTGCAAGTCGGAACTTCCTTCGTCGCGACCCTGGCGATCGAGTTCGGCGAGTGCGCGCTTTGCGATGATCGTGAGCATCACGAGCAACAGCACTGTTACGGCGATCCCCAGCACGATGAGGGTGAGTCCGAGCGGAGTCTTCGCATCCAGCTTTGCCACGCGGTCGCCGAGTAGCGCGAGGAGCGTGGCGCGCGGAGTCATGCCGATCAGTGACCCCAATAAGAAGCTCGCGAACGGAATGTGTGCGGACGCGAGCGCAAGATTCGTCACCCCAAACGGTGCCGCAGGACTCAAGCGAAAAAGCGCGATCAGTAGCACGCGTCGCTTTGCGGGCGCGTGTTGAATCGCCGAATGAATTGCCGCGAGCCGCGGTTGCGTCGCGACGGCATCGATGACGCGGCGTCCGATGATGCGCAAACTCAATGCGTAATTGACCGCAGCCGCAATCACGACGATGAGCAGCGCCAGCGGCACGCCGATGATTGGTCCCATCGCAATTCCGGCGAGTAACGAGACAAGATGAGTCGGCACGAGGCAAAGCGCGGCAATCAGCGCGCCCACGGGCACGAAGATCAACAAAGATCCGGGCGCCGACTCGGCGATCGATGCGCCGATCGTCGTTAACCACGGAGAGGAAAGCGTCGCCCCGACAACGGGCAGACTCGCGGCGCTAAACGTTGCCGGCACGACCCGACCCAGGCGTGCCAGGAAGCCGCGCGTGTTCGCAGGGGGTGTGACGCTCGAGGCGCCCGCGTCGTCGCGCGCGTTCTTGTACATGACACCTCATCGCAACGGCGATGGTCCGAAAAGAAAACACGATTCGAAGCGCCACCGCGACTCGAATCGTGTTCACGCTCAAAGTACTCGTGACGAGTACTAGACGCTACTGTCCGCCCGGCGTCACGAAAATCTCGACGCGACGGTTCCGCTTGCGACCGTCCTCGTTGACGTTTGTCGCGACCGGCTGGAACTCGCCACTCCCCGTCACCGTGCAGCGCGACGGGTCCGCCGCGTCCTTGCTGATGAGATAGCGCACGACGGCGCTCGACCGCGCGCTCGACAGCTCCCAGTTGGACGGGTAACGGTCTTTCACTTTTTTCACCGGCACATTATCGGTGTGGCCATCGACACGCAGCGACGCTCCCGGATATTTCTCTTTGAGAATGCTCGCGATGCCGTCCAACGTCTTGCTGACCTTGCTGACCTCCGCGCTCCCGGTCGGAAACAAGATCGCCTGATTCACCGTGAGACGGATGTCGCCCGTCGGCTCGCGTTCGGCTTCGACACCGGGAACGCTGCGAAATTTCTCCAGCTCTCGATCGCGCTCCGCGAGTTCCGCTTCGGTGAGGCTCGCACGCACGAGCCCTTCGCGATCCTTGCGCAACTGATTCAACTCGGCCTGTTGGCGCTGTAATTCGCGCCGCAAACTCGCTTGCTGACCTTCGCTCGCCGCGAGCGAACTCTCGAGCCGATTGCGCTCCTGCTGCAGCTCGAGCTGTTGTTGCTCGAGCCGATTGATTTGGTCTTGGCTATTTGCAATGGCGCAGCCCGACAACCCCATTCCGCACAAAAGCGCAACGCCCACGAATGCCCGCATTGACACACACCGATGACTCATTTGGATGCCTTCCTTACATGCTGGGTGGATAGCTGCCGCCGATTGCCACCCGCTTGACGATCGTCGCTCCACTCTTCGCCCCGCGCGCCAACTGCCGAAACGTCACGGACGCAAAAACAACGACTGATACCAATGGATGCCGCGCCACACCCATTCATTCCACAACACCATGATCCCGGCACCCGCGGACAAAAACGGTCCGAACGGGATATACGAGGACTTGGTAATCAGTTTCACGATGATTCCCACGATTGAACCCAACATACAAGCCAAGAAAATTGCGACCAGCACCGCCTTCCAACCGAGCAGCGCGCCGAGCGCTGCCATCAGTTTGACGTCGCCAAATCCCATGGCGTCCTTGCGAAAGACCATTTTTCCGATCACGCCGATCGAGTAAATCGAGCCGGCGCCGATGATTAATCCATAAAGGGACGCCGTGAGTTGCTGGGCGGCGGGCTCGTCCTTGAAGCCCGGAATCGCGCAGTACCCGACCAGTAAGCTCGCGATAGCCGCGCCCACGACGCCCGCGAGCCGCGTGTCCCACCAGGTTCGGCGGCTGCCGTCATATGCCGGACTCCAGCGACGGAAGAGCCACATCGCGCTGCTTCCCGCCAACAGTGCAGCCGGCGCGATCGCCAGCCACGCCGATCCACCGAAGGCAAACGGCGCCGCGCAAGCCAGCCGCTCGGCGATGAAACCCGGAAGCTCGAGTTCGATGGGAACGCCGCCGACCACGAGACTCGCGCCGAGCGCGGCGATCGTGCCGTTGACGCTCAACTCGTCGGGGATGATGCGAAGGTCGATGTCGATCCCCGTGACCACGATCAGCACCGCGAACACCGCTGCCCAGAAGACGTGCGCGATCACCCACGCCGCGTCGATCGGAGGCGCGCCGATCTCAATCACTACCAAAAAAAATAGCGCGGCGGTCAACAGCTCAACGAGCGGGTAGCGCGCGGAAATACTCGCGTGACATAGGCGGCAGCGCGCGCCGAGTAGCAACCACGAGATGACCGGCAGATTGTCGTACCATGCGATCGCGCCCCGACACTTCGGGCAAAAAGAACGCGGTGGTCGCGAAATCGAAAGGTCCGGTTGCGGCAACCGATAGATGCAGACATTGAGAAAACTACCAACCGCCAGTCCAAGCGCGGCGGCAAGCCCGGCGTACAAATAGATCATCGCGCCACGAGTCTTCCCCCTTTGCGCGAGCGCGTTCCGTCGAATCTCGACGGCACCGCTCGCACAATCCCGACACCAACGCTGTCAGCCTGCTCGCACGACGTGGCCCGTTTCGCCTCAGTCGGTCACTCCGAGTATGACTTGCACGATCTCAGGCTTGCCGGCGCGTTCGATCGCCGCTTCCAACTTTTCGCCAGGCGCGCGGCGATCGAGTTCGGTGCGCAAACTCGCCAACGTTTTCACGCTTGTTCCGTTACAGGCCGCCAGCACATCGCCGACTTTGAATCCAGCTTGTGCCGCGGGACTACCCGCATCGACGCTGACGATGCGGAGCGCGCCGCCATTCAGGGGTTCTTCGACTTGAATGCCGACGTACGGTTTGCGTTTGCCCGCGGGATTCGTTGCCGCAACGAGGACGCCGGCCGGCTGCGAAGTGATCGCTGCACTCGGCGCGGCCGGATCCACGGAGCCGAGCGTGCCCTTGAGCAACTGCGTCTCGGAGCCACGCGCCACCTTGAGTTCGATCGCAGCGCCGGCGCTGAGTTTCGTCAGTGCCGCGCGAAGATCATCCATGTTCTTCGTGCGCTGACCATTCAGCTCGATGATCCGATCGCCGACCTTCAAACCCATCTTGCTCGCTGCAGTACCGTCCTGGATCGCGACGACCCGGACGGATTGCTCGGCTTCCTCGCCTTCAATGCCGAGTCGACCTGGTCGGCGCTCGGCGGGTGCCGGCACGGGTGTCGGCGTCGACGCTGGGACGAGCGAAACTACTTTCGAGACGACTCGCGGAGTTTCACCTTCGCCGGCCCACAGGAGTTCGATCGTCATGCGGCTTGAACCCTGCAAGAAAGTGAGCGCGCGCTGACTCTGCGGTGCGATTCCGGCCAGCACTTCCTTCAGCGAATCGAGCGTCTTGACCTGTTTGCCAGCGACTTGCTCGAGCACGTCGCCTTCTTTGAGGCCGGCGACGGCGGCGTTGCCGCCCGGATGCACCATCGTGATAACGAGCCGAAAATCGAGTTCCTGACGGACCGTCGCACCGAGCCGCACACCCGTCCCGACCGTAGGACTTGGAGACGGAGCGGTCGGCGCGCTCGGGGCGACCGGGGCGACTGGCCGAACTTCGATGGGTCGCGCCAGCGGTGGCGGACTCGGTAAGGGATCGCCGCTCGCGGCTCCCATGAGGCGGTCGCGCGCAGCGAGCTCCATGCGCAATTCGAATCGAACCGGCGCGCCATCGACAAGTCGCACGTACTTGACGGCGACTTCTTCGCCCGCTTGCTTGCCAGCGATGCGCTCCGATACCGATTGCGGCGACACCGCTTGGCCGTCGATGTCCGTAATGACATCGCCGGCGGTTATGCCGGCTCGCATTGCGGGCGAGTCCGGCATCACGGTGACGACTTGCGCGCCGCGATCATCGGCGAGGCCGAGCTTGCGCGCGTATTCAGCTTCGACGGGAACGAGTTGCACTCCCATGATGCCGGGACGACGAATCGGGGGCGCCGACGGCGGCGGCGCCGGCTTCGGGGGCTCGACGGGAGTCGGACTCGGCGCCACGCGCAGTGTCGGGCGGCTCGACGCGTCGAGCTGCGCCCGCAGCTCTTCCATTTGTTTCTTCAACCGCTCGGCTTGCGCTTCGAGTTCGACAATGCGACGCTCGGCGGTCGCGAGCGCATCGCCGCCCCCGAGTTGCTCGCGCTGCCGACGCAGCGCTTGCTCGATCATGCGTTCGACATCGCGTGCGAGGTTTTCACTCAGCTCGCGCGCCTTCTTCTGAAATTCCTCGCGCAACTCGGCGCGCAACGCATCCTCGCGGGCGGCAGCGCGACGCGCGGTGCGCGGCGGCACTGGCTCGCTCGTGGTTGCTTGGCCAAACGCGGCGGACAGGGGCGCGATCGCGAACAACACCAACCACAAGCACAGCGCGGTTCGGCTTCGACCGACCGGGCGAACGCGAGATGACAAGCACGACATGACGAGACCTCCTGGTATTAGGGTCCGGGCGAGAGAGCATATTGTGGTGGAGGGACGCTCAAAACTCAAACCTCGGTCGCGACAAATCTCAAAAGCCGGCCCGCCGAGAAGCGGCTTCGAGTCTCAATAGTTGGCGACGAATCGGCGCAGGGCGGCAAGCCCCTCCTCAATCTGCGGTTTCGCACAGGCAAAAGAGATGCGAACGGCGCCGGGAGCGCCAAACCCCTCGCCGGGAACAAGTGCGACGGCCGCTTGGTCGAGTGCGGCGAGGCAAAACTCGGTCGGTGTCGACGGTCGGCCCGATTTCTTCAGTAACTCGGAAATGTCGAGAAACAGGTAGAAGGCGCCTTCCGGTGCCAGCATTCGGATGCCGGGAGCGCCGTCGAGCAGCTTGACCGCGAGATCCCGCCGCTCGCGAAACTCACGAATCATGTCGCGCAGAAAACCGCCGTCGGGCAGCGTCAACGCGGCGATCGCGGCCGCCTGCGAGACCGACGAGGCATTCGATGACGTGTGACTCTGGAGGCGATTGACTGCGCCGATGATGCTCTTCGAAGCGATCGCCCAGCCCATGCGCCAGCCCGTCATGGCGTAAGTCTTCGACAAGCCGCTAATCAGAATCGTGCGATCGACTGTGTGCGGCGTATACGCCGTCGCGAAACTGCCCGTGTAACAGAAGTGCTCGTAAATTTCATCCGATAGCACCCAGAGGTCGTGCGCGGCGGCAAAGTCGAGGAGCGCGTCGATTTCCGCGCGGCTGTAGACAACGCCGGTTGGATTGCACGGACTATTGAGAATGAGTCCAACAGTGCGCGGTGTGACGACGCGCTCGAGCAGCTCCGGTCGCACGCGAAAACCGTCTTCGATGCCGACCGAGACCGCGATCGTGTGCCCTTCGCACGCGGAGATCATGTCGGGATACGATACCCAGTAGGGCGCCGGCAGCAGCACTTCGTCGCCGCGATCGACGAGCGACAACAACACTTCGGCGATCGCGTGTTTCGCGCCGTTCGTGATGATCACGTGCTCGGGATCGATCGTCATGCCGCGCGCGGCGCCCGCGGTTTTCGCGACCGCCGCACGCAGCTCGAGCACGCCGGCGACCGCGGTGTACCGCGTCCAACCGTTGTTGAGGGCGCGAACCGCGGCGTCGCGGATGAATGCGGGAGTGTCGAAGTCCGGTTCGCCGACGCTGAAATTGATGACGCGTCGACCCTGCGCTTCCACTTTGAGGCGCAGGCTGTTCATTTCCAAAGTGGCGGCGGGCTTGAGCTCGCGAACTCGAGTACTGAGCATGAAACTCTGGATGCCGTTCTGTCTATTTGCGTCGAATTTTCGCTGCTGGCTTGTCGGCGCATCCCCAGAACGTTGCATTGATACCCAAGCGTTCGACTGACTGCCAGCGATTGTGATGATGCGCGTGGCGCGGAGCGCGAGCGAACTGCCGCGGCACGGCCGTAGCACTTGACAGCGGAAACTCGCCGTCTAATATCGTCGCCCTCCGTGGCTGTAAGCCGAGATGGCGGAATTGGCAGACGCGCTAGGTTGAGGGCCTAGTGGGCTTCGGCTCTTGGGGGTTCAAGTCCCCCTCTCGGCACCAAAAAAATGGTCTAGTCGGGCGTTGTCCGACTAGACCATTTTTTTGGAAGATGCCGCCAAGGAACCGGCGCCGATCCATTGGGGAGGTGCGTCCGTAGCCTTTGGAAAGGGTTGGCAGGCGTCGATTCGTTTGCGCCCTTGGGACCGCGGGCGTCCCGCCCGCTCCGCGATGGCGTTGCGTCTCGCAAGCTCATCGCGCCGACAAAGACTTTTATGCCCCATCCACCCCACGCCGGCGTCCCACACTTCTCGCCACTCTTCCAAACCAACCGCGCATATCATCCAGCACGGAGTAGGCGAGCGGCACGGCGACCAGTGTGAACATGGTCGCGCTCGCCATGCCGCCGAAAATCACGGCGGCGAGGGGACGATAGTCGATGCCTTCGCCCTTCGACGGCAGCGCCAACATCGGAATCAATCCCACGATCGTCGTGAGCGCCGTCATGAGGATCGGCCGTAGCCGGGCCGCCGTCGCGGCGACGATCGCCTGATTCCGATCCGAAAACTGCGGGCGAAAACGGCTCACGCAGTCGATCAACACGATTGCGTTATTGACGACAACCCCGATGAGCAAGATGAACCCGACGTATGCCATCTCATCCAGCGACTCACCGAACGCGCACAGCGCCCAAAGCGCTCCGACGAATAAGAACGGTACGCTCGTTATGACGGCCACCGGCAACAAGAACGATTCGAAAAGCACACCCATGAGAAAAAAGATCAGCAAGAAACTGAGTGCGCCGGCTTGCAGCACGTCGCGAAAGTTCTCTTCATCGCGGGCAATAAAGTCGCTCATCACCAGGTCGTAGCCTTCCGGCACATCGATACTCCGCAACAATCGCAAGATGTGGAGCTGCAGTTCGCGCCCGTTGACGCTCTCGGTGGTCGTGACACTCAGTGAGTCCAGCACTTTGCCGTCGCGCCGCATGATGGTTGGCAAACCGCGCTGTACCGCAAACGTCCCGAGATTGGCTAGCGGCACGGGTTCGCCCGTCGGCGTGTACACGGGCACGCGATACAGTTCGCCAAGACTCTCCATGTCACTTCCGCGATAGCGGATCCAGAGCGGCACTTCTTCGTCGGGCGTCTCAAAATCGGTGAGCGGCGCCCCACGCAGCGCCCAGGCAACGAGGTTCGAAACACTCTGCGGGCTGATCCCGTAGCGCTGGGCGCGCTCGCGCTCGATGCCAACCTCGACTTCGTCGTCGCTCGTCTCGCGCCCCGAATAGACTTCGAGCACGCCCGGCATTTGACGCAGCAGAATCGCCACGCGATCGATGATGTCGGCGAGCACACGCGGGTCGCGGCCTTGCGCCGAAATCCGAAACTCCTTTTGACGGCGCTCATCGTCTTCTTCGCGCCCGAAGACGACCTTTACACCGGCCTGCTCGGGCACGAGCGGTCGCAGCCGCTCGATAAACGCCTTTTCGGAGACGGTCACCCCGGGTTCGAAAAAAAACGCAAGCGTGCCGTTGCGATCATTGAGCCACGCAACCATGTTCTCGACGCGTTCGTCGCGCGCCACCGGGAGGAACGCTTGCCGGATTCTCTCGACCGTCGTGTCGGCGTCGATGAGATCGAAGCTCGGCGGCATTTCGATCTGCAGATTCACCTGACTTGTTCGGCTCTCCGCGCCGCCTTGCCATTTGAGGAGTTCATACGCCGGGCTCGAGCTGAAAAACATCAAGCACAAAAGAGAAGTCGCCGCCATCCGATGGCGCAACGTCCAGTCGAGTACCCGGCTCGTGAGCCCGCGACACCAGCCGAGAATCGGCCCTTCGAACGGAGTGCCGTCGGCAGTGGAGCCGGCGATCCGCCAGCGCACCATCGTGGTGGCGATCGGAATCACGACGAGTCCCACGCCTAGCGAGGCCGCGACCGAGTAGCACACTGGCAGCCCGAGCTCGCTCATGAAGAGTCGTATAGTCGAATCGCCGCCTAGCAAAATGAGCGGAAGGAACACGGCCATCGTCGTCAGCGTCGCGAGCGTGATCGCGAGCGCCACTTCGCGCACGCCAGCCGCGGCGGCGTCGCGTCTATTGAGGCCGAGGATGCGCAGTCGAAAAATGTTCTCGGCAATGACGATCGCGTTATCGACCAGCATGCCGACGCCGAGCGTGAGCCCCGAAATACTGACGAAATTAAACGTGCCGCCTTGAAAGTATATGAGGATCACCGCGATGAGAAGCGACAACGGTATCGCGGCCGCAATCACCAGCGTGATCGCGATGCGCCGCAAAAACGCGTACAGCACGGCGATCGCCAACAACCCGCCCCAAACGCAACTTTGTTTCAATTCAGAAAGCGACGACTCGATCAAAACTCCTTGATCGTGAAACACGTTAAACGTGAAGTCGCGCAGCCGGGGGTCATTCGGCAACTCCGCAACCGTCGCGCGCAGCGCTTCGCAAACTTGGAGCGAATTGGCCTCGGACTCCTTCGAAACCTCAATGACGCGACAGAGCTTGCCGTCCATCCGCACGACAAAATCGCGCAGCGCGCGTCGATAATCGATCTTGGCGATGTCGCCGAGTAGCACCGAGTCGTTGACGCGAAACTGCCGCAACTCTTCGAAGTCGTCGAACCGCCCGGCGAGCCGAAGCAGCACTCGTTGACCGGCCTCGCGCAAGAGCCCGCCGGTGCCCATCAAATTGTCGGCGCGCAATCGTTCGATCAACTTGCGCACATCGATTTGATAGGCTTCCACGAGTGCCGGGTCGAGCTCGATGTCGACACGGCGCTGGATGAGGCCGCGCATCTCGACTTGCGCGACGCCGTCGACGGCTTCGAGGCGCTTTTGCACCAAAGTCTCGAGCAACATCTCCGGATCACGCTGCGCGTCGGTGTACGATACCGCCATCATCATCACGGGCAGGTCAGTCTCGAGATTGAAGCGAAAGATGAAATAGCGGTCGGCGCCCTCCGGCATGCTCGGCAGTAGTCGCTCCATGCGATCGCGCAAATCGCCGTAGATCGTATCGCCATCCGCTTTGGAGCTGTATTCGACGCGGACTCGACATGCATTGCGCGAGGAGAAACTCGTCACGCGCGTGACGCCTTGGATCGTTCGAATCATCTCCTCGACGGGCTTCGCCACTAGCTCCATCACTTCTTCTGGCGTCGAGTCGTTCACCGGCACGCGCACGCTGATCGAGTTGAATGTGAATCCCGGCGGCACGAGTTGGAGCGGAATCCCGCGATAGGCGATCACGCCGAGGACCACCAGCGTCAGCAATCCCATCAACACGGTGATCGGGCGGTGCAGCGTGGCGCGAAGGAGAAGACCTGGCGGGCCAGCGGTCGGAACGGGTGCCTGCGGGGATTCGCCCGCATTGCTCGTCACGGACGCACCCCGGCGACGGAAGTCGCGCGCCCGCGGATGAGGAGCGAGTAGATGACCGGTATCACAACAAGCGTCAGCACGGTGCTGGATGTCAGGCCGCCGATGACGGTGTAAGCGAGCGGCGCGCGAATCTCGGCGCCTTCGCCGGAGCCGAGCACATAGTCGAGCCATGGCTCGTGCGGGATCTGTGCGAGCAACCCCGTCATCGGCAGCATGCCGAGTGCCGTCGTCAGCGTCGTCATCAGAATCGGCCGCAAGCGTCGCCGGCCGCCTTCAAGTAACGCGTCAGCGACAGTGAAACCTTCTTCCCGAAGCCGGTTGACTTGGTCGAGGAGCACGATCGCGTTGTTCACGACAATCCCGGCCAGAATGATCATGCCTAAGAACACCATAATCGAGACCGGCAAGTCGATGACCCAGAGCGTACCCGTCACGCCGATCGCTGCGAGTGGGATCGTAAGCAAAATGATGAACGGCTGCAGTAAGGACTCGAACTGCGCTGCCATCACGACGTAGACGAGAAAGATCGCCAACAAGAGCGCTCCGAACAACGACTCGCGGGACCGCTCCATCTCGCGTTTTTGCCCAACGACCTCGATATTGAAATCGGCCGGCAGGGCGATTCGCGTCAAGAGTTCGCGCTCGAGACGCTCCGCCACTTTGCCGAGGTTTACGCCGGCGAGTTCCGCCGAAACGAGTGCCGCCCGCTGTTGGTCGACGCGCCGGATTTCGGCGGGTCCTTCGCGCGGCGAGAGTGCCACGAAGTCCTCGAGCCGTAGGCCGCCACCGCGCTGTTTTTGCACTTCGATGTCGAGCAGTTTGGCGATCGAGTCGCGGTCGTCGGTGCGCAGGCGCACGCGCACGTCGATGCGTCGATCGAGCTTGCGATAACGCGTCGCGATCTCGCCCATGTTTTTTTCGCGCAATACGTCGGCGAGCGTGGCGGTGGTAATGTCATGTCGCGCCATCTTCTCACGATCCGGAAAAAGGTGGTATTCCGGACTGCCGCGTGCAACGGACGTCTGCACATTGCTCAGCTCGGGCAGCTCCGAGAGCACTTGTTTCACCTCCAACGCAATGGCCCGTAACGTCTCGAGATTGTGCCCGCGAATCTCGACTTCAATGGGCGTCTTGAAGCTGAACAGCACTGGCCGCGTGACTTCGATCGTCTGATCGGGCTCGTTGCCATAAATCGCCTGAAGTTGGCGTTCGACCCGCTGTTCGACTTCGGCGAGCGACTCGCGACCGCGCTTCAAGCGCACGCGAAACCGCACGGTGTGCTCGCCCAAATCAGAGTCGGTGATTTCCTCCGGATCGACACCGATCGTCGTCGCCACCGAGGAGATTTCTGGGATGCGCGCCATCTCCTGTTCGAAGCGGGCCGCGCGCTCCGAACTTACTTGCAGCCCGGTGCCAACCGGATAGCGCAACAGCACCTGAAACTCGCCCTGTGACACCTCCGGGATGAGTTCCGAGTCGATACCGCGCGCAAGATAGACGCTTCCGACTATCGAAGCCACCGCGAGGAAAAGCACGAGAAAACGATGCTCGAGCGCCGACGTGAGCACTTGCCGGTACGCCGACTCGACCCACAGCAAGCCACGAGTCGCAAACCTAAAGGTCCATTCGAACCGCGCTCCGATGAACCCGCCGCCGCGGAGAAAGACACCTTTGAAGAAGAACATCGCGGCCAGAAACACGGCAGCGAAAACGTACGCACCGAGTTCAAGCACCGCAGCCACGATCAGGTACGGCGTCAGCACGATGCCGAGAAGTCGGCCGAAGACCGTCCGCCACGTTCTGGTTCGGCGGCGAAACACGTGGCGCCACCGGAGCACAAAAACAGGCGACCAAAACCATCGCGTCTTCGCGCCCGCGCTTAGCGCGGCCGTCTTATTCTCGCCGGTACGAGCGAGCAACATCGGAATGAGCGTCAGCGAGACGATCAAAGAGACCGTCAACGAGTAAACCACGGTCAATGATTGATCGCGAAAGATCTGCCCGGCAACACCCTCGACGAAAACAATCGGGAAGAACACGGCAATCGTCGTGAGCGTCGAAGCGAATACAGCCCCACCCACCTCGCTTGCCCCGACGATCGCGGCTGAGAAAGCGTCGGTGTCTCCGAGTTCGCGGCGACGAAAAATCGCCTCTAGGACGACAATGCCCGCGTCCACCAACATGCCGACGCCGAGCGCGAGACCGCCGAGCGACATGATGTTGAGGGTAATGCCGCCCAAAAACATCGGCACGAACGAAGCGACGACCGAAAACGGAATCGCCAACGTGACCATCGCCGTGTACGTGAACTTACCAAGGAAGAGGTACAACACCGCGACGGCGAGCACGCCGCCGATGATTGCCGTCCAAATCAAGTCATCGATCGCGGCTTGAATAAAGGTCGACTGATCGGAGAGCACCACGAGACTGAGCCGCGAATCGAGATGGGCCGCAATGAAGTTAGCGCGCTTGAGGCCGGGTTTCTGCACGGTCTGACTACTCGGCGCGGCGGTGTCCGTTGGTGCATTGGACGCCTCAGGTGGGTTCGCCGGGGGCGAAAGAACCGTGCTATACGCGCGTTCCCGCTCGCTCTGCCACTCGCGATGCTGCTGTTGTTCCGCCGCGGTGCCATAGAGTCGCTCACGAACACTCCGCGCGAGTTCAACGATATTCGCGCCGGCCTCGCGAAACACTTCGATTCTTACCGCCGGCAGTGAGCGATCGCGCAGCTCGGCCGTAAGATCGTTGCTGGCGATGCGAGTGATGATCACTTCGTCTTTGAAACTGGTTCGCACTTGCGCGACGTCGCTGAGTCGAATCACCGAGTCCCCGTCACGCCGGATCGGGATCGCGGCAATATCCTCGATCGATGCGAGTTCGTTGCGGGTGCGGACCAAATAAGTAACGTTGCCCTCTTTGAGCAGCCCGCTTGCCTGATCGAGATTCTCTTCGCGAAGTCGCAACACGATGTCAGCGATACTGAGGCCGCGATTGCGAATCGCTTCCTCGTTGACGTCGACGCAGATTTCCTCTTCACGACCGCCGCGCACGCGCACCGCCGCAACGCCCGGCACCGTCTCGAGTCGACGCTCCACCTCCTCCTCGGCGAAACGCCGCAGCTCGCGCAGGTCGAGGTCGCCGACGAGCCCGATCTGTAAGACCGGATCGAGGCGCGGGTCATACCGCAATATTTGCGGCGACTCGACGTCATCGGGCAGCATGGCTTGGTCGATTTTCTCGCGGATGTCCTGTACGGCCGTCTTGAGATCCGCGTCCCAGGCGAACTCCAGCACGACGTCGCTCGACTCTGCTTTGGAAATCGAATGAATGCTGCGGAGATTGCGAACGACCGAAAGGGCTTGTTCGAGCCGTCGCGAAACGCGGTCTTCGACATCTTCCGGAGCGGCACCTGGATATTGAGTTCGAACAGTAATCGACGGGTAGGAAATTTCCGGCATCAGGTCGACCGGCAGTCGACCGAGGCACAATAAGCCGAAGACAAAGATCGACGCGGAGATCATCAAAAGCGCCACGGGCCGACGCGTCGCGAGCGCGATGACGCGGTTTTGCGCCGGCGCCGACGCGTGCGCACTAGCGTCGCTCGAGTGAGAGTCCGAACCAGAATTCTTCGCAGCCGCGTCGCTCAAATCGCCGTGCTCCTAGTGCCGTGTCAGGAAACTTTGACCCTCTCTGTCCGGGCAGCCTCGGGTCACTCTTGTCCGCTCCTCCGTCGCGAAATCCTCAACGACCAGGCAGGTCGCCTCCGGTTTCGCTCGGTCGCTCGCGACCAAGCCTAACCCAAGTTGCCTCGAACCTAGCGGGCCAAGGTTGCCTGACACGGCACTAG
>JBJXGE010000037.1:0-2926 GCA_046154185.1 Planctomycetota bacterium
GGCTCGTAATGCAAAGCGCGTGAAGCGATTGCTTGGAATCGCGCTTGTATAAGGACTAGCACGACGGAAACGACGCGCACTCCTGCGCATCGCTCGTGGGATCGACGCCACAAGTCGTGGGGCCCGGCGCGGGCGGCGGCGGTGAGCCGGGCACAAACAAGTAATTCAACAAGTAGACGGCATCAGAAATGTCGACGAGTCCGCTGTCGTTGGTGTCCGCCGCATCGAAGCACGGCAGGTTTGGACTCAACGGCACGAACAGGTAATTGAGGAGGTACACGACGTCCGACACATCGGTGCCGAGGTTCGTGTTGATGTTGCCGCGCTGGAACGCGTCGCCCGTGATCGCGCCGAAGAGCGCGGCGCGATACGCCGCGGCCAACTGCGTCTGATTGCCGCCGTAACCGCCGAACTCCCAGGACTGCGCGATCACGCGGCCCGAGCCGCCGGTCGGCGTGTAGTGAATCGCCGTGTTGTAGCTTTGCGCGCTATCGCGCCACACCGCGCCCGCGCCACTGCCCGCGACATCGAGCGGCACGCCGCCGGTTGCGCCGGTCGGTAGCAAGCGATCGGTGTAATCATCGCCCGCTTGATCGTGATCGTAGGTCGCGGCAAAACCGGCGAGGAGGAGCGCGCCGTGATTGAGCCCCACCATCGCGACGAATGAGTCATCGCCATCGTCGGCCGTGCCGTTCTCGACGCCGTCGCGCGCGGCGAACGCCGTCGCGTTGTCGAAGCCCCACACGTCGCCGCCCTCGAGGTAGATCGGCACGCCGTCGGCCGCGAGATCGGCGAGTGTTTGACCGTCCATCGTCGACAGCACGTAGTTCGCGGGAAAAGTGCCGAGACACGCCCACAGCGCGCCATTCGCCGGCAACTGCGCGAGGCACGGATAGTCGAGCGTGTCGGTGATGATCACCGGCTCGCTCGCCGCGACGAGCGCAGCGTAGAGCGCGGCGACGCTATCGACATCACCGAACGGCGCTTCGCCGGCGAAGATCACGTTGCGTTCGAGCGCGTACGGCGCGTGCACGATCGTGCAGTCGGTCGCGGCCGCGCCGGAGGTGCAGTGGCCGACGATCTCGTAGGTGTAGGTGCCCGCGGGCGCGGATTGGTTGTAGCTCGTCGCGGTGCCGGGCAAGGTCGCGATGCTCACGCCGTTGCGCCGCACTTCGACCGACGCGTAACTCTGCGCGTTGGTCCACGTGAGCGCGACATTTTGCGAGCTGCAGTTCGAAACACAGTTGAGATTCGTCGGCGCGCCGCAGGCGCTCGCACAGACGAGCAACTCCGCGCGCCGCACGCGACCGGCGGTGCCAGTCGTCGGATCCGTGATGCGGAGGAGCCACGTGCCGGCGACCGGCGTGCCATCGAAAGTCGCGAGCGTGCCGGGACCGGCCGGGAACGCCGTGCCGAAGCCATCGTTGAAACCGCCGAGGCCCGGATTGTCATCGAAGCGCACGGGCAACACGCCGCCGGCAATCGCGGCGCCCGCGTTCTTGAGCATCAGCACCGTGCCAGTCGGCGACGTGAGTTCAATCGCGAGTTGTTGTGGAGCGGTGTGCTCGATCTCCAGGAGCACATCGAGGTCGCCAACGCCGTCGTAGATGGACGCGCTCGCGTCGATGGCGAGGACCACGCCGCCCGCGACGCCATCCGGAATAGCGAGGGTGCTCGTGAACGTCAGCCCCCACGCGTTGAGAGTGCCGTCTTCGCCCGCGAAGTTGTCGGTCACTGCGAGTCGCCACGCGCCGTCGGCCGCTAGGCCAGTGAAATCGCCGAAGTCGCCGGGCGGAGTCGACGAGAGCGCGCCGCCCGAAGCGCGCATGCGGTCGCCGGCCGCGAACGGCGCGCCGTAGGGACGACCATCGTCGGCGAAAGTCGCGAGTAGGTCGTCGGTCGCGAGACCGGCGCTATCGTGCAGGTGCACGCGCACGCCTGACGCCACGTGCGTGAGCGTCACATCGAGATCGCCGATCCAGGTGTGGCTCGCGTCGATGGCGCACGAGACGTTTTGGACCATCGAGGCGAGACCCGCGACGGTGATGGTCGAGTTCGTCGTCGGCAACACCGCCGTGATGGGGAGCGCGGGTGTCGCGCTGAATGTGCTCGTCGGGAAATCGTCGAACGTCAAGCTATAGCCGACGCCCGGCGAGACGTGGCAATCGGGCTGCGGTGCCGGACAGGGATTCGCGGCCGGAATTTCGAAGAGCGCGTTGGTCGCGTTCTCGACGACGAAGAGCGACGGCCCGCCGAAGCCCGGCGATGGGATCGCCGACTCGACGCCGTTCACGAACGCGCCGAGGCCGCCGACGCTCACGGTGCCGAGCACGAAACCGGTGTCGGTCGTGACGGCGACGTCGGTCACTTGCCCGCTCAACTCGACACCGAAGGGAATCTCGAAGCGGCCGCAGTCGCTGCGAAACGCGATGCCGTTGCCGAACGCTTCGACGCCGCCTGGATGGTTGAAGCCGAGGCTCAAGTAAGCGCCGGTCGTCGCCGAGTGCGCGGAGATGAAATCGTTTGCGATATCAACTGCCCACAGGCGACCGAGCGCGTCGCGACAGATGTCGCCGCAGACGGCGCCCGGCTGCGGAAGCGCGAGTGGACCAATCGTGGTGAACGCGGTTCCGTTCATCGCGCTCGTGTAGAGATTGTTATCGGCGACCCAATAAAGCAGCGTGCCGTTCGTCGCGATGCCGGTCGTCGCGGTGACGCCCGCGGGATTCGGAATACTGCCGAGGAGTGTCAGGTTGTTCGCGTTGTAGAGATAGGTCAGGCCATCGTAGAGATCGGCGACATACAACGTCGGCACGCCGAACACCGCGCCCGCCGCGTTGTAGCACACGCCGAGCGGCGACACGCCAGCGTGCAACACCGGACCTTGATGCACCGGGCCCAAAGTCGGACCAAACGGTGTGGGGCC
>JBJXGE010000014.1:0-12520 GCA_046154185.1 Planctomycetota bacterium
CATCGATACTCCAGTACGTCGTGCCGTTCTGCCACGTCAGTATCACGTCGTCCGTGGGCGCAAAGTACGAGCATTCGAGATTCGTGATGGGCGGACAACTAGCCGCGATCGTGAGCGTGCCGGTCGAAGTCACGCCTTCGGCGTTTGAGCCCACGCGGAAGTAATATTGCTGCCCCGTTGAAACGTAGATCGTTACGGACGCGGAATCGCCCACACTCGACGCTTCGGAGCACGCGAGGAGGTCGCTTGCGAGCGGTGGGCAATTGCCGGCGCTGTAAACCGCGAGCCGCGCGCTTGCGCCATCGAGAGCGGCGGAGACCGAGAGCTCGCTGTTTTGGTCGGAGATGTAGACGAAATACAAATCGTTGTTGATTTGATCATCCGTTCCGGAAGCGCCGCAGAAGCCCCCGACGAACGCCGGACCATCCGTGATCGCGAGCTCGGTGTCGAAGCGGTGCTCTCCGAAGAATGCTAAGAGCGGGCGACCGCAAGTATCGCCGACTGGGCGCGGTCGCTCAAAGATGACTTGGTCGATGGTCGCGTTCGAGTTGAGCGCGCGCCCGGTCGCGGGATCGATGAATTCGAAGTCGACGTCGGTGGTGCCCTGCGAGTCGGTGGGATCTTTATCCGCTTGTTGCTTGTCCGAGACGTGCAGAATGAAGGGTTTACCGCCCAGATAACCGGCGCCGACGACCTCGACGTAATGGCGCCCGCCGCCTTGATAGTGGAGATCGAGCTCGACATCGCTCCCACGCTGGATCTCATTCAAGAGGACGTCGAAGCTGAAGGTTGAACCCAGCGCATGCGACGTGATCCCCATTTCGGTGAAGTCGACATTGCCGTCGAGCGGAATGCCGCCGCCCGCGAACTCGCCGCCCATGTGATGCACGGAGACGTAATCGCCGAGCTGATCGATCGCCAGATACTTGAGTTTGCCGCGCAGCGGCCACACGCCGGTTGAATCTTGAGTCGAGCGCGTGGCGCCGAGCGACCGCCCCATGAGCGTCTCGAGATGGCCCACGAGCGAACCGTCGGGACCAAAGCCGGGGACGTTTGGCAGCGTGACCGGGACTTGAAAGCGGTTTTCGAGGTATTGAAGGCTGTTGGCGACCGCGCTCGGCGCGCACTGATTGAAGCCTGCCTGCACATTGGGGTGGTTGGGTTGCGCCACGAGGAAATTGGGGACCGTCTCAAACGTGTCGGGCAATGCGAACGGGGGATCCTGCAAGGAGATGATCGCATCCTCCACGCCGCCGATCGCGAGGGTCCGCTGCCCGATGAGATGAAAGACCGGTGTCGGATCGAGGATGCTTAATACATCCGAGATGTCGATCGCGGGCAGCGGTGAGACGCCGGAGAGTACTGAGAGTCCGGCGAGTGGGGTTCCGGCCGCGACGAATCCGCTCAGGTCGAGCCGCGTCGTGATTGTTGGGTTGCTGAAATCTCCCAGCGGACTGAAGAGCGGCATGTTTTGCACGAGCCACGCTTGGGTCGTCGAGTCGACGATGTTGAAGTAGCCGGTCCCGCCGAGTTGCGTCAAGTCGACCGTCACTTCGCCGACTTGCGAGTAAAGCGCGTCGCGGAAGTTGAGCTGATGGATTTGGATTGGCGCCGTCTCGTAGACCGTGAGGAAGTCCGTATACGTCGAAGATCCGGCGCCGCAAAAGTCGGTGACGGTCAGCGTGACGGAATAGGTCCCGGAAGCACCGAAAACGAATTGGATGTCGGCTCCGTTCGAGTCAGGGATGCCATCACCCGTGAAGTCCCAAGCGATGTCACCGGCGCCCACGATGGTCGTCGTGCAGCTAAACGTGACGGTCAAGGGCGCGAAGCCCGCGGTGGAGGTAGAAGTGAAACTGGGTACGGGACCGGGGCAGGGCGGGACGGTGAACATGCAGCTCGCCGTGTCCGAGACTATCGGCCCGCAGAATCCCCGAACGAAACCAAGATAGTTGCCGGGCGGGAACGGCCCGGCTTCGTAGAGAGTCGTCGTTCCCGCGAACTGCTCGTACTCAACGGTCCCGAGCGTGTCAGCATTGATGATCGTGACCTCGCTCGTTACGAACGTCGACGGAGTAGTCCAGGTCATGGTCAGGAACTCGTCCGCCGCGGGCGAGTTGCACGATAGGCCGGCCGGCGCCGTGCAGCCGCCGCCGATGGTCGGCTCGTCGTAGCAGATTTCGATCGGCAGATGCACGGCGTGGCCGGCGAGCGTACTGAGATCCACCGGCTCGTTGATGCCGCAAGTCGGCGCGACCACATAGGAATTCGCGACGGCCGGTCCATCGTTGGCGCCGGGCTGAAAGATGAAGGGAGCACTGAACGGCAACTCGATGATGACCAAGTAACTCACGCCCGGCATGAGGGTGTGTGGTGAGAAGCCCGTGGCGACGCCCGTCGTACCAGCGGCGTCGGGCGGCAAAACGAGATACGCGTTTGTCACGAACTCGAGCGTCCCGACGGGCCCCGGCTCGCCGCCGTCCGGATCGATGCAAAGTGTCACGACCAAATCCAGGCCCGTGAAGAACGGCGGCAGCTCGAGCTCATCGATGGGGAATCGCACTTCGACGGCCTCGATCGGATCCATAACTCCGAGCTGCGCGAGCGTGAAGGGCTGCATCCACTGTTGCGCGGCGCTGAACGGCGAGCCGGGCGGAAACGTGCACGCATAAGAGCCGCCCGGAACGACCATGAGATCTGGATTGTGGCTGTAGCAGTCGAGAATGCCGCCGCGTGCGCTGGCCGCCGGGCTGAACGACACGGACATCAATACGACTAGGAACAGGCTGCGGCAGTTCTTCATGTGGAGCACCTCCATGGTTTGGGAACGGGTTTGCGCCTATTTGCCCTAATCCACGGACGCGATTGGCGCCGACAGTTTTTGTTTTGCGCGTCGCGCGCCGCGATAAGATTCCGCGCGTTCGAACGCGAAAGCGGAGACATGACGGCAAGCGACTCCAGTGGTAGATCGAGGTTCGACGCGGAGCTATTGCGCCATCGAGACGAGCTCGGACGGCTCGTGCGTAGCGAAGCGCCCGCGTTGGTGTTGCGCTATGAATCGCCGGACGATCTGCTGCAAGGGGTGCTGTGCGAGGCGGTGCGCGGCGCCGCGGGTTTCACCGAGCGCAATGAGCTTGCGACTCACGGGTGGTTTGCAACACTCGCGCGCCGATATTTAATTGACCGGTTGCATTACTGGACCCGCCTCAAGCGTGGCAGCGCGCGCGTGCTGCGGCTCGCGTGGTCGAACGACAGTGCATCGACGAGCGGTCGGCTCGACGTCGCAGATTCGCGCACGGGCGCGTCGACCATCGCGCAGCGGCGCGAGTTGCTCGTCACCGCGACGCGTGCGCTCGCCATGCTGCTACCGCGCGACCGAGAGCTCGTGGGCGGATACGTCCACGACGCGTCCATCGACGCGGAAGCCGCCCGACTCGGAATGAGCTACGACGCTTGCGAGCGCGCGCGCCTCCGCGCAATCGAGCGGCTGCGCCGCGCCTATGGATTGCTCACCGGGGCCGGCCGCGCCGGGCGTGATCGCTCGCGTTGACTTGCGCACTGCCGACTAACGGACGCTGCGTCCGAACCCCTGCATCTCAAAGAGCGACTGAGGATCATCGGCTTTCCCGAGAGCTTGCAGGTCGTTCTTAAGTGGCGTAAAACGACGAGCCTCGAGTGGTTTCGCTCGAGGGAAATCCCATCGCAAGCAGCCTCTTTTCGCGAGAGACCCATCGATGACTCAGACCAGCGCGCGGCGTTTGACGAATCAAGAACTGCAACGACGGCGCGAGGCGGCGGTGCCGGCCGGCGTCGTGACGTCGCAACCGTTCTTTACGGCGCGCGCGCAAAACGCCGAGCTTTGGGATGTCGAGGGTCGGCGGTACATCGATTTCGGCGGCGGCATTGGCGTTCAAAATACTGGGCACTGTCATCCGCGCGTCGTCGCCGCGGCGCAAGCGCAGCTCGCGCGCGCCATGCACACGGCGTTTCAGGTGAGCGCCTATGAGCCGTACATCGAGCTCGCCGAAAAATTGAACGCGCTCGCGCCGGGCGATGAAGACTGGCAGTGCCTCTTCATGACGACCGGTGTCGAAGCAGTCGAGAATGCGATCAAGATCGCGCGCTATGCGACGCGCCGCCACGGCGTGATCGCGTTTAGCGGCGCGTTTCACGGTCGCACGCTGCTCGGTATGAGTCTCACCGGCAAAGTGGTGCCGTACAAAGCGGGCTTCGGGCCGTTTCCGTCCGAGATCTATCACGTGCCGTTTCCGCGCGCCTTTCACGGCGTCACGGTCGACGAATCCATCGCGGCGATCGAAGCGCTCTTTAAGTGCGATATCGAACCGGAGCGCGTGGCCGCGATCATCATCGAGCCGGTGCAAGGCGAGGGCGGCTTCTACATCGCGCCGAAGGAATTGCTCGAGCGCTTGCGCGCGCTCTGCGACAAGCACGGCATCTTGCTGATCGCAGATGAGATCCAATCGGGCTACGGGCGCACCGGGAAAATGTTCGCGATGGAGCACTCGGGGGTCGTGCCGGATTTCATCACTGTGGCGAAAAGTCTTGGCGGCGGACTGCCGCTCTCGGGCGTGCTCGGCAAGAAACGATGGATGTCGATGGTTGCGCCGGGCGGACTCGGCGGCACCTACGCGGGCAATCCGGTCGCGTGCGCCGCCGCTCTTGCCGTCCTGGAAGTGATCGATGACGAAGACTTGCTCGCTCGCGCGACGCAGCTCGGCGCGCGCATTCAGACTCGGCTTGCGAATTTCGCGCGACGCGTCGACGTCGGCTGTATCGGCGAAGTACGCGGTCTCGGCGCCATGGTGGCTGTCGAGTTCGCGAAGGCGGGCGATTCGCATCAGCCGGAGACCGAACTCACGAAACGCGTGCAGCGCGCCGCGCTCGCACGTGGACTCGTCGTGCTCCTTTGCGGCTTGTACTCCAATGTCGTGCGAATCCTCGTGCCACTCACCGCGAGCGATGCGATCGTCGACGAAGGGCTCGCGATCCTCGAACAAGCGATTCTCGAAGCGCAGCTGACGCCGGCCGCGCCGGGGAAGGCGCCGAGCGCATGACGGAGAAAAACGGCGGGCGGCCAACCAGAGCTGCGGCCGCACCGGACAGATCGGTCGCGCCGGAAACGGCTGGCACATCGCGATCGCTCAGTCGGCACTTCAATGCCTCGCAGCTCCGCGCTGACACCTGGAATAGGCTCAAGCAGCTCGCCGAGGCGCTCGAGGAGCACCACGGGCGGCGGACCGATGCGGCCGCGCATCATCGCGCGATGCTCGAGGCGCTCGAGCTCCTCGAGCCGATCGAGAGTTATTGGGCTTTTCCCGGCAAGACTGCGTTCGCATTCCTCAAGACTTGCTTCGAACGCGCCGAGTACGGCCAATTGCGACGGCTCGCAGCGCGCATCGTGCGCGCGCTCGTGAGCAAGTCGTATCGCCGGCACGCTGTGCCGCTGACGACGAGCGGCGATACGTCGGGCGCGCCCAACGAAAACGAGCCGAGCAGCGAAGACGCGACCAGCGCCGATGCCGGCGATGGCTTGCCTTATTTCGAAGTGCTCGTCGTCGATAGCGGTACGACGGCGGTCGAGGAGGCCGTGCGCCACGGGCTGCATGGCAAGCGCCGGCCCGAAGACCCATTTCGCTACGAGGTCGTCGTTGTACAGAGTTTTGAAGACGCGCTCATCGCAGTGCTCTTCAACCACAATATTCAGGCGGTGGTCATCCGTTATGGCTTTCCGTTTCGTTCGAACCACCAACTCGAGATTCTCAAGGAGTATCTCGAAGGGGTCGAGGAGTCGGCGATCGAAGCGGAGTTCGGTCGCAATCGCGGCGCGCTCCTCGCCGAGATGATTGGCAAGCTCAGGCCGGAGCTCGACTGCTATCTTGTGACCGACGCTTCCGTCGAGGAAGTCGCCGGTAACATGCCGGGTAATTTGCGGCGCGTTTTTTATCAGCACGAGGACTACCTCGAGTTGCATTTGAATATCCTGCGCGGCATCCACGAGCGCTACCAAACGCCGTTTTTCACTGCGCTCAAGGACTACGCCAGCCGTCCGACCGGTGTGTTCCACGCCATGCCGATCTCGCGTGGTAAGTCGGTCGTGAAATCGCACTGGATCCAAGACATGGTCCAGTTTTACGGCATCAACATTTTTCTCGCGGAGACGTCCGCGACATCGGGCGGACTCGACTCGTTGCTCGACCCATCCGGGCCGATTAAGAAGGCGCAGGAACTCGCGGCGCGCGCGTTCGGTGCCCGGCATTCGTTCTTCGTGACGAACGGCACCAGCACCGCGAATAAGATTGTCGTCCAGGCGATTTGTCGGCCCGGCGACATCGTGTTGGTCGATCGCAACTGCCACAAGTCGCACCACTATGGATTGGTGTTGTCGGGCGCGCACGTCGCGTACCTCGATTCCTATCCGCTCCATCCCTATTCGATGTATGGGGCAGTGCCGCTGCGCGAGATCAAGCGCGCGCTCCTTCGGTATCAACGCGCGGGGCTCATCGATCGCGTGAAGATGTTGCTCCTCACCAATTGCACGTTCGACGGCATCACCTACAACGTTGAGCAAGTGATTGAGGAGTGTCTCGCCATCAAGCCAGATCTCGTGTTTCTGTGGGACGAGGCGTGGTTCGCGTTCGCCCGTTTTGCCCCGGTGTATCGCCAACGCACGGCCATGGAGGCGGCGCAGGTTTTGCGCGATCGATATCGAACGGCGGAGTACCGCGAAGAGTACGCGAACTATCAAGAGCGCTTGCAGGAGCTCGATCCGCACGATGAGGATGGTTGGCTCAACACGCGACTGATGCCGGATCCGCACAAAGCGCGCGTGCGCGTCTACTCGACACAGTCGACGCATAAGACTCTGACCGCGCTGCGTCAGGGCTCGATGATCCACGTCTACGACCAGGACTTTGCGAGCAAGGCGCAGGACGCGTTTCATGAAGCGTATATGACGCACACGTCGACGTCGCCGAACTACCAAATCATCGCATCGCTCGACATCGGTCGGCGCCAAGTGCAGCTCGAAGGCTTCGAGCTGGTTCAGCAACAAATCGAGATGGCGATGGTCCTGCGTCGGCGCGTCGCGAGCCATCCACTGTTGAGCATGTATTTCAGTTTCTTGCGCGTGAAGGACATGATCCCGCCTGCGTATCGCGAGTCCGGAATTGAGAACTACTACGACGAGGAGCGCGGCTTCACGGGTATGTGGGATTCTTGGGGGCGCGACGAATTCGTGCTCGATCCGACGCGGCTGACGCTCTACATCGGCAACACCGGCATCGACGGCACGAGA
This sequence comes from Planctomycetota bacterium, assembly GCA_046154185.1. GTDB lineage: Bacteria > Planctomycetota > UBA8108 > UBA1146 > JAJFFE01 > JBJXGE01. The sequence goes on from JBJXGE010000014.1 coordinate 7,316, forward strand.
TTCAAGACCGAGTATCTCATGGACAAGCACGGCATTCAGATCAACAAGACCTCGCGCAACACCGTCCTGTTCATGACCAACATCGGGACGACGCGGAGTTCCGTCGCGTACTTGATCGATGTATTGGTCAAGATCGCGCAAGAGCTGGAAGATCGGGTCGAGGAGACCAGCCCGGTCATGCGGCGTCTTCACCACGAGCAAGTGACGGCGTTAACCGAGGATTTGCCGGCGTTGCCGGACTTCAGCCGTTTTCATGAGCGCTTTCGCACCGGCGCGCGCGCCGGCACGCCCGAGGGTGACTTGCGCGCCGCGTTCTTTCTCGCGTACGACGACCGTTCGTGCGAGTACTTCAGTCTCGAGAGCGATGAGATCGATCGCGCCCTCGTGGGCGGCCGCGATGTCGTCGCCGCGAATTTTGTCATTCCGTATCCGCCGGGATTTCCGGTGCTGGTCCCGGGGCAAGTGGTCTCGAAGCAGATCCTCGAGTTCTTGCGCAAGATCGATGTCAAAGAGATTCATGGCTACAAGCCGGCGCTCGGTCTGCGCGTTTTCACTGCCAAGGCTCTTGAGCGGGATCGCGATGTCGCCGATACCGGCGAATCGGCGCGCGGCCAAGGCGCCGAGCACCCCGCAATGAGTGCGCTCAAACGCGGGACCTGATCGTCGCAGCCGGCAACAGCAGTGCGTAATGACCGCATTTGAAGGGGATGAGTCGTGGTAAGAGCGACACGCGGATCGAGTCGTCAGGTGAAGGCCGCGACCGTCAAGCGCCGGCGGCAGTCGACGCCGCCGCAGTCAGCAGCACTCGCCGCGCGTCGAAATGGTCATCCCGCGCGCACCGCTTCAGCTGCCATGAAGCTGCGCGGAATCTCCGACATTCGTCGTTTCTTCCATCGCAATGAGCGACCGATTTATTTCATCAGCGCGACGAATTTCAATTTGCTCGGTATTGACGAGTGGGTCCGCAACTTCAAGTACATCAACTATCTCGACTGTTACGACCGCCAACATCCAAACGTCTACGTGCCGAGCGAAATACCGCATCGCGAGTTCGAGAGTATCGAGGACATCAACAACTACTTGCTCCAGCACAAGGAAGTCATCGATCTCATCAAGGCGCGCGGGCGCGGCCCCAAAGGCGTGTTTCTGATGTTCGACGCCGAGACTGAGAAACTCGCGCGCCGCATCGGTCTCGAAGTGTGGTTTCCGCCGGCGAAGTTGCGGCAGCGCGTCGACAACAAGGTCGAGACCGTGCGGATCGGCGACAAGGCTGGCGTGCCGAGCGTGCCGAATGTGCTGACTCGCATCGAAAGCTGGGCCGCGCTCGAGCGGGCCGCGGCGCGCGGCAAGCTAGGCAAGCACCTCGTCGTGCAGACGGCGTTCGGCGATTCGGGTCACACGACTTATTTCATCTCGAATCAAGCGGACTACGCGCGTCACGCCGCGGAGATCGAGCGCGAGCCCGAAGTGAAAATCATGAAGCGCATCCGATGCCGGGGTTCGGCGATCGAGGCGTGCACAACCAAGCGCGGCACGATCGTCGGCCCACTGATGACGGAACTCGTGGGTTTCAAGGAGCTCACGCCGTATCGTGGCGGTTGGTGCGGCAACGAAATCTTCGCCGACTCCTTCACGCAAGCGATCCGCGACAAGGCGAAAGAGTATGCGTTTCGTTTCGGCGAGCAGCTGCGAAAGGAAGGCTATCGCGGTTACTTCGAACTCGACTTGCTGATCGACCAAGACTCGGGGCAACTGTATTTGGGCGAACTCAACCCGCGCATCACGGGCGCGAGCTCGATGACCAATCACGCGGCCTTCGCGCACGCCGATTGCCCATTGTTTTTGTTTCACCTGCTGGAGTTCTCGGGCGTCGACTTCGACTTCGACGTTGCCGCGCTCAACCGGCGTTGGGCCGACCCGCTCAATATCGATAGTTGGAGCCAGCTCGTCATCAAGCACACCGAGACGACGGTCGACCGCATCGTCGCCGCGCCGCCGAGTGGCATTTACCGTCTCGATCGCGACGGCACCGTCCGCTACGACCGCTTCGACTATCACCGGCGCGCAGTCGGCAGCGAGTACGAGGCGTTCTTTCTGCGGATTGGCGGCGCCGGCAGTTACCGCTACGAGGGCGCCGACCTCGGCATTCTCGTGACCCGGGGTCGTCTCATGACGCCGGGCTTTCGGCTCAACAAGCGCGCCCGCGCGTGGATTAACGGAATTCGCGCGTTGTATCGCGCGCAGCCGCTCACGCCGGCGCAGCACGAACAGTCCGCCGAGATCGGCGCGTTCAAGTTGCTTTGAGTCGCATCGTTACTTGTTGCTTCTCTCCGTCGGTTTTGAGCCGTATCATTCGCACATTGTCGACGGGCTCTTGTCTCAATGGTCAACGGGAGGATGGCGCAGCATGCGGCTACTCAAAAGCGAACTACGGCTCGGCCTGGCGTTGGGTGGGGTGTTGGCATTTGTCTCCCTGCTCTCAGCGCAACCTTCGAACGACAACTGCGCCACGCCGCTCGTGGCGATGAACGGCGCGAATCCGTTCACAAATGTCGGTGCGACGCCGGACGGGCCAGTCGGCTATGACCTCGTGTCGTGTCCGACGAGCTGGGTCGGAACCGACGACACGCTGCACAGCGATGTTTGGTTCACGTACACCGCGACTTGCAATGGCGCGGTGATCATCGATACCTGCGCGGCGCCGGCGTTCGACACGCGCCTGGCGGTGCACGCCGGCACAAGTTGTCCGGTCGACCTGAGCAACTTGATCGCGTGCAACGACGACGGCTCCGGGTGCCCGACGTTTTCGAGTCGTGTGTCGTTTGACGTTTCGACCGGCGATCAGTTGTTGATCCAGGTCGGAGGTTGGTCGGTGACGACGTTTGGCACCGGCACGTTGACCATTGCTTGCACTGCACAGCCCGCGAATGATGAATGCGCGACACCCACGGCGCTCACGAACGGCAACACGATTTACTCAACGCTCGGCGCGACCTCGAGCGGGATCAATCCCGGCTGTGGCGGCTTAGCGGATCCGATCGATACTTGGTATCTCTACACGGCGACGTGCGACGGCAATTTGTCCGTTGACGCGTGCGCCAGCGACTTCGACACGCTGCTCGCGATCTGGGACGCGACAACGTGTCCGGTGGCGGGCGATGTGCCGCTGAGTTGCAGCGACGATTCTTGTGGCGCTCAGTCGGTCGTCACCGCGTCGGTCACGACCGGTCAACAGGTGTACGTGCAGGTCGGTGGCTTCCAGGGCGCACTCGGTTCTGGCACGCTGATCGTCGCCTGCCTCCCGCCTATGCCGCTCAACGATGACTGTGCGAGTCCGACGATCGCGTCAAACGGCGCGAACCCGTTCACCAACATTGGCGCGACGCCAGATGGTCCGAGTGGGTTCGGCGCTCCGCCGTGCTCGAACTGGGCGGGCGGCAGCGACACGCTCAATAACGATGTCTGGTTCACTTACACGGCGACTTGCAATGGGGTGGTGACGATCGACACTTGTACCGCGCCGACGTTTGACACGAAGCTCGCGGTCTTCAACAGTACGGCTTGTCCGCTCGATCTCAGCACTTTGATCACGTGCAACGATGACGGCTCGGGTTGTCCCGACTTCTCGAGTCGCGTGACCTTGCCGGTGACGGTGGGGCAAGTCGTGCTCATTGAAGTCGGTGGTTACACCGCGACGACTTTCGGTTCCGCCAACTTGAACATCCAATGCACACCCACGTTGTCGAACGATAGCTGCGCGACGCCGGCGATCGCGACGCTCGGCGCCAATCCGGTTTCCAATGTTGGCGCCTCTCCGGATGGCCCCGGTGGGTTTGGCGCGCCGCCATGCACCGCGTGGGTTGCAGCCGGCGGCGACACGCTCAATAACGATGTGTGGTTCACCTACACCGCGGGCTGCACGGGAACCGTGTCGATCGAGACGTGCTCGGGCCCGACGCCGTTCGACACGAAGCTCGCAGTCTATAGCTCGACCGCGTGTCCGACAGATCTCACGAATCTCATCGTTTGCAACGACGACGCGCCGGGATGTCCGGCGTTCTCGAGCCAAGTCGTGTTCTCGGCGGTGAGCGGCACGACGTACTTGATCGAAGTGGGTGGCTATAGCGCGTCGACTGCGGGGTCGACGACTTTGAACATCGCGTGCGATCCGACACTCGACGTCACGGGCGACGATGTCGTCGTGCGTGGCGAGGCGCCGAGTGTCATCGACAGCGCAACGGCGCTGGCGGCCGCGCTCGCAAGCAACGGCATCACTGCGACGGTCGTCGAGTGGGGATTCTTTAGCGGCATACCGTCGCGTGTTTGGGTGTGTAACGGTACGTATCCGGATAACCACCCACTCACGCAAGCGGAGGGACAGTTCCTCGCGGACATGGTCGGCGCGGGAAATCCGGTTTACGTCGAATCCGGCGATCTGTGGGGATTTGACGATGCAACTGCGTTTGATCAATTCGACGGCGTCGATGGTGGCGTCGCGGAGGACGGCGACAATAGCTTCATCGCGATGATTGGCTCCGATTTCGACGACGCCGAATTCGCGGGTTTGAATGCGACTTACATGCAGGACCAAGCGGGCAACGACTACACCGACCAGATCAGCGAGACGCTGCTCGACGCCGCCGGCCCCAACGCCGGTGTCGTGTGGAATCAAAGCGTCGGCGGTGTCGCGGGCTATGGCACGGGCGTCTACTACGCGACCGACGCCGGCTTTGGTCGCGTGTTGTGCCAGAGCTGGGAATTCGGCGGCTACAACGGCAATAAGAACGTGCTTGCCGGCGCTTACATCGCGGCACTTGGCGGCGGTGGCATTGCGGTGCCACTGTTCCGGCGCGGCGATGCGAACGGCGATGGCCTGTTCAACATCGCCGACGCAGTGTTCACGCTCTCGGCGCTCTTCGTACCCGGCTCGATGGCCTCGGCGTGCGCCGACGCCGCCGACTCAAACTCCGACAACACGGTGAACATCGCGGACGCCGTCTTCACGTTGTCCGGCTTGTTCGTACCGGGCGCGTCGCCACCCGGTGCACCGCACCCGGGCTGCGGCGTCGATCCGGATTCCGATCCCGCGCTCGGCTGCGCGTCGTATCCGACGTGTCCGTAGTGGCGTAATACAGGGCCGCGAACACGAGGGGTGTTTGAGCAACACTCCTGAAAGAATCTAGACGGGGATCAAGCGCGCAGCGC
>JBJXGE010000059.1:0-4660 GCA_046154185.1 Planctomycetota bacterium
TTGAATCGCTACGATGAACCGATTACCAGAACTGATTCGTGGTGTCCGATTGCTTCCTCTTAAACCGACGAGGAACTTCGCCACCGCAGCACTCACTCCGCCCCGAGCATCTCCCCCGCCAACTGCCGCTGAATCTGCACGAACCGCCTCACCTGATCCATCCTCGACCTCACCGCCGCGACCTCGGCGCGCAGCGCGTTGTTCTCGCGCACGATGTCGACGAGGTTCGTCGAGTCGAACGGCGCCGCCGAGTTGGCCTGCGCCGGTTTAGGCGGACGCCCGCGGCGTGCCGCGCCACCACCGGTCTTCGCCTTCGCGCGCCACACGTAGACGCGGTTTGGGCTGAGCCCATAGCGCTCGCTGACTTTCCCCTTCTCGCCGAAACCGGCGGCGTCGATCTCGGCCAAGATGCCGTGGTGTCCAAATACTCATCCGCGACGGAATGAGAGATCAACTGGAAGGAAAATGCGTTCTTCGAGTTTTCACTCGTCCGAGTCTCGCGGGTGTAGTGCCGGACGACGGCTCAAACATCGAGCGAAAACGAGAGCTATGGAGTGGCTGGGAGACGAAGGTGCGTTGCTCGTCGGCACGGCGAGATCGACCGAAGACGAGTTCGGCTCAGGCAGCTGCGCGATGGTAGTACTTGAGCAGGCCACCGAGTCGCTCGGCGCAATTGACCTCGCCCTCCCCTACTGTCGCGCCGCTGTCGATGAGATTGTTGTCGAGCCCCTGGTGATTGCGCTCGGCGTGGTAGTGCCGCAGGTACTCGGAGCACGCTCGACGAAGCGATCGTTCGCCGAACAAAATGAGGCGATCGAGGCACTCGCTCTTGATGCTGAGCACGAAGCGTTCGGCGAATGCGTTCAAGTTAGGACTTCGCGCCGGCAGAATGATCGGATCGACGCCGGCTCCGGTCAGTATCTCGCGAAACTTCGCGGTGTACTTGGTGTCGCGATCCAGAATGAGGAATCGCTGCCCGTGAAGAAAGCCGTCTCGACAGTCCGTGAGATTTCTCGCGACCTGCGTCATGAATTGGGCGTTCGGCGCGCACGATATTCCCGCGATCTCCACTCGTCGCGTCGCCAGTCGCAGCACGAAGAACACGTAGAAGGTGCAAAGACCGCGCGGCAGCCACACCTCGGCGGTGAAGAAGTCGGCGGCGCTGATCACGTCCCAGTGGGCGCGGAGAAAGTCACGCCACCGCGTACGCGCGCCACGCTCATGCGCGGGTCGAGTCCGTGCTCTTTGAGTATGCTCGCGATTGTGCCGCGGCTGACCTCGTATCCGAGGTTTGCGAGTGCGCCCATGATTCTCGTGTAGCCCCAGGTCGGATTCTCCGTCGCCATGCGGACGATGAGTTCCTGGACTTCGTTCGGCGCCTTCGGTCGACCGGGTCCTCGTCGGCGTCGCGAGGAGTCAAACTTCTGCGCGATCAAGCGTCGGTGCCACGCAAGGATCGTCTCGGGGCGAACCAGCGTTGCGATCTTGGCGAGCGCCTCGCGGCCGAGTCGTTTCCCCTTTACGGCGAGCCGCCGTCGTTGATCGTCGTTGAGCAACAGGCGCTTCTTTGGCAGCAGCTCTTTGAGGACGCGATTCTCTTCCTCGAGATATTCGATGATCTCGAGCTGTTCGCGATTCACCCAACCGGCGAGCGCGACAAGGAGGAACTTGAAGGGCGTGAAGAGTTGAAGCATGGTGGGGTTTTCGGATTGCGGGACGCCAGAGTACTCATCGCGCCGGCCGCCGAGGTTATCCCTCGTCGGCGAGGATTCGACCAACGTCACGGGCACCGTGCAGCACGCGAAGTATCTGCACGCCGACCGGCAGTTCGCGATAGAAGATCACGAACGAGTCAACGGGAAAACTCCGAATGCTCGGGGAGAGATCGGGGCGGGCCCGGCCAATTCTCGTTCGGCCGCCGAGGAGTTCACACTCTCGATAAATGCGATCGAGCTGCGCGTCTGCTCGATTTGTACTGTCAGCCGCAATGTATGCTGCGATTTGAAGGAGATCTTCCCGCGCCGTGTCGGCGATCTCGAAGTATGCGGTCACCGAGAGGCTTTCGCTCGGGTCGCTGCCTCGGTCTTCAATTCCTCGAGCAGTGCCTTTGTAAAAGGTCGCACGCTACCGGCGTCAGCGGATTCAATTCCAGCGCGTACTGCCTTCCTAAGCTCATCGAGTTTCGTCCTAGTTTCTTCGTCGTGCGCTTCGAGCAAACGAAGTCCCGCACGAATTACTTCACTGGCGGTTTGAAACTCGCCGCTCTCAACTTTTTCCGTGACGAACTGATCCCAGCGGGATCCGAGCGAAACGTTTGGCATGGGCTAACCTCCGTTACGAAAGACTACTGGCCATGTCATATTATGTCAAATAGTGACACGGCCTCGGCCCCAAATCGGTTCGAGTCCAGCCAGGACCCCAGGCTGATCAGCGAAGGCGAACCCGAAATCGCGTCCTCGGCGCACCGGCGCCAAGTCTCTCCCAAGCCATACACTCGCAACAGTTTACCGTCATGGGCGAGAGTTCGAGTCCAACCCGCACCCCGATTCAACCGAGAGCGAACCGAGAAAGTTCGCTTTTCCGATCATTCAGGGGAGCCAAATAGAGTTAGAACCGTGAGCCGCCCGGCCTATCCGGCGGCTCGCGTCGCTTCTAGCGCCCGTCGCAAGCTGCGCACGCAACGCGATATGCGCGCTTATCTTAGGCCTCGCCATAGCACCTGAAAATGCTCTCGGTTGACTCAAGTGTTTAGTGTGAGAGCGGCGGCATCGGCGGGTTCGATGAACGCTCTCGCCGGCTCTCTGATCCGACTGCACAGTGGTTGACACTTTTCGCGAAAATTTGACCCGTTGACGAACCGGCCTTCGGCTTTTCATGCTCTACATTTAACACTTCTGCATAACCAGTTGCCACAGAGACTTACAGAGACGCTCGAACGACGCGAAGTTAAGCGGGTTGGGACGGAGCTGGACCGCCTGCTGCGGAAGTGCGCGATTCTCGCTTAACACTTTCGCACGTCCATTAGCCGTAATGATTTACGACATTTTTCGGCGACACTCGCCTCGGGCCAGCTTGTCATCGTGAAGCTTGGTGATCCGAGCGAGCCGCCGGCAGGCATGCGACTTACGACGATACTGGACGCGCTAAGCCGCACGCAGGGCCGCGACGGCGCCACAGGGGCAACGAAACTCCGATTCGGGGCGACGCCCGCGCGCGAAATCTCGGGCTGTCCCACGCCCCGCCGGTCTGCTTCGCGCCGCGTCGCCCGCCACCCGCGACCAAAAAATTCGCCGAGCGCCGACCGGCGATCCGTGCAAGGATTGCGCGTCACTCGGCGCTCGGTTGGCTGGCTGCGGTGTGGGTGTGTTTCTAAGAAGGTGGAGAGAAATCGGGGACATGAACGTCAAGAAAAAAATGCGTTGGTCGGGTCTGGCGGTGGTGGTCTTGGCCAACACCTCGTGGGGCCAACTCACCGTGGTTAACCAATTCGACACGATTTCCGCCGTGGGGCTCGGGTATGACCACACGGCCGGCGACGTGTGGATGTATCCCAACGGCGGAAACTTCCTCCAACAGTATTCGGCGGCGGGGGTGCTCCTCGGAACGGTCCCGAGGCCGGGCGAGTCGGCCAACGACGCCGATATCGAGTTCACCGTCGGCGTGCTCACGTTAGGGAGCACGATTCTGCCCGACGCGACGCTCCTCTTCATCAACGGCGAGGACGATTTCGCCGATATCTACGCGGTCGACAAGGCGACGGGCGCAGTCCTCGCAACGATGGAGACCGACTTTGGCGTGAGCCACGTCGTGGGCGGGGCCCACCATCCCAGCCGCGGCACCATCTTCTTACTCCAGGACAATGTCCCCGCCGGTACGGTCAACGACAACCAGGTCGCCGAGATTGATCCGGTGACGGGCGCGGTACTCCAGACGTGGTACACGACGACGAGCGCCCCGACCTTCACGATCGACTATGCCGATATTGAGGTCGCAGGCAACGGCAATCTTGTGATCGTGAGCGCGGACGAGTCGAGCGTGGGCGAGTTCACCCCCGAGGGAGTGTTCGTCACGCTGCGGGCCTTGCCCGCGGGCGTTTCCAACTTGTCCGGCATCGGCGTGGACGAGGCGAGCTGCCAGTGGTGGGTCATCGAAACCAACGGGCAGGTCGCCCGCCTGGGCGGGCTCAGCGGCGACCCCGTCTGCTCCCCTTCCACAAGCGGCGAATTCACTCGCGGCGATGCGAATAGCGATGGCGCGCTCAACATTGCCGATGCGGTCTACGTGCTGGGAGCGCTGTTCGTGACGGGTTCGCCCGCTCTGAGTTGTGCTGATTCGGGCGATGCCAACGACGATGGCTTTTTCAACATCGCCGACGCAGTCTTCGCCTTGAACTGGTTGTTCGTACCGACGAGCCCGGCGCCACCATCGCCCGGCCCGACGTCGTGCGGCCCGGACCCGACGAGCGACGCGCTCGACTGCGCGTGGTTCGCGGCGTGCCCGTGAGCGCGAAAAAGGAGGATCGGAGCTGATAAAGAGGTAGCGTCAAAGAGTGTGGAAAAGAATCAGGCGGTGAGTACCTTCATTGGTGCCTAAACCAAAACGGGGCAAACGCCCCAAGAAGGAGTCACCGCCATGCGCGCAGGGAAGCCGAGAACTGAGT
>JBJXGE010000065.1:0-5119 GCA_046154185.1 Planctomycetota bacterium
GCGCGCGGTGTTCGTGTGTGTGCAAAATGCGTCGCGGTGTCGCTTTGGCGCGAGAACGCAACGGTGCCGTTGAGGGCCTCGGAGACCTGCGCTACGCGGGTTTCGACGCCGGCCGGCGAGGCTGGTGGATCGAATCGAGCAGAGCGGGTTGGGGTGGCCTCGTGCGAGTGCTGCTTTTTGAATCACGGGTTAGGAAACCCGTGAACCAGAGACGGGTTGGAAAACCCGTCCCACAAGGCAGGCTGATGCCTGCCTTGCTGCGGGCTGGAAGCCCGCAGTACATCAGAACGGGCTGGAAGCCCATAGCACACTTTCGTGTGCCACTGATGTAGGCACTCGCCGGTCACGCACTGTGTTGGTTTTTCCAGACACCTCCGAAAAGTGTCTAGTGCCTAGTGGCTAGTGCCTAGTGAAGACAAGACAGGCCAGCCGCGTCGGCACTGGTAATTTCGATTCGCGCCGGCACGGTGCCGGTGCTGGGTTGCGCTTCGCCGATGATCGGGCGGCGAGGCGCGGCCGCGCGTGTCGACTCGCGCGGTGAGTACTCGGGGGAAGTATTGGTGCGCGGAGCGCGGTGTGGCAAGGGGCGCGCGGGGCGTGTGCAAGAGGTGAACGGTGGTGAGCGGATTTGAGCGGGGTTTGGTGAGGGCACGCCGATCTGAATCAGACATGCCGACTGCGGAGAACCGTCGTCGGCATGGCACCAGGCAAGGACGTGACCAACACCGGCCTCGCCATCGTCCCCGGCACCCGACGCCGGCGGGGTGACCGGAATTTCCTGCGGCGACCGCGTCGAGCGGTATTACTACGCCGGCTGGCGGGTGGTCGAGGAGACCGACAACGCGGGCACGCCGCGGACGCTGGCCCAGACGGTCTGGGGGACCGAGTACATCGACGAGCCGGTCTGCCGCGATCGGAATACCGACGTGGCGATCAACTCAGATTGTCTGGATTCCGGCGGGTCGGTGCGGTATTTTTATCATCAGGACGCGAATTTCCGCGTCTGCTCTTTGACAAGTGAATCGGGCGCGATCGTCGAGCGGTACGAGTACGACGCCTACGGCGAGCCGCGCGTGTTCGGCGGCGTCGCATCGAGCGGGGCCGAGGGCTTCGCGCCGCTGCATTTCAGTGCGGCGGGCAATCCGTACCTGCACCAGGGCCTGCGGCGAGACGACGAGAGCGGCCTGCATGAGAACCGGTATCGGTCGGTGCATAGCCGGCTGGGGAGGTTTGGCTCGCGCGATCACCTTGAATACTGGGATGGCTCAAACTCTTACGAGTATCTCACATCGGAGCCGACGAGTTATCTCGATCCTAGCGGTCGAGGGCTGCTGTCATGGCTGAACGGATACGGTTGGGATGGCGAAGAAGCGGAGGAATTTGATGATGAGTTCGCGCGTAGCGCGTGGGATAGGACGAAGGGCACCATTCGTTCGGTGACCAACGTCGTTCCAGGCGTCGACCTCGGTGCTGCCGAAGAAGTGCTTGGCGGTGGCGACGACGAGGTCGGCGACGTCACGTTCGACGAGGAACGCGCTGCGGATGCCGAGTTGACGGCGGATATGATTCAACTGCTGGCATCGCTGGGAATTAACGGCGCGGCTGCGGCAAAGTGCAGCAACAAATTTCTGCGCGCATTCCTCCTTGGGTTGGCGTGTTTTACGGCGGACACGTCCGTATTGACCACGCACGGCCCTGTCCCGATCGACTCCGTTTCGCTCGGATCATACGTCGTCATCGAGCAATCTGACGACGAGCGCTTCGGCGTTATTGAAAGCACGATTGCCGGCGACGATCTATTTCATGTCGAATTGTCACTCGCGGATGTCACCGGATCGATCGAGATCGGCTTGCTGCGAGATCAGGAATGGATCGCATCGAGCGGTGTCGAGGCCGGTGAAACGACGTGGATCGCGCTTCCCGAACTCGGCTTGCAAGGCGAAGCGTTCGTATCCGCCGTGGATCCGATTGCGATCGAAGACTCCGCGAACGGCGCCCTCGTCACGGGTACGTTTTCGCGACACTCCGCGATACTTCTGGAGATTTCGTTCGTCGAGTGCGTCGAGCCGCTTCTCGTCACGCCGCGCCATCCGCTGTTTTCCGATGATCGCGAAACTTGGGTTGACGCAGAACAAGTCCGTGTCGGCGAGCGGCTGCGAACCAACGACGGCACGGTTACCGTCAAGTCAACGGCGACGCGTCGCGGCCTGTTTCGAGTCTTCAACCTTGAGGTGGACGGACAGCATCGCTACTACGCGGGTGATTGTGAGGTTCTCAGTCATAATGTCTACACCTGCAACGGCAATTCTCGTCTTGCGCGGCGCGCGCAGTTGCTCTATGCACTCTTGCAAGGCGGCAAGCTCATGAAGATCGGCGTCACCGGGAATAAGGCCACGACGGCTGCGGGTGTGCCGGTCCGGGTGGCCACGCAGATTACCAAGAAGACAAGTGAGGGCTTCAAAGGCGTAAGTTGGACGCCGCTCGGGTGGTTTCCAAATCGTGCAAAGGTACTCGACGCAGAGAAGGCGGCCTCAAAAGCGGCCCGTGATGCGGGATGCGACCTGGATTGGCAGAAATTTCCGTGAACTGCGAGTCCGGCGCGCTTTAGTGGGGGAGGGATGCGCTGTGCTTATTTGCGACGTCGATATGGGATGTGACTATCGCGGAATCCCCGCGATCAAACTCACTACGGAGTACGCGAGACTCCTCAACAAGTCCGCTTACTCCATCGTCTGGGGGTACCGAGAGGTTGTTCGAGCGCATCGAATTCGCACGATTACGATCGGCAAGGTCCATGTCGACCTCGTGCCTCCCAATCGACCGGACCTCATTCGCTTCGAAAACGCCGTGTCGTGCATTCCCGTTGCGTGCCTGAGTTGCGCGTTTGATTTCGACCGCTTCTTCGCGGTGGATAAACCGGGGCGGCGAAAGATGCTCCTCGACGCGCTCCATGAGGGAATGCTGCGGGCTGCTGCCCATTGGGGGTTTGATTCGAAAGGATTGGTCGCCGCACATCAGGCCGTCGCGGATGCCAGTGGATTATATAAGGCTGGGCGCGGTGGGCTTCGATGGAATCGCCGTCGCTCGATCGCGGCACAGTTGTGGTCCGTCGCAGATATGGACTTTGGCGAGACTCAACTTTATGTGCTCGATTTCGACGATTCCGTGGTTCGCGGAGCACTGCTACAGCGAGACGACCACTTTGCGCTCTACGCGACGCAAGACAAGTGGATGATTCACTGGCGCACGCCTACCCATCTCGCGATCTGGGCCGAGCACGCGAGTTTCGTGAAGTCGCAGCGGCGCAAGTGCATTCATCGAATGATCAACGTAAAAACGCTGCCGATCGTGGGGACGTTGGACAATTCGAAACAACGCGATCTACTCGCATGTGTGCGCGAGCTCGGGGCCGCACGCACCGCATCGACGGCACCGACCAAGCGATCCGCCAAGGCGCGTTCCACCAAGTCCAAATCGGCCGTAGCGTCCGCTGCGCGCAATACCACGCTAACCCGCGATGCGGACGGCAATCTGATCGGAAGTGACGCTTTAAAGTACGACCAGGACTGGCTTAACCGCCTCCTGCAGGGAAGCGCCGCGCAGCGATAGCCATCGTCGCCCGCTACGCCTACGACGGCCTGAACCGCCGCATTCGCAAGGACGTGACCAACACCGGCCTCGCCATCGTCCCCGGCTCCGACGCCGGCGGTGCGACGGGAATCTCCTGCGGCGACCGGTTCGGGGGCTGCGGAAGCTGACTGGCTGGAAGCCAATCCCACAAGCTGGCGGGTGGTCGAGGAGACCGACAACGCGACCACGCCGCGAACGCTGGCCCAGACGGTGTGGGGAACCGAGTACATCGACGAGCCGGTCTGCCGCGATCGGAATACGAATGTGGCGAGCGACTCAGATTGTCTGGATTCGGGCGGGTCGCAGCGGTACTTTTATCATCAAGACGCGAATTTCCGCGTCTGCTCTTTGACAAGTGAAACGGGCGCGATCGTCGAACGCTACGAGTACGACGCCTACGGCGAGCCGCGCGTGTTCGGCGGGGCCGCGGCGAGCGGGGCCGAGGGCTTCGCGCCGCTGCATTTCAGTGCGGCGGGCAATCCGTACCTGCACCAGGGCCTGCGCCGCGACGACTCACACTTGACCCTCTGGGAACGACGCGCGTATCGGCGTCGCCGAAATCGCAGCCGAGGGCGGCTGCTCCACAAGCCGCCGGCGCTTCGCGCGCGGCGACTGCATCGCTAACATTCCGCTCCGACGGTTGCACCGACTTCGAGGTTTGTACCGATGCCGATACTCGTTCAAAAATTCGGCGGGACCAGCGTCGCCGACGCCGCCCGCATTCATCTCGCCGCTCGCCGCGCGATCCGCGCCAAGCTCAGCGGCCGTCAGGTCGTGCTCGTCGTTTCCGCGATGGGCCACACCACCGACCATTTGATCGATCTCGCCAACCAGGTCTCGCGCAAGCCGAGCCGTCGCGAGATGGACATGCTCATCTCCACCGGCGAGCAGGTCAGCATCGCGCTGATGGCGATGGCGATTCACGAAGCCGGGCACGAAGCGGTCAGCATGACCGGTGCGCAGGCGGGGATGCTCACCGACAGCGCGCATACGCGGGCGCGGATTCGCTCGATCGACGCCAGGCGGCTGAAAGAGCCGCTCGATCAGGGGAAAATCGTGATCGTCGCCGGCTTTCAGGGCGTGGATAGCGATTTCAACATCACCACGCTCGGGCGCGGCGGCAGCGACACGACCGCAGTCGCGCTGGCGGCGGCGCTGCAAGCCGAGGTGTGCGAGATCTTCACCGACGTGGACGGCATCTATACGACCGATCCGCGGATCGTGCCCGAGGCGCGGAAGATCGGCCAGATCAGTTATGAAGAGATGCTCGAACTCGCCAGCGCGGGGGCGGGCGTGATGCATGGCCGATCGATCGAGATCGGCAAAAAGTTCGGCGTGCCGATTCATGTGCGCAGCAGCTTTAGCGATACAGCGGGGACCATGATCATGAGCCAGACTGCGGGAATGGAAGATGTCGTCGTACGGGCGGCGAGCATCAAGCGCGACGTGGCGCGGGTGACGCTGGTGGGCATGCCGCCGGCCAAGGGGC
>JBJXGE010000070.1:0-322724 GCA_046154185.1 Planctomycetota bacterium
CCCGCTCGAAAAATCCTCACCAACCGCCTCCCGTCCAAATTTGCCGACGAGCTCCGGCATGCATCGATGCCACGACCCAGTTCGGGTCATCCCCATCGATGCCACAACCTAGTTCGGGTCATCCCCAACCTAGTTCGGGTCATCCCCAGTTCGGGTCATCCCTAGTTCGGGTCATCCTTAGTTCGGGTCATCCTCGATGCCACAACCTAGTTCGGGTCATCCCGATGCCACAACCTAGTTCGGGTCATCCTGGTCATCCTCGATGCCACAACCTAGTTCGGGTCATCCCGATGCCACAACCTAGTTCGGGTCATCCTCAACCTAGTTCGGGTCATCCTGGTCATCCTAGTTCGGGTCATCCTTAGTTCGGGTCATCCTGTATTCGACGCTCCGTGTAGGGAGCGGTGCGTCGACGATCCCGAGGCCAATCGCACGAAGCACTCAACGCCGCAAGTCTTGCTCAAAATCAAAGGGCCGGCGGGAGCCCTTGACCGCCGCAATCTCGTCAGCGGGTGCTAAAGCACACCAAGTGATCGCGGGGCCGAGGCTCGACACTTCGTCTCGGAGCGGCGGCGCCGACTAGGGCCCGGACACCAGGACCGCCGGATCGTCGCCGTTGACCTTCTCCTCGAGCACGAGACCGACCGCGGGCGCGTAGTACTTGTACTCGAGAGACGCCGGCTCGAGCGGCGTCCACTCGAGGATTTTCCAGCAGTTGTCAAAGCGCGTGCCGTCGTCGAACTCGACGGTCAATCCGGAGGCGACGACCACAGCCATGTCTTCCGCTTCGTCTTCGTAAAACTCTTGGCGGTACGACACGCCGAGCACAGGCTCGTCCCACTGGATGATCCCGGGCTCGGCGTCGTCGACGCCAGCCTCCCACGATCCCTCGGAGTCGGTCCCGATGAGATCGCCGTTTTCGTCGTATGTGAAGTTGGTGACATCCTCGCCCATGTACCACACATTGCCTTCGTCATCCTGGGCGTACCAGTCGTAGGTGTCTTCCATCAGCACGCCATCGAGGTATTCGCGGTGGCGGACTACAGCGCACTCGATGCCGTAGACCAGTTGCGTCTGGTCCTGAACCTCGATGATGCCGACTTCCAACCCCTCATCCGTCATTTTTTCAAATTCCCAGACTGCGCCGGCCGAGAGCGGGAAGTAGGAATGATCAACCTCGCTCGGATCGGTGAAGGTTGCGGCGCCAAGTTCGGGAAGACTGTCGGCGCTGATATCGAACGTGCCGGCGACTTGCGTTTGCTTCGAGCCATCGACGTGACGATCCAGCACTAGTCCGATGCCGGGCGCGTAGTATTTGTGGGCGAGCCCACCGGGCTCGAGCGGAGTCCATTCGAGTATTTGCCAGCAGTGTTCGAAAGTCGTGCCGTCCGGGAGCGCGACCTCGACATCGGTCGCAATGACGATCGCCATATCTTCGGCCTCGCCTTCGTAGAACTCCTGCAGATAGGAGGCGCCCAAAACGGGCACGTCCCACAGGATGATGCCGGGCTCCGCCCCATCGACCCCTGCCTCCCACGATCCGTCCGAGTCGGTGCCGATGAGCTGCCCCTGGTCGTCGTATTCGTAGTTGGTGGCATCTTCGCCCATGTACCAGACATTCCCGTCGTCGTCCTGCGCGTACCAATCGTACGTGTCTTCGACGAGAACGCCGTCGACATACACACGGTCGCGGATGATCGCGCACTCGAGCTGGTTGACGATGCGCGTGTCGTTCACGACTTCGACGACGATCACTTCGAGGCCGCCTTCCGTCGCGACGAAGTGCGTCGTCACCGTGTCATCGATGAACGGCAGTCGGGCGTGAGTGACGATCGATGGTTGCGAAAACGTCGCCGCGTCGAAATCGGGGAGACTCCCCGCTCCGAGATCGAAGCGACCCTGCAACTCCTCGCGCTCGCTGGGGTCGGCGATTACCTCCGCGAAGACAAAGCCGACTCCGGGTGCAAAGTATTTGTGCTCCTCGCTCCCGGGGGCCAGCGGGGTCGAGTCACGAGTCTTGAGGCATGTGTAGGTGGTTCCATCGCGGAGCGTGAGCGGGACATCGATCGCGACGATCACCCGCCTATCTTCCGCCAATCCGGGGTAACTCTCCTGTTTGAAACTGTCGCCAACGACGAAGCGCGCCTTCATCACGATGCCAGGTTCAGCGTTGACTCCACGTCCCTGAACGTCGAGGTCCGCTTCCCATGACTCGTCCTGATCGGTGCCGATCAGCACGCCCTGGTCGTCGTATTCGAAATGAGTGGTCTCCTTGCCGAAGTACCAAACGTTGCCCGCACTGTCCTGGGCGTACCAGTCGACGGAATCCTCACGCAACAGTCCATCGAGATAGACTCGCTCGCGGAACACGGCGCACTCGACGCCCGCGACGACGCGTGGCGAATCCAGAACATCGAGGACGCTCGTCTCGACGCCGTCCGCCGTCGTGGCCTGATAGACATTCGCCGAGCCAGTCACGTGCGGAAAATGGCTGTGGGTGATGTTGGCGGACTGCGCAGAAAAGAGCGCTGTGGAGAAGGCCGGCTCCGCCGGGTCACCCGGCTTCGACGAAGAGCTGCGTTTGCAGCCGGCGATTGACAGCGACCAGCCGACGGCCAAGACCAAAAGCACGAGCCGGGAGACGGCTCGACCTCGACGCTCCGAACCCACGGAACCAAGAAGATGCTCCAGGCGTCCCGATGTGTGCATGAGGCTTCCTTTCGAAGGGGGGACCTGTTTGCCACACACAGGCTACCGATCGAGTAGTGATGCCTCGGTGAAACGATTATGAAAGTACACTCATGTTGCGGCGCACGCGGTGACGGAGCGACTCTCGGTGGTACGCGCCAAGAAACGGCGCCGATCGATCCCACGAACGATTCGATGTTTGCCGACGAGCTCCGGCATCCATCGATGCCACAACCCAGTTCGGGTCATCCTCAGTTCGGGTCATCCTCAATGAGGCATTGGCCGTCACTGCGGCGGCGCGGGTGGAATCTCGACATTGGAATCGATTGGCGGTGGCGGCGCGGTTTGGAATGCGACGGACGGCGCTGATGCATTGCGATCGCCACCACCACCGATGCCGTAGCGGAAGATCGATCCGCCTTTCGCACCTTCGGCCGTCATGCCATAGAACGCGCCGCCGCGTACCAATGCGCACTCAGGAAAGAACCCGCCCGCCATTTCCCGCAACAGTGTGAATTCGCTGCCATCCTTGTTCACGCACGCCAGGCCTTTTTCCGCCAGGACGTAGAGTTTTCCATCGGATCCCTCGGCGATGGCGCGCATTCCAGCGAAACTGTCACTGGGCTTGATCACCAGCCCGTACCCGCTGCCGTCGCGCGCGATCTTGTAGATCACCCCATCGCTGGACGAGAAGCCGTAGAGCATGTTGTCGGAGCCGAGAATCGGGGCGCGATCGGCCATGCTGATGTCGCGCGGCGGGCCGGCGAATTTGCGCACCACTGCGTAGCCGGTGCCATCTTTCTTCACCTTGAAGATGTTGAGGTCGGCAACGCCGTAGAAGAATCCGTCGCCGCCATCGACAAACGGACCGACGCCGGTGTTGTTGTAGCCACCCATGACCGGCGGCGCGTCATAGACGATCTTGAACTCGCTGCCGTCGGGCTTGATGCGGAACAGATGCAACGGCGTGCGATTGCGCTTGCTTACGCCGTAGATCGTTCCGTCGGGATCGACGGCGTAGATCACGGGATTCCCGCCATCCTTGTTGCCGGTGAATGAATGAAGGATCGTGTACGTCGATCCGTCCGCCGCTGCGCGATAAACGATGCCGTAACCGCTGGGCCCCTCGCCTTGCATCGATCCGAATACTGCTCCGTCCTGCCCGACCCACATCGAGCTGGGATACGACCCGTCGCCCTGCCCCCCTTCAATCGGGCGGATGATCTTGTAGCCCGATCCATCCGGGTTGATGTTGAACAGTACGCCTTTCTTGAACTCGCCACCTTCGGAGGTCGCGCCGAAGAGCGTGCCATCAGGTCCGGTCGCGATCACCGCGGGCTTTCTGCCATCGTTCTTGACTTGGCCAAACTCGTAGATCTGCGCGTAGCCGAGCGCGCCGGCGGACGTCGGTGCGACGGGCTTGGGTAGCGATCGAATCATGTCGCCGCTGAATACGATGCGGTTGAGTTTCTTGTCCGTCTCTGCCAGGAATTCGAGCGACCCATCCGGGCGAAACTGGAGGGCCTCGAATTGCTGGGTGACGCCGAGGAAGACCTGGTCGTATACCGGTCCCGCGAACGAATCGACTACCACGTGATACTTCATGCCATCTTCGGTCGCGTCGTAGGCGATGTGTTGGCCGTCGGGACTCAGAAGAACCTTGTTGATTCGCAAGAACTCCGACCCGACATGTCCATCGATGACGGCGTGCGTGCCTTTCTTGTCTGAGCCTGCCGGATAGTTGGCAATGTGCGCGACGTGCTGACCATCGTGACTGATCTGCAATTGCTCAACACGGCTGTACTGATCGCCGACCGGCTTGCCGTCAAGCAGCACCTGTGTGGTCTCCTGCGGCGTACCGGAGTTCCTGATGACGACCATCGCGGTGTGCTTGCCGTCGGGTGTGGAGACGACATCTGATGGCACGGACGCGGGGTCGGCCGGCACATCGTCGCCCGCAAACGTCCATGCGCCAGTGTAGCCTCTGATCTTGTAACGATAGTGTTGGCCGTCGGAACTAAACTTGAGCGAGCGCGGATCGATCGCCCCGTGTGCCGGGCCAAGTTTGCCGTCCACGACGACTCTCTGTTGACTCTGGTCGATCGCGATGTAGGCGAAGTGCTTGCTGTCGGGGCTGAATTGCATCGAGGTGACTTCGATCTGCTCATGCGCATCCGACTCGCGCCCATCGAGCACGACCACCGATTTCCCGCTGGCCGCCATGGCGCGGTAGGCCACGTGCTGGCTGTCGGGACTGAAGACGAAGTTGTCGCACATCGTGTAGTCCAGACTCTTCGCTCCGTCGATGACGGCATACGCCACATTGCGCCCCGCAGTGGTCGAGCCGGCGTAGGCGGTGCGTTTGCCATCGAGACTGATCACGATGTCGGTGATTTGGTTGAACGGCTCGCTCGCCTGGCCGTCGATCACCGCCACCGACATCGGGGCGTTGAAGGCGGCCTTGGGATCCTTCCGCTGGTGCGCGACATACGCCACGCGCTTGGCGTCTTTGCTGAGTGTGATCGACTGGATCCGCGCGTATTCCGGACCTACCTTGTCGTCGACGACTACGTGGTTCTTCTCGAGATTGTTTTCGGGTTGCGCGATGTAGGCGAAGTGCTCGCCGTCGCTGCTGAAACGCAGACCCTGCAAAGTGATGAAAGCCTGGCGCTCCTTGCCATCGACCACGACGCGCCAGGGACTTGGGCCGGTGCCGGTCGAGGCCGTGTAGCCGAAATGCTTGCCGTCGGCGGTGAACCGCATTTCCCCGGGCATTACCGTCTGGTAGCCGGGACTGATCGTGTCGTCGACGACGACGTAGGTCTTGCTGCCCTTCAATGCGATGTACGCCAGGCGATGACCTACCGGACTAAACGTGGCGTATAGGATGCGATCGAAAGACGGCCCCTCTTTCTGGTTGATGACCATCACCCAATTCGATGGCCCCTTGGTCGCGGCGTAGGCGATGCGGGTGAGATCAGGGCTGATCATCAGCAGGCGCGGACCGGGCTCGCCCTGTCCAAGCCCGGACATCTGCTCGATAGTGCTGAACTGCGGCCCCTCGTTGCCGTCGATGAACACCTGCTGTCGGCTGCCGGTGTTTGCCACCAGCGCGACACGGCTGCCGTCGCGAGCGATCGAAATTTGCCGCGGGTCGGTGGGCATCGGTCCCAACGGCGTCTGACGCAGCACGATTTGTTGCGCGTCGGCGGTGGCTGACATTCCCCGCAGGAATTCGGCGAAGCCGTCGGTCCCTATCACGATTGCGGCAATCAACAGCCAGTTGAGCCAAGTCCGACACATATTCGGTCTCCTTCCGATGTTTTTTCGTTGCCGAGTGCACGAATGGCGTTCGCTCGCCCGCGTGAGTGCAGCGATCCACCGCCGTTCGCTTCTGCATCGGTTTCCTGTCACGGGCGATCCGCGAGAGTTGAGGCGTGCACGACGAACTTCTCTGCGAGGCGCTGGAGCGACGGAAACGAGCCACACGACGGCGGCCATTCTATCCACGGTCACGGTAGGAAGGAGCGGCGCATATTTGAGTAGATGCGGCTGGTGTTCCGAGTGGACCCCGATCGCGGCCGACTTACGGAGCACCGCCTTTGTTTCCATTCCCGGGAGTAAGGCGTGGCGAGGTCATCGAGGTTTGAATTCGACCAACACGCGAAAGGCAAACTCGACTTAGCGCCCAACACCGATGGCTTCCATCGCGGCGTCGGAATCCGCTCCGCAATGTCGCCCTCGTTCGCGCCCGCGGCCGCGCAAATCGTCGAGCACCGAATACGCGACCGGCGTCACGATCAGCGTCAACAGCAAACACAACGACTGGCCGCCGATTACGACGACCGCAACCGCGCGCCGCTCCTCGGCGCCGGGGCCGCTCGCGACCGCGAGCGGAATCATGCCGGCGACGAGCGTTAACGTCGTCATCAAAATCGGCCGCAGCCGGTCGCGGTTCGCTTCGAGAATCGCGGCACGCCGTTCCATTCCTTGCCCGCGCAAATTGTTCATGTGATCGATTTGCAGAATCGCGTTCTTCTTGACGATGCCAAACAACACGAGGAGCCCGAGCGCCGAGTACAGATTGAGCGTGTTATCCGTGACCCACAGCGAGAACAGCGCGAACGGCAATGACAACGGCAACGACAAGAGAATGGTGAACGGATGCACGAGACTCTCGTACTGCGAAGCGAGAATCATGTACATGAAGATGACCGAAAGCGCGAACGCCCAGAGAAACTCTTGAAACGTCTTCTCCAACTCGCGCCCGGAGCCGCCGACCTTCGTCGTGTAAGCGGGCGGCAGATTGAGTTCTTGAAACGCCCCGCGCAACGCGAGCAGTCGATCCGCCTGTGCATAGCCCGGCGCGACTGCGCCGCGGAGACTCACTTGGCGCTGCCGATCCAGTCGATCGATGCGCGAAGCGGTCGTGCCCGACACGATCTTCACTAAATTATCGAGACGCACGAGCCCGCCCGATTGGCTCGGCACGAAGAGTCGCGAAATCGTCGTCGCGTCGCTGCGGTCGCCGTCCGCTAGTCGCAATTGCACATCGTAGTCTTCGTTCATGGCGGCGTCGCGGAAGCGCGAGACGCGATCGTCGCCCCCCACCATGATGCGCAGCGCCGTGGCGATATCCTGCGTGTCGACGCCGAGCGCGGCGCACCGCTCACGATCGATTTCGACCCGCAACTCGGGTTTGTCGAGCTTGAGCGTGGTGTCGGCATCGAGCACGCCGAGTTCCGGCGCACGCCGACGCAACGCATCGGCATAGCTCGCCAACGCATCGAGATCGGGACCCAGGATCGAAAAATCGATCTCGAAGTTCGGCCCACCAGCGCTGATCGACGTCGAGGTCGATCGAATGCTGCTCCGCACATTCGGGATGCCGCGGAGGCGCCGCCGAATTTCCTGCGTCACGTCGCGCTGCGAGTAATTGCCGCGAAAAGCGTCGAGCGGACGCAGCGACAGCAAGCGCGCGAACGAAAATCGCCGCTCGTCGTGCGGCGGGATGCGCACGTAGACGCGCGCGCTGTTGACGCTCCCAATACGGTTCGTGCCGATCGATGCCAACATCACGCGAATCTGCGGCATGTCGCGCAGCTCGGTCTCAATGCGTTCGAGCACGCCGTTCATGGCGGCGAGGCTCGTGCCTTCGGGCGCCGTGACGCTGATCTCGAATTCGGCCTCATCGGCGTTGGCGGGCGTGAACTCCTGCCGCACCATGCGGTAGAGCGGGATAGCCGAGAGCATGACCATCACCGCGCACGACATGATCGCGAAACGGTGGTTCATAGCCAGACCCAAGAGCGCCACGTAGGTGCGATCCAGCCAGCCGTAGAAACCGCGACGCGAATTGGGCAGTAGCGCACCGTGCTCACCGCTGGCTTTCGCTCGGAAGAGTCGTGCGCACATCATCGGCGTAAGGGTGAACGAGACGAGCAGACTGACCATCACCGCCACCGCCGCGGTCAAACCAAACTGATAGAGAAAGCGTCCAGCGATACTCGACATGAACGACACCGGCACGAAGATGACGACCAAGCTCAACGTGGTCGCGAGTACGGCCGTGCCGATTTCCGCGGTGGCGGCGCGCGCGGCCTCAAACGGCTCCATTCCTTTCTCCTCGACGAATCGAAAGATGTTTTCGAGCACCACGATCGCGTCGTCGATGACGATGCCGACCATGAGGACTAGCGCCAACATCGTGACGCTGTTGAGCGTGAAATCGAGCGCCCACATCATGCCGAAGGTCGCGACTACCGAGCACGGAATCGCGACCGCCGCAATCAGCGTCGAGCGCCAACTGCGCATGAATGCAAACACGACCAAGCTCGCGAGTATGCTGCCGACCAACAGGTGAACGTTGATTTCGTGCAACGCTTCGTAGATGTAGCGCGACTGGTCCTCGACGACTTCGAGCCGGAGATCGGGCGGCAACTGCGCGACAACCAACGGAAACTTGGCCTTGATCGCTTCGATGACTGCGACCGCGTTCGCGTCCGCCTGGCGCTTGATCTCGAGCGTGACCGACGGCCGGCCATTCAGGCGCGCGAGGCTCCGCTGTTCCTTGTGGCCATCTTCCGCCCTACCTATATCGCGGACGCGAATGGGTGAACCGTCGCGGGTCGCAATCACGAGGTCATTGAATTGCTGCGCCGTCGCGAACTGGCCGAGCGTGCGGAGCGGTTGCTCCACGAGCGGCGACGACACACTGCCGCCCGGCACGTCGGCGTTTTGCCGAACGATCGCTTCACGCACAGCCGTGATCGGAAGCTGATAAGCCGCCAGCCGGTTCGCATCGATCCAAATGCTCACGGCGCGCTCGAGCCCGCCGCGGATCTCGACTTCGCCGACACCGAGCGCGCGTTCGAGCTGCACCTTGACGACTTTGTCCGCCAACTCGGTGAGCTCGCGCTGGGAACGCTCGCCGCTCAACGCGATCGTCATGACCGGCGAGCGATCGCTATCGAACTTGGTGACGACCGGCGGATCGGCATCGCGCGACAGTTCGGGAATGGCCGCGGCCACGCGTGTCCGCACATCTTCGGCCGCGACGTTGACGTCGCGCCGCAGATCGAACTGCACGATGACGAACGACGTGCTCTGCCCCGAAATGGAGCGCAACTCGGTGATGCCTTCGACGGTGTTGACGGCCTCCTCGATCGGTTGCGAAACCAAGGACTCCACTTCCGCGGGCGAGGCGCCGGGCAGCCGCGTCGAGACATACACGGTCGGAATATCGACGGGCGGCGTGCGATCGACGCCCAAGCGGAAATAGCCGGTCGACCCGACCACGACGAGCGCCAAGATGATCATGGTTGCGAAGACGGGCCGGCGAATCGATATCTCGGCGAGCTTCTGCATGAGGATTTCTGACTTTGCTAGAGAGCGACGAAGCGGGAGAACACGTGCGAGAAACGCGCTACTCGCGAACGCTCACGCGCTCACCCATCGCGAGATTGCCCGGGGACTGCACGACCTGCTCGCCGAGTTTCAAGCCACGCACGATTTCGATCCAATCGGCGCCGCGGCGGCCGGTCGTGACGGCGCGTTCCACGGCCTTGTCGTTCGCGACGACGAAGACTTTTTCGATGCCCGCAAAAGTTGTGACGGCGTTGAGCGGAATGCTCACGGACTTTTCGCCGACTACGGTCGTGATCTCGGCGCGCACAAAACTCCCCGGCCGCAGCGTTTCGTCCTTCGGCAAATCGGCTTCGACGAGCAGCATGCGGCTGCGCGGGTCGATCGCTGGGCTGACGCGGTGCAGGACCCCGGTCCGCTCGAGCGCACCGCCTTCTACCCAAATTCGCACGCTTTGACCGACGCGGATCGCGATCGCGTCGCGCTCGGCAACTTCGACGCGGAGCCGAAGTGGATCGACGCACACGATCGTGGCGACCGGCGAGCCGACCGCGAGATATTCGCCGGGACTTGCGATCCGCGCTTGGATCGCGCCCGCGAACGGCGCGTAAATCGCGGTGTCGGCGAGTTGCTTCCGCGCGATGTCGACTTCGACGCGGCGTTGCGTCAGGAGCGCCCGCCTATTGCTGACTTCCTCGAGCGCGTCCGTGATCCGCGTCGCGGCCACTTCGAACGCGGATTCGACGAGTTCGCGGTCCGACTCCGAGAGCAAATTTTGTTGGTAGAGTTCAAGCACTCGATTGCGATTCTTCCGCGCTTCGTCGAGCCGCGCGCGCGCTTCCTTCACGGTGCTCGTTTGCTCGAGGTCGACGTCGTCACTCTCGCCAGCGGCCGGGAGACCAAGTCGCGCCCGCGCCTGACTCAGCATCGCCTCGGCTTGGGCGAGTCGCAGCTCATAATCGGCGCGTTCGACCTGCGCGATGAGCTGCCCCGCCTCGACGTGACTGCCTAAGTCGACGGCGATCGTGTGGAGGCGACCGGCGACCTTCACGCTCAACGTCGCCAGCTCGTGCGCTGCGATCGAACCGATGGCGACGACCTTGCGATCGAGCGCCCTCTCGGTGACCGCCGCGAGCTGCACCTGCCGAGTCGGCGGCGATGCGGAGTCCGCCAGCGTCGATGCTGTCTTCGAATTCTCGCAGCCCACGAGCGCCGTGAGCACGAACCACCCCACGAGTTTCTTCGACGCCTTCACGCGCGCACGCCCCTCATCTCTCTTGCGGTATTCGACGTGGATCATAGCTCGGCCCCCCACCGCGACAACCCCGCGCGTCACAACGAACTCGGCGCCCAGAAACAATCCTGCACGTTCATCGCCGTCGCACGCCGCCATCTCAAGATCGTCGAGTTTAGAGGAGATCCGCGACGCCGGGTCGGTCTGGCCTATTTCGCGAGCCGCGCGCACTCATCGACGATGGCTTGGTCAATCTCGGCGATCGCATCGGCATCGGTCGGAGAAACGTCGTCGTAGTCGTAGAAAATGCCGACGAGCCGTGCAATGCCGAAAGATTCACCGACGTAGGCTCCGCGTGGCAGTAGATGGTCGATCGCTCGGAATACCTGCTCCACGATGAGGCGTGCACCCTCCCTCGGCGCAAGCCGGCCGGCCGCTACTTGAACGGCGTAGTGCTGTTTCAGAATGTCGGCAGCCTCGAGCGGCGACGGCAGCGGCAGCTTGAGTTCGCGAATCGCCGCCTCGAACAGCTCCCGAAGGTCTCGAGGATCTGAGCGAGCTGGCTCGCCAGCGAGGACGGCGAGTGACGTTGAGTCGAGACCACTCTCGAGCGCCGCCAACGCGACTTCAGGGAGGTGCTCGGGCGGAAGGATGTCCAGAACAAACGCAGCCGTGGCTTCAACGAAGTTCATGTCGCTCGGATCATCCGCCCGAGATCGGCGCTGAACGCCTGAATGACTTCGATCAAACCCACGAGGTTGTCGTTCAGCTCTTCCAACGCTTCCGCGGGAATCCACCATTCCGTGTGCCGCGCCGCTCCAACTTGGTGAATCTCAAAGCGAGCCATGAATTCGGCCCGCACTTGGAAACGCGTGACGAAACCGCTCCCACTATCCTGCACGTTCCACTTCGAGGCGATTTCGACGGCGTACTCTTCGTTTGTCACGGGATAGAAAATCGGTTGCTCGGGCAGGCGAGGAGGCCAGCGCCGAAAGTTGCCTGCCTCGAGGAGCGCCAACTCCGCCGGGCCAATCGGACGATAGAGCGTCACGGTTTCAACAGCCATGCGTTCTCTCCGCCGCAGCCCGTCCGCGGAATTTCCGACTAGCCAGCACACACGAGCCCTGCGAACTTCCGCGCGATCGCCTCGAACTCATCCTTGTCGCGCAATCGCGCGAGCAGTTCTTCCGGAAGTGCAGAGAATCCAATCGTGGCGCCCGCGATTTGACCTGCGATTGATCCAATCGTATCGGTGTCGCCACCCGCTTCGACGGCGCGCCGCACGACTTCGGCAAAGGGACGTCTCAAGATCTCGCGTGCGGCAAGGATCGCGAGTGGCACCGAATCAGCGACGAAACCAGATCGGCCCCAGGTCTCCCCAACTTGCAGAGGGGACACATCCTGTTGGAAACCGGCGAAGCGCGAAATGCGGTCACGAACTTGAGAGTCCGGAAGCTCGAGTGCGACGTCGGCGAGCAGATTCTCAATGTCGTATTCCGGTCGGCTCACGAGTCGGATCGCTCGAGCTACTGCCAATGCCCCCACGTAGGCTTCGTCGTGGTGATGAGTGATTCGGCAGATGTCGCGCAAAGTCCGCCGTTGGTCTTGATCGGCGGGGTCGAGCAGGAAAGCCAGTGGCGCAATACGCATCGCCGCGCCATTCCCCGCGGCGCGTCCGCCTTTTGTACCCGACAGCGCCCAGTGAGCACCGGAATCGAGATCGCGCAGCGCCTTCAAAGTGCTCGCGCCCAAGCCATGAAGACGACCCGCGCGAAACCAAACTACGAATCTCGCGGCGATTCGCTCCGGATCCGCACGTCCGCACTCTACGACCGACTCACACGTCGCAATCGTTAACTGCGTGTCGTCAGTGACGACAAGTTTGTCAGGGGTAACAACGGGAGCCCGAGACACACTGCCTTCGTACCGCCGGCCCCACCCGTCGCCGATGGCCCCGCCGAGAATGGCCCCAACTACCCGTTCAACAATCATGGCCCCGACGTATCTTCGAGGAAACTGAAAATTCCGTCTGGCGATCCGAAAATTCTCACACGGCGCTTCCGTTCCGAATCGTAGATGACGCACTCTTCGTCCATCAGTGACTACGTTCTAAGCTGATCAGAGCAGAAAACTAGAACTCGATATGCATCTGCGCGAGATGGCCACGGGCGATCGCGTGCCGACTTCCTAGCGCAAAATCAACAACACCTCGCGTTCGGCAGGACGGAGCGTGGAATCGTCACGCCGACGGCGTCGCACGGCGAAGCAAATCGCGCGCGCGAGCACCGTCGACGGAGCGGGCCGGAGGCCCGCGCTCCCAGCACTCACGGACACGCAGCGAACGCCCCGCAGCCGAGCGGGTCGCCGGAAGTCGGGTCGATGCCGCAAGCGCCGAACGGCGCCGGTGGCGACGGCGATCCCGACACGAACAGCGACGACAAACTGAAGACCGCATCCGCGACGTCGAAAGCGCCATCGTCGTTGGCGTCGGCGGCGTCGAGACACGTTGGGGCGGGCGAGCCACCCACGAAGAGAGACGTCAGCGAGAAGATGGCGTCGGCGATGTTGAAGAGTCCATCTGCGTTCGCATCGCCGCGTTCGAAGGTCGACACGACCACGGTATCGTTGCGGTACACGATGAGATCCGTGATGAAAATCGAAGTCGCGAGCAAATCCGGCAGGTCGTCGCCGTCAAACCGTCCGACAAGCGGCGACGACAGCGAGAGGGCCGCGGTCGGCGCGAACGGACACAGCGTGAACGCACCGGTCCCGTCGCCGAGGCCGATCGGAATGCCGTTCACAGCGGGAACGAAGTCGCCGCCGTCCGAGTACACGACGTCCATGTTGCCGTCGTCATCGAAATCGTCCGCCAGGACGCGATACGGCCCGCACGCCGTCGGCAACGCCTGGGTGAACACAAAACCACCGCTCGGTTGATTGAGGTAGACCTCGACGTTGTTGAAACAGAAAAAGTTGAAGACCGACGTGGCGAAATCCATGAGGCCATCGTTATTGAAGTCCGCAGCCGCAAAGGTCCCGCCAAAACCCGTCGCCGCCGTCGAGCCGGTGCCGAAATTGCCGAGGCCATCGTTGAGATGCAAGTCGACGCTCGAAAAGCCGGCAAATGGGCTGATACCGACCATCAGATCGATGTCGCTATCGCCGTCGAAATCCTCGGCGAGCAGTGCCGTGACCTCATTGGCAGCGCTAAATCCACTCGCGATTGGAAACGTGCCAAGCCCCGTCCCCTGATAGACGGCGACTCCTCCGCCCGGAATCATGAGTGCGTTTACCGCGACCGCCAAATCGAGGTGATCATCGTCGTCGAGCTGCGCGAGCACGACCGCCGGCGCGCCGGAGCCGGTCGAGACCGAGTCGAGCAGCACATAGCCGCCGAGGCCATCCGGGCCGAACACTTCCACGAGCCCGCCGTTCTCGCCGACGACCAAATCGATAAGACCGTCCTCGTTCAAATCCCCGGTTGCGACGCTGATCGGCGTGCCGCTCACGGCGACTGGAATCGGCGCCTGAAAGCCGCTCCCGTTGCCCGGGTACAAACTCAACGTGCTCGCGCCCGGCAGAAACAAAACGGCATCGGAAACGCCATCGCCGGTGAAATCAACGGCCGAAAGCAGCGTCGCTTCACTGGCGAGCGGCACTTGCGCGAGAATCGAAAACGTGACGCTGCCGGCATTGGCGACCGCATTTCCACCGAGAATCACGCCGAGACTGATCGCGACCACAAGAGCGAATCGTGACATGCCGAAACCTCCAAATTCTGTGAGAGCGAGGCGACGGACCGCACGTCCGTCGGGGGGAGTTTCTCGCACTGGGCCAAATGCTACGGATCGCATGAGGGTCGCGCAACTCAGCGCATCTCGGGCGGCTCGAAGTCGTCGGCGCGCGGTCGCAAGCCCGTTCGCCGTACGATCACCGCCGCCGGCGCTTCGCCTTCGCCGCGTCGCCGTGCTCGCTGCCGACCCCGACTGCCATGCCGTCGTGGAGTACACGCATCGCCTCGTCCGCGTCCGTCGGCGCG
The DNA here is from genome assembly GCA_046154185.1 of Planctomycetota bacterium. Lineage (GTDB taxonomy): Bacteria > Planctomycetota > UBA8108 > UBA1146 > JAJFFE01 > JBJXGE01. Next base: position 14,826 of record JBJXGE010000070.1, read on the forward strand.
ACGAAGAGTGAGATGTAATCGTCGGTGACGAGCGACTTCCGAATTTTCACGCCGAACCCCTTGAGGAGTTGCTTCGCCTTCGCTTCGAGACGCGGGACTTTTCCCAAGCGATATCCGACGAGCGAGACGCGGGCGATGTCCTCCAAGCAAACGCGTGGAAACTCCCGCTCCTTGGCCACGACTTTGAGTGCTGGCAAGTCGACGCTTCGCACGGTGAAGGCGAACGGATCGGCCTCGTCGAACTGACACCCGACGACGGCGCCGCGATCTGCAAGCGACGCAACGAGTTGTCCCATCGCTTGCTTCACAATGCTCCCGCCGCCGGGAGCCGGGAAGATGAGCACCATCTTGCGGTCGCATGCGATCCCGCCGATCGCGCCTTCGATTTCTTCTTCGCTCGCGGACATGGTCGTCCCGGGCGTATCGCCGAAGGAAGTGAGAACGCGCGTCGGCACGCTGAACTGCTGCGCCAACTCGACGGATCGATCGTGCAGCACCTTTGCGCCGAGCGCCGCGAACGTCAGCATGTGTCGATACGACACCCACGCCAGTTTGCGCGCGCTCTTCACAATGTTGGGGTCGGCGGTGTAGACGCCGTCGACATCCGTATAGATGTCGCACTCGCCGCCGAGCGCCGCGGCCACGGCGACGGCCGTCGTGTCCGAGCCGCCGCGCCCGAGCGTCGTGATGTTGCCGTGCGCGTCGACGCCTTGAAAACCGGCGACGACGGGAATCTCGCCGCGCGCGAGTGATTCGCGCAACACGGTTGGCTCGACTTTGACCACCCGCGCATCACCGAAATTGCCGTCGGTGTGGATCGGAATTTGGTGCCCAAGGAAGGAGCGCGCCTTGCCGCCCGCCGCTTGAATCGCGATCGCGGTGAGCGCGGCCGACACTTGCTCGCCGACCGCGGCGATCGCGTCGCGTTCGCGCCGATCGCCGGGTTCCGCGACCTCATCGGCGAGCGCGAGCAGCTTGTTGGTTTCACCGCTCATCGCGCTGACGACCACGACCACGTCCTTGCCGGCGCGGCGCGCCGCGAGCGCCAGCGTCGCCACGTGATGGATGCGCGGCACGGAACCGACGGACGTGCCGCCGAACTTCTGCACGACAATGGGACGTCCGGGCGTCGGACGAGAAGACATCGCGTCTCTCACTCTCGCTCTTGGTGAATCTCAGTGTCTCAAAATGGCGCGTGTGGGCGCGGATGAACAGCGATTTCTTGCTCGTTGACCGCACGCGCCGCGACCGGCGGCGAGGGCGACGCGCGCACTCGCGGCCGGATAGGGGTTGAAATGCCGGTCGGCACAGTTTAGAGACTCACGCTCACATTTCCTCAAGTTTCGTTCTTCGGGAGGTGCGCATGAAACGGGTGCTGATCATCGGAGCGGGTGGGGTCGGAAGCGTCGTCACGCACAAGTGCGCGATGCTGCCGCAAGAGTTTGGCCACGTGACGCTCGCGAGCCGAACTTTGTCCCGATGCGAGGCGGTCCGCGATGAGATCCTGCGGCTGCATGGTCGCAAGATCGATATCGCGCAGGTCGATGCCGATATCGTGCCCGAGACGGTCGCGCTCATTCGCCGGGTCAAACCAGACGTGCTCGTCAACGTCGCGCTCCCCTACCAAGACTTGACACTCATGGACGCGTGCCTCGAAGCCGGCGTCGATTACATCGACACCGCCAACTACGAGCCGCGCGATGTCGCAAAGTTCGAGTACAAATGGCAGTGGGCGTATCGTGAGCGCTTCGAGAAGGCCGGCCGCATGGCCCTCCTCGGCGCGGGCTTCGATCCAGGCGTCACGAACATCTTCTGTGCTTACGCGCAAAAACACCTCTTCGACGAAATCCACACCATCGACATCGTCGATTGCAACGCCGGCAGCCACGGCAAAGCGTTCGCGACGAACTTCAACCCCGAAATCAACATCCGGGAAGTGACGCAGAACGGCCGCTATTGGGAGCACGGCAAGTGGGTCGAGACGAAGCCCATGGAGATATCGCAGACCTTCGATTTCCCCGGCGTCGGCGACCGGAAAGCGTATCTCATCTACCACGAAGAGCTGGAGTCGCTCGTCCTCCACATCAAAGGGTTGAAGAGAATCCGCTTCTGGATGACGTTCGGCGATGAGTACCTCACGCACTTGCGCGTCCTCCAAAACGTCGGCATGACGCGCATCGACGCGGTCGACTACAAAGGCACCAAGGTCGTGCCGCTCGAGTTTCTGAAGCGTCTGTTGCCCGATCCGGCGAGTCTTGCCGTTGGCTACACCGGCAAGACGTCGATCGGTTGCATAATCGAAGGCGTCAAGAACGGCAAGCGCCTCAAGAAATTCATCTACAACGTTTGCGATCACGCCGAAACTTTCAAAGAAGTCCGAGGCCAAGCCGTCAGCTATACAACCGGCGTGCCGGCGATGGTCGCCGCCATGATGGTGCTGCGCGGCGAGTGGAAACAGGCCGGCGTCGTTCACGTCGAGCAGATGAACCCAGACCCATTTCTCGAGCAGCTCGCAAAGCACGGTCTGCCCTGGCACGTGAAGGACCTCTAGCCGGTGGTCTATCCGCACGATCTGCTCGATGCTTCGCGCGCGCCCGATTCGCCGTGTTGGGTGATCGACCTCGAGGCGCTCGAAGGCAATCTCAAGATTCTGGCCGACGTGCAAGCGCGCGCAGGTTGCAAGATCCTGCTCGCGCTCAAGGGCTTTGCGACTTGGATCACGTTCGAAATCGTCAAGAAATACTTGCCGGGCGCGACCGCGAGCGCGCCGCACGAAGCGCGCCTCGCGCGGGAGAAGCTCGGCGGCGAAGTGCACGCCTACGCGCCGGCCTATAGTTCCGCCGACATCACGGAGCTCCTGACGCTCTGCGATCACTTGGTTTTCAATTCGTTCGGCCAGTGGCTGCGGTTTCGCGATCAGGTCCGCAGCAGTCCGCGCCGTGTTTCCTGCGGCATTCGCGTCAATCCGGAACACCGCGAGGTGAAGGTCGAACTCTACGATCCGTGCGCACCGCGCTCGCGGCTCGGCGTCACGCTCAATAATTTTGAGCCCGACCACCTCGCCGGCCTCGAAGGGATTCACTTCCATACGCTCTGCGAACTCGATAGCGATGCACTCGAGCGTACGTTGGCCGTGGTCGAGAAGAAATTCGGTGCGTACTTTCGCCAACTCAAATGGATCAACTTCGGCGGCGGGCATCACATCACGCGTCCAGGCTACGATGTCGAACGCCTCGTGCGCGTCGTTAAAGGCGTGAAGCAACGTTACGGTCTCGAAGTCTACTTGGAGCCGGGCGAAGCGATCGCGATTCGCACCGGGGTGTTGGTCGCCACGGTGCTTGATATTTTCGATAACGGCGGCCCGATTGCCATCCTCGACACGAGCGCCACTGCGCACATGCCGGACGTGCTCGAGATGCCCTACCGTCCCGCGATCGTCGGCGGCGCGGATCCCGGCGTGAAGCCGCACACTTTTCGGCTCGGCGGTTTGACGTGCCTCGCGGGTGACATCATCGGCGACTATTCCTTCGACCAGCCGCTCGTCGTCGGGCAGCGCCTGACGCTCCTCGACATGTCGCACTACACGATCGTAAAAACGAGCAACTTCAACGGCGTCCGCTTGCCGTCGATCGCGCTCCGCCACGCCGACGGCTCCTACGAACTCGTGAAACGCTTCGGCTATGAAAGCTATCGCGATCGGTTGAGCTGATGGCGCTCTCGCCGAGCGACTCAGATGACGAATCTGATAGCTCGCGATTGCCGCAAAACACGCCGCCGCCGTGAAGCGCTCTTGAACGATGCAATGTGCCCAGCGTGACTAGCTGCCTTGCGCAATGGCGCAGCGCTTGCTTCTAGTTCGCCATGGACATCGCGGACTGCCACGGCCTACTAATGCTGATGCTGGCGACTATCGTCATCTTTGGCGTGACGCGAGTCATTCGCCGACGCCGAGTTGCGCTGCATCGCGTTGCAGCCGCCGTCCCGGTCGGATTCGCGTTCGTCGTTATCTTCGTCCTTCAGACCCACGCGTGCGGAGAGGGTGTTGGGGTACTTCAGTGTTTGTTGCCCGCAGCGGGGTCCGTCTTGCTGATACTCACTGCCGAGCATTTGCGCAACGGTCTCAGCCTGACTGCCGCACTCCTCTTCGCTGCATTCTTTCTCACGACTCAGTTCAGCGATATCGTTCACGATCACGACACAGATTCTGGCCGCACGTATACAGGCAATCCTTATTGGCGTAAGTCGATCCTTCGGGCTTTGGAGCAAGGGGACGGGGAAGAACTCAAATTTGAACTCCAAAAATCGAACGCACTCCCGCCTGACGATTTTCCCGCAGGTTGGCTGTTGGATCGGGTACCGGCTGCGGCTCCACACGTCGGAATGGAACCAGTGGTCCACGAAATCAGAATGGTCTGGCATACCTGGCTCACCGGGCTATGGCTCGACGAGCAACTCCCCGCCGCCTATTGGTTAACGGCATGTCGACCCACGGACACGTTACCGAATATCGAAACGCGCCGTCGCGCCCGGTGACTTGCCTGAGCTTCGTCGAGATTATCTCGCGTCGTCAACGACGCAGGCTCGGCTCAATGCCGATCCGGTGGTCGGGGAGTACCCTCCGCATACCGCTTCAGCTTCGCATACAACGTCGTCGGGCTGATATCGAGTAGCTCGGCGGCGCGCGTTTTGTTGCCGCCGGTTTGTTCGAGCACTTGCAAGATGTGGCGCTGCTCGATGCTCTCGAGGCGCGTGTCACTTGAATCGGGCGCCGGCTCGGCGGCGCGGCGGATCTCGGGAGGCAGATCGGTCGGTTCGATGATCGGCCCTTCGGCGAGCACGGCCAGCCGCTCGATCACGTTTCGCAGCTCGCGGACATTGCCGGGCCAGTCATAGCGCGCGAGGCGCGCCAAAGTTTCGGGCGCGAATTTGAGTCGTCCTCGGCTATCGCTCGCGCGCAGAAAGCTCTCGGCCAGCGGGGCGATCTCGTGCGCGCGCTCGCGCAGGCTCGGCACCTTGATCGTCAGCACATTGAGGCGAAAGTACAAATCCTCGCGAAACCGACCTTCGCGCACTTGCGCCGCGAGATCGCGGTGCGTCGCGGCGATGAAGCGCGCTTCGGCACGTTGATATTTGCTCGCGCCGACGCGGCGAAACTCGCCCGCCTCCAAGAGTCGCAGCAGCTTCGCTTGCAAACCCGCTTCGAGTTCGCCGATCTCGTCGAGGAACACCGTGCCGCCGCGCGCCACTTCGACGAGCCCCACGCGAGCGGCTTGCGCGCCGGTGAACGCGCCGCGCTCGTGACCGAAGAGTTCCGATTCGATGAGCGCCGGCTGCAGCGCCGCGCAATCGACGACGACGAACGGTCCGCCGGCGCGCGGCGACTTTTGATGCAGCAAGCGCGCCGTGACTTCCTTGCCAGCGCCCGTTTCGCCGAGAATGAGCGCCGGCAACTCGCTCGCTGCGATCTTCTCGAGCTCTCGCGTCAGCACGCTCGGCGAGGCGTCGACGGAGAGATTCAGACTCCGCGCGACCGTGCGATCGAGTACGTGCTTCAACGCACGATTCTCGAACTCGAGCGCCGCGCGCTCCGCGGCGCGCTCGACCGCGAGCAACAACTCGGCGAGGCGACACGGCTTCTCGAGAAAGTCGACCGCCCCCGCCTTCATCGCGCGCACCGCGACATCGACCGAGCCGTGCGCCGTGAGCACGATCACTTGCGGGCGTTCATCGAACGCGAGCAGCTGCGCGAGGAGCTGTTCACCATCAGCGTCCGGCAACTTGAGATCGAGCAGCACCACGGCCGGCCGCTCGGCGCGCACGGCTTCTAGTCCCAGCGTGCCCGTCGCCGCCACGCCCACGCGATGCCCGGCCGCGCGCAGCTCGTTCGCGAGCAAGTCACGCAAGCTCGCGTCGTCCTCGATAATCTGCACGCGACTCAAGCGACCTCCGTTTTTACTATGCGCGGCAGCCGCACGACAAAGCGCGCGCCGCAGCCCGCTCCCGCGCTCTCGGCATCGATCGCGCCGCCCGCGCCACGAACAATTCCGGCGCATAGAAAGAGACCTAACCCGGAGCCGCCGGGCAATCGACTGAAGAACGGCTCGAACAATCGCGGCGCGTCGAGCGCGGAAAAACCGACGCCGTGGTCGCGAACTTCCAAAACGACATCATCAGCGCGGTCGGCGATCTCGAGCGCGACGCACGCGGGTTCCAGTCCCCGCCCCGCCGTCCGCGTCGCAACGAGCGCATTCATCAACAAATTTAGCAACACTTGTCGCCACTCACTCGGCCGGCCTTCGCACACGATATGCGCGGGCGCAGTAACGAGAATACTCTCGACATTCGCGCCCACCCGCGCCGCGGCGATGCGCGCCGCCTCGCGCGCTTCGTGCACCACATCGAAGCGCTCGACGGCTTCGGCGCCGCGCGGACTCGTCGCCAGAAAATCACCGAGCAAGCGACTCGCGCGAAAAGACTCGTCTTCGATGCGTCGCAACTCAGCGGCTAGATCGAGCCCCGGCTCGCCCGCCGCCAGTTTGCGGCGACAAGATTCGGCGAGTCCCGCCACAGCGGCGAGCGGCGTGCGCACTTCGTGCGCCATGCTCGCGGCCATCGTGCCGAGCGCCGCGAGATGACTCGCGCGCAACAACTCGAGTATGCGCTGTTGACGTTCGGCGTCGAGTCCGCGCAAGAGCGCGGCGAGATCGGTCGACAAACCTTCGAGCGCCTCCGCGGCGTCGCGCGGCGAGCGTGCGCGCGATGCGCGACGCAGCGGTCGTGCCACGCCGAACGCGATCAACAAGGCGCCAAGCGCAACCACCAGCGGCCCGCCGAGCCAAACAAATTGCAACAGGTCGGAGCCGACCGCGCTCATGCGCTTGCGTGAACGCGTCAAGACTTGGCGCGCTTCGTCGAGCGCGGGCGCGGATTCCGGACCGCCGCGGGCGATCGTGTCGATCAGTTCGTGCGCACGCTCCTGGCGCGCCTCGAGATCGTCGAGCTGCGCACGGATCGCGACGCCGGCGGCCGCGGAACCGGCTAAGACGAGCAATACCGCCGCGCCCGCGAGCCACCGAGTGTTCATGCCGGCATGCTATAGGCAGCGGAAAGCGAGCGCAAAGAAGGAATAGGCGCCCACGTCCTCGACGTCGACGCGAAGTGCTCTGGCATTAGCGCGGTGCTCTCGCTATGAAAATCAACTGAATCCAATGTTCTAGGCGGGAGGCGACCGATGCAGCGCAAACTTCGCATGGGAATGGTCGGCGGCGGCAAAGGCGCTTTCATCGGCGCTGTGCACCGCATGGCGGCGCAACTCGATGGGCTCATCGAATTGTGCTGCGGCGTGTTCAGTTCTAATGCCGCGCGGTCTCTGGAATCCGGTCGCGAGTTGATGCTGCCCGACGATCGCGTCTACGGCAGTCACCTCGAGATGATCCAGAGCGAGCGCATGCTGCCGGATCACCAGCGCATGGATTTCGTCGCGATCGTCACACCGAACGACCAACACTATCCCGTCGCGCGGCTCGCGCTTCAGCACGGCTTTCACGTCGTGTGTGATAAACCGATGACGCTGAATCTTGACGAGGCGGTCGCGCTCGAGCGCATCGTCGCGGCGACCGGGCTCGAGTTTGCGCTCACGCACAACTACACCGGTTATCCGCTCGTGAAAGAAGCGCGCCATTTAGTCGAGATCGAAGCGCTCGGCCGGATTCGCAAGGTCGTCGTCGAGTATCCGCAGGGTTGGCTCGCGACGCGACTCGAGGCCGAAGGCCAGAAGCAAGCGTCGTGGCGCACCGATCCGAAACGCGCGGGCGCGAGTTGCTGCATGGGCGATATCGGCACGCATGCCGCAAATCTCGCGGAGTACATCACGGGACTCGATATCGCGGAAGTCTGCGCCGATCTCACCACTTTCGTGGCCGGCCGTCCGCTCGAGGATGACGGCAACGTGTTGTTGCGGTTCGATGGCGGCGCACGCGGAGTTCTCACGGCGAGCCAGGTCTCGATCGATGACGAGAACGGACTCGCGATTCGTATCTACGGTGAACGCGGCGGTCTCGAGTGGCGTCAAGAAGAACCGAACACACTCATCCACAAGCAACTCGGCGCGCCGCGCCAGATTTTGCGCGCCGGCGTCAATCACACGCGGCTATCGAAGGCGGCGCTCCACAATACGCGGTTGCCCGGGGGTCATCCCGAGGGCTACATCGAAGCCTTCGCCAATGTGTATCGCAACTTCGCGCTCACGCTGGCGGCGCGCGCCGTGGGTCGAACCGCGACCGCCGAGGAGCGCGATTTTCCAGGGGCGCGCGAGGGCGTGCGCGGCATGGCGTTCATCGCCGCGGTCGTCGAAAGTGCGCACAGCGCGCAAAAGTGGGTACGCATTCCGGAACTCCAGATGAGGTGATTCATGCCGAGACCCGTCACGCTTTTCACCGGCCAGTGGGCGGACTTGAGTTTCGAGACGATGTGCCAAAAGGCGAAAGCGCTCGGTTTCGACGGCATCGAAATCGCGTGCTGGGGAGATCACTTTGATGTGCGGCAGGCCGACGCCGAACCCGGTTACTGCCAAGAACGCTGGCGTCTCCTCAAGAGCCATTCGCTCGCGTGCGCCGCGATCTCGACGCATCTCGTGGGACAAGCCGTGTGCGATCGCATCGACGCGCGCCATCAATCGATCTTGCCGGCGCACGTGTGGGGCGACGGCGAGCCGGCGGGCGTCCGTCGGCGCGCGGCCGAGGAGATGGTGCGCACCGCGCGCGCCGCGCAGCGCTTCGGCGTCAAAATCGTGAACGGATTCACCGGGAGTCCGATTTGGCACTTGCTCTACGCGTTCCCGCCGACGCCGCCATCGATGATCGCCGACGGGTTTCGCGAGTTCGCGCGCGCGTGGCGGCCGATCCTCGATGAGTTTCAGAAAGTCGGCGTGCGCTTCGCGCTCGAAGTGCACCCGACGGAGATCGCGTTCGATCTCGTGACGGCGGAGCGGGCGCTCGAAGCAGTCGATCACCACCCCGCCTTTGGCTTCAACTTCGACCCGAGCCATTTCGGCTACCAGAGCGTCGACTACCTCGCGTTCCTGCGGCGCTTCGCCGAGCGCATCTTCCACGTGCACATCAAAGATGTTCAGTGGGCGAAAACACCGGGCGAGTCCGGCGTGTTTGGCGGGCACCTCCCGTTCGGCGACGCGCGACGCGCTTGGGACTTTCGTTCGCCCGGCCGCGGCGCGATCGACTTCGAAGCGATCATCCGCACGCTCAATCACATCGGCTATCAAGGCCCCCTTTCGGTGGAATGGGAAGACAGCGCCATGGACCGCGAGTTCGGCGCGCGCGAAGCGTGCGCCTTCGTGAGACGCCTCGACTTCAAACCGTGCGCGTCGGGCGCGTTCGATGCGGCGTTCGAGCGTTGAGCCAGCGCATGACGAAACACTACTTCCCCGAGATCCCTGACCGCGTTCCGTTCGAAGGTCCCGCTTCGAAAAATCCGCTCGCCTACCGTTACTTCGATGTGGAACGCAAAGTCGGCGGCAAGAGCATGGCGGCGCACCTGCCGTTCGCGATCGCGTATTGGCACTCGATGCGCGGCACCGGCGCCGATCCGTTCGGCGGCAAGACGCTCGAGCGACCGTGGGGTCAAGAGCGCGATCCGCTCACCGCCGCGGAGTCGACGCTCGACGCGCTCTTCGAACTCGTGACGAAACTCGGCATTCGCCACTACTGTTTTCACGATCGCGATCTCGCGCCGGAAGGCGCCAACATCGCCGAATCCAATCGCGCGCTCGAGCACATGGTGGCGCGCGCCGCGGAGCGGCAGCGCGCGACCGGCGTCCGCTTACTGTGGGGCACCGCGAATCTCTTCAGCCATCCGCGCTACACGCATGGCGCGGCGACGAATCCCGATCCGATGGTGTTCGCGCACGCGGCGGCGCAAGTGCGCCGCGCCATCGACGCGACGCTTGCGCTCGACGGCGCTGGCTATGTGTTTTGGGGCGGACGCGAGGGTTACTCGAGTTGGCTCAACACCGACATGAAACGCGAACGCGAGCAGCTCGCGCGCTTTCTTGCGCTCGCGGTCGACTATGGGCGGCGCGCTGGTTTCAAAGGCAAATTCTTCATCGAGCCGAAACCGATGGAGCCAGCGGCGCACCAGTACGACTTCGACGCCGCGACGACGCTCGGTTTCTTGCGCGAGTTCAACTTGCTCGATCACTTCGAACTCAACATCGAGGCGAACCACGCGACGCTCGCGCAACACAGCTTTCAACACGAATTGCTCGTCGCGTCGCACGCCGGCAAGCTCGGCAGCATCGACATCAATCGCGGCGACTTGTTGCTCGGTTGGGACACGGACCAGTTTCCAAACGACCTCTACGGCGCCACTGCGGCGATGCTCGTCATTTTGCAGCAAGGCGGCCTGCCGCATGGCGGACTCAATTTCGATGCAAAGGTGCGACGCGGCTCCTTCGACACTATCGATCTCTTCCACGCGCACATAGGCGGCATCGACACGTTTGCTCGCGCGCTCTTGATTGCGCAGCGCATCATCGACGATCGCGCGCTCAGTGCCAATCTCGCGGCGCGCTACGCCGGCTATCAAACCGGTGTTGGCGCGCAGATCGTCGCCGGCACGACGACACTGGAAGCGCTCGAGGCCCTGGCGATGCAATTCGGGGAGCCCACGCGCCAGAGCGGTCGCGAGGAAGCGCTCGAGAACATTCTTCAGCGATACTTGTATGACCCGAGCATCGTCTAACGCCGCGCGCCGACTCTTCCTCGGCGTCGACATCGGCACGTCGAGCGCGAAGGCACTGTTGCTCGACGCGCGCGGCCACGTCGCGGCGCAAGCCGACGCGGGTTACCCACTCCAAACACCGTGCCCGGGCTGGACCGAGCAAGAACCAGAAGATTGGTGGCGCGGCACGCTCCGCGCCGTGCGCGCCGTGTTGCGCGCCGCGCGCGCGCGCGGCGGCGATGTCGCCGGCATCGGACTCGCGGGACAAATGCACGGCAGCGTATTTCTCGATGCGAGCCACCGCGTGCTGCGACCCGCGCTCTTGTGGAATGATCAGCGCACGAGCGCCGAGTGCGACGAAATCGTCGAGCGCGCGGGCGGCGCGCGGGCGTTGACACGCTTCGTCAACAACGCGGCGCTCACGGGCTTCACCGCGCCGAAGATTCTCTGGCTGCGACGTCACGAGCCGCGCCGTTTTGCAAAGCTCGCGCGCGTACTCTTGCCGAAAGACTACGTGCGCTGGCGTCTCACGAACGAATTCGCCAGCGACGTGAGCGACGCCTCCGGCACGCTGCTCCTCGACATCGCGCGGCGCACGTGGTGTCGTCCCCTGATCGATCGACTCGGCCTCGACAAGGCGCTCTTTCCACCGCTCCTAGAATCGTGCGAGATCGCCGGCGTCTTGACGACGCCGGCCGCGCGCGCGCTCGGACTCACGGCGGGCACACCCGTCGTCGCCGGCGCCGGCGATCAACCGGCCGCCGCCGTCGGCATGGGAATCGTGGCGCCCGGGCTTTCGTCGGCGACGATCGGCACGAGCGGCGTCGTGTTCGCGGCCACACGCGCGATGGCGCCGAATGCGGATGGCGTCTTGCAGAGTTTCTGTCACGCGGTGCCGCAAGCGTGGTGCGTATTCGGCTGCATGCTCGCGGCCGGCGGCGCACTCGAGTGGGCGCGTCGTGTGCTCTACCACGACGACGCCGACTCGCGAGTCTTCGACCGCATGATCGCCGACGCCGCCCGCTCGCCCGCGGCCTCGGACGCGCCGCTCTTTCTCCCCTATCTCGATGGCGAGCGTTGTCCGCATCCCGATCCCGCCGCGCGTGCCGCGTGGGTTGGACTTGCCCGTCATCACGATCGCCCCGCGCTCGCCCGCGCGGTACTCGAAGGCATCACTTTCGGGATGGCGGATCAAGTGCGTTTGTTGCGCGAACTAGGACTGCGCGTGGGCGAGGTGCGGTGCGCGGGCGGCGGCGCCCGCAGCGAATTCTGGCTGCGACTCCAAGCAAACGCGTACAACGCGGTCGCGACGACCGTGAACACCGAGCATGCGTCGGCCCTCGGCGCCGCGATTCTCGCCGGTGTCGGTGCGCGCGAATGGCGGTCGGTCGGCGAAGCGTGCCGGCTCGTCGTGCGCATCACAAAACGGATACGGCCGACGACGACCCAAGTCGCGTGTTCGCGTGCGCGACACGACAAATATCGCGCGCTCTACGTGAGCGTCGCACGAGTCTTTGCCATCACACGCGCTCGGCAACGCCGCGCAAGAACCAACCGATCGCATAAGAAAGCGCGGCCGCCGCGCCGCCGATGAGGAGCGTCTCGAGTCCGCTCGTCCACCAGCGCCGCACAGACCAACGGCTCTTGATCGAACCGATGGCGAAGAACACGGCGCACGTGATGACGATCGAATAGCGAAACGGCTCGTCGACGCTGATGAGATAGGGAAAGAGCGGGCAGAGTCCGCACAAGAGAAACGCGCTGAAGGTGGCGGCCGCCGCCCACCACGGCGAGCGCACCGTCGCAGGGAGGCCGTATTCCTCGGTCAGCATGATTCGGATCCAACGTTCGCGGTTACTCGTCAGAACCGTCACCACACGCTCCAATAACTCGCCTTCGAATCCCTTTTCGCGATAGAGATGGCGAATCTCTTCGCGCTCGCCTTCCGGCTCAACGGCGATGTGGCGCTCTTCGATCGCACGTAAGCGGCGGCGCTCATCGAGTTCGGCCGCGGTTCCGCTCAAGTTGCTCGCCGCCATCGAGAATCCGTCGGCGAGCACATTCGCGGCGCCGAGCACCAGTACGACACCGGAGCTGAGATTTGCGCCTTCGACGCCCGCGGCGATCGCGAAGGTCGTGACCGTGCCATCGATCCCGCCATAGATCCAGTCGCGCAAATAGTTGTTGCGCGGCCCGACTGCTAGTCGCCGGTGAATTTCGCGCGCACTGTGATCATGCTCGAGCGGTGCGTTTTGCACGATCGCCGCCTCCTGCAACCCTGGAAACCTCGACTTGCCGCTATGCCGACCGGAAGGCGCGCGCCGGGCTTAGCACGCAGACGGCTGCGCCGGGCCCGACCTCCGCGCGCGACACAACGTTCAGCGTTTCGCCTCAACCAATTGTTTGAGCTTTGCGAGCCCGCCTTCGAATTCGGCGCCCATCATCGAATCGATCATCAATCCGAAGAATTTGTTGATCGGGTTGCTGCCGAGATCCCCCTTCGTCGACATAGTGACTTTCAAGCCACCGTCGGCTTTCGCCATCGCAAGCCGGCCCTCGCTGGTCGAGAACCCTTCGAACGCCAGCTCGTAGACGATGCCGGTCGCCGGATCGCTTTGCTTGATCTCGAGGCTGCCGGTGCCGCTATCGGGTCCGGTCCACGCGGACTTCGCGCCGACGCCCTCGGCCGGTCCCGAGTAGGTTCGCTTCATCTCGGGATACTTCTCCTGCGTCCAAGGCGTCCACTTGTTCCACTCTTGGAGATTGTTGAGATAGGGAAAGACCTGCGCGGGTTCCGCCTGGACCACGATCGAACGCTCGACGAAATAGGCCGACGGCAAAAACAGGCTGACCACCAACAGCAACAACACCACCGCCACGAGACCCAACAACAATTTCTTGAGCAAAGCCCCCACCCTTCACCGTGCCGAATCGCGCTCGTCCGAGCTGGTCATCAAAGGACCGATCGCTGCGAGCGAGTGCGAAATAGTAGCTTGCGGCTCGAATCCCGCTAGACCTCGTGAGCGCGGTCGGCGCCGACTCATGGAAGAATGTCGTGTACAGATCCACGGCTGTTGGTAGAAACTGCGCGGAATTGCGCGGAGGCGCGAGTTTGCGCGGGACGAAAGCGAGGAGCCGATGCCAGCACGGGACACGACGACGCGCCGATCGTTCTTAAAGGTCGCGGCGGGCGCGCTGACGGCGCCGTGGATCTTTCCCACACGCGCGTTCGGCGACACCGAACGCGCGGCGCCGAGCGAGCGTATCAACATCGGGCTCATCGGCGCCGGCAACATGGGGAGCGCGCATCTGCCAGCGCTCTTGCGGCATCCGAGTGTGCAGCTCGTGGCGGTGTGCGACGTGCATCGCGGTCGACGCGACGCCGCGATCGGCGCGGCGGAACGGCACTATGCGGACGCCGCGCGGCGCGGCAGCTTCAACGGCGTCAAAGGATACAACGAGTTCGAGCGCCTCCTCGCGCGCCCGGACATCGACGCCGTGCTCATCGCCACGCCGGATCACTGGCATGCGATCATCGCGATTGCCGCGTGCGAGGCCGGCAAAGATGTGTACTGCGAGAAGCCGCTCTCTCTCACGGTGCGCGAAGCGCGCGAAATGGTGCGATCGGCGCGCCGCTTTATGCGCGTCTTTCAAACCGGCAGCCAACAGCGTTCGTCCGAGAACTTTCGCTTAGCGTGCGAGCTCGTGCGGAGCGGCCGCATCGGCGAAGTCAAAAAAGTGAACGTCGGGATCGACGGGCCGTCGAGTGAGAAGTACCTGCCGGAAGAACCGATCCCGGATGGACTCGATTGGGAGCGCTGGCTCGGTCCGGCGCCTTGGCAACCGTACAACTCCGAGCGCGCGAGCGGTAGCTACGGCGGCGGGTGGCGCCGCATCCGCGATTACTCGGGCGGCATGATGACCGACTGGGGCGCGCACCATCTCGACATCGTGCAATGGGGTCTCGGCATGGATGAGTCGGGGCCGGTCGAGATCATGCCGCCCGATGACGCGGCCGGCACGCCGCTCACGTATCGCTATGAAAACGGCATCACGGTCGAGCGCGGTGGAGCGAACGGCGTGTTGTTCACCGGCACGACCGGCACGGTTGAAGTGAATCGCGGCTACTTACGAACGTCGCCGGACGCGCTCGCGCGCACGCAGCTCGGTTCGCGTGACACGCGCCTCTACCTTTCGAACGATCATCTCGAAGACTGGCTCAAGTGTATTCGCACGCGGAAGTGCCCGATTTGCGACGTCGAGGTCGGCTGTCGCTCGGTCACCGTTTGCCATCTCGGTTGCATCGCGTGGTGGCTCGGTCGACCGCTGCGCTGGGATCCGAAGACGGAAGAGATCATCGACGATCCGTACGCGAGTCGATGGCTCGATCGGCCGAAGCGCGCGCCGTGGCATCTGCGCATGCCGACGATGGAGGAAGCATGAAGAGCATCGCGCTGCTGTTTGCGTTGCTCGGGTGCGCTGCCGCGCCCGTCGCTGCGCAAGCGCCCGAAGTGGGAATCCCGGCGCCGCAAGTGGGAGTCGCCGTCGAACCCTGGTCGCGCGCGTTCGAGGAGTTGCTCGACGAACTCGCACCGCAGATGGCCGCCGAGCGCATTGAGGATCGCGAGAAAGCCCAACAAACGCTCGAGAAGATCGCACTCGGACACTCGCGGCCAGGCGCCGAGATCGAGCGCGCCGCGCTCGCGCGCGCGATGGCCGCGCGGCTCGGGCCCGAGCAGCCGCGCGCGTTGCGCATTTGGTTGCTGCGGCTATTGGAGAAGATGGGCGGCGAAGAGTGCGTACCGCAGCTCGCGGCGACGCTCGATGACGCGGATCCCGTCGTGCGCGAGTTCGCGCGCGCGGCGCTCGAGCACAATGCGTCGAAGGCCGCGGAGGAAGCCATTCAGCGGGCGGTGATGAGTGCCAAGACCAGTGGTCGGACTGCTGATCGGGTCGCATTGATTCGCACACTTTCGGCACGGCGAAATTGCGCGTCGACGGTACTAGAAGAAGTCGCAGGCTCTGCAGGCGAGTCGAGGGAAGAGCAGAGCGCGGCGCTTGAAGCGTGGGCTGCGGTCGACAATCCTGAGAGCTGGAAGTACTTACTCTCCCTCTACAAGAATGACCCGGGAACCTTCAGGAAACGCGATGTTCCCGTAGTGTTGGCTCGACTCTTTGAGCGACTCCTCGAGATCGGCAAAATCGACGCGTCGCCCTTTCCACGCTGGTTTGCGTGGAGCGTCAGCCCCGAAAACACTCTTCCGCATCTGACGGTCAGCGCGCTCCGCATCGGCGCGTTGCAATCGAACGGCGCCAAGGGATACGACGTATTACGTCCGATCATTCGTGGCACTCAGAATCCCGAGCTTCGAGTTCATGCCGCCCGTATTGCGGTGGAGCTAGTGCACGAAGACGTCACGCGCGCACTGATCGAGGACTTGTTGACGGCAGATCACGACACCCAAGCGCTGCTACTCGATGTGCTCGCTGAACGTGGCGATCCGCGAGCGCTCGAGGTCGTGACTCGTCATGCTGTCAATCGTGGCGAGGAGCCCGTTCGCGTGGCTGCGATCAGCGCTCTCGGCAGACTCGGCAACGCCGACGCCGTGTTCCCACTCGTCACACTGGCGGCGAGCGGGACCGAGACCGAGACGATCCGCGCCGCGGCGCGCGAGCAACTCGCACGTGGACTCGGTGCAAACTGTGACCGGACCCTCGTCGAGGCACTCGAACGGGCGACCCTTGAGAACGCCATGAGAAATGCGGGCGATCTCAATCCCAATAACGATGAGATCGTGGAGTTGATGACGGCAGTCGCTGCGCGACAGCAGACGGCGGCGACCAAGGTCATTCTTGCGACGGCGAAGCACTCAAGGGCCGTCGAAGCGCGTAGCGCCGCATTTGCCGCGCTAGGCGAGCTTGGCGATGCGACGACGCAGGACACGCTGATCGCGTCGCTCTCGCGTGAAACAGCTCCACGTACGCGGGATGCCATTGTCGACGCGCTCGTGCGCCTAAATCAACGCACAAGCGATCCGGAGTCGCTGATCGAGTCCGCGATGCGCGGGTTCGAGGGCGCAGACGCGGAAGCGCAGATCGGCATCATCGCTCTCCTCGGCAAACTCCAGGGTCCAACGGCGCACGCGTCACTCGCCAAGATTTTGGCGCACGCGTCGCGCGCGCCGGACGTGCGAGTCGCGACCATCGAGGCGCTCGCGAGTTGGCGCGAACCGGTTGTGCTCAAGGATCTCGTCGCCGCATTGAGTTCCACCTCTGCGTACGAGAGCCGCGCCGCGCTCAGCGGCGTGCTGCGCCTCGTTCGTCACCGCGTTGGTCCCAACGAATCAGACGCCTTGCCGATGATCGAAGCGTGCCTGGCGCGCGCGACGCGGCGCGAAGAACGCGAACTCGCGCTCGCCGCGCTCCGCGATTTGCGGTCGCGGCGCGCGCTCGACCTCGCGGTGACGCTGATCGCGGATCCCGAGGTGAAGCAAGCGGCCGCTTCGGCCGCGATCGAGATCGCCCGACGCCACGCGCCGCTCGATGCGGAAGCGGCGCACGCGGCGCTCAAGCGAGTCGAAGCCGAATTGCCAATCGCCGAAACCCAAAGCGCGGTCGCGCGCGCGCGCGACGAGATCGATCGCCACCGCGGCGTCATCGCGCTCTGGCAATACTGTGGTCCCTACTTCGAAGCCGGCAAGAACGCCGAAGCCATCTTCGCGCAGAGTTTCGCGCCCGAAGCGTCCGCGAGTGGCGACGCCAACGCGACCTGGCAACCACTCGACGCCGCCGATCGCGGCGATCCGTGGATGCTCGACCTCACGCGCATCGACACCGGCAGCCATCGATGCATCTATGCACGCAGTCGCATCCATTCGCCAGTCGCGCAACGCGCACGGCTCTACGCCGGGAGCGACGACGCCATCAAGATGTGGCTCAATGGCGCGCTGGTGCACGCGAATCTCGCGTTTCGCGCCGCGGCGCCCGACTCGGACCACGTCGATGTGGAACTCAAGGATGGCGCGAACGACTTGCTCGTAAAGATCATCCAAGGCAGCGGCGGCTGGGGTTTCTGCGTGCGCGTCGCCGCGCCGGACGGCGCGCCGCTCGCAAACCTGCGACTCACGAGCGAGTAGCTAGCACGCGACGAGAAAGAACTGCATGAACGAGTGCGAGCCGGAATCCTCATCGCGACTTTGGACGGGCGACCTCGATTTCGTGCGGCCATCGCGCTACTTGATCCTGACGCCCGACGAACCCGCCGCCGCGCCCGCGCCGCCGCGGCCAATCCTCCTCGCACTCCACGGCATGGGGAAGAGCGCCACGCAGTTTCTCCACGCACTGCGGCATCTCGAGCTGAGCGAGATGATTCTCGTCGTGCCAGACGGCCTGTATCCGTTCGAGACGCGGCGCGAAGAAGCCATCGAGCGCGGCTACGCTTGGTATATCTACACGGGCGATCAGCCGCAGTTTCGCACGGAGCTCGAACTCACCGAACGGCACTTGCTCGCGCTGCTCGACGCCGTCGAGCAGCGGCACGCCGTCGATCGCGCGCGTTCGGTGATCCTCGGTTTCAGCCAAGGCGGCTATCTCGCTGGGTTCGTCGCGCTGCGCAATCGCGCGCGCTTCGGCGGTCTCGTCATCGCTTCCGCGCGCCTCAAACACGAATTTCTCGGCGACGAACTCGCCAAGCGCGAGAGCTTGCCGGCAACGCTCTTCCTCCATTCGGAGCGCGATCAAGCGACACCGTGGGCCGCGGTGCAAGAAGGAAAGCGACTCCTCGAAAAGGCCGGCGCTCCCGTCGCGCATTACCTTCACGATGGCGGACACCGCTTGCCGAAACCCGCGATCGACAAACTTGGCGAGTGGCTCGGCATGCGTGAGTTCGATCGCGCACGCCAGGAGAGCGCCGTGCTCAAGTCCGTGTGGCATGCGCTCGACGAAGGCGAGCCGGAGAAAGCGCTCGAGCGGCTCGCGCACGCGGGCGAGGCGGCGAAGAGCGCCGAAGGTCGACTCGCGGCGGCGATTGCGCAAGTCGACCTCGGCGAGTTCGACGACGCCGATGCGAAACTGCGCGCGCTCGAAGGCGCGGATCTCGATGGTGAAGCCGAGTTTCTTAGGCGCTCGCATCTCGCGCAGACGTGCTATCACCGCGGCTATCCGCAGGAGGGACTCGATCTCCTCTACACGCTCGACCCGCAAGATCCGGTCGAGCGCGCGAATCGCGAATGGTGGCTCGGTCTTTCGTATGATTTACTCGGCCGCACCGATCGCGCCGATGAGTGCTTTCGCCGCGCCGTCGCGCTCGACCCCGAGGGCGCGCCCGCGCCGATCGCGATCAGCGTCGATGAAGCCGAGCGTGTCATCCTCGAAGTCGTCGCCGAGTTGCCGGAAAAACTGCGCACCGTGTTCGAGGAGCTGCCGGTGGTGCTCCAGGATCTCCCGTCGCTCGAACTCATCCGTTCGAGCCACGGCGAGGTCGACCCCGACACGCTCGGCCTCTACGTCGGTCAGTCGCTCATGGAGCGTTCCGCCGACCACAGCGGCCTACCGGCCGCGATCTATATCTACCGCCGCAACCTCGAACGCTTCGTCGAAACGCGCGAAGAAGTCCCCGAACAAGTGCGCATCACGCTGCTCCACGAACTCGGTCATCACCTGGGCTACGACGAAGACGGGCTCGACAAGCTGGGACTCGCGTAGCGAACCCGTCGAACGCCGGCGATCAATCGCGAGCCGGCGGCGACAGCTTCGACGCCAGCACGCTACGCAGCGTCTCGACTCGCGTGCTGAACGCCGCGAACCGCCCCTGCGCATCGAGCAAGACGTACCTCGGTGCGTCACCCAGCCCGTTCCTCGACATCCAACTCTTGACGCGCCGCCAATCGTTGACTCCATCGTTCGGCTGGGGCGTGTACGCGTCGTAGAAGAGCGGCCACGGAATCTCGTGGGGACGCGCGCGGCGGACAAACTCCGCGACCAGCTCGGGGTCCGCCCAGCGGTTCACGGTGATGATCTCGAGCTGTGGGAAACTCGCGCGCAACGCCTTGAGCTCGACGATCTCGCCCGCCTCTCGTTCGTTCATGTAATCTTCGCAAAGCGGAAAAAACGACCACATGTGAAGTAGCACGTAGCGGCCGGCAAGTGCGCTGACGTCGACCTCACGTTGGTCACGCGGATCCGTGAAGCGCATAGCGAACGGCTTGCCGACGCGTTCGAGCATCGCGATCTGTCGTTTGAGCTCGGGCAGTTCGTCGTCCTGCGCGAGTTCCGCCGCGCGCCGCAGCGCCTTGAGCTGCTCGGCGGGCTCGAGCATGTGATCGAGCGCGAGTCGTTCGAGCAAATAGCTACAGTAGCTGTGCGGTCGCGGCGCGGCGAGCGCGGCGTCAACGAGTCGTACTTTGTCGGCGAGCGCGATGGAATCGAGCCCGAGCGCCGAATACGCACGCAGCGCGAGCGCCACGTCGAGCACCGCGCGCGGAGCCGCGCCGGCCGTCAACAGATCGCCCGTCTCGCGATACGAATCTTCGCTCGCATCGAGCGCGTTGATCATGACCGTCCAACGCGTCTCGAGCAGACTCGCCGTCTTCGAGTGCGCCGGATGCCCGCGGAACATCTCGAGCGCCAGTTCGCCTTGTCGTCGGCAAGCGTCGACGATGAGCTGCGAGTACTCAGCGGCCGACATCCCGGTGGGCTGAAAACTGGGGATCTTGATCGAACGGAAATCGGCGAGGATCTGCTCGGGCGCGCGCTTGGCGGCCACGACGGTGCGCCGCGGCTTCGCGCCATCGCGAACGAAGAGCGCGGCGGACACCGCGCCAGTGAACGCCCCGGCGAACAGCAACGCCAGCAACCCGCCGAAGCGAGCGCGGCTCGCTTCGGCGGGTTGCGCGATCGCGGGCGAGCGCGCGTTTGTCATTACGGCTCCGTTCCCGGCTCGGTCGCGGGCGGCGGCGCCGCACCATCTTCCTCCGCGCCATCGTCTTCGGGCTCTTCCACCGGTTCGACGATGAGATACGAGCCCGGCTCGACGCCGTCGCCCGATTCGATCATGAACACGCCTTGGTCCGCTTCGAGCGTCTGTGAGTCGACGACGGCGCCCGTCTCATCCGTCACAGTCATTTGCGTGCGGCCATCCTCGAGGTCCGTGAACGTGAAGGTCAATCCGCCCACGAGCACGACGCTCGCGCCGACGATCGAACCGGCGAGTAGCGTCAAGAGCGCCACGAGCAATGTGTGTCGGGCCCAAAAGCCGCGCGACGCACGGTCACTAAGACTCCGCATGAGGGATTCCTCCAGTTCCAGTTGATGATCCGGGCGATCCCAAACTCGAGACCGCAACCGTTCGAATTCCGACAGTTCCAGTTCGCTGGGCTCGCGCATCAGGCACGTCCTCTCAGTTTCTCGCGCAACGTTTCGCGCGCGCGCGCCAATCGCGACTTTACGGTTCCGACGCGCGTCGCCAGCACCTGAGCGATCTCTTCGACACTGAGTTCTTCTAGGTAGAAGAGCGCAACAACCGCTTGGTGTCGAACTGGCAGCGACCACAGTGCGCTATGCAGGCGAGCGAAGCCGCCGGTCGCAGTCGGCGACGCGTCGCCGCGATCAGGGACTTCGACGACAACGTCTTCGAGCGAGTAAAGTCGGCGGCGGCGGCGGCGGCGGCGCGCCCACCGATTCGCTTCGTTGGTCGCGATTCGGTAGAGCCATGCTCGCAGCGACAAACCGCGCGCGCGGTAGCGTCGCAAGCCGCGCAGCGCCGCGAAGAAGACGTCGCTCAGCAATTCCTCGGTCGCGTGATGGTCGCCGGTGCGGCGAAACAAGTAGCTACCAATGGCACGGTAATGGCGCTGGTAGAGCTCCGCGAACGCCGAACGGTCGTGCGCCGCGCGCGCGACGAGGTCGTCGTCACTCGCGCACTCGCTCGGAAGCGACCGATCGGTCGCGCTCAACGCTTGCAGACTCAATTCCACTCGCACGCTCCTGACTCGGCGGCGCCCGCGACTCGGTCCGCGCACCAGCCGTATTGTATAAGTCGCGACCGTCCGTCCAGGTTCCATCGAGTTTGCCGCCGGCTGCGAGCGTCGGGAGGGCGACGCCGAGACCCGGTGGAGGCAAGAGTTGTGAGGTCGCTGACGTTGGAGTGGAATTATTTGCTCGTGGTCAGCCCGAGTTGCTTAGAATGAGCGCCGCGGCGACGCCACCTCACGTCGCGAATAAGGAGGCCGATGAAATCCACGATCTCGATTGCCTGTCTGCTCGTCGTGCTGAGTCTTTGCGCGCCCTGTGCGGCTTTCATCCGCGGGGACGCCAATGGCGATGGCCTCGTGAATGTCGCGGATGCGATCACCACGTTGAGCTATCTGTTCGTGCCGGGGACGCCGACGCCCGCGTGCCTCGACGCGGTGGATGTCGATGATGATGGTCAATTACTCATCGGCGACGCCGTCGTGCTGCTCTCGTCGCTCTTCGTGCCCGGCTCCCCACCACCGGCGCCGCCGTATCCGAACGACGGATTCGATCCGACGCCGGATGCGCTCGGCGATTGTGGCGGCGGCGGCGGACCGTTGCCGTTCGAGACATTAGTCGAAGGCGTTTTCTGCGGCGCCACGCCGATCGTGACGATCATCCGCGACGCCGCGGCGTGGGATAGTTTCTGGCTCGAGTTCGGCAGCATCTTCTTTCCACCGCCCGCGCAACCGAGCGTCGACTTCTCGATCGACATGGTCGTGGTCATCGTCAATGCCGGTAATACGAGCGGTTACACGATGCACATCGACGATCTCATCGCGACACCCGCCGGCATAGAAGTGCATTACACGTTCGGCGTGCCGCTTGGATTCTGCATCACGCTCGACGTGCTCACGCAACCGCATCACATCGTGCGCGCGCCGGCGACGCCCGGCGCTGCCATTCAGTTCGAGACGGTCGTGGATACTTGTCCGTGAGCTCTTGAGAGGCTCTCGCGAACAGCTTGGCTTTGTGTGGCAAGTCGAAACAACCGTCAAGGCTCGCGACCGAGCGGGATCACTGATTCAGTCGTAAAAACCAACCACTTTGCTGAATCGCTCGCGCTCGACTTCCGCGTAGTTGCGGCCCGCGGCGAGGACGTGGCCGTTTGCGTCTTTGAATTGCCAGCCGAAACAAACATGGCCGTGGCAGACTTGGGGCGGAGTCGTGGGCGCGAGCGTGACGCCCGGGAACATCTGCCGCGACATCGCTATGTGTTGCGCGAGCGCAGCGCGCGACGCCACAGCAGCATAGCGATCGAGAAAGCGCCCTTCGGTCGCAAAACAGCGATCGAGGTGCGACGCGCAACGCGCCGAGTCATCCTCGTTCCACGCGGCGATGTACTCGCGCACGAGCGCAGTCGCGACCGCGAAGTCGTGCTCACCGACCACTTGCTGATCGAGCTGCGCGAGATATTGGGTCCAGCCTTCCCGATGCCCCTTGCATTCGTCGGTCGTCGGTATGCCGGTGTGGCGCAGCGTGACGAGCGTGCCATCGGCCTTGGGCGTCAGCGTAATCGTGACGCGTGTCGACCCCGTCGGCATGCTGCGCGCTTGCGCTCCCTCCGCAACACCCCAACTGATGACGAGCTTCTGATTCGGCACGATCTCGATGATCTCGCCAGCAACGACGGTCTGACAACTCGCAAACTGGATGCGCAGCGGACTCTTCGGTCGCGCTTCGAACTCGACCGGCGCGGACAACCAGCGCGAGAAGCGTTCGCGATCCGTGAAGAACCGGAAGATCGTCTCGGGCTGCGCCTGGATGAACTGCGACACTTCCACGTCTTCGGTCGCGCGCGCACGGGGTTGGCTCGTCATCGGGTTCTTCTCTCCTCTTCTTCCGCCAGTTGTTTGAGGGCGCTGAGTCGCTCGGTCCATTGCGCTTCGAGAAACGCGGCGAGTGGTCCAAGTGTCGCTTTGTCGACGCTATAGAACCTTTGCTTGCCGGCGCGCCGCACACTCACCACGCCGATATCCCGCATCCGAGCGAGATGCTGCGAGACAGCAGAAAACGTCACGTCAACGGCCGCGGCGATCGCGCCCGCGCAGCGTTCCTCGTGCCAGATCAACTGCAGGATCTGTTGGCGCCGCGGTTCCGCGACGACGCGCAAAGCTCGAACACTGAGCGACAAGTTCATGGCCGACAATTTAGCGCGCACTAAAATGTTGTCAACTGGGATTTCCGAAGGCGGCAGGCACATCAAAAGAGCCGTCACGGTCCGAGCACTCCTTTCCGCTCGAATCGTGACGGCCTATTTCGGCTGATGACTCAGATGCAGGCGCTAGAAACACACCCCATACGCCGCGCAGTTCAAGGCGTCAGCGCTCGGGTCCGTGCTACACAACGGATGCGGCGACGGCGGAGGCGGAGATGCCGGCACGAACAGCCAGTTCAGCGTGTAGATTCCATCGGCGATGTTCACCGAGCCGTCGTCGTTGGCGTCGGCGGCATCCATGCACGTGGGTGACGGAGACGCCGGCACGAACAGCCAGTTCAGCGTGTAGATTCCATCGGCAATGTTGACCGCGCCATCGGCGTTCGAGTCGGCGCGACGAAAGAAGCTCCCGGGCAGCGACGCATTGAAGTCGACGTTCAAGACGATCGGCCCGACGCGCGACGATGTGGAGTAATTCGACACCTGGATGCGAACATTCTCGCCGGCGGCCATTGTCCTCACGATGCGACTATCGAATTGGTTGCTGGCGGAAAGCGAGCCGCAGTTTCCGAGGCCCGCGTCATCGTTGCAGGCGAGCGCGCCGCCGCCGCCGCATGAGGAGTAAATCGCCAGCACCGTATCGACGCCATCGTCGAGACCGTATTGGTCGTGCGTCCCGCAGGTGGAGACTGTCAAGGTGCCAGCGGCGGGCGCCGTGAATCGATACCAAACGTCGGGATTCGAGAGCGTTGGCGCGCAAGAGACGGGCACGTCGTTGGTCGCGCCGATCAGCGTACCGAAGACGGTTTCGCCGTCGAAGACTTGCGTCGCGTTGAAGCAATAGTCGTTGAGCGGCGGCGGCGGGCACTGCAAGTACACACAATTCTCGATGAAGTCGCTGATCTGGCCCTGCGCCAAGCCGTCGGTCTCGTGGCCGATGCAGATCGTGTCGCTCCCGTTGCCGATCACGACGGCCGCTTGCCCCGCCACTGGACCGCTCGTGAACCCGCCGCTGGACTGCGCATCGCCCATCGTCAGACGGTCGCCGTTGTCCGCCCACACGTCCGGACCGGCGCCGATGAAAGGTACGACGTTAGGAATGCTCCAGGCCGAGGTGAGCGCTCCCCAGTCATTGATCTGCAGGGGTAACGTGAAGTCGACGGCGTTCGTGACACGCAGCGCGGTTTGCAGCTCAGGCTCGGCGTCGAGATTCCAGTAGGAAACGAGCGCCTTGCCCCCGTCATCGATGTAGTCGGCGAGCGGAACGCCGTCGAACGAGGAGCTCGAGTTGTTGACGACAACGTAGTCCCATTCGGTCGTGCCGTTCAGCGCTTCGATGAAGTCCCCGCTGTTCGTCGTGCGCGTGAAGGGGAGATTTTGCCGGCTGAGCGCGATTTGCGCGGCGTGATCGGAGTTGTTATCAAAGAGGAGAATCTGCCGGGGCGGTTCGCAGAGGTAATGAATGCAGTTTTGCACCAAGCTGAAGATGGCGCCGCCGCTCAAGCTGACGTAGTCGTGGCCGATGCAGATCGCGCTGCCACTGTTTGAGACGACCACCGCAGCTTGGCCGATCGTGGGCGATCCCACGAAACCCGCGAGGGCAGTGCCAGTATCGACGGTGAGGCGATCGCCGTTGTCGATGAACTGGTCCGCTGAGGCGTTGATCGTGGCTGGGACCGAATTGGGAACGTTCCATATCTGCGAGTGCGGCCAAACCGCCGGCCACTCGTAAATCGGCATCGGCGCCGTGAAGTCCGTCGCGGAGCTCACGCCGAGGACGTTCTGCAGGCCCGGCTCGGCATCGAGGTTCCAGTAGGAAACGAGCGCCTTGCCTCCGGCCTCGATGTAGTCGGAGAGCGGCGCGGCGGAGACAAGCGTGGTGGCGGCGCTCTCTACGACCACGAGCTCCCACTCTATCGGCCCCGTCATCATCGTATTGAAGGACGAGGGGGTCGTGACTCGCGTCCGGTTCAGGCCCTCATCGAGCAGCGCGTCGCCCGACGTCGTGCTGTAAGTCGTCGCGTCGGTGTAGTGAAGCACGCGTTTTTGCAGCATGAATCGAATACTGCTCGTCATGAAGAACTGCACATTCGACGGGTTTAAGCCATCGAGCTCATGGCCGATGCAGATCGTGCGGCCTTCATTGCCGATCACGATCGCCGCTTCTCCGGCAGCCGGCGTAGCGGTGAAACCGCCGATCGCAACGCTCGAGCCCGTAGTGTTGAGGCGGTCGCCATTATCTCCCCACATGTCCGGCGCCGTGCTGAGTCCGACGAGCGAGAAAGGGCCAAGGGAGTACCACGGCGCAAACTCGGCGGTGCCGACCCATCGGCTGATAGCGAGCGGCGTCGAGAAGGAGGATGCGACGGTGACGTCCAACGCCGCTTGCAGGGTGGCGTCGGCGTCGAGATTCCAGTACGCGACGATCGCTTTGCCGCGCGCGTTGATGTAGGTGTTGAGCTCGGCCGAGTCGAGGTTGTTCCCGCTCGACGCAATTATGACGAGCGCCCAGTTCGTGCCGCCCGTGAGTTCGGCGTCGAGCGCGGCTTGCGTGGTCACGGT
The DNA here is from genome assembly GCA_046154185.1 of Planctomycetota bacterium. Taxonomy (GTDB): domain Bacteria; phylum Planctomycetota; class UBA8108; order UBA1146; family JAJFFE01; genus JBJXGE01. The sequence continues at coordinate 41,290 of JBJXGE010000070.1, forward strand.
CGTGTACGTGAATCCCATTGTTGGCGCCGAGACGGCGAGCGTGTCGGCCACGGCGGCACTAGTCAGGTTGTCGTAATAGAGGATCTGCGGCTGCGCCGATCCCTGTCGAGTGAGCGCGAGCGACAATGCAAATGCCATGGCCATGATTCCGAATCTGGTGTGCATGGAACCTTCCTCATGTAGGTCGCGCAACCTCAGGTGAGCCCAAGACACGCACGACGCCCCGCGAAATTCTCGTGCGCGATTCGACGACGAGTCGAAATCTCGTTCGCGGCACCATGAATCCGCAAAGCCGCTCCAAGAGCCTTCAGTTGGGTTGCAAATCGTTTGAGAAAAATAGTTAAGTCAGTCAACGCTCAACGCTGCATCCGCTCTTGCCCGACTACCGGACTTTCGTCGCCGGCGGATCAATCCAGTCCGCCGGCCATTTCCTCCCGCCAACCTTCTCCGCTTTGAACGCGCACGTTTCTCGATCTACACATCGAGATCGTCTTCCTCCGCATCACCCGCTTCGGCGAGTCATATGGCGCAGCGCTCGGTGTCGTCATCGAGGCTGCCCTGCGGGTATGGCGCTCTCCGAAGCCGACCCTCTGCCGGAGTTCGGCGTCGGCGACCGGGACGGAGCACCATTCCCCACTACTTCCTCGGCCTCGGTTTTTTCGCGCCACGGTCGGATTGTTGTTCGGTCGCGCCCGGAGTTCCCCTTCTGGTTCCGGATCGGTCGCAGTGATCGATCCGAAACCAAGGCTCGGAGCGAGAGGATCCCGCCATGTTTCGTTGCTCGAACCCGTCAGTTTCGAGTAGTTCGCAGCGTAGTTTGTGGAGTAGAGGCCACTCACCCTCACAGAGCGATAAGAGCAAACGCGGCTCTCGATGGGGTGTCGTCTGTGCCCTTTTCATCCTGACGCGTTGCGGCGGCGGCGGCGGCGGTGGCGGTGGCGGAGTCGCGGCTCGCGCTCCGATCACGGGCACCTATTCCGTCAGCTTGACCGTAGAACAGGAACCCTGCGACCCGGCCGCGGTGGGCGACATCGAGACCGATGTGGTCACCATCGAGATCGTCGACAATGACGGCCACAACGGCAACGTGCGGATCTCCGACGACACCGGAGTAGTCTTCTTGGTCGGCACCTACTCCGCGTCAACCGGTCGCGTGGACCTCCGCAACGAGGTCATGATCAACGGCGAACTGCATGTGCTCTCCAGACCTCCCACCGACGGAGAGCTCCAGTTCGCCTTCGAGACCAACCCGAACCAACTGTCGTTCACGGGGAGTGTGAACGTGACGGGCCCGTGCCCCAAGGTGCTGAAAGTCACCGGATCCATGATGCTGGTGGGCCCCCCCGTTCGGGATACGCTGCCGCTCCTCGTCCAGGCGGAACTCTTCGAAGGTATTTCGCTCGGCGAGAACCCAACGCCGGAAGAGATCATGGACGGGTTCTTCCTCACGCAGCAGCACGAGGACTACTTCCAACCCAGCTGCGCGGGCTTTGGAAACGGCGACTTCGCGGTGGTCTTCGAGGCCAGCGTCGCAGGCCAGTATCTTTTCAGCACCCTCGGTTCCGACCCACAGTTCGACACCGTGCTCGCCCGCTTCGAGTACAACGCCAACGCGCCCGGCTTGGAAATTCCAGGGACCTGCGAGGATTCGGCGTTCCTCACTTCCACGGAACTCCTCGTGACGCTCGCGGCGAACGAGCGGACCATCGTGGTCCTCGACGGTGCACCCGCCGTGGTGTCGGGCGTAGATCCCTACGGTAGGTTCGTCCTGAGTGTCGAGCGGACGTCGTACCCCGGATTGACCCTCTCAGGCACGAATCCCGAGGGCTACCGCGAGTACACGCTGGACTTAGACCCGACGGTGGTGCTGATCTTGATACCGGGAGGGACTTTCATGATGGGGACCGCGGCCGGATTACTCGCCGAGATGCCCGCGCATCAGGTCACGCTGTCGCCGTACTTCATCGCGAAGTACGAGATCACGAACGCACAGTACAAGCGCTACTGCGACGCGACGATGACTCCGTATCCACCGGAGCCGAGTCCGGGTTTCCTTACCCCGAGCTACTTCACGAACCCGAGTTCCGTGAACTTTCCAGTGGTCATGGTGTCGTGGAATGACGTCCAAGGCTACCTCACGTGGGCGGGCCTTACACTGCCGACCGAGGCGCAATGGGAATTCGCGGCGTGCTGGACTGATGGGCGAATCTACCCCTGGGGCAACGAAGCGCCCGATGCCGGAGGCGTGTACCGGGCGAGCTATTGTGCTGGAACTTTCTGTTTTTTCGATGGCTGGCAGCACACATCGCCGGTAGACGCATTCGACCAGTTTGCCGGACCCTTCGGTACACGCGATCAATCCGGAAACGTTCAGGAGTGGTGCCAAGACCGTTATGGGGCCTACACGTCGAGCCCTGCCGTTGACCCGACCGGACCAGCAATCGGCTCCCTCCGCGTGGTCCGTGGCGGTTACTGGTTCGACGCCCCCTTCCAGCTGCGTGGTCGGCATCGCATCGGGGTCAACCCGACGGACCGCCACAGCGGACAGGGCTTCCGGGCCGCCAGAGTCGTCCCCCGATAACCGTCCCGCAGCAGAACTCGAATCGCGGCGGTCGTCGAAGAAGCTTCGCGTGTTCCCCGGCGTGTTGGTATCGCCGGGGAATACGTACCGAATCGACAAGCCCGCCGACGACCGGACGCGCGGAACAAGATGTTCGTGAACGTGGAAATTCATGCATTCATCGGGCGAAACGACGCCCTCGAGTGCGCTAACGCGCGAGCTGAATATGATCCGCGAGCGCTGGCAGCGGTTGCGCGAGATCGAAGCAATACGAGCCGCTCGCCGCCGCGAACCCCGCGTGCGTGAACAAGCGCCGGGCCGGCGCGTTGCGTTCGGTCGCGACGAACGGAAACTCGAGCACGCCGCCAGCGCCGACGGCGCCGGCGAGCAGCTCGCGCAACAACACGATCTCGACTTCGAGCCCCAACACGCGACAACTCACGACAAAGTTCACGACCGTCGTCCCTTCGCGCACGGCGAGCGCCGCGAGGCCGTAGTCGGCGAAGCGATCGCGCACTTCGAGCGCGATGACCGCTGCGTCGGGACGCGCGATCAGCGCCGCGAGTTCGCTCGCACGCCAAGTGCGGCCGGTCGTGTTGAATTGACTCGTGCGCCGCAGCAGCTCGGCGAGGCGCTCGCACCGCGACGCGTCGATCTCGCGTCGCACCGCGCAGCTGACTCCAATGCTGCGTAAGAACGCCTGGCGATGCGGCGCCGCCGCGAGCGCCGCGTCGCGCTCGAGCCGCGCGCGCGTCGTGGTCGTGCGCGCGCGCGCCTCGGCGCTCGTGCTCATGGATTGGAGGCGCGGCGAACGCAGGAGTTGCTCCCGCACGGTCACGCCGGCGCGCGCTTCCACCACCCACACGTCGGGCAGCAACTGCCGCACTTCCTCGCGCTCGACGGGACTATCGTCGATGAACGCGAGCTGACGCAGCGGCAGATCCAAGCGCGCCGCCAAGGCCGCGAGTCGCGCGCCCTTCGGCTCCCAGCCGATGTCGAGGACGACGAAGTCATCAGGGCCTAAGCAAAGCCTGCGCTCCTGACCGCTGACGCCGAACGCGACCGGCAGGAGTTCCGGCCGCCATTTGCGCCGCACAAGCGACTCCTCATTGCGGCTCAACACGCACAGGAGTACGCCGCGGCGCCGCAAGATTCCGAGTGCTTCGTGGAGTCCGCCGAATTGCCCGTGCGTCAGAGCAACGGCCATCTCCTCGCGCTCAAAACTGAAATCTTCGGCGGCGATCTCGCCTGGCCACAACGTGTCATCGAGATCGACGACGACACAGCGAATGGCCTCGGTCCCCCGCCACAACTCATAGTGGTCGAGATACGCAGCGGCGAGCAGCGCGTGCGCCCGCGCCCAGGCGCCCGGTCGTTCGCGCGTGCCGTGGTGCGCAAAGGGCGCAGCGAGATCATCGAGCAACGAGCGCTTGCCATAGCTCGCGAAGAGTTCCTCTTCGTCGACGAACAACGCATTCGGCAGCGGCCGAATCGCCGCGCGCGCCGCGGCGTTGAGTCGCGCGAAGACTTCCGCCACGCCGAGGGAACTCCGAAAATCGAGCGCGCCGAGCGGCGATGTTTGCGGCGCCGCGATGCCTTGCACGAGTAAGAGCCGGCCGTCGAGTCGCGCCGCCGCGCGCGCCACCGACTCCGTCACGAGATCACAAGCACGCCGCAGCGTCTCGTCGAGCGAGTCGCCGCTCGGATCGATGATCTCGGCGAAGAGCGGCGCGAGCAATTGACGATGACCGAGTTGCAGCACGCACACGTCGGGCGCTGCACTTTCGATCAAATAGAGATCGTCTTGAAAGCCGGTTTCGATGCGCGCGTCGTAGCCGCGCTCGGCCGCGTGCGCGCGCAGCGCTGGCTTGATCGCCTGCGTGAAGCACCAACCGAGGAGGAGCACGGAGAGCGGACCGCGATTGGGCGCGACGTCGCCTCGTGTCCCGCGATCCAACGTGCTCGTGACCGGCGCGAAGTCGTCTTCAATCGCGGCGACAGCGAGCGCTTGCCGGCCGTGCTCGCCATAGCGGTCGAGCAATTGGTCCTGGATCGCGGACGCTTCGTCGCCGACGGACGGATCGACGAGCAATTCATCTTCGATGAGTTCACGCAACCAGCGCGTGACGCGGCTGAGAATCTCCTCGCCGCTGCGGGCATTGTCGGTCGCCCACGCCGGCACGAGTCGTTGCGCGACCGCCGCAATCAGCACTGCCCGCAGACTCGCCGGCTGCGCGAAGCGCTCGAGCAATCGCATCGCGACGCGATCGACGATCCGGCGCCGACCGAAGACGCCGTGGCTCACGAAACTCCACGACGGCACAACGTCGACCCGCACCAAAAACCGGCTCCACTGGAAGCACGCATCACCCGGCGCGGCGGACGCCGCTTCGCAGTCCGCGCAAACGGCCAAATCTCGCGCGGCTTGCTTGAGTTCCGCTGGAGGAGATGTCGAACGACAGAAGTGGCAGTGCATGGCGGGATCATAGCGGAAACTTGCGGCGAAGCGCTCGCACTTGTCGTTACGCGAGGTCGGTCGCGCTAGCTTCGCGCGCCGGCCCAGCGCAGAATGTCACGGCCGGCTGACGGCGGAAAGAATCGATGTCGAGCACCGAACTTCGTGAATCGCCGATCGTGCTTTTTGACGGGGATTGCCGACTGTGCAACGCCTCCGTGCGCTGGATCATCGAGCGCGATCCACACGGAGTGTTTCGCTTTGCGTCGCTTCAATCGCAAGCGGCACGCGCGGCGATAGCAGAAGTCTCGCCCGCTGGATGTGAGCCGTCGCTCACATCGACGACGCCTCCGGACAGTGTCGTGCTGATCGATGCCGCGCGGATCTTCACGCGCTCGAACGCGGCGCTTCGCATCGCCAAGCGACTCGGGTTTCCATGGTCGATGGCTGCGGCCGCGAGGATTCTGCCGCGCGGCGCGCGCGATCTCCTCTACGACTTGGTCGCACGCAATCGCTATCGCTGGTTCGGCAAGCAAGCGTCCTGCAGCGTGCTGACACCGAGTCTACGAGCCCGTTTTCTCGACGCGGAGGAGGATGCCGAGCTCGAAGAAAACAGGAAGAGATTCCGACCCGGAGTGGGTGCCGGGCCGGAACCTGGTTAAGAAGAGGCACGTGGATGTGCGTTAACCTTCAGTCGCGGGACTTCGCGTCACGCGCGGGATGAAGAACGCCGGATCGTTGCGGACAGTCGCGCGCATCGCGTCGGGGAGATCGGCGAGCGCGGCGATTGCGCCGAGCAGCGTGACGGTCGCGTGACCAGCGACCACGCCCTGGTCAAAACTATAGTTGCGCACGCGGCCGACTTCGGCCGGCTCGAGTGCCGGCGCAACATCTTCCAACCAACCATCGAGTGCGACGGTGAGCGCCGTCAGTTGTTCGGGCGTGAGTTGATAGCGACCCGTCAAGACGCCCGCAAGTTTTCCGCGAATCTCCTCGTTCGATTCGCCGGTCACGATCGGACTCGAGTGAATCAGCATGAGGGTCGGGCAAAACATGTCGAGATTCGCGAGGTGGAGAGTACGCGGGTTGGCGACCACTTCGCGCTGCTCCGCCGAGAGCGCATCATAGACCTGATCGACGAACTCGCCCTTGAGCGTGTACTCGTCGAGGAGCTTCTGCGCCCGCAACGTGTCGTCGCGATAAGTCGCGATCGCGAGTTGGTAGTGGCGATCGTAGCTTTCACCGCAGCGCGTGACGCGTTCGATCTGGGCGGCCGTCATCGGCAGGCCCGCGCGATCGAGCACTGCCGCGAGCAAGTTCGCGTGGCTGATCGGATGCGTCAGCTCGCCGTTGTACTCGGACGCCGTCGGAAACTTGCCGACCACGCGAAATTCGTATTTGCGCACCCGCTCGACATTTTCTTGCAGTCGCAGTTCCAGTTCGCGCGGCGGCGAGTCTCCTCGCGCGTGCAGCTCGGAGAGTTCCAAGATGTCCTCGCCGACAATCGACGCGGCTTCCGCGAGTTCGCGCCAATTTGCTTTGAGCACCGGCTCCATTTGCCCGCACTCACCGAATGTGAACGTCGGTCCGGCGCCGTGCAACGAGTCGTTCAGACTCTTCAGTTGCATGGCCAAGGCTTCCACCTGGGCGTGCAGTTTCGCGTTCTCCGCTTCGAGCCGCGCCTGCGCCACGTGCGCGAGTTCGGCCGCGCCGGGTGAGACCGGGGTCGACTTCAGGCTCGGGTCAGTTGCCGCGCTCGAGTCGACGCCGCTATTCTGAATCGCCAGCGCCGCCGACTCCGCGAGCAGCGCGCTCGCACGCGCCGCTTCCGTCGCGCGCCAACGGCCACCAACCCACGCTCCGGCCGTGAGACCGAGGACCGCACCGACCGCCGTCATCGCCACCAGAGATTTTTTCGCCGACATGATGATTCCTCCGCTCACGAGCGATTCGCTCGCCACGGCGGCCGATCCCGCGGCAGCGCCGAGTTTTCCAAAACTGACGGACTTCCAACCGGCCAGCGCCTGCTCCCAACCGCCCGGCGGCAACTCAATCGGACAAATTGCCAAGCTCCCTGGCAGCGTCGCTTCCGCCAGCCGCAACCGGCCGCGCAATCGCTCGAGCCCGCGCCCAACGTGCGAACTCAGTGTCTTGACCGGAATCTTCAACATCTCGGCGGCACGCACATGCGTGAAGCCCGACATGTAGGTGAGCACGATCGCGATGCGCTCGGTCGCCGGCAGCTCGTCGACCGCGCGCCACAGTTCGTGCTGCGATTCGTGACGCAGCATCTTCTCGTCGGGCTGCGGCGCGCGTCGATCGACCATCTCCCACTCGCTCTCGAAGTTGTCCGCTCGTCGCGGTAGCAGCGACGGTCGCTTCTTTCTCCGGCTGTTGCGCGCCTCGTTGAGCACAACCACGCTGAACCACGGCCACGGATCTGCCGGTTCGACCGGAATGCACTCGGGCTTTGAAGCCGCGACGAGAAACGCCTGCTGCACGACGTCGTACGCCTCGTGTGCATCGCGGCCGTAGCAGTACGCCAGCCGCCACGCGGGTTTCGCGCACAGTTCAAAACAGCGCTCCAAGCGCGCATCCGCCACGTGGGTCATGTTCGGTACTCAGTTCCGCTCGCGGGTTTCGACGTGGGTGCTCCCACGTCGTGCACAGTAATACTCGTGTCGAGACCCGCGTTTGCCTGCAAGATTTTCGCGAAGTTCGTAAGGTGGCCGTCACCCGGTGCGGTGAGGCCTCAGCGCGACGCGATGACGTCGGTCGCCGCGTTGATCGTCGCTCGGACTGGATGTGAATAGTCTTGTGTGCGGTAATCCGGCGCATTCGTGGTTCGAGCGGTGCGGTGCGCGGTTTCGGCGTGGAGGCTGAAGTGGTCCGATTTGCGATCCAACCTCCGACGGCGGCGCGCGCTTGTCGCGTGTTGATCGGTCGCGGCGAGCGCTTCGCCATCGACGATCTCGTTTACAAGACGGGACCGTACGACTCGATCCACGTCGTCTTCGACGAGAAACTCGCTCGTCACGCCGAGGAGTTGCGGGCGCGCCTCGCCGACGCGGATCTCATCTCCCAGCCCGGCGGCGAAACGCAGAAGACGCTCGCTGTCGTGGAGCAGTTGGCGCTTCGCCTCATCGCCGCACGCGCTTCGCGCCAGTCCCTTCTCATCGTGCTCGGTGGCGGGAGTCTCTGCGATTTGGGGGCGTTCGTCGCTGCGACGATCCTGCGCGGCATCGAGTGTGTGCTCGTGCCATCGACCCTGCTTGCGATGATCGACGCAGCGATCGGCGGCAAAAATGGTGTCGACCTCGCAGGGCAAAAGAACGCGATCGGCACGATCCGCCAACCGACCGCAGTCGTCGTCGATCCCGAGTTGCTGGCGGGATTACCGGAAGACCGCTTTCGCGAGGGACTCGTCGAAGCGATCAAGATCGCCGCGATTCGCGACGCAAAACTATTTGCCGAACTGGAACAGAAGCTCGATGCGATCTTGCAGCGCGACACGAGCGCGGTTGACCGCCTGATCGAACGTGCGATTCGACTCAAAGGTGAAGTGGTCACGGCCGACGAACGCGACAGCGGTCAGCGGCTGCTTCTCAACTTCGGACATACCGTCGGCCATGCCATCGAATCGTGGAGCGGGTTTCAGGTGTCGCATGGCGCGGCGGTCGCCCGCGGCATGGCGATCGAGTTGCGCTTGGCGCGCGCAAGCTGCGCGGCTCGCATCGAGGCGTTGCTCGCGCGCTTGGAGATTACCGCGACGGCGATTCCCAACGACTTGCCTGCTACTGCGCTCTGGGATGCGATGCTCAAAGACAAGAAGCGCGCGGCCGGCCGCGTGCGCATCGCGGCGCCCGACGAAATCGGTTGCGGTCGCGTCATCGATATCACGCGCGCTGACCTCGAGCGAGCGCTCGCGCCATGAGTCGCGACGCGCTTCGCATCGAGCCGCTCGAGTTACCATTCGATTTTGCGCCGCACTTGCCGGGCTCGAAGTCGTGCGCGAATCGCGCGCTCGTGCTCTCTGCGCTCGCGAACGGTGCAACTACAATCGCGCGCATTCCTGACGCCGATGACGTGCGACTCCTGCTGCGGGGGCTATCGGCGCTCGGCTTCGACGTCGCCATGCCTGGCCCGACGACGGATGGCAGGTGCGTGGTGGTGCAGGGCGGCTTGCCGCGGCAAAGCGGCGCTGCCGCCATCGATTGCGGCGCCGGCGGAACGACGCTGCGATTCCTCTTGCCGCTCGCCGCGTGCGTCCGCGGCGATTGGACGTTTGACGGCGATGCGCGCCTCCGCGAACGGCCGATCGCCGAACTCGTGACCGCGCTGCGCGCGCTCGGCGCGGAGATCGATGCGACGCGCGACGGCTTGCCACTTCGCATCCGTGGCGGCGCGATGCGCGGCGGCAGCGTGCGACTTGACGCGTCGAAGAGTTCGCAGTTCTTGTCGGGGTTGATGCTCGTCGCGCCGGCGCTGGCAGGCGGGCTCGATGTACATATCGATGGGCGCTTGGCGTCGGCCTCGTACGTCGAGCTCACGCGCGCGATGCTCGGCGATTTCGGTATCACCGTCGCGGCGAGCGCCGAGCGAGTCACGATCGCGGAGACTCAGCTCGCGAGTCCCGGTCGCTATGAGATCGAAGCGGACTGGAGCGCGGCCGGGGCGTGGTTGGTACTGGAGCGACTCGCGAAGGGTCGCGCTCGCATGGCGGAACTCAAGCCGGATTCGCGGCAACCCGATCGGCGACTCACCGACGCCCTGCACGAAAACGTCGGTTGGAACTGCGCGGAGGATCGCCGCATCGATGTCTCGTCGCTCCCCGACCAACTCATGAATCTCGCGATTTATGCCGCGCATTGCCACGGCACGACGCGCTTCACCGGCGTCGAAAATCTCCGCTTGAAGGAGTCGGATCGACTCGAGGTTTTCGCGCGCGGCTGCGCGGCGGTCGGCATCGACGCCGTCGTCGAGCGCGACGCGCTCGTTGTCACCGGACCAGCGAAGTTGCGGCCGGCGCGCATCGCCACCGCGCGTGATCACCGCATGGCGATGGCGTTCGCGATCGTCGGTGCGCTCTCCCCCGGCATCGAAATCGAGGATCCCGATTGCGTCGCCAAGAGTTATCCGGGATTCTTCGCGGATCTCGAGCGCGCGCGGCACTCCGCGCGCGCGATCGCGCTCATCGGCGTGCGACTCGCCGGCAAGACCACGCTCGGCGCCGCGCTTGCCGCGCGGCTCGGGCTGCGCTCGGTCGACACGGACGCTGTCTTCGTCGAACGCCACGGCGCGATCGCTGCGTTCGTCGAGCGCCACGGCTGGCCGCGCTTCCGTGGGCTCGAAGAGGCGATCGTCGCGGAGTCGCTCGTCCCGCAAGCGGTCGTCGCGCTCGGCGGCGGCGCGGTGGAGTCCGCCGCGACGCGTACACGACTGCGTTCGGATGCAATCTGCGTGTGGGTGCGAGAGGATCTGGCGATTCTCCGTGCACGCGCCGGACAGGATGCGCGTCCGAGCCTGACGAGTCGCGGCGCGGTCGACGAACTCGAGGAAGTGCTAGCGCGGCGCGCGCCGTACTTTCGTGAGCTCGCCGACATCGAGCTGGCGCCGAGTCGTGCGCTCGCCGAGCGAGTCGACGAGTGTGTGGGCGCCTTGCGAGCGCTGTGCTCGTGGCAACAAACAAGTGCGAGGCGAAATGGCGAGTAACAGCTTCGGCGAGATTCTGCGGATCACGAGTTTCGGCGAATCACACGGCGCCGCACTCGGCGTCGTCATCGATGGGTGCCCCGCGGGTATCGCGCTCGCCGAGTCCGACTTTCTGCCGGAGCTGGCGCGGCGGCGACCGGGACAAAGCCAAGTGACGACCGCGCGCAAAGAAGAGGATCGCCCGCAGCTCATCGCCGGAGTCTTCGAAGGTCGCACGACCGGCATGCCGATCGCGGTCATCGTCGAGAACCACGGCCAACGTTCGGCCGACTACGAGCCGCTCCGAAACCAAGTCCGGCCCGGTCATGCGGACGAAACCTATGCGCGCAAGTACGGGCATCGTGACCATCGCGGGGGCGGCCGCTCGTCAGGACGCGAAACCGTGACACGCGTGATCGCGGGCGTGGTGGCGCGCAAGATTCTGCCGCCACCGGTCGAGATCATCGCGCACACGACGCGCATCGGTCCGCACGAAGCGCGTGTATTTCGCCCCGAGACGATCGAGCAAAACGCCGTTCGTTGCGCCGATCCCGAGATCGCGCAACAGATGGAAGCCTACGTGCTCGCGCTCAAAGCGCGCTTCGACTCGACGGGCGGCATTGTCGAAGTGCGCGTGCGCCACACGCCGCCAAACCTCGGCGACCCGGTGTTCGCGAAACTCAAGGCCCGACTCGCCGACGCGCTGCTATCGATCGGCGCCGTCAAAGGTTTCTCATACGGCGCCGGTTTTCGCGTCGGCGCGATGCTCGGTTCCGCCTACATCGCCGACCGCGCGAACTTCGGCGGCCTCCTCGGCGGCATCTCCACCGGCGAAGACCTCGTCCTCGAAGTCGCGATCAAACCCACGAGCTCGGTCGGCGACGTCGCCCGCGCCGGCCGCCACGACCCTTGTGTCGTGCCGCGCGTCATCCCAGTCATCGAAGCGATGGTCGCGATCGTGCTCGCAGATTGTTGGCTGTTGCAGCGGGCGTCCGAGACGACTACGAGTTGAAGGTGGTCAAGTGACGCGAAGAGCGATTTTGGCCGGCTCGTTCGGAATCGCCTTGTGCATTCTGCTTCCCGCCGGTTGTTGGGTCTGGCTTACTCGCTCGTATGATCTCGAGACCGCGAGTAGTTTCGTCGAAAAATCCGTGCTTTCGAGATTCACGCCAGGAACGAATCGACTTGACCCGGTTCACTTCAAAAATCCCGGCGTGTGCGAACGCCTCGACGGCCTCATCCAGGAGCTGCTCCAGCCGGAGACGAAGAACGCATCGGTTCATGTCATGATGATGGCCTTCACCTCGGAACTCGGAACGCTGGATGTTGTTCTCTGGAGTCCTTCGTTCGTTTCTGGGCCAGGACGATTTCTTCCCTATGTCAGAGTTCGCCGCGGGTTCAGTTCGTGGCAAGTGGTCGATTGTGGATCTGCAACACAAGGACAACAAAAGATCGACACTTTGCCCATTCAAAGATAGTCAGCGCGCGCGCTCAGCGTTGCGGCTCGGGCTTCGATTCGCTGCGCTCCGGACTGACGATGACTTGCATCTCGAGGGCCGTGAAACGGATGTTGACGATGGCCGTCAGCGTGACCGGGCGGTCTAACACGGGACGTTGGCGAATTTCTTCGGCCGCGATCTCGAGGATCCGCCGCATTTGATCGACGGCGGTGCGAACGGCCGTCTCATTCAAGGTCTGGGCGGCGGCGCTGGCTGCGTCCGCGATGCTCTCCGCACCCACTTTGACGGTCGACGAAACACCGTCGACGGCATCCGTCGCGAACGACGAGATTTGATTTCCCAGTCCCTTGAGCTTGTCGAGCATGTTGGCGTTCTCCGCCTCGTCACGCGAATTAGATGCGGTCAATCAGCTCTACCCCCATCACCGCAACTGCGTCGCGGCTTTTGTGTCTTCCCACGTGAAGTCGGGAAGTTCGCGGCCGAAGTGGCCGTGGCGGGCGGTTTCGCGGTAGATCGGGCGCTTGAGGCGGAGGTATTCGATGATGCCGCGCGGCTTGAGTTGGAAGTGTTTGCGGACGAGCTGTTCGATGTCGCGGTCGGAGACGGTGCCGGTGCCGAAAGTCTCTACGAGCACCGACGTCGGCTCGGCGACGCCGATCGCGTAGGAGAGCTGCACTTCGGCGCGGCGCGCGAGGCCGGCTTTGACGATATTTTTCGCGATGTGGCGCGCCATGTAAGCGGCGGAGCGGTCGACCTTCGATGGATCCTTGCCGCTGAACGCGCCGCCGCCGTGGCGGCCGTGGCCGCCGTACGTATCGACGATGATCTTCCGACCGGTGAGGCCGCAGTCGCCCATCGGTCCACCGACGACGAAGCGGCCAGTCGGGTTGATGTAATAACGCGTCTTCGCATCGAGAAGACGCGCCGGGATCACCTTGCGGATGATCTTTTGCATCACGTCTTCCTTGATTTGCGCGTGCGTAACGTCTTCAGCGTGCTGCGTCGAGAGTACGACCGCATCGACGCGCGTCACGACCCCGTCTTGGTACTCGACCGTGACTTGGCTCTTCGCATCGGGACGCAACCAGCCGATCTCGCCTGAGCGCCGCTGCGCGGCCTGCTCGATCATGAGCTTGTGCGCCAGCGCGATACTGAGTGGCATGAGCTCTGGCGTCTCATCGCACGCGTAGCCGAACATGAGTCCTTGATCGCCCGCGCCTTGTTCCTTGTCGCCCTTTTCGTCGACACCCATCGCGATATCCGGCGACTGCCGACCGAGCGTCACTTGCACCGAGCAAGTCTTCGAGTCATAGCCCATCGCCGCATCGGTGTAGCCGATCTCGGCAATTGTCGCGCGCACGATGTCCGCGATCTGCGGCGCGCCTCGACTCGTCACTTCCCCCGCGACGAGCGCGAGACCCGTCGTCACCAGCGTCTCGCAAGCGACGCGACTATTCGGATCCTCGCGCAGATACGCGTCGAGCACCGCATCGGAAATCTGATCGGCGACCTTGTCGGGATGGCCCATGGAAACCGACTCTGAAGTGAAAAGTTTGCGCTCTGGGGCCATCGCCCGCGACTCCTTCCAAAAACTCAATTCAAGTGTTGAAACAAACGCTCGACGCCGAGCGCGGAATCGTAACGGCTACGCAGCGGGATGAGTAGGGAATCAGCCGTCCACACGCAGTAGCGTGCGCAGCGCACGCACGGTCGAAGCGGCGGCCCCGCGATGTGCGGCAAGCAGCGATTCACCGCGCAGCGCTTGCGCGCGCGCGCGCGCGGGCTCGCGCAACCAACCAGCGACTTGCGCGCGCAGGTCGGAGCCGGACGCGACCTCGACCGCGGCGCCGGCCTCGGCGCAAAGACGCCGTTCGACCGCGAAGTTGCCCATGTGCGGCCCATGCGCGGTCGCGACGCCAGCCGCGATCGCCTCGAGGACGTTGTGGCCCCCGACCGGCACGAGGCTGCCGCCGACGAACGCCGCATCCGCGCACGCGTAGAGTCCGGCGAGTTCGCCCATCCCGTCCACGACGACGACTTGCGGCGCGCCCGGCGCGCCCGCGCCAGCCGGACTTCCCGTCGCGCTATACCGCGCGACCGAGAAGCCGCGACGTGCGCATTCGTCGACGAGCACCGCGGCGCGTTCATGATGGCGCGGCGCGAGAATCAAACTGAGATCGGCGAACTCGGCGCGCAATTCATGGTGGACCGCGAGCACGATCTCCTCCTCGCCCGCGTGCGTGCTGCCCGCGATCCAGCGCCGACTCTGCGGCGGAAAACCGCAGCGCGCCTCGAAGACACGGCGTCGTTCGTCGCGATCTGCAAGCGGTGGCCGATCAAACTTCAGATTGCCGTTTACGACGATGCGATCGCCCGGCACGCCGAGCGCGAGCAACCGGTCGCGGTACTCATCCGTCTGCGCAAAAAACTGCCGCACGCGTCGCACCATCGAACGCACGAGGAGTCGCGCGTGTCGCATACGACGGAACCCGCGCGCGCTCACGCGTCCATTCGCGACGACGATCGGCACGCCGTCCGCCGCGGCGTTCAGCAAGAAATTCGGCCACAGCTCGAGCTCCAACAACACGACGAGCTGCGGCCGCACGGCGCGCAACGAGCGACGCACGGCAAAACCAAAATCGAGCGGATAGAGAAACACTCGACTGGGGTCGACGCGCCGACGCGCGAGCGCATAGGCACTCGTGGTGGTAGTCGAGACAACGAGTTCATACCGCGGAAGATTCGCCGTCAGTTCCTGAATCAGCGGCCAAGCCGCCTCGAACTCCCCGACGCTGACGGCATGCAGCCAGATGCGCGGCTTTGCGGCCGGCGGTAGCGAAAGATATCCGAGCCGCTCGCGCAAGCTACCGACGCCACGCCGACGCTTCACGACGAGTAGCAGCAGCCACGGCACGATCACAAACGGCGCCATCAACAAATAGGCAAGGTCGATGACGAGGCTCTGAACTCGAACCCACTTCATGCCGGATGACTAATCTGATCACTTCCCGTCGGAACTCTTCTCGCCACCAGTCGCCGCACCGCCACCGCCGGCACCACCGCTTCCAGCCCCATGACAAGACTTGTACTTCTTGCCGCTGCCGCACGGACACGGGTCGTTGCGACCGACCTTTTCTTCTTTATTGCGAATCGGTTGAGCCGGCTGCTTCGCACCGCGCTGCGTGCCGCGGATCCCGGCGGCCATTTTCTTCCCGTGCTCTTGATACTGCGACTCGAGTTGTTGGCCGCTCACTTCGTGGCCGTCCCACTTTTTCTCGAGCTTCTGCTCGGCGGCGGCTTGCGCGCGCTCATCGATGCGCACTTGGAGTCGCGGCACGAGCGCCGAGGTGTCGTCTTTGAGGCTCGCCAGCATCTGCGCAAACATGGCGTAGCCTTCGCGCTTGAACTCGACCTTGGGATCGAGTTGACCAAAGCCGCGCATGCCGATGCCGGCGCGGAGTTGGTCCATCGCGTGCAGATGGTCTTTCCACTTGTCGTCGATCGTCGTCAGGAATATGAAATGCAGCAGCCGATCGAACATGGGGCCGGTTTGCGCGCGCTTCTGCTCGAGCGACTGGCTGTAAAGCTCGACGACCTGCTCGAGATATTCGTTGGAGTCGACGCTCTCGAACGCACCCGACGGCGCCGTGATGCTGTAGCGCTCGGCCAACCACTTGACGACCTTCTCCGCCTTGGCTTGGGCGTTGTCATCCTCGATCAACAATTCGTCGAGCCGCGCGCCCGCCGCCTCTTTGGCAAACTCGAGCATGAGTTTTTGTAGCTCGACGTCGCGCAAGATTCGATCGCGCAGTTCGTAAACGAGCTTCCGCTGCTCGTTCATCACGCCGTCGTATTCGAGCAGGTTTTTGCGGATCTCGAAGTTGCGCGCTTCGACTTTCTTTTGGGCGCGCTCGATCGCGCGCGACACCATCGAGTGGCTGATCTCGACGCCCTCTTCCATGCCGAAGCGTTTCAGCAGATTCGAAATGCGCTCGGACGCGAAGATGCGCATGAGGTCGTCTTCGAGACTGAGATAAAACTGCGAGCCGCCGGGGTCGCCTTGACGCGCGCAACGGCCGCGCAGCTGATTGTCGATGCGACGCGCCTCGTGGCGCTCACAACCGAGCACAAACAACCCGCCGAGTTCGGGCACGCCCTGGCCCAAGACGATGTCCGTGCCGCGCCCGGCCATGTTGGTGGCGATCGTCACGCAGCCGCGTTGACCGGCCTGCGCGATGATCTCGGCTTCCTTCTCGTGATACTTGGCGTTGAGCACGCTGTGCTCGACGCCGCGACGCTTGAGCATGCCCGAGAGCAGCTCGGAATCCTCGATCGAGATCGTGCCGACAAGCAGCGGCCGGCCGGTCGCGTGGACCTCGGCGATACGGTCGCAGATCGCGATCCACTTCTCACGCTTCGTGCGATAGACGACGTCTGGCAGGTTCTCGCGGGCCAGCGGACGGTTGGTCGGAATCGTCACGACGTCGAGCTTGTAAATCGAACTGAACTCCGCCGCCTCGGTGAGCGCAGTGCCGGTCATACCGCTGATCTTGCCGTACAACCGAAAGAAATTCTGGAACGTGATCGTCGCGAGCGTCTGATTCTCTTCCTTGATCTTGAGCTTCTCTTTGGCTTCGACGGCTTGGTGCAAGCCGTCCGACCAGCGCCGACCTTCCATTAAGCGGCCGGTGAACTCATCGACGATGACGATTTCGCCGTCCTTTACGACGTAATGCACATCGACTTGGTAAAGGTAGTGAGCACGCAGCGCTTGCTCGATATGGTGCGGCCACGTCATATTGCCGGGCGAATAAAACGAATCGACGCCGACGAGATTCTCGGCGCGATCGATGCCCTCTTCGGTCAGCATCGCCGCGCGCTCTTTTTCTTTTATCTCGAAGTGCACGTCTTTCTCGAGCTTTTGGACGGCTTTGTCGGCCAGATAATACTTGTCGGTCGATTCCTCGGCCGGCCCCGAGATGATCAGCGGCGTGCGTGCCTCGTCGATCAAGATCGAATCGACCTCGTCGATGATTGCGTACTGCCGATGACGCTGACATTGCTCTTCGGGCCGAATCTTCATGTTGTCGCGCAAGTAGTCGAAACCGAACTCGTTGTTGGTGCCGTACGTGATATCGCAGGCGTACTGCTGGATGCGTTCGCGCGAATCCATTTGGGATGCGATGGCGCCGACCGTCATGCCGAGACCCTCGTAAACGGGGCGCATCCACTCGCTGTCGCGTTTGGCGAGGTAGTCGTTGACGGTGACGATATGCACACCACGCCCGAGGAGCGCGTTTAGATAAGCGGGCAACGTCGCTACGAGCGTCTTGCCTTCGCCGGTAGCCATTTCGGCGATACCGCCGCGGTGCAGCACGATTCCGCCCAAGAGCTGCACATCGAAGGGCCGCATCGCCACGCCGTTCTTGGTGCGCAGGTGCCGGCGCGCAGACTCGCGCACGCACGCAAACGCTTCGGGCAAGAGGCTATCGAGCGTGGCCCCACCCGACAGGCGATCGCGAAACTCGATCGTGCGCCCGCGCAGGTCCGCATCACTCAATCGCTCCAATTCGGGCTCGAGCGACGAGATGCGCGCGACGATCGCAGCGAGCGGCTTGAGTACGCGTTCGTTCCTCGATCCGAAGATCCAATACAAGAACTTCTCGAACAAAATCACCTACGGCTTTCTGTGCGGCACAGCCATTACGGGCGGTCAAACTACAATGCAGGCCGTGCTTCTGCCAGCTCTCAATCTGCGACCTTCAGCGTGCCGACAAGATCGGCGATTCGCGCGATGCCTTCCGCGCGCAACAGCGCCCGAATCTGCTCGAGCCAATCCGGCACGCACGCTGGCTCTCGATAGAGATGCGTGCCGATTTGCACGAACGCGGCGCCGACTACGAGAAACTCGAGCACATGTTCGGGCGCGGTGATGCCGCCGATGCCGCAGACCGGTATCTCGACGGCTTCACTCGCCTCATGCACCATCCGCAACGCGATGGGTCGAATCGCGGGGCCCGACAGCCCGCCCGCCAATGTGCCGATGCGCGAGCGTCGGCGTCGCCAATCGACACTCATTGCGCGCAGAGTGTTGATGAGCGAAATGCAATCCGCGCCGCCGCGCTCGGCCGCGACGGCTTGCTCGGCGATGTCGGTGACGTTCGGAGTAAGTTTCGCAATCAAGAGTTTCCGCGTGCGCGGCCGCACCGCCGCAACGAGTGCGCGCGTGGCGAGTGGATCCTGGCCAAAACGTAGCCCCTCCGTGACGTTTGGGCACGAAATGTTGAGTTCGTAGCCGCTCACGGCGGACTCGGCCTCGAGCGCATCGACAAGCTGGCAGTAATCTTCGACGGTGCGGCCCACCAAGTTCACGATGACAGGCGCGCCGTAGCGGGCGAGGCGTGGCAGGTAGTTCGCGATGAAGGCTTCGAGCCCAGGATTTTGGAGGCCGATCGAATTCAACAGGCCAGCCGGCGTCTCGATCGTCCGCGGCGGCGGGTTGCCGTGTCGGCGCTCGAGCGAAATGCTCTTGCCGATCACGGCCGCGAACAAACCCGGCTCGACGAACGGCTCGAATTCTTCGCCGTAGCCGAAAGTCCCAGAGGCAGGCAGCAGCGGATGCCGCAGTCTCAGCTCACCGCTTGGCGTCTTGATCGTGACGGAGAGATCGACCTCGGCGCCCGGGACTGGTGCGGGGTGCCCGCTCTGCGTCGGTGCGGGCGCGGGCGTGACAGCGTCGTTCATGCTGATCCTCCGCCGTCACGGCCGCGGGGCGCGATCCGTCTCGAGAACGCGCGATCACTCACCAACGATCACTCAAAGGATCGTTGGCAATCCACACAATAGTCGGTCCACGGGATCGCGCGGAGGCGGGCCTTCAAAATCGGCTTCTCGCAGTTGAAACAGAGCCCGTAGTTGCCGTCTTGGATTCGCACCAGCGCGTCGTCGATCTTCTGCACGATCTCCGATTCCGTCTCGAGCAAGCTGAGCGAAAAATCCTGCTCATACGCTTCGGATCCCATGTCGGCCGAATCCCCGGTGCCGCCGTCCGCGCCGCCGGCCGGTACGGACTTGCCGATCGAAGCGATCGCGCCGGTCAAGAAGTTGCGCCGCTCCATCAGCAGGTCACGGTACTCGTCCAAGTCTTTGGAGTTCGACTTCTTGCTGTTGTTGTTGGTGCCGCTCATTTTTTTGCTTGGCCGTTCCTTGCTCAACTGTCTTTTCCCAACGAAATTTTTCTCGAACAGACTTTCTCGACGGAAGATCTCTCGAAGAACCATGGCTCAACGAAACATCTGTTCAACCGGTTGCGCTCACCACCTCATCTGGGCCGGGCGCGCCGCTCGGACCAGCTTCTTGAAGCGGACTTTGCCCGCTCTGACACTCGTGTTAACTTCATTCGCCAGACCAACCCAGAAACAAAGGGCCCGGATTCTACGGATGGGTGGAAGTGGGTGCAAGTCTGGTTCCTCCCCCAAAAAACCGCATCAAAAAACCACCGCCGAACAGCGCCAGCGTGGCCACTTTTCTCGACTATTTGTCAGTCGAGTGTGGTCTCGCGGCGAACACGCTGACTGCGTACGCGGGCGATCTCGAACTCCTCGCACGCTTCGCGGCTGCCAAGCAAACGGATTTTCCGTTCGGCCTCACGCGCCCGGATTTGGTCGCGTTTCTCGGCGCCGAGCGCGACGCCGGTCATTCGACCGCAAGCCTCCGACGGCGCGTTGCCGCCATCCGTGGTTACTACCGTTTTCTCGTCACGACCGGTCAATGTGATCGCAATCCGGCCGCGGATTTGTTGCTACCACGCGGCTGGAAAAAACTCCCCCAGGTCTTGAGTCCGCAGCAAGTCGAAAAGTTGTTGGCGACGATTGCGGGTGCGGACGCGCGCTATCCGCTGCGGAATCGCGCGATGGCGGAGTTGCTGTATTCATCCGGCTTGCGAGTCTCCGAATTGTGTCAGCTTCGCTGTCGCGATCTTCATACCGAAGACTCGTTCTTGCGCTGTCTTGGCAAGGGCAGCAAGGAACGTTTGGTGCCAGTCAGTGCGCGCGCGCTCGACGCGATCCGTCGCTATCGCGAGCTGGAGCGGCCGCAGCTCGCGTTGCGCGCACGCACACCGGAGTTGCTCTTTCTTGCCGACCGCGGCGGCTCCTTCGGGCGCAATCTCGTATTTCGAATGCTGCAGGCCGGTGGACGCCGTGCTGGATTCCCGCACCCCGTCTCACCGCACACACTCCGTCATAGTTTCGCAACGCACTTGCTTGGCGGCGGCGCCGGACTGCGCGAAGTGCAGGAGTTGTTGGGGCACGCCGATATCCGCACGACGGAGATCTACACGCACGTGGATCGGGAGCGCTTGAGCGAGTTGCACGCGAAATATCATCCGCGCGCGTGACCGAATAATCAGCAGGAGCGATTCGAACCGGAAGCAACGAGCGGATGATTGGCGTCGCTGCAAGAAAGCACCGTGAAACCGAGGCGCAAATAATCCCCGCGTTTAATGACCGACTTTTTCACGGCTTCGCCATTGATGACGGTGCCGTTCGCGGAACCGAGATCGGTGACAATGATTTGACCATCGCGCAGTTCGATCCGCGTGTGCGTGCGCGAGATCTTGCCGTCTTTCAGCACCATGTCGCAATTGAGTGAGCGACCGATGAGCAGATCCGCGGAGCCGTCGACGACTAACAGTTTGCCGAGATCCTCGGGAGCGCCGTCGATGACGGTGAGCTGCAGTACGCCGCGCGTGGGGCCGGCGGCAACTTCTTCGCGCGGTGTCGCTCCCCCGGCGGCGTTCTCCGACTTCAAGCGATTTGGCGGTGGCGCTGCGAACGGCGCGATGGGCGCTTTCGGCCCGGCGTGCTCGGCGACCAGCGTTCGAACTTGGTCTGGCGCGACCGTGGGCGCATTAGTAGTGGCTGGTTTCTTATTCGGCGTCGGCGGCGTGAACGTGAACTGCAACTCGGTCTGACCGATGCGAATGATCTCGCCACCATCGAGCGCTCGACTGTCGACAATGATGTCGTTGATCGACGAGCCGCGCTCATCACTGAGATTCTTGAACACCCATTTGCCGTGACGCTGACTGATGCGCGCATGATTGAGCCCACAAAGCTCGTCGCGGAGCTTCACGTGACACCCCGCGCCACGGCCGATTTCGAACACGGTGAGGTCGGAGAGCACAAAGACGCCGTCCTTGAGCGGTCCGCTGATGACGCGCAGGTAGGCTGTGTCGTTGGAAGTCGCCATATTGAGCCGTCCACGAAATCCGACTGAGCCGGACGAACGCACGAGCCGGACCGACCAACGCTCGATCGCCCGACCCGAATCAAGAATACTGTCAATCAAATCTAGCCCATTGGCGACAAGGCGGCAAATCGGCCCGTGAACCGGCGGCCGCTGCGGCTCGAGCCGAGGTCAAAAGGTTGCCGGTTGGGACGCGACAAGTCCGCGTGCCGGCTCACAATATTGCCGGCAGCCGACTCCTGGACCGACTCCTTAGACGCACTCCTAGCCCTACAGCCGGCAACTGATGGACGGCAGGCGATCGCTGGGGCTACGGCTCGAAAAATCTTACTCGCAGCTGAGACCGTCCGCGGTCGGATCGAGGCCGCTCAATGGGAATGGCGCCGGGATCGACGGACCGGAGAGGAACAAGTAGTTCAATTCATAGATCGGGTCGGACTGCGTGATCATGCCGTCGTCGTTGATGTCCATGATCGACAGGCAATCCGGCGCGGCGCCGCCCGCGTGCAAGTAGGACAGAATCGTCACGGCGTCCGCAATGTTGAACTTGGTGTCGAGGTTCGTGTCGCCCCGCACGAACGCGACCTCCCCGATCACCGAAATGGCACCGCTGATGAGATTCGGCGAGATCGAATCGAAGTCGATCACAAAAATGTTGCTGACGGGCGGCGTCCCAACGTCATTGACGAAAACGAGCGGAATCTCGTCGACCTCCGCGGCGCTCGGCAACACGTTGCAAACGAAGTTCGCGTACACCAACTCAAAATCCGGGATCCCGGGAATGACTTGCCCCGCGTAGGGTGGCAGCAAGTCGAGCAAGACCGCAAAAATGAAGAAACCTTCGCTCTCGTAGTTTTCGTAGTTCACGAATTCAGCGCCAACGGCTTCGGCGAGCGTACCGTCGATATTGACCGCCACCGCCTCCAGGTACTCGAGTCCATAATTGACGACAATCGAGTAGCCCTTCACATCCGCATTGTTCACGCCGACGATTTCCACCACGTGATTCAGGGTTCCCGGCGCGGCTTCACTCGGCGCAATGAGCAAATTGTTCTCACCGGAAACCATCTGCGCGGTCGCCGGCGCCGCGGCTGCGAACACAACGAACAGCACGGGCAAGCAGAACAACAACGTTTGCACACTCGGCAATGCCCGAACCTGGACTTTTGTACGTGGCATTCGACATTCTCCTAATCAGCAACACCAAATCACCGGGCTCCCACCCAGCACGAATATTCCTCTAGCAGCGGCAGCAAGAAATTGCTGCTCCCTCGAGCGGCGTCCATTCTTCGAGTTCGCCTTCGAGCGAGCAGCGGATCGCCCGCGATCGAGCTTCCGAGAGCGCGGCGTAATTGGTTGGCTCTCCGGGAGCGAAAGAACGCGACGATCATGAGCCGAACTGGCGCCGACGCCTCAAGACGAGACTCGCTTCGAAGGTCGACACAAGGGCCAAATCATACTGCCCGACGAGCGTCGGACAAGCCTCCGGCCGGCGGCGCGACGCTAACTCTCACTGGAGGGCCGACGGATCGACCGGCCGTGCGGACAAAGTCGCGCGCCGAATACGGTGCACTCGCTCCATGGGCAACGATAATTAAAAAAAAATCGGGAGAAGGACTTTGTACGCTGCCAACAGTGCCCGCCAGTCGTTGGAGCGCCGCGTCTTCTCCCGGAATCTGCCCATATCACTGCAACTGCAAGGCCAAAGCAAACGTACCGCGCTATCTTGGACCGAGAACTCAGCCTACTTCGGCGTCGGCGGCCGCGGCGGCGACCTGCCATGCTTCGATTCGT
Source organism: Planctomycetota bacterium (assembly GCA_046154185.1). Taxonomy (GTDB): domain Bacteria; phylum Planctomycetota; class UBA8108; order UBA1146; family JAJFFE01; genus JBJXGE01. The sequence continues at coordinate 64,499 of JBJXGE010000070.1, forward strand.
GGCATTTTGGCGACGTCCGCGCGCTATATTCGCGCAGCCCACTCATAGTCCTTCTCGTCCGCGGAATTCAGCTCCCGCGCTCGATGCGATAACGATCCATGAAACGATACAGACGATTCCGGTCGATGCGCAGCAGCGTCGCCGCGCGACTCTTCACGCCGCGCGAGGCTTGCAGTGCGCGCACGATGTGACCGCGAACGATTTGATCGAGACTTGGAAACACATGCTCGTCCCCGTTCTTCGATTCGACGCGGGGCTCGGTCGATTGCGCGAGTTCCAGCGGCAAATCGGCGACGGTGAGCCGCGCGTCGTCGCGCCCGAGCGCGAATGCGCGTTCGATGACGTTCTGAAGTTCGCGCACATTGCCCGGCCAACTGTAACTCTGAAATGTCTCCATCACGGGCCGAGTGACTTCGCGCGGCGCCACGCGATATGAACGCGCGACGCTTTGCATGAAGTAATCCACCAAGAGCGGAAGATCGTCGATGCGTTCGCGCAGCGGCGGCACATGAATATTGACGACATTGATACGGTAGTAGAGATCCGCACGGAATTTGCCGTCCTTGACCAACTGCGCAATGTCGCGATTGGTCGCCGTGATGATGCGCGCATGGACCGGCTGCGATTGCGTTGCGCCGAGCGGCGTGACTTCGCGTTCGGCAATCGCGCGCAACAAATTGACTTGTAAATCGATATCGAGCTCGGTGATCTCGTCGAGGAACAGCGTGCCGTGGCGCGCCGCCACAAAGACGCCCTCTTGGTCGGCGATCGCGCCGGTGAAGGTGCCCTTTTTGTGACCGAACAATTGACTCTCGAGGAGATTCCGCGCGAAGGCGCCGCAATTGACGCCGATGTAGGGCGAATTGACCTCGGCGGATTTGCGCAAGTGTTCGCGCTCGCTCGGACTCAAATCGGGCGGCAAACGCATGTCGAGATTACGGCGATGAATCGCGCGTGCGATCAGCTCTTTGCCGGTGCCAGGCTCGCCATGGATGAGCACGATCGACGGCCGATTCGCGACGCGCTCGATGACATCGAAGATCTCTCGCATCGCGCGGTTCGCGCCGATGATCTCGCCGTATCGACCCGAACGCCGAACCGCTTCCGAGAGTCGCGAAACTTCAGAGCGCAGCGCGCGTTCCTCGAGGCACCGCTCGATGCGCACGAGCAACTGCGTCGGATCGAGCGGCTTGACGATGAAGTCGGCCGCGCCGAGTCGCATGGAGTTGACCGCATGATCGATCGTGCCGTGGCCGGTTAATATCACGACCGGCAAGTTCGGCCATTCCTTGCGCGCCTCGCGCGCGAGTTCAAGGCCATCCATATTCGGCATCTGCATATCAGTGATCAGCAGTTGAAACGGTTCGCGCCGCATCAGCGCGAGCGCTTCCGCCGCGGAACGCGCGCTCGACACGGCATACCCATTCGCCCGCAATATGCCCGCGAGACTCTCGAGAGTCTGCATCTCATCGTCGGTAATGAGAATTCGATTTCCAGCAGCAGCGATCATCGATGCACCATTTTTCTGAAGGAACTTGGCGCAAGCCCCTTCGAATTCGCCGGGCGCGACGGAAACTGCACGTGTCATCGGTTGCGTCAGCACGTCACCGAGCACGGTCGCACGACTCACCGGCGCAGACGGAAACCATTGGCCTAACTGCTTATTGCAGCGGCGATCTTATGTCGGCCACGCCCGCCAATTCCACAACAAAACCCGATGTCGACGCCTCCGATGGCGGAACGGCCCCTAATCCGATCGAGTGTGTTGCCGCACTCTGTGTAGCGCGTGCGTCGAGTCGCCAGCCGAATTGCCGGGCTCGCAACCCAATCACTTCGAGACTCGAATCGGTTTTCGCCGTCGATGCATCGACTGCGAGATCGCCGCGGAAAAGACGCTTTGTCGCGCACGAACATCGAACTATCCAGTGGCGATTCTCGGTCGTCTGGGCTTGCAGCGTGACGCGGTCTCCCGCCTCGAGCTGCTCGCCGCAGTGCCAGACGAGCGCGAGCAGCACGCTCAAGAGCGCTTGCGGCTCCGCCACGGCAAACGACGAACTTTGCGCATCAATCACCAGCTCGACCTTGCGTTGCGAGAGCGTGTGTTGCACGAGTTCGCGTAGCGTCTCGAGCACGTGCGAAACTTCGTTCGCGCCCGCCTGCGTTGCGGTGCGAGAAATGCACCCGACGAGCGCCTGCACGCTGCGAAAAACGCTGCGGAGACTGACCTCGGCTTGTGTCATGGGGATCCGCATCGACGGATCGATCGCGGCGCGGTCGGGTCGACACATCACATCGATCGCGTACGCCGCATTCACGACGACCGTCAAATCGTTCCGCAACCGATGCGCGATTCCCGAGAGAAAAGGCGCGAGCGCACTCAGAGTCTCGACGCGCGAGTCGCGGCTCGCGGCGACGGCGGCGGCCCCGACGCCCCGCGCGTCATTGTTCGGCCGGCCGAGCGCGATCAATGTCGCGCCATCGGGCAGCCGCAATCGTTCGGCGACGTAACACGAATGCGCAAGCCGCGTGGTAGGCCCCGTCGTGACGCGCGCGTCGAGCAACTCCGCGACGGTGACGCCGAGTCCAGTCAGCACCGCAGATTCGGCGATGGGCGAGAGTCCCGCACTGCCCGGCTTTGCGGCACCCTGCTGGGCGTCGCGCGCGTCAGATTCACTCGGTGCGGAAGGACCCAAGAACTCGCGCGCCGACGGGTTGGCGAAGACTCGCAAATTGGGTGCGACGTAGAGCAACGGCACCGCAACGGCGAACGCACCTTGAAAAATAACGGAATCCGCAATTTCGATCACGTTGCCTCCTGCGCGGCCGGATGAGTCGGCTGCGGAAGCATCAGCAAAGAAAAGGCGGCGTGCGGCACCCCCCCCACGAAACGCCTAACGCGCGTATGCTAGACGACGTCGAGCAAAAGCGAAAGACTCCGCTTGCAAGCGCGTCGGCGTGATGCAGTCAGTTTTCTGGTCGGCGATGGAGTGGGAGGTCAATTCGCGGGCGCGGGTCGGGCAGTCTCGGTGGAGGAAAAAAAACGGGCAGCCGGCGCCAAAGTCCACACCACGGTTTTGCCCGGCCGCCCATTTTGCGAACGCAGGACCGAAGCCCTCGTCCGCGTGTTGCTGTGTTGTCTCAAGCCTGAGTCGCGAAGAAAGAAAGAAGAGGCGAGCTGACCGGTGCTCTTCCAAGGAAGTAAGCGTTCCCCAAGGTCTCGGCTCGCCTCTCCAGTTCTAAGTCTTCGGAGAGTGAATGAGTCGTGAAACAAGCTGCTTGTTGAGATTCCGGACCAGTTATCTCAAAGAGTCCAGACAGGCGGCTTTTCCTCTTCCAGCACACCAAACGAACAAACGAAACACCACCTGCCTGGAAATCGTTTTGCGTTTTCGTCGCGCGCCGCGCCTCGACCCACCGGGCCAAAACGCTGCGCACATTTTTAGACTCGGATGGAATGGCGACGGCCGCAAACGCCAATCTTTGTCAGCTCCGCTACGCGCGCGGGGTCGCTTCAAACGTCTCCACATGCGAGCGCGAAGCAGGTACGATCGGCGCCTCAGCGCGCTGCGCGCGCGCGCCTCGCGAGGCGCAGCGACACCGCATCAGCGACAGGAACCCACGCCTGCAAGGACGCCCATGTGCGGATTCATAGGCATCGTGACGGCCGCGAACGCGGTCGCGCCACTGATCTACGAAGGCCTCTTGTGCTTACAGCATCGCGGCCAAGATGCCGCCGGCATGGTCACGTTTGATCGCGCCTTCGAACTCAAGAAGGGGAATGGCTTGGTGCGCGATGTGTTTCGCGCGAAAAATATGGAGCGACTGACGGGCAATATGGGCATCGGTCACGTTCGCTATCCCACGATCGGCGCCGGTTCCTCCAGCGATGCTCAGCCGTTCCTGATCAATTTCCCCTACGGAATTGCGATGGCGCACAACGGCAACGTCACCAACCACGCCGAACTGAACAAGTTCATGGTTGAGAAGAAGACGCTGATCAACTCGAGCTGTGATGTCGAGCTGATCTTGAATGTCCTGGCGATCGAGCTCGGTCGCATGGGCGTACCGGATTTGACTCCGGAAGTTTTGTTTCAGGCGGTCGACGCCGTACTGCGCCACGTGAAGGGATCGTATTCGGTCGTCGCGCTGATCGCGGACTACGGCGTGCTCGCGTTCCGCGATCCCTTCGGCATTCGGCCGATGATCTATGGTGAGCGCCGCAATGATCGCGGGTCCTTCGACTACGCGACGGCTTCAGAAAACGTCGCGCTCGACATCATCGGCTTCAGCAATTGGCGAGACGTGCAACCCGGCGAAGCCGTGCTGTTCCGCCCCGGCGAACCAGTGGTCCGCCACAAGGTCCTCGCGACGAATCACCACCCATGCATTTTCGAGCACGTTTATTTCGCCCGACCCGACTCAGTGATCGATGGGATGAGCGTCTACCAGTCGCGGCGAAACTTCGGCCAAAAGCTCGCGACCAAAATCAAGAAACTCGGCCTCAAGATCGACGTGGTCATCCCAATTCCCGATTCCGCCTGCACCGCCGCCGGCACGCTCGCGAGCGCGCTCGGCGTCGAATACCGCGAAGGTTTCGTGAAGAACCGCTATATCGGACGGACCTTCATCATGCCCGACCAGCAACACCGTACGGACGGCATTCGCCGGAAGCTCAACGCCATTCCGATGGAATTTGCCGGCAAGGATGTGCTGCTCGTCGACGACAGCATCGTGCGCGGCAACACATCGCGGAAGATCGTCGAACTGGCGCGGCAGGCCGGTGCCCGCAAAGTCTACTTTGCATCGTGCTCGCCGCCGGTCCAGCACCCTTGTGTATATGGCATCGACATGGCGACGCGAAAGGAGCTCGTGGCGCGCGGTCGCGAGATCGACGCGATTCGACGCGAGATCGACGCCGACGCGTTGATCTACCAAGACCTTGCCGACCTCGAAGAGTCGGCGCGCAGTGGCAACTCGGCGATCACCGAGTTCTGCACCGCGTGCTTCTCCGGCAACTACCCGACGCAAGACATCACTCGCGAGATGTTCGACACGATCGAGCAAGAGCGCCTGTGCGTCCGCGATTAGATTCGGAACAAGCGCTGCGCGCTTGTTCCGAATCTAGCTGCTTCACCAGCGAATCGGAATGAACCACAAGAGCCGCATGCGTCGCCGTTCGCCGTCATTGCGATACGTGATGAGGTTCAGCACGAGGCCCCATTTTCGTGAATGATACGGCTCGTCGTCCGAACTGTAATCCGCATCGAACTCGTAGTTGAAGATCCAACCCGACGCGAAGCCGATGCCGAGCTCGGTGCTGTCGGTCTGCAAACTATACGTGCCGACAATCGGAATGCTGATTCTGAAGTCCGACTCGTAGTCGACGCGCGGCTTGAACTCCGCGGTGATCGTCTTGAAACCCCGCTGCGCGGTGATTCGAACGCTCGCTCCGCCCTTCGCGCGATGTTCGAAAACCTCGAGCAATTGTTCGACGCTGGCGATTCGCTCGTCGTCGGCCGTCAACAACACGTCGCCGCGCCGCAGCTTGCTGTAGAAAAGCGGTGAGCCGGGTTGGATCGCCATCAAGATCACACCGGTTTCGCCATTCTCAAAGAAGTAGCGGGCGACTTCCGGGTGCAACTGTCCGAGGTCGCCGCCCGAGAAGTCGCGGTCCTCGTGACAGTGCAGGTTGAATTGCTCACTCTCCGCCTCTTGCGACTGTCGCGTCGTCAACGGAATCGAAAACTCGCGTCGCTCGCGGCGACGCTCTATCACCAACTGCAATGGCTTCGCGAGATCGTGCGACTCGATCAAGTACTTGAGTCGCAGCGCGTTGCTCATGGCTTCGCCATCCGCGCTGATCACGAGATCGTTTTCTTCCAGGCCGGCGATCTGAGCCGGCGTCTTGTCCGCGATTCTGCCGAGCAGCACGCCAAAGTACGGCTCAGCGCCGGGCTGCGGTGTGGCATCGACTTGGAGCAGAACGGCGCCGAGGTAGCCAGTCGGATGCTCCGTGCGCCGAAGCAACGTCACCCGGTCATTCGACCCGGTGATCGCGTACGAGACGGAAGTCACCTCTTTTCCCTCCGGCGCCGGCACGCTTTTGCGCACGGGGATTTCCCAGCGGTTCTCCTTAAAGGAGCTCGCACGCCGTTCAAACCCGTTGCAACCCGCCATCACGAGCAACCCAGTTAACAGCGCAACCGCACGAATCATGAACCCGCTCACCATTGCAATCCTCTCGTCACCCACTTGTTAACTAAATCTCACCACCGTGGCGGCGCGCCGCCGCCATACGACTGCGCCCGCCAAAACTCGCGGTATGCCGCCATTCGTTTCGCCGCTAGATCGACCGGCGGTGTCGGCGTCGCGTCGTTCGCGAACACGCCCAAGATCCCGCCGCGTTTCGGTTGCGCGGTCACGTCACTCAGAGGAACCGCGGCCAGCTCACTACGAAACCGCTCGTCGAGCAGCTCGAGTGCGAGGTGCTTGAGTTCCGAGTCACCCGTTGCGTAGAGCTCAAAGAGCGAATTGATCGCCTGCGGGTCGTCGAGATCGGCGACGAGCCGCAGTGAGCCGGAATCCCCGAGTCGAATCGTGAGCGGCGCATCGGCGACGCGCGGCTCGCTGGTGCGCGTCCGTGGCGGTGTCGCGTCCGAAGCGCGTGTCGCAACCGCCCGTGTCGCAGCGAGCGTCCGCAGTTCGGCGACCTGCTCGCCAAGTTGCTCCCAACGCCGATCGGCCTCCCGCGCGAACGCCGCGAGCTGTTGCTCGTGCTTCGCGATCCCCGTCTCGAATTGCTTGAGCACTTCGAGCTTCGCGCCGAAAGCGTGTTGGGTCGCGCGCAGCTCTTCCAGTCCGCTGCGGAGCGTGGCGATGAGATCTTCATGATTCGCTTCGGAACGCGGCGTCGGCGACTCGCGCAACTGCTTCGTCAAGTTCGCGAGTTCCCGCTCATTCTCGAGCGAGCGCTCCGCGAAGGTCGCGAGCTCAGCGCGGATGCGCGTCGAGTCTTCAGTGCGCGCCCGCGTTTCCGCCGCGTGCTTCGCTTCGATCGACTGCCCGAGTTCAAGCGCCACGGTCCGCCATGCGCTGTTCAACTCGTTGGTGATCTGCTCGACTCGGAGGTTTTCGACGCGCCAGAACACGAAAACCGCCAGAAGCAACGCGGCCGCCCATCCGAACTGCAATCCGAATCGCCTGCCGATGCTCCACGACCCGCGCGGCAGCGCGCGGCGCTCCGCGGTCGACTCCTGAATGCGATCGAGCACGCCCTGCCCGTAGGCGCGCGGTACCGGGTGGCGCGGCAAAGTGCGCAGCGCATCGATCCGCGCCGAGAATTCTCGAAAGCCGGCGCTGCAACTTTCGCAGGCCGCGATGTGCATCTCGGTTTCCCGCTGGACGGCGCCCGGCAACTCGCCTTCATAAAGTTCGGAGTAGCGCTCCCGCACTTTGTCGCAGAGGTTGTGATTCATGCGCGCCCGTCCCTTCCGTCGGTGCCGCGCCCGAATAGCGCGTTGAAGTGTTCCTCAAACACGCGCCGTGCGCGGTGCAACCGGCTCTTCACGGTGCCGAGGTCGCAGTCGAGCACGACGGCGAGGTCTTCGTATGCGAACTCTTCGAAATCGCGCAGCAACAACAAAGTGCGCGGTCCTTCCGGTATCTCGCCGAGCACGCGCCAAACTTGCGCGCGCAATTCTTCTTGTTCGAGCGCGTCCGAGGGCGATCGCGGTGCGCGGCGCGCCTCGGCGGCCACCGCCCCGCGCCGCCCAAGCGCAACAATGCGCTGTTGACGCCGCAAGTGGTCGCGCGCCAAGTTGACCGCGACGGTGAAAATCCAGGCTTCGGCGCGCCCGTCCGGTCGAAAGGTCGCCGCGCGCTCGTGAATCCGCACGAAGACTTCTTGCCCAAGGTCGAGCGCGGTGTCCCAGTCCCGCACCAGGCGGTAAATCAAGTTCACCAAGCGATCCTGGTAGCGCGCCAGCAGCTCGGCGAGAACTTCGAGTTCGCCCGCGGCGAGCCGCGCCAGGCACTCGGCATCGGTCATCACGCCGCCCGCGGCGCGACGACCGGAAAGGTCGGCATCGCGTTCGGCCGCCGACTCGCGTCGCAGTTCGGGTCCCTCACTCATCGATCCCCATCCCACTTCGAACGCAGCTCGAGATCACCAAGGGTGTGCGGCGCTCGAGATTCTCGGCGCTCCGGGGCAGAAGACTCGATTCACCGAGCGCCGTCCCCATTGGCTTTGGAGATGACGCGTCAGAGTGGCAAAGGTTCCGCGGAATTCGCGGGGACGACTTCATCGACGCGTGAGCCAGCCCCGCTGTATCGGTCGCGGGGCGTGCCGCTGGCGCCTCAGATTTTTTTTGGGTGTACCGGCGGCAATGCTTCCAGCTACAATCCGCCGCAGTCCGGGGACCGCCGCGGCCACGTCCGCGACGGATCGAGTTGCGCACCATGAACGACACATTTTCCGCAGTTGAAACTCTGAGATCGCGCTGAGTTGTACTCCTGTGCCGGCGCGCTAACAGACGGAGCGGAGTCATTGCCGAGATGCCAGCAGCGCCCCTTAGCCTGTTACTGCTCGGTCTCGCATCGATGATGGATGCGTTGCCAGCAGCGGGAACGCCGCTCTCCGCGGCGGTGGCGCCGGTGACCGCACTCCTGGATCTCGCGACGTTCAATTTTCTTGAGTTTGATTCCTGGTGGCCGAGCGGAAGCAAATTCATGGACGTCTCTCTGACAGTCGTGAATCTCGTGATCCTCACACTCGTGTTTTTCTGGGCGGCTTTTGCGCTCTGTTGGCGACGCAGCCGCCACTCACGCGCCAAGATTCTCCTCCTCGTTTGCACATTGACGGTCAGCGGCACGGTCGCCAGTATTCTCCTTGCCCCCAGCTTCACACTCGCCCCAATCCTCGTCCTCTGCGTCGCGATCGCGCTCTGCGCTCGCGCGGTCATTGTGCACGTCATTGTGCCCTTTGGCGCGCACTTGTGCTCACTCCTCACTGCGACTTGTGAACGCGGAGCCGAAGGGGCCTCGTGGCGCAGTTGGCTGTTACGCGATCAGGCGTTTTGCGCGACGCTGCTCGGCTATCGTCAACTCGTCCAATCAAAACTCGAGCAAATCGCCCTCTATCCGCAAAACGTTCGACTTCGCAAGGAACTCATGGAGCTGCATCTGCGGCTCGGTGACTATCAAAACGCGCTCTATCAGGGTTATGTGCTCGTCGAACTCTTGCCGGCGGGACCCACTCAAGCGCTGCTCCTCTATCGAATCTCGCGCGTGTTGGTGGAGCGACTCGGCAATCTCGCCGGCGCGCAGCCACACTTGCGACGACTGATTCGCCTTTATCCGCGCACGTTTTTCGCAAGCTATGCGCGACGCCTTGTGAATCACTATGAAGCTTACGCCGACCGCGATTCATGAGTTTGGTGCGGGAGTTCGGCGCGATTCTCTGGACGATTTGCTTTCACTTACCTCTCGTCGCCGCGATGTTGCTCTGTGCACGGCGGATGTTTCCCACGAGCCGAACGAGTGAACGGGCAGCGGAGCTATTCTGCTTGTTCTTGGTCGCGTGGCGATTGGAAGTTTTGCTCGTCGGCGCGATCGGCTGCATCGGCGCCGGAGCGCTTTTTGTCATGCACTGGATTGTCCTCGCCGGCGTCGTTTACTTCGTTCGAGCTCCGCGTGCGTTTGCAGCCCACGCGCCCGTGGCGGCCGTTTCGAAAACCGAGTGCCGCATCGCGTCGATCGCTGCCGGCGCCGCGGCCGCGGTCGCGCTCGCGCTCGCGCTCGTCCGCACGCTTGCGCTCGCCGATCCCTACGACGCGCTCACGTATCATTTGCCGCTGCCGTGGCATTGGCTCGCGGATCGCACGCTTTCGCTCGTCCCGACGAGTTTCGGCGATATCGCGCCCGGCTATACGCCCGAGAGCTTTGAAGGATTCCTGCTCGCGCTGATCGCGCCGGCCACGACCGATTCGTTGGCGCGTGTCGGGCAAATTCCGTTTTGGTGGCTCGCGATCTACAGCGTCGTTGAGCTTACGCGCCGCGCTTGGCCGCTACCCACTTCATCCGCCGTCGCGAATGCTGCGACGAACCGGCTTTTGCTCGGAATCGCCGCCGCCGCGGTGATCGCGTTGCTGCCGGAGATGCTCGTTCAAGGCGCGTCCGCGATGGCGGATGTCGCCGCCGCGGCTCTATGGCTCGCGGCGCTCGACCAGCTCTTTCGGTGGCATCGTTCCGGCGCGCGCGCGCGACTCATCTTCGCCGGCTTGCTCGCTGGGCTCTTCGCGAGCAGCCGTTTCACCGGGCTCGTGTTCGCGCCGCTCCTGCTGCTGCCGGTCATCTTCGCGCCGCGCCCGTTGCGCACGTTGAGAAACTCTGGCGCATTCCTCGCCGCACTGTTCGTCACCGGGAGTTTTCCGTATCTCCGCAATCTCATCCTCACGGGCAATCCGGTTTATCCGCTCGCGGTCGATCTCGGCGTATTCCAGCTCAGCGGCCTCTTCACGCACAAGGCCACACACGCCAGCGTGTTTCACGTCAGCCGCTTCTTCACGGATGGCGAGCGACCCGGCGTTTGGGACTACTTGTTGTTGACGTTTTCGACGGGCGGCGTGCTTTGGATGGCGCTCGGACTCTTCGCACCGATCACGGCGCTGACGCGCCGGCTTCGCGCGCGGGTGGGCGCGGTTCCGGCGTGGCTCGCGATTTTGGGCGCACTTCAGCTCCTGCTGCATTTCGTGGTCGTGCCGTACAACAGTAACTTGCGCTTCGTGTTTCCGGGCTGGGCGATGTTGGTGATGGCCACGGCGCTTGCGGTCGCAGCGCTACCCGGCGGCCACATTGTCGTTTGGTGCGCGGCGGCAGCGACGTCGCTTCTGTTCTTCATCGAGCTCCCGCGCTGGGTCTATCAGCACCTCGAACCGGAACTCGCCGCCCAGCTCGCGCGTCGAGCGCTCGACGCGAGCGCGCTCGGGCTCGCGATCGCGGCGCTTGGGGGCGTACTCGGTTGGATCGCGGTCGAGATCGCGCCGCGGACGCGGCGTGCGGTCGTCGGCAGTCTCGTACTCGCGAGTTGTGCGGCACTTGGATTCGCGCAGTGGTCGCGCCATGACGCGCTCGAACAGATCTACGCCCGCGACGCGCGCTATGCGCCGTACGCGAGCGCGTGGGCGCTCATCGCGCGCGAGCCGCGCGGGAAGATCGCCTATGCGGGTCTCAATTTGCCGTATCCGCTCCGCGGCGACCAAGCGGGTCACTTCGTCGCGACGGTTCCGCTCGACGGCGGGCCTGCCGGGCGAGCGGCGCACGAATACGCGCGGGCGCTCGGGGTCGAGCTGGCGCCATCGTCCGCGACCGTGTCGGTGCATCCGGACCGTCGGCACGAGGACCGCATCGCGTGGCGCGAACGAATTCTAACCGACGGCTTCACGCATCTAGTGCTGTACACGGGCGCCGCACCGCGGCCGCTGCCTGAAGAGGAATGGGCGCGCAACGATCAGACATTTGAACTGATCGCCGGTTTCGAGCCGAACCCAGCCATTCGCGTATACAAAGTGAATCGACCAGCCCCGCGCTGAGCCGATGCGGCGGATAGGCAACCCAAAAAAACGGCGCGGCCGAGACTTCCCACGAAGTGGTTGCCTCGGCCGCGTCGCGTCACAAGCAGTTGAAAATGATCACTACGGACAGGATGTCGGACCGACGCAACCGAGCGCGTCAGGAGTCGGATCCGCGCCGCAGCCAGGACCCGGCGCCGGCATCGCAGGACCAAATGCGAACAAGAAATTGAGTTCGTACACCGGGTCGGCGATGTTCACCGTGCTGTCGTCGTTCGTGTCCTGCGCTTCCAAGCACACTCCCGGGCCTGCCGAAAACAAGTAGTTCAAGATGTAGACCGGGTCGGCGATGTTGCGCGTACCGTCGGCATTCGCGTCGCCGCGAATGAACGCGCCGATCGTCGGCGGCGCAAGCGTAATCGTGCCGTGGTGCAAAATGGTCGCATACTCGACGAGACCGACCACCACTGTATTGCGCACGGCGGGACTCCCGAGCGTGCTGTCCCAAGTCAAAGTTGTCGTCACACCATCGAGATCGCCGATGAGCGCCGCGGGAACGCTGTTGTAGTTCGCTGAGACGACTTCGACTTCGGCGGGGAAACTGAGCGGCTGGTCCATCTCAAAGGCGTACACGCAGCCGACCGTGAAAGCATTCGAGTACGTTTGGACGCCGAAAAAGTCCGGGCCCGCTCCGCCGTTGAGGCCAGGCAGCGGACCAAACTCGCCAACGCTCACGAGCGAGAGGATCGTCGGATTATGGCGCAGCCCCATCGAGAATGCCCGTGTGACGTGGGGAAAGCCGGGATTGGCGGCGTCCTCGCGGATGCGCAGGCGTTCTTGAAAGCTGACCAAGCCATCGACCGGGTCATAGCTCAAGCTTTGCGCGGGCGCCGTGAAGTGGAATGAGCTATCGACGACTTCGATTTGTCCGCAGTTTTGCACCGGAATCAAGGACGCGCCGCCTTGGACGACGACCACCGTTTGCACGGCGAGCGCGCCGAGCGTATCGCAAAAACACACGTCCGACACTTCTCCCACGCTGCCGAGCAGTCCGTAGGTCGCGACGTTCAACTCGTAGCCGGATCCGGGCGGCAGCGAGAACACGCCGAAGAAATCGATCACGACGCCAACGGTCCAACCGGTGGCATATGCGGCGATGCTATTGAAGTCTGCCGGTCCGCCATTCTGCACCGTCAACGTCGTCACGCCGTCGACTGCGCCGACGAACGCGAGGCCGCCGACATCGTGGCACACGCCGAGCGACCAGCCATTGAGATTCAGTCCTTGGTTATCGAGCAAAACGAGAACGTCGACGTTGCCGCCGACCCCGACCGCGTCGGTGATCGTCACCTCATAGTCGGGGTCCGGCGTGCCCGCCGCGACTGTGCCGACGAAAAATGTGCCGCCAACGAACATGCTGAGACCCAGCGTCGCGGTTGCGATGAGCGATGTACGAAGCAATCGGTACTCCTCCCACACGTTGCAATGGATCGAGGACGGATTCCGACGTCGGCCAACGACGAGCAGCGCGCGGTGCGTCGTCACGAGTGACGCCAGCGTCTCAAGTTGTGCTCAAGGAATCAGACCCCGTGTTTGGCGAGATTCGCAGCGCGAACCCGCAATCTCGAGCGCTGAGGTTATCAACTCATGCACGGTCTGACAATGCGCGAGCCGTTCCGCGCGGGCGTCGGGGACCGCGGCCGCGCGGTTCGAGTTTGCGCCTCGCAATACGAGTCCCGGCCGGTAGCGTTGGGTTCCATCGGTAAGTTGTTGCGACCCGGACGCTAAGGGTCCGCGCAAAATTAACTTTACAGTTGGGGGTCGAGATCTGACGTAGGTCCGTTCGCGGCGATTGAGCGGACCCGCAGGCGTAGCCGGGCTACGTCGAGGATTACGCGATTGAGACGCGAGCGGAGATATGTAGAGATCGGCCTCCAAATGCGAAGTTAATTTTGCGCGGACCCTAAAGTCCCACTCGAAGTCATCGCCTCGCGCTCGACAATCCCCGGATCGACACCTAAGCTCTGCCGCCCGATCAGCAAAGAGAGTCGATGCAAACGCCCCCGACGCCGCAGATCCATCTCAATTCGAACCGGCGCACGAATCACCCGTGGATCAGCGACCGTGACGTGGTGAAACCCGCGCAAAAAGTCCGCGGCGGAACCGTCGTCGACATCATCGAGCGGAGCGGTCAGTGGGTTGGTCGCGGATTCTATAACGGCCACGCACGCATCGCCGTCCGCGTGTTGACGACTCGCCGCGACGAGAACATCGATGACGCGTTTTTCGCGGGTCGACTCGCGCGCGCGATGGAGCTGCGCCAAAAGCTCGGGATCGAGAGCGTGACGAACGCATACCGACTCGTGCATTCCGAGGGCGACGGCCTCAGCGGCCTAGTCATCGACCGTTTCGGCGACCAGTTGGTCGTCGAGTATTTCGCCGCCGGCATGTACCGCTTTCGACCGGTGATCGAACGCTTGTTGCTGGAGCGATTTCCAAGTGCGCGCATCTATTTCTTTATGGAACAACACCTGCAAAAGCAGGAGTCGATCGACGTGCGCTCACCCGAACCGCCGGTTGGCCCGATCACCATCCATGAGCACGGACTGAGTTTCTTGGTCGCGCCGGGCAGCAAACAGAAGACCGGCTTCTTCGTCGACCAACGCGACAATCGCCGCGCGCTCGCCGAACTCACGCGGAATGGACGCGTGCTCGATTTGTGTTGTTCGACGGGCGGTTTCGCGATTTATGCGCGCACGCTCGGCGGCGCCGCGGCGGTGACAGGCATCGACCTCGACGAGTCGGCGATGGAGGTCGCGCAACGCAATGCGGAACTGAATCAAGCGCAAGTCAGTTGGCAGCGCGCCGACATCTATACTTGGTTGCGCGCGGCGGCGGCCGCGGGCGAGCGCTACGACGTCGTCGTGCTCGATCCGGCGCGCCAAACGCGCGACCCACGTGAGCTCGACGCCGCGCTCGGCCGCTATCTCGACATGAACAAACTCGCGATGGCGGTCACGGCGCCAGGGGGGCTGTTATTGAGCTGCTCGTGCAGCGGCCTCGTGCGGGAGGAGGATTTCCTGGAAGCGATCCGGCGCGCAGGAACATCGGTCGGTCGCGAAGCACAAATCTTCCGACTCAGCGGCGCCGCGCCGGACCATCCGTTTTTGGCGCACGCGCTCGAGAGTCGGTATCTCAAGGCGGCGTGGATTCGAGTGAATTGACGATTCAGAGCGGCCGGAAGCCGGAGTCGCGAACCGCGCCATCGACTTCGGGCCGCGGTTTCGGATCCATTTCGAAGAGCAACGTGTCGATCGCGGCGGCGAGTTTCTCGCCGCGCACGTTCTTGTAGCGAATGGTCCCGTGGTGATCGAGCAAGTACGTCGTCGGCCACGCCGTCACGTTCCAGTCCGCGGCGATACCGCCCTTCGGGCTGCCGCCATTCCACCAGGAGCGCCACGGGGTTTCCGTGCCGAGTTGAATTCTGCGGCCTTCGGCATCGCTATTGACGCCCAAGTAGACAAACGGCGCGGGCGCGAGCCGTTCGATGAGCGCCTGTTTGCTGTCGAACATCGCGCGCGACGGTTCACACCAACTACCCCAAAAGTCGACGACGACAATCTTGCCGCGAAACTCACTGAGCCGAAGATCGCGGCCGTTGAGGTCAAGCCCGAAAATCTCGGGCGCCGTCTTGCCGATCCCGAGGTACTTGAGTTCAAAGAGCTCGCTCTCCGCCGCGCTCTCGAGCGAACGATCGCGCGCCAACGCGATGCCTTCGTATTCAGCGCGCACGCGGAGCAACAGTTTTTCCGCTTCGGCCTCGAGCGCCGCGATACTGATCGCCAGTAATTCGCCGACCAGCTCCGCGCCGTGCTGCATTGTGAGTCGCGCAAACTCTTCGCCATCGGCATGCTTCAGCGCGTCGGCGGCGCGCGCACGCAGTAACAGGTACTTCGCGCGCTGGAAGACCGCGTGTCCACGTACTTCGCGCCATGGCGTGCGACTCGCGATCTCCACGAGCAGGTCGCCGCTCGTGCGCGTCAAGCTGCGCGCGAGCTCGGGACAGACATTGATCCAGTGGAGGCTCGCCGTGTGGTTTTGCATGAGCGCCGAGAGCGCGGCGCCGCGCGCCGCGCCGTCAGCGTCGTGCGCGACAATCCACGCGTAACACGCCGCCGCGAGTTCCGTGCCGGCATGACACTCCGCAAGCGAAGCGAAGCACAACAGGTACGGTCGAACGGCGGGACGATGATGGAAAGCCGCGACGCGTTCGTCTGCGCTCGCACCCGCGTGTTGCTGCCAAAACGCCTCGCGTGCCGCGTCGTACTCGGCGGCGAGCGTCTCAAACTCGATTTCGCCGGCGGACTTTTGGGACTCGCCGGCCGCGGCCTCTTCGCTCGTGAGCGTCGCGCCGATCGCAAGCGGCGCGGCGGCGATCCACGCGCACGCCAACAACAAGAAGCACCTTGTCCGGGTCACGCTGAGTCCTTTCCTGAGAGTGCTTTCTAGTCATCGGCTCGATCGCGCGACTCCGTGAGCGGCGGTTCGAAGGTTGTCACTCAGAAGCGCGGCTTGAACTTCCGACAATCAGGAGTAGCATTGCCACGTTGTTCGATCTAGGTCGGCGGCACTTGTCATCCGACGCAAGGAAACCTTTGCATGCGCTGCGTCGCACGGTTCATGATCGCGCTCCTCCTGCTCGCGCAAGCGACGCTGATGCCGACGAGCTCGTCGGCGTTTCCTATTTCGGCGGGGTTGCGCGGCGAAATCTGCCGGTGCGCGTGTGCGAAAGACGACGGCGCGTGCGGCTGTTGCGCCGTCGAGAGTGATGACAACGAACGCTCTTGTCGATGCGGCCCGGTCCCGCGTGCGGCGCCTGAATCACCCGTCGCACCCCCACGCCCCGTCGAAGAACGCGCGCAGCAGAAAACCGTCGTCGATGTTTCGCCGTTCGCGCGCAGCGCGGTTTCCTCGGCGTCAGTCGCCGACGAATCGGTGGCATTCCGTCACCCGGAGTTCGCGTGCGCCAATCGACCCTCGCGCCAATTATTTCTCGCGCTTCGCTGTCAATGGTTGAAGTAGCTGCCCCCGCCTGATTGACTCACTCTCATCTGAATCGAAGAAACGCGCGTTTTGCACCGGCGACACATCGCTGATCGGCGCGCGCAGGTCCGCTCAGACGCTACAACGGATTTGAACACGAACCAGGAGCACCCATGCGCGTAACACGCGCTGTGAACGGGCGCACTCGCGGATTCCGGTTCTTGGCGACGCTCGTCCTCGTCACCGGAATCGCGGGCGGCTGCGCTCTACGACCCCGCGGCACGAACGACGAACGCGAGCGACTCGATCACGCCGGCCGTCCGTACGCGGAAGAGTATTCGCAGCGAACGCTGCCGGAACTGCCGTCGCAACCCGCGTGGCAACACGTGCTCCAACGCGCGCTCTTAGCGAGCGGCGCGCTCGAGGCCGCGTTTCACGACTGGCAAGCGGCGGTCGAGCGCATCGATCGCCTGTCGGCGTTTCCGAATTCGAATGTCGCGGTGGGCTTCGACTACTTCGTGAGCTCCGAGCGCATGAAGAGTTTCGATCGCATGACGTTCACCGCCGGGTTCGACGCGATGGAGAACCTGGTGTTCCCGCAGAAGGCGCGCGCCGCCGGCCGCATCGCGCTCAAGGAAGCGCGCGCCGCTGGCGAACGATTTCGCGCGACGAAATTCGCGGTGCAACGCGACCTGCTCGTCGCGTGGGCCGAGCACGTGGCGCTCGCGACGCGCCGGCAGTTGCGCGAGTCCGACGTCGCGCTCGCGCGCCTCAACTTCGAAACCGCCGCGAGTCGCGTGCGAAGCGGCGGATCCTCGACCGACCTGCTGGCCGCGGAGATCGCGTTCCGCACCGCCGAGGGTGAACTCGCTCGCACGATTGCCGACGCGAGCGCGTCCCGCGTCGCGCTCAATGCGATGCTCGCGCGCGAAAGCGAAGCGCCGCTCGAGGCGCCAGACTCGCTTCCGCCGGCTCGGCCGCTCCTTGCCACCGATGCCGAACTGATCACGATCGGCGCGGAAGCGAACCCTGAACTCGCCGAACTAGCGCTCGAGGTCGCGACCCGCCACGACGCGCTCAAACTCGCGCGACTCGCCTGGCTGCCCGACCTGAGTCCGACGGCGGGATTTACTGGCACGGCGTCACAGTTTTTTGGCGCGATGATCACGCTGCCAACGACAGTCACCGAAATTCGCGCGGCGATTCGCGAGGCCGAGAGTCTCGAGCGCGCCGCGGTCGCGCGACTACGACAAGCGCGGCTTACGCGCGCCGGCGAGTTTGTCGCGACACTGGTAGCGCTCCGCGACAGCGAGCGGCAAAGTGCGCTCCTCGCGCGCGACATCTTGCCGGCGGCCAATCGGTTGCTCGCGAATCAACGCGCAATGTACAGCGCGGGGCTCGCGAATCTCGGTGAACTCGTCGAGAGCCAACGCAGCACGATCGAAGTCGAGATCGCACTGCTCGAGTCGCGCACGCGGCGGGAGCAACGGCTCGCGGAACTCGAAGCGCTCGCCGGCGTGGATTTTGAAACCCTGGCGCCGGGTGGACGACAACGTGCGGCCAACAAGACTGATTCACCAGTGGCAAGTGCGAGTCGCGCCACACGCTCTTCGAACGAAGGAGCACAGCCGTGAAAGACCCTAAGCACACTGGCGCGGCTTCCGCGTGGCTGCTGCTGGTCGTTGTCGTCGCGGTGGCAAGTCTCGCCGCGGGTTTCTACTGGCACGAATCGCTTGGTCAGCTCCTCGGCAAGAACGCGAGCGTCACCGACGACTCGTCAGCGGGCGCCAACACGCAGGTCTACACCTGCGGCATGCACCCAAACGTCTTGCAGAACGGACCCGGCACATGCCCGATTTGTCACATGGCGCTCACTCCGCTTGCCGACGCTTCGTCCGCCGCTGCAGGGACCACGGATCGACAAGTTCGTTACTGGTGGGATCCGACCTCGACCCCGCCCTTCGTCTCGCGATTCCCCGGCAAGAGTCCAATGGGCATCGAACTGGCGCCGGTCTACGCCGAGGACATCACGCGCGGTGCCGCGGTCACGATCGACGCCGCAGTCGTGCAGAACATGGGCGTGCGCGTTGAGCTCGTGAGCGAAGGTCCGCTGCGTCGCACGCTGCGTCTCAGCGGCAGTGTCTTGGAAGCGGAATCGCTGGTCACGGATATCAACCTGCTCGTCTCCGGTTGGATCCGAAAACTCCACGCCAACGTCGAAGGCATGGCGATCACGGCGGGCGCGCCGCTCTTCGAGATTTACAGCCCGGAGCTGCAGATCGCGGTCGAGGAGCTGATCGCCGCGCGCCGCGCGCGCGGCGCCTTGACGCCCGAAGCGGACGCCGCCGCCCGTCAGACGACTTCCGTGCTCTACGACGCGACGCGGCGCAAACTCGAACTGTGGGGACTGGCGCGGCGGCAAATCGAGGAACTCGCGCAACTCGATCGCGCGCCAGAAACGATCCTGTTCCTGAGTCCCGTGAGCGGTGACCTCGTGCTGAAAGAAGTCGTGACCGGCGCCGCCGTGAAAGCCGGCGATCGCGTGCTGCGAATCGTCGATCACTCGGTGGTGTGGATCGACGCGCAGGTCTTCGAGCAACAACTCTCCTTCGTGACAATCGGGCAACGCGCGCGGGCCACGACGGTCGCATTCCCGGGCGTCGAGTTTTCCGGCGCTTGCATCTTTCTGCACCCGCACGTGAATCCGACGCTGCGCACGACGATCGCGCGGTTCGAATTCGACAACACGGAACGTCGCCTGCGACCAGGCATGTACGCGACGATGACGCTCGAAGTCGAACTTGAGCCACGCGCCGTATTGGCGCCGCGCGAGGCGGTGATCGATACCGGGCGCGAGCAAATGGCGTTCGTTGCGCTCGGCGTGGGCCGCTTCGAGCCGCGGCGATTGCGCGTGGGTCTCGCGGACGACGCGGGCCGGGTGCAGATTCTCGCCGGACTCGCGCCGGGTGAGCCGGTGGTCGTGAGCGGTCAGTTTCTCCTCGATTCCGAGAGTCGCCATCGCGAAGCGATCAGCAAGTTCCTGAACGATAAGCGCACGCCGGCGCCCCCGGTCGACGGTGAACTCTCGGCGCGTGACACGCTGTCGGCGGACGATCTCCGCCGACTCCGCCCAACTGTCGACCAATTCTGGGCGGCGTATCTCGATTTCGCGGCTCGGCTCGGCGCACCGCAAAGCGCCGATCAACCGCTCGCGGCCCAAAGTGTGATGGAGCGCGCGGAAGCACTCGCGCGCGCACTCGCCTCGACGCCGTTCGCGTCGCTCGGTGTTGCGATCGAGCGCGCCGCGCGCGCCCTGCAAAGCGTCGCGATCGCAAAACAGCGCGAGGTCTTCAAGTCGCTCAGCGATGACGCAATCCGACTCGCCGACCTCGCGGCGCCATCCCGCTCCGTCGCCGGAGCCCTTCATGTGATGTACTGCTCGATGGCGCCCGGTCGCTGGCTCCAGCGCGGTGAGGAGATCGCCAATCCCTACTACGCGACGGCCATGAAGGAGTGCGGCGAACTCGAGCGGAGGATCGCGACGGTGCCGAGCGCCGACGAAGAGAGCGACAAACGATGATCGCGCGCATCATTCAGCTTTCGCTCGAGAACCGCATTCTCGTGCTCGTGATCGCCGCGATGCTCGTGGCGCTGTCGATCGCCAGTATTCCCGATCTCAAACTCGACGCGATTCCCGACCTGTCGGATGTGCAGGTGATCATCGTCACCGACTATCCCGGCCAGAATCCGGAAGTCGTCGACAATCAAGTCACCTATCCGCTCACGAGCGCGATGCTCGGCGTACCCGGCACCACCGCGGTGCGCGGCTTCAGCATGTATGAGTTGTCGTTCGTTTACGTGTTGTTCGAAGACGGCACCGACATCTACTGGGCGCGCAGTCGCGTGCTCGAATACTTGAGTTTCGCGCGCGATCGATTGCCGGCCGGCATCGAACCGAAGCTCGGCCCGGATGCCACCGGCGTCGGCTGGGTTTATCAGTACGTGTTGCACCCGGGTTACTACAGCGCCGCGCATCCGAGCGGACTTTGGCATGACGCCGAAGAAGCGCGTTGGTATGCGACGCTCGAGGCGGCGCCGGTCGCGCGCCGCGGCGCGCTCACGCGGAAGCGCGCCTTTGATCAAGCCGGCGCTTGTCCGCTGAGCGGTGAACCGCTCGTGGCGGCGCAATTCGATCTCGGCGAATTGCGCAGCCTGCAGGATTGGTATCTGCGCTATCCGCTCACGGCGGTCGACGGCGTCTCGGAAGTCGCGCCGATCGGCGGCTTTGTCCGGCAATACCAAGTTGTGCTCGATCCGCAACGACTTCTCGCCTATCGCGTGCCGCTTCGCGATGTCATCGCGGCCATCGAGCGGTCCAACAACGATGTCGGCGGCTCAGTGATCGAACTCGGCGAAAACGAGTACATGGTGCGAAGCCGCGGCTATTTGCAGGGGCTCGATGATCTCGCCCAGGTTGCGGTCGGACGCGGCGACGACGGTACGCCGCTCTTACTCGGCGCCGTCGCGACGCTGCAGATCGGCGGCGAGGCGCGCCGCGGTGTCGGCGAGTTCAATGGTCGCGGCGAAGCGGTCGGTGGCGTCGTCGTCGCGCGCTTCGGCGAAAACGCATATCGCGTCATCGACAACGTCAAACGCAAACTCGCGGAGCTCGAGGACGGCTTGCCGCCCGGCGTCACGATCGTGCCCACCTATGACCGCTCGGCGTTGATTCAACGCGCGGTTCAGACCTTGAGTCACACGTTGATCGAGGAGATCGTGGTCGTCGGTCTCGTTTGCATGTTGTTTCTCCTCCACGCCCGCAGCGAGCTGGTTGCGGTCTTCGTCGTACCGGCAAGCGTGCTCATCGCGCTATTCGTCATGCAGCGCACCGGTATCAATGCCAACATCATGTCGCTCGGCGGCATCGCTATTGCGATCGGCGTGGTCGTCGATTCCGCGATCGTCATGGTCGAGAACGCCCACAAACATCTCGATCGGGAGGACGAGCGTGTGCGGGCCGGCCACGCCGCGCGCCCGCGCTCGCGCATCATCAGCGAAGCCGCAAGCGAGGTCGGGCCGTCGCTGTTCTTCTCGCTCCTGATTATCACCGTCAGTTTCTTACCGGTGTTCGTGCTCGAAGGGGAAGCCGGCCGACTCTTCAAGCCGCTTGCGTTCACAAAAACATTCGCGATGGCGGCGGCGGCGCTCCTCTCGATCACCGTGATTCCCGTGCTCATGGACTACTTCATCACCAGTCGCGTATTGCCGCGTGCATGGGGCTGGCGACGCAATACGGCGATCACGCTCGGCGTGATGGTGCTGCCCGCGCTCGCGCTCGACTTCTTGGCGCGCACGACCGAGACGTTTGCCGCGTATTCGATTTGGCTCGCGCTCGGTTGGGCGGCGTTCGCCGGCATGTTGCTGATTCCGCAGCGCATTGTGCATGAGCAACACAGTCCTTTGAGTTGGCTCTTGCAGAAGGCGTATGACCCGGTGTTTCGTTTTGCGATGCGTTTTCGTGGGCTCGTCCTCATCGGCGCGCTCGCGGCGCTGGCGTCCACGTGGATTCCGCTGTCACGTCTCGGCACCGAGTTCATGCCGCCACTCGACGAGGGCGACCTGCTCTACATGCCGACGACCGATCCGAGTATCAGCATCACAAAAAGCAAGGAGCTCCTGCAGCAGACCGACAAGCTCATCAAGAGTTTCCCGGAGGTCGTGAGTGTGCACGGCAAGATCGGTCGCGCCGACACCGCGACGGATCCTGCGCCGCTGTCGATGATCGAAACGGTTGCCCAACTCGAAACCGATCGGACGAAGTGGCGCCAACGCCCCGTGCTCTTCTTCTTCAGCGATTGGCCGGCGTGGCTCAAATGGCCGCTCGTCGCGACGTTTTGGCCAGAAACGCGACCGATCACGATGGACGAACTCAAGTACGGTTGGTCGGACCCCGACGGCACCTGGCACCCCGGGATCAACGAAGTCGTCAAAATCCCAGGCGTCGCGAACGCCTGGCCGTATCCGATCGAGAATCGCATCAACATGCTCGCGACCGGCATCAAGACGCCGGTCGGGATCAAGCTGCTCGGCTCCGACTTGGCGGTCTTGAGTGAGCTTGCGGATCGCACCGCGACGGCGCTTGGCACGCTCAACGGCACTTTGAGCGCGTACGCGGAGCGCGCCTTCGGCGGTTACTATCTCGACATCTCCATCGATCGCGCGGCGATTGCCCGCTACGGTCTCACGCTCGGCGATGTGCAAGACGTCATTCAAACCGCGATCGGCGGCATGCGCGTCACGACGACGGTCGAGGGGCTCGAGCGTTATCCGCTCAACGTGCGCTATCAGCGCGATTTTCGCGATGACATTCCGGCGCTCAAGGAAGTACTCGTCGCGGCGGCGGACGATGTGCAAGTGCCGCTTGGACAACTCGCGACTTTCGCCATTACTCCGGGGCCGCCGATGATTCGCTCGGAGAATGCGCAGCGCACCGTGTGGGTCTATGTCGACGTGGCGGGCCGCGATGTCGGCGGCTACATCCGCGACGCGCGCGCGCTGCTCGCGCGCGAAGTGCCGGTCCCGCAAGGAGTCACTCGACTGTTCTCGGGGCAGTTTGAATTTTGGGAGAAAACACTGCCGCGGCTCACGCTCGCGAGTGTGATTGCGCTGTGCGTGATCGTGCTGCTGTTGTACGTCAGCACGCGCAGTTGGTTGCGCGTCGGCATCATCATGCTCGCCGTGCCGTTCAGCTTGATCGGCGCGTGCTGGTTCTTGTACTTACTCGACTACAACATCTCGCTCGCGGTCGTGATTGGCTTAATCGCCCTCGCGGGCCTCGACGCCGAGACGGGCTCCGTCATGCTGCTCTATCTCGACAATAGCTACGAACGATTCCTGAGCGAAGGTCGACTCAAGAGTCGCGCCGACTTATGGGCCGCGGTGCGCGACGGCGCGGTGATGCGAATCCGCCCGAAGGCAATGACCGTGGCCACCGACATGATCGGTCTCTTGCCGCTCCTCTGGGCCGTCGGTACGGGCGCCGACGTGATGCGCCGACTCGCCGCGCCGCTGATCGGCGGGCTCCTCGTGAGCTTCGTGATGGAGCTCGTCGTGTATCCGGTGTTGTTCTACAGCGCGAAGGCCTGGCGGCATCGGCGCGAGTGGGCGTCAGCGTGAGCCGGCGAGAGATCCCCTTCCGCGTCTCGCCGGGAGTTGTTATCTTTCGTCGCTTAAAGCAAAGACTCTGGAGCGTTCCGACATGGATCATCAAACGCGCGTCTACGAGAACGTTTTCGAGCTACTACCGAGTGTCGAGAACCCGACACCGCTGGTTCGCATTCAACGACTGAATCCGGCGCCGGACTTTGTTCTCTACGCGAAACTCGAATGGCAAAACCCATTCGGCTCGATCAAGGATCGCGCCGCGTGGGAAATGCTGCGCGATCTGGAAGCGCGACACGAACTCTCGAGCACGCGCGGCATCGTCGAGCCGACATCTGGCAACACGGGCATCAGTCTCGCTGCCATGGCGAGCGCGCGCGGCTATAGCATGCGCGCCGTCGTACCGAACAAGGTTCCACTCGAGAAAAAGGTGCTCCTCAAGATCGCGGGCGCGGAGCTCGATGTCGTCAACGACGAGTTGTGCCCGGCGCCGGGAGTCGGCGAAGGTTCGATCAATCTCGCGAAGACGCACGCCAAGGCGTCGCGCGACAAGTACGTGATGCCGAATCAGTATGAGAACCCGGCGAATATAGCGGCGCACGTGCGCACGACCGGACCTGAGATTTGGCGGCAGACCACGGGCCGCGTGACGCATGTGTTCGTGTCGCTCGGCACCTGCGGGACGGTTACCGGCCTCGGTCGTTTCCTGCGCACGAAGAACCCGGATATCAAGCTGTATGCGGTGCAACCGACCGAAGGGCACGATGTGCCGGGGCTCCGCAACGTGCGACAACTCGAGGCGACCAAACTCTACGATCCCAGTTTGATCACGGAAATAATCGAGATCGACTATGAGCTCGCGTACACGCGCGCGCTCGATCTCTGCCGCACCGAGGGATTGTTCGGCGGTCCAAGCTGCGGACTGATCTTGGAGGGCGCGCGGCGTATCGCCGAACGCGACCGCGTCGGCTACGGTGTGATGATTTTTCCGGACAATGTGTTCAAGTACACGTCAAACATGGCGAAGCATCTCCCCGAGCTGTTGAAGGGCACCCAACCCCCGAATGCAACGCAGGCTTGAGCGGCTTCAGAGAGAAAGGATTGAGAACATGGCTGGCTACGCGCATCCCGAAGTGCTCATTGAGACCGACGAAGTGAAAAAGCTCATCGGCAAACAGGGCGTGAAACTGGTGGAGATCGACGTCGATACGCAAGCCTACGACGCAGGGCATATCCAAGGCGCGATCGGCTTCAACTGGCAGACGCAACTGCAGGACCAAGTGCGTCGCGACATCTTGAGCCAAGAGCAATTCGAAAAACTCGTCGGCAGCGCCGGTATCGTGCCGAGCGACAACGTGATTTTGTACGGTGACAACAACAATTGGTTCGCCGCCTACGGCTTTTGGCTGTTCAAAATGTACGGACACGAAAAAGTGCAGCTTATGAACGGCGGCCGCCAGAAATGGCTGGGCGAGAGCGATAAGGAGCTCACGACTGAAAAGCCGAAGCTCGTTCCCGCGACGTACCGAGCGCGGAAGCCGAACCTCGAGTTGCGCGCGTTCTTCCCAGAAGTGCGCGAAGTCGCGACGGGCGGCACGAGTAACCTCGTCGATGTGCGGAGCCCGGATGAGTTCACGGGAAAAGTCATTGCGCCGCCCGGCATGTCCGAGACCGCGCAACGCGGCGGTCATATCCCCGGCGCGAAGAGCGTCCCGTGGAGTCAAGCCGTCACCGATAAATCGACGTTCAAATCCGCCGAGGAGCTGCGCAAACTCTACGTCGAGACCAAAGGCGTCGATCCCAAGAAACCGACCATCGCCTACTGCCGGATCGGCGAACGCTCGAGCCACACGTGGTTCGTGCTCAAGTACCTGCTCGGCTTCGACAAGGTCAAGAACTACGACGGCAGCTGGACCGAATACGGCAACCTCGTCGGCGCGCCGATCGAGAAGGGGTAGAGCGACAGCACCGGTTCGTTCCTTGGTCTTCGCAAGAAGAGTGCTATGCTTGGCGCCGCTCTGTGGCCCGAAGCAAACACGACATTTGGAGTTCCGCTGAACTCACGGGATGAGGAGGACGGATGCAATTCTCGATGCGAGCGCTTCGTCGATTCGTGGCCGCGATCGTCTTGACGCACGTGTGCTTTGAGTCGGTGTCGATCGCGCAGAACCTGCTCGTCATGGACATCAATCCGATCCTCAGCAATGGGCTCGCGGCAGCCGCGTCGATCGCCGGAGCCACGGTCGTCGACGCCAGCTCGTCGACAGCATTTGTCGATGAACTTGAAAACTTTGGACCCTGGGATGTCGTGATCATCGACTGTCCATCGAGCGGCATGGACACGACGGTCGCGCAGGCCATCGCCACGTACATCGCAAACGACGGACGCGCGATCATCGGGTACTGGGATCTGGATGGTGGCGGGCCCGGAGCCATTCTCCGCCCGGCTTTCGGCATCGACGTCACGCTCGATTACCTTTCGCCGTTGCCCGTTTTCGCGTGGGATCCGGGTCATCCGATTTGGACCACGCCGAACCCCGTCAGCTCGCCACTCCCAACGATCGCGACGTCGTGGAACGATGACGGCGACCGGCTCGCGGGCGTGCCGGGCACGACCGCGGTCGGCGGCTTCGTCGATTCCGTCGGCGCCGTCAATGAGTCGGCGATCGTCTTAGGAAACGACAATCGGACGATCTGCAACGGCTTCGTGTTCGACAATTTCGCCGCCGCAACCATCGTTCCGCTGCTCGTGAATGAGATCACGTTCTTGTTGAGTGGCGGCGGCCCACCCGGCGACGAGTACCGGCGCGGGGACGTGAACGACGACGCGGTCGTGAACATCGCCGACGTAGTTAACCTGCTGAATGCGCTTTTCGTGCCGGGCAGTCCGCCGCCGACCTGCACCAAGACGGGCGATACGAATGACGATGCGGTCGTCAACGTCGCCGACGCGGTCTTTTTTCTGAATTCGTTGTTCGTCCCGGGTTCGCCCCCGATCGCTCCGCCGGGGCCCGGGTGTGGCGTCGATCCGACCCCGGATGCGCTCGATTGCGTGCTCTATACGACGTGTCCGTAACTTGGGATCGAAGCGCGAAGACGCCACTACGCTTTCGCCGGGCCGCCGCGCGTGTAAGTCCATCCTTAGGTCGACGTGCTCGGAGTGCTAGGCTTAGCGGCCTGCTGGCCACGAACAAGCGTCGAAGTCGAGGTGTTTTCACTCCCGCGTGATGAGATGTGGAGGACCAGATGCAGTTTCTAGCACGATCGGTGCGCCAACTCGCGTTTGCAATAGTGTTGAGTCCCGTGTGCTTTGATTCGGCAGCGAACGCCCAGAATCTTTTAGTCATGGATGTCAACCCCGTCCTCAGCAACGGGCTCGCGGCCGCAATGTCGATTGCCGGGGCCACGGTCGTTGACGCGGATAACTCGATCGAACTCGTCGATCAACTCGAAAATTTCGGCCCTTGGGATGTCGTCGTGATCGACTGCCCATCGAACGGGATGGATTTGACTGTCGCGCAAGCGATCGCTGAGTACATCGCGAATGACGGTCGCGCGATCATCGGTTTTTGGGATCTGGACGGCGCGGGCGGCGGGCCAATATTCCCCGCACCCGGCGATACTCTGCGGGCGGCCTTCGGAATCGCCGGCGCTACGGACTACTTTTCGCCGCTGCCGGTTTTCACTTGGGACGCCGGCCATCCGATTTGGACGACACCCAATGTCGTGAGTTCGCCGCTGTCGCCAACCTTCGACTCCTGGGCCGATGACGGTGATCGACTCTCGGGCGTGCCCGGCACGACCGCGGTGGGAGGATTCGTTGACATGGCCGGCGCCCCGAGCGAATCCGCAATCGTGATCGCCAACAACGATCGCACGATCTGCAATGGTTTCATTTTCGATAGTTTCGAGTCGGCACTCATCGTGCCGCTGCTCGTGAACGAGATCACGTACTTATTGGGGGGTGGCGGTCCGCCCGTCGACACATACCGACGCGGCGACATGAACGACGATGCCACGGTGAATATCGCCGACGTGGTTTACCTGCTGAATGCGCTTTTCGTGCCGGGCAGTCCGCCGGCGACCTGCGCGAAGACGGGCGATACGAACGACGATTCAGTCGTCAACGTCGCCGACGCGGTCTTTTTTCTGAATTCGTTGTTCGTTCCGGGTTCGCCCCCGATCGTTCCGCCGGGGCCAGGTTGTGGCGTCGATCCGACCCCGGATGCGCTCGATTGCGTGCTCTATACGACGTGTCCGTAGCGCCCCGACGGAGTCACGAATTCTCGAGCGCGTCCGCGCACCGAGCGCCGTCTCTGAACTGCGGTCACACGCAGGACCACACCGCGCAATGGAGCGTGGGGAAGTCCGTACCGCAGTCTTCGAACGGCGCCGGTGGCGGCGGCCCGAACAGAAACTGATAGTAGATCAAAAGACCGAGTCGGACGCGTCGTGCATTTCATCGTCGTTGATATCTCACGCCTCCTTGCACGTGCTGATGGAACCGGCAAGAGCGCCCTGGTCGGAGTTACCGGAATGTTACGAGTCGGTCCGCGCCGCGCGACGATAGTATTCGCGTGCCCGCGCGCGCCCTCCACACAGCGGATTGGAACGCCATGTCGAAGCACCGTGAAACAGCCGCCGCTCGTCGCACCCGGTCGACCCCGATTCTGCGCGCGCTCTGCTGCGCAGGTGTGTTCGCCTGTTCACTGACGCATGCGCAATCTTCCCCACCACCAACTACGCCGCGACGCGTACCGGCCTTCACTCCCGAGACGGGCGGATGGGTCGCCTCCGCCCCGCCTTGGACCGTGTGGGTCACATCCGAGCTGATCGAAGCGACACGACTCCACCGTGCCCAGAGTCATGTGGTTCGCTACTATCGCCAACGTTGGGGCGCAGACTTTGCCGAGTTGGTCTACGAGATGCGCGGCACATATGCCAAAAAAGTCATCACGGTGACTGAGGATGGCACGGTGTTGCTCAGCTATGGAACCGCGTTGACTTGGGCCGCACCGGATCAACCGCTGCGCGAACACGAGCCACTGGTCATTCACGATGTCCCGGCTGCGGTGATCACGGGCTGGCCTGACGGACTTGTCATCCAGCCGTATCTGCTCAACGAGCCTGCGCCGCTCTATTTCGTGCCGCTCAAGGAACGTCAACTGCAGCTCGCGGCGAGCCACCGACTCACCGATGGAAAGAGTCTGCGCGTTTTGAGCGTCATCCCGGTCTTGCGCGCGGGCCAACACTTCGCGTGGTTCGCGGAGGAGAACTCGGCGAGTCTGCAGATCTTCGATGTCGGCGACACGCGACGGCAAGCCGTCACACTCGCGGCTCCAAACCCACGCGTTGAGCGAAACAGACTCCTCGCCTTCGGCGCCGATTTCGTTCGCACCGACAATGGCATCTTCGATGTTCGAGATGGTCGCCTCATCCGCTCGGACCTTCCGACGAGCCGCTGGCAACACCTGCACGGCGGAGTCCTGTACTACTTGGAGTCGATCGGCCGGCTCGCGACCGACGGCAGTACTACGTCAACCCACTCACTCAGAGCCGTGCGCCTTGACTCCCCCACCGCGACGCCGGTCGAACTGCTCTCGTTCCTCGACTACGAGTATCCACACATCTTCGGCGCGGGTCCGCGCGCCGCCACCCATATGCCGGGCCACGTCCACGAACACGGAATCGCGCTTTGGGACGGTTACAAGTGGGTCACGGTGGCGTGGAGGAAGTGCGGTGAGTTGTGAGACATTTGGCGGGTGTTCCGCCTCTAAGCCGACTCCAATTCTGTTCATGAATCATTATGTTCGCGAAGCATAATTCGGGGTCGTGACGAGACAGGTCGGTCGACTCGAATCACAGAATGCGCAGCACAAGCCCTTCAGTACCAGGTTCGACGCCATCGAGTGAGACCGAGTCTTGGGCGGTCGGACGAGACGAGTGAGAGAAATAATCGCCTGCCCCGAGGGCGTCCGCGACAGTGCACGCGCCGGACGGACGCACGATGAGTGTGAAGTTGCCCTGCGCGTCAGTCGCGGTTTGCGATCACGCCGGCGTTACTGACAAGTGGTTGCTTAAGTTCGTGATCATGCGCGATTCTGATCCAAGCGATTCACTTGGGATCCTTCAACTTGGGGATCATCGCAGACTGCATCGCATATCGGTCGCGATCACTCTCCGGCACGGCGTCCCAGATCGCCCGCGCACGCTCGAGATCGAAGGGCTCCTTCCGGCGCGCTCGCAACGCGAACCCCGTTAGCGCGCGCGCCGGTTCGCGAGCCTCGCAGAGTCGAGCGACATCCGCTTCGGTGAGGGCCGCGGAGCGAAAGAAAACCAAAAAACTCGCGGCTTCTTGTTCGCACGCCGCGTCGCCGAGAAGCACGAGCGCGAGTTCATCGGCGGCGGGCGTCGCGAGCTCGGCGGCGCCGCGCTCGGCGAGCCGGGGCAGTAACGAGGCGAACTCAGCGCGCTCGTCTCTAGTCGCAGACCAGACACCGGCGCGAATCGCGGCAAGTGCGTCGAGCGATGCGAGCCACCGCAACCACTCTGCTTCGAGCGCGAGAATGCTCGAATCGTCGAGAGCCAACACTGCCCGCGATTGCTCGTGAAAACGGCTTCCGACCGCGCGATCCTCCGCGCGTGCGCGGAGGAATCGGAACAAAGCCTGTGCGTGATTGTAGAGACGCGTGCGATCCGCCGCGAGCGGCGCCGAGTCGCGCGTCCAGCGCAACAGTTCAGCCACCGATCCGACGCCGGCCGTTCTGCGCGCATCAATCAGCGTCGGAGGAAACGGATGCGCACGCAGCTCTGCGCCCTCGGTGCGCATGTGCTCGACTTCACGCGCGAGCCCCTCGTGAAACCACGTCGCTCTGACGAGCCCCGCGCGCCGCGCGTAAAGATGCGCGAGTTCATGGCGTAGATTCTGGCTACTGTAAGCCGCTTGCACGAACATCGAACCGGCGGCGGCGCGGGCCGACACAAAAATAAATGCGAAACCCGTCGCGAAGGCGCCGCCCTCGAAACCGCCGCTCGCGGCGTGTTCCCAGGGCTCTCGCTCCACCTTCGATTCGTCATCGACTGAAACCAAGTAGATGCGCACGGGTGTCGCATCGGTGTCGGCAAACAACTCCTTCGTCAGCGAGGACTCTTCTCGCACGACATCCGCGTAGTCGCGCGTCGGCGCTTCGTCGTAAGGCGAATAGAGCACGAAGTTCGCCTCACGCAAGATCGTGCGCGCGTTCGCCTGCAGCGTCGTTTCGATATCCGCCGGTGACGGCGGAGCGTTGGCGCAGCCGACGAACAGGAAGAGCAGAATGGCTGAAAAGTGAACCGACATGCGCATTCTGGACTCCGTACTTTCACGGCCTTCGCCAAGAAACAGGGCACTTCGCGCGCCAGACGATACCACACGATCGTGCGAACCGTAAATTCCGGCAGCCACGTAAACAACTTGGGCGTCGACCGCGGGGAGATTACAATCTGCCGTGCTACCCGCGGGATTTCTTGAGCGAGTCCGGACATGCACGAGTCGAGAGCCTTACGAACAAGGTCGGGGTCCGCGTGACGCGCGCCGGCTACGCGCTGGGAATCAGATTGCTCTTGCGTCGGCCACGACTTCATCGTCGATCGCATTGCACGACCAAACGAAGCGGACGCTTGCATGCAGGGTCACCTAAACGCCGTCGGGATCATCGCGTGCGTTGTCGTGACCGGCGTCACGATCGCGTTATCGCGACGCCGATCGATGTCGTCGATGCATCTAGCACTCGGCGTGTTGAGTCTGCTCGTAACTTGCTTTCTCGTAGCAATAATCGCGTTTCACCGCTGCGGTTTGGGACAGCCGTTCTCACAGTGGCTAGTCCCCGGCCTGTGTTGCATGGTGGTCGTATGCGCGGTCGAGAGGCCGTGGTTGCGGCGCATCATTGCGGCGGTCCTCATGATCGCGGCGGTTGGACTCAGTCATCAGTACTCGGACTTGGTTCACGAACCAGAATTCGCAGGTCGCCGGACCGGGTACTGGGAAGATCTCAGGAGCTTGGACCCACTCACTGAAATGCTCAGCAAACGCCAGGAAGGCAAACTCGACGCGGGTTGGATTCGTGACCTCGTGCCGGACCTGACTGAAGTTGAGCGTGCGGTGCTCGCGGATCTCAAAGTCAAACATCGGTACTCGGAATTCTGGCATACGTGGTTTTCGAATCTCTACCATGTCGACCTTGTGCCCGCAGACGTATGGTTCACGGGCGGCTTGATCACGCCGTCCGGTCGCCTCGAAATTCGCGAGTTGGATCGGCGGCGGTGACCGAGCACGACCTGCGGAGGTTTCGCCGACATCTATTCACGGACAAAGCGGGTAGGAACAATCCGCTGCGAAGACGCCCGCGCGCGTGCCGCATCCTGGGAAGGGCGCCGCGGGCGGCGGGCCACTGAGGAAGAGGAAGTTGAAGCCCAACACCGCGTCGTCGAGTTCGAGCGCGCCGTCGGCGTTGGTGTCGCACGCGGCTGGGCAAACGGTCGCGGGGCCGCTCGCAAACAACTCGTTGATCAAGTGAATGCCGTCGGCGAGATCTGAGATACCGTCGCCGTTGCATTCGCCGGAGACGAAATTCGCGAGGGCCGGCGCGCCCAGCGCCTCGACCGCACCGGGGAGCGTCGTCGGGACAATGCTCTGGCCAGCCACGACGACGACGATCGCGACCAAAGTTCCTCCCAATGTCGTACCACAGTAATTCAAAGGGGCAACGCCCGCTGGACCGCTGAGGCTGTAGGTAACGACGATCAGCTCGTAGCCCGTACCGGGCGGGAGCGAGGCGCAGCCGGTGAAACAAATCACCACCGCTTGATTGACGCCGGGAGTGGAAACCACGGGAGACGTTGTGCCGGTCGGATTGACATTCATCTGCATGAAGTCCGGTGGCGATCCGTTCTTCACTGTCTGGGTCGTCGAGCCGGCGACTGCGAGAATCGGCGTGAGAGGAGTCGGCGGATGACAGATGCCGAACGACCAGCCTTCGATCGCCTGCGCAGACGGCAGGGTGCCGAACATTCCGCTCACCGTCACGTTATCGCCAACGAGCCCAGCCACGCCCGACTCAAAGGACAGCGTGTAATTCGGTGAGACCTGCGCCGCCACGGATCCGCTCAGCGCGACGATAAAGACCAACGCGAACACTGACGGGTAGCGACTCATGTTGCGAACCTCTCCCATTCAGGATTCCCGGAGAGAGAACTCTCTGGCGCCGAATTAGGCGGCCGGCGAGTCTGCCTCGAAGCACAACTTCGAGTCAGCTCCCACCATGACTGACCCG
Organism: Planctomycetota bacterium; assembly: GCA_046154185.1. Lineage (GTDB taxonomy): Bacteria > Planctomycetota > UBA8108 > UBA1146 > JAJFFE01 > JBJXGE01. The sequence continues at coordinate 97,581 of JBJXGE010000070.1, forward strand.
CGCCAGCCGCTCGGCATGTGCGCGCAACGCTAACACGCGTTCGGAAAAAGCTCCAATTAAGAGGTCAAGGCGCCGAGCATAATGAACTCCGCGCGCGCCCCGAACGCTCGCGAACAGCTCCGCGCAACACACTCCAATGAGCTAGCTTGCAATAAACGAGTGAGTTCGTTTCGCCGCTACGGCCAAAGCCACATCACCAGCAAAGTGGCGACCAGCGGCACGAAGAACAAAGCGAGCGTGCGACGCAACAGCGGCCAGCCGCCGATCACGCCGATGATCGCGGTCTTGAAGAGAAGATTCGATGTCGACGCAATCAAGATCAATCGCCAACCCGTTTGACTCGTGAGCCGCAAGTGCTCGGCATCCTCCTCGACCATGCGCGCCGTCGAAATCGTGATCGCATCCATGTCGGTGAGACCGGAGAGCACCGCAATCACGTACAAACCACTCTCGTTGAAGTACTGACGACACGCCGCGAGCGCTAACAGCACAAGCGCATAGAGGAGCGCGAACACGAGCGCGGCCTTGAGCTCGGCCGGGTTTGACTGCGGCGGCATCGTGTTCGCACTCTTGCGGAATCGGAGCCAAATCGTGATCGGCGCCAGCACCGCCGATGCGAACACGACCGCGATCGGCGGCGCGAGTTCGCGAAAAGACCGCGGCGCGATCACGGCGATCTCGCCGAGGACGCGCGCGTAAACCACCGCGCAGGCAATCGCGATGATCACCGCGGAGACCATCGCGCGCTCCGGCGCCGCGCGCACTCCACGCGAATAACTGAGTGTCGTCGCAGTGCTCGAGATCGCACCACCGAGCACTCCACCGAGCAACACGCCGGCCGACGCGCCGAGTAGTTTGTAGCCCAAGTAGCCGCACAAACCGACGCCGACGATGAGCGTGACCATGAGCCAAATTTGAAACGGATTCAGTACCGCGAATGGCCCGAACGTGCGGTTCGGAACCACCGGCAATACGACGCACGTGATGAGCACGAACGTCATGATGGCGCGCAAATCGTCCGCGCCGAGTCGCCCGACAAACCCGTGTAGCTCGGGTTTGAACTGCAAAAGCACCGCGATGGCGCCGCCGATCGAAAGCGCGACGACGAAGTCGCCGTACGCAACATAGGCGCCGAGCGCAAATGTCAGCAGCAGCGCCGCCTCTGTCGTGATGCCGACGTCCGCATTGCGCTGCATCTGCGCGAAAGTCGCGACTGCAATCAAGATCGCGAGCGACACGCTGGCGCCGCCGATCACCCAACCGCTCGCGCCGGCGCTTTGATCGATCCACGCCGCGAGCGTGCCGAGCACCGCCACAATACTAAACGTGCGCAACCCGGCGATCGCCGAGCGAGCGAACTGACGTTGCAGCCCGATCAGCAGGCCCAATGCCAGAGAAACACCCATCTGCTGAAAGGAGGGGATCGTCTCAGAATCCACAACTACTCTCACTACAAATCGGCGCTACTCGGGGTTCGTCGCACATGCGAAGCTTGCACGAGTCGCGCGCTGACCCGAGTCTCGACGCTTTCGTTTGGCGCGTCAACTCGGCGATCACTAGTCCTGGAACAATCGCTGCGCGCTCGTTCTGGGACGAGATCGCTACTCCGCGCGTCGGGTCAGAGCCATTTCGCAGCGCGTCAGGAGCGCGGCGTCGGCGGGCGGCAGCCTTCCGGTCTGATCGAGCACCCGGAGTAGCTCGGCGGCGCACGACCATTGCGGACCGGCGCTGGTGGGTGTTGCCAAACACGCGAGTTCGATGTTCGCGACTGCCATTTCTCGCCGCGGCCACATCCAGGCCGTATCCAGCTCCGCAAGCGGACGCAGTGCCAGCAGCGCCGCATTGAACACCTGTGCACTTTCTGCGTTCCGGCCTGCGGCGCGAGCAATCTGGCCGCAACAAATCTGCGCTCTCGCCCAAAGCAGTTGCGACTCGGCGTTCTGCGGGTCCGCTTCGCTCAGCGCCGACGCCAGTCCCTGCGCGCGTCGGCAATTGTCTTCGGCAGCGGTGATGGCGTTCGCGCGTAACTGCACTTCGGCGAGCACGAGTCGAGTGCGCGCTTCCTGCGTTCGCTCCCAAAGATTGTTCGGCCCCGCCCGCGCGCCAAGCGCCACGAGAATCGCAAGCGATTCGTCGAGGACGGGCACTGCGGCTCCGAGCTCAGGTCGCGCGAGTTGCGACTCCGCGCGACCTCGAAGCGCGAGCGCCTTTGCTCGCAAGAGCTGCAAGTTTTCCGGTTCGACGACGAGCCCCGGCTCGACTACGGCGAGACATTTCGCGAAATGCTCGAAGGCGGCAGCGAAGTCTCCGAGTTGGAGACTCACTTCGCCGAGTCGGCGTTCGGCGATGCCGAGGTAGACCCCTTTGGGAACGGTCGTGAACGCGCCATCCGTCGCGAGCGTCGTGAGAATCTCGTGCGCCTCGACATCGTGCGCGCGCGCGTCCGCAAACCGCCCGAGCTGAAAGAGCGCCTCGCTCATCTTCCAGTGTCCAACACCCAACGTGCGGCGTGCGGCAACGGCTCCTTGCGAGTCGTCGAGCAAGCGCACGTGCAACGAGGCGTCGTGCGATTCGAGCGCGGCGCTCACTTGTCCCGCCACGGCGCGCGCTTCGCCTTGTCGTTGATGGGCATAACCGAGCGCCGCGCCGATCTCGGCGGGCGCTTGCGGCATAGCGGCGAGTTGCAATAATTCGCTCAACGCAGTCTCAGCGAAGCTCAGTCGCGCGCGTGTGTTGCCGGCGATGTTCGCGAGTTGATCCTCGGTGAGCTGGGCCATGCTCGCCGCGAGCCGCGCGCTCTTCGACAAACTCGCGCGTAGGTCGCCCTCGACCTCGAGCACGTGGTCGCGCTCGCGCGAAACCGCGACCAACAGCACGACGGACACGACCAGCCCGCCAGCCAATGCCGCGGTCGCGATCAGCGCACCGATCACGATGGAAGCATGGCGGCGGGCAAACTTGCGCAATCGATAGCTCACGCGCGTTGGGCCGACACTGACGGGCTCATGATTCAGAAATCGCAACAAATCATCGGCCAACGCCGAAGCCGCCGCGTAGCGTCGCGCGGGATCCTTGGCGATGGCCTTGAGTATGATTCGGTCGAGATCGCCGCGCACGCGACGCCGGTGTTGTGCAGCAGCGCGCGCGCTCGGCGGTGGTGGATTATCCGTTTCGAGCGCGCGCAAAACTCGCGACAGACCCTGCTCGCGCAGCGGCTCGAGCGCCAGCGGCAAAGTCCCCGAAACAAGTTGATAGAGAATCACTCCCAGCGAGTAAATGTCCGTCCGCGTGTCCACTTCGGTGGGAGCGCGCAACGCCTGCTCGGGGCTCATGTACTCGAGCGTACCGATGAGGAGGCCGCCGGTCGTCGCCGCCGGCCCGAGCGGCGCTAACGATTTCGCGACACCGAAGTCGATGACTTTCGGGATCGGGTGACCATCTTGCTCCATGATCAAAATGTTCTCGGGCTTGAGATCGCGATGGATCACGCCCTTCTGATGCGCATGATGCACCGCCAAGCACACGGGAATCAGCAATCGCACGCGTTCGTCGACCGACAGCGCGTGTGCATTCGCGTACGAAGTGATCGACGGCCCGGGGACGTACTCCATTGCGAAGTAAGGCCGACCGTCGGCCGTCGTTCCGGAATCGAAAAGCTTCGCGACGTGCGTGTGATCCATGAGCGCGATGGCGTGTCGCTCAAAGTCGAAGCGATGAAAGCCGGCCACGCTGGTGAGCGCGCGCTGCAAAACCTTGAGCGCTACTTGCCGCTCGACCGGCTCGAGTTGTTGCGCGAGATAAACCGTGCCCATGCCGCCCGCACCAAGTGTGCGTACCGTGCGATAGCGTTGCGGCACGAGGTCCGCGAGCGGCGCCTCCGCGGGACCATACTCGATCGCAGGAGTTTCCAAGAATCGGCCGACGCCCTCGTGCGCGCGAAGCAACGAACGCAGTTCCGCGCCGAGTTCGGCATCGTTTGCGCACGTCGCCGCTAGAAATCGCTCGCGCGCGAGGTCGTCCAGCTCTCGCACTTTGGCAAACGCGGTGCGCACGCGCGACGCGAATTCCTCGCTCATCTCGGTGCCATCATTTCAAGATCGTCGAACGTTCGAAACTCGTTTTGCCAATGATCGAGTTCACTCGTCGCGGCTGGGGGCCTCCGTGATCGGGACGCACGCGAGCGCGATGAGTGCGAACGCCGTCCCGTACGCGCTGTGGTAATCGTAAAGAGGATAGTCCCAGTAGGAGCCGTCCGGCTGCCGGCAAAAAGTTACCGCCTCGATGAGTCGCGGCCAAAGTCGCGCCTGCACATCGGGCGGACACTCGCGCAGAAGGCGCGCACCGTACGCTTGCCCGTACAGGTAAAAGTAGCCTGAGATCGCGTACCACGATTCGTGCGGAATCGGGCGACGGACGCCGATTTGCTGGAAGCGCGCGTGTCGAATCCACAAGTCTTCGAGCGCCGAAGTCTCCTCGGCGACCGGTCGCCCGCGCTCGAACAGCCGCAGCGAATACTGGCACGCGGGCGTGCGGCATGCGGATCCCTTGATTTGATTGACGCCGTGTCTTGGCACGTACTTCAAATATTCGCCATAAAGGAATGAGCCGGCCGGCGTGCGAGAACGTTCAACGTGTGAGACCGCCTGCTCAAGCACCTTCGGTGCTATCTCGATTCCCGCTTTGCGCGCACGATCGAGCCCGACGAGGATCGTGGCGGTTGTGAAACTCATCGACGTGTCCGACGGCCGAAAGGTCGGCACGTCATTGAAACTGTAGTAGCCCCAACCGCCATCGAGCGTCTGGTAGAGCGCCAGCTTGCGCACCAGCTCACGGCAAGTCGCGCGAATCTCATCGCCACGCGTATGCGTCGGGTGCGCGATGAGAAACTCCGCGAGCGCTTCGAGTCCGAAACCGAAGGACCACACGTTGTAGTGCTCGATCGCGCTCGCGCGTTTGACGGGCGCATTGCGTATCAAGTAGTCGAGGCCGCGCTCGATGACGTGCTGTGTTTCTGCGCTGCGGGCTTCCGTGCGACGCGCCGTCGCATCGCACACGGCCTTGAAGCAGAGCGCACTCGTCGCGACGCGAAACGCCTCGTGCGAGCCGGGGATCGCCGCCATCACTTCCGCCGGCCGTTTCGAACGGTGCGTCCCCCACGAGCCATCGGCGTTCTGCGTGCGAAGCAAGTAGCTCAAGCTTTCCGCGATGAGTCCATCGACATCTGGCTGCGGAGCTTGTGCGGTTAGATCCGGGTTCGGCGGGGCCTGACCGCTCGCCGGCGGCAGCGCCACGACCATGAGCGTGCATGCCGCGTAGAGGAGTGCAATCCGTGGCCGGCCTATTCGCGCGGTGGCCATAACAACACCTTCTGTCCGCTCACGAGACCAGACTTCACAACGACCTCATCGCCTTGTTCGGGGCCAAGCTCGACCGCGCAACGTTTCGCGCCTTCGGTGGGGCTACTCGCTGAGGAATACACAAAATTCGCGCCGCCCGAACGCACGAGCGCGCGCTTTGGAATCACGAGCGCGTTAGCGATCGCGTTCATCGAGATGGAGACTTTCGCGCGCTGACCGTTCACCCAGCCCGTGAGTTTGCGGTCGAACGTGACCACGCCATCGAAAACACTTTCCGGCGCGCCGGCGCCGCGTGGCGCTGGATAGGTCTTGTAGCGCAAAGTCCCAATGACGCGGGGCGCACTCGCATCCACGGCCGCGACCTCGACGGCGGTGCCGGGCTTCAGATCGGTGACCAGGGACTCGGGAATCTCGACAGCGACCTCCCACGCGTCGGCGTTCGCGATTGTCAAAAACACCGCGCGTGCCGGCACGCTCGCGTACGGCTGCCAATGCGCCGGCAGCGAGTTTGGCAGTTGCTCGCGCGCTGCGCCGTGGAGCAGCGTGCCGCTTTGCGGCGCACGAATCGCAAACTGGGCGGCGTCGCGTTGCAACTCTTCGAGTCGCTCGCTCGCGTCCTCGGCGGCTTGCCGCGCCTTACGAATTTCGTCTTCCGCGATGCGGCGGTCGATTGCCAGTCGCTCTTCGCGGCGTGCGAGTTCGGCGCGTTGCGCGTCGACGGCTTCCTGGCGACTTGCGGTCTCATGCGCTTCTGTCACATCCACGGCCAGTCGTTGCCGATCCTGATAAAGCTGAAAACTCGCGAGCGTGTTGGCGAGCTGGCGGCGCGAACGCTTGAGCACGATCTCCTCCGTCGCGTCGACGAGCTCATCCGCGCGGTACATCGCCTCGAGTTGCGCTAGTTCTTCTTTCTGATCGTCGATGCCAGCGTTCCAGTTTTGGTTCGACAGCTCGCGTTCGCGTCGCGCGTACTCGAGCTCTTGTTCAAGATACGCCTTGAGCGCGCGTTCGCTGCGCGCGAACGCGGTGCGCGCACGATCGAGTTCGCTGCGCGCCGCGGCATTCTCGAGCTGGTCACGCTCGACGGCCGCCTCATAGCGCACACGCGCGGAGATCGCCTCCCGCTCGCTGGCTTCGATTTGTTTCTCGATGCCGCGCGTGTCGAGTCGCGCGACGATGTCGCCCTTGTTGACCGGCGTCCCATGCTCAGTGATCTCGCGCAGCAGCAACTCCCCCGCGTACGCCTCGAGTTCGATCCGTAGCTCCGTTGCTGCTGCCGGTCGCACGACACCGGGTCGTTCGACCGTGCGTTTGAATTCGACGCTCTTCACTTCGTAGAGCGGCGAAGACGCACTCGTTTCATCGAGGGCGAAGGCGGCGAACGGTCGACCGCACAAACCGCCAATCCCCAAGGTCCCGACTAACAGCAGCGCACAAGCGAACGGGCGGTGACCCATGAACGAACTCCTCTCGAATGCTGAACGGTATGAGTGTGCGCATCATAGGCGCTTCGAGTCGTATTGCCAGTTCCGTCGGCTCAAGCGGCGCGAACTCGGGACGGATTTGCGGCTCGAGCTTACGGACCGTCCAGGTCGTGGCGGATATTTTCCTGCGATGGCAGTGGCCGCGGCGACTCGCGCGTCATCACGCGATGCAGCCAGGTGCGCGCGTAGAGCCAATCATCCTTGACGGTCGTCTGCGAGAGTCCGAGTAGCTCGGCCGACTCCTCGATACTCAAGCCAGCGAAGTACCGCAGGTGCACGAGATCGTAGAGACGAGCGTCGTGCATCCGGAGTGCTTCGAGCGCCTCTTCGAGCGCGAGCAGATCCTCGTGCGGTTCCGCCAGCACCGAGAATGCATCTTCCATTTCGATGCGAACCGCTTCGCCACCGTGGCGCAAGCGCTTCTTGCGGCGCGCGCGCTCAATCAAGATGCGTCGCATCGCTTGCGCGGCCGCCGCGAAAAAATGCCCACGCGTGTCCCAGCGGGCATCCGGCGTATTCAAGAGCCGGAGATACGCTTCATGCACGAGCGCAGTCGGCTGCAAGGTTTGGCCGACGGGCTCGCGCGCCAAACGGGCGCGCGCCAAGCGCCGCAGCTCGTCATAGAGAAACAAGATGAGCTGCTCGGTGCTGAGCGGCACGCCACTGGGAGGCACGGGAGGGTGCGGTTCTGGCGCAGACTCCACCATCTTTGAATCCTTTTCTGCGCGGATTATCCCACGTTTTCAAAAATGATCCGGCTGGTTTTCGCGTGCACGGCGCATGGACCATCAGTCGGGTCGCGACGCATCGCGCCCATGGCCGTAACCCGTAACGGAAAGACAGGCAGTTTGACCAGCCCAACTCATCGCGGGCGACCAATTACTCGGCTCACAGAACTTGCAGCGCTCTTCATATTCGGCGTCGCATTGGTGGGTTGCACGCGAACAGCCGCGAGATCGGCGTCGGCCGAGAGCGTCGACACTGCGGCTCTCGAAGCAAGGATCGACGCGAAGGTCGAGGCGAAAATCGAAGCGAGTCATCGTAAGTGCGCAGAGTCGCGTGCGAGCCTAGCGGAGCAGCTCAAGCTGCTGGAGGCGCGCATCGCACGGCTTGAGACGAACGTGGCCACTCGAGACACCGAATCGCGAACGGCGGGAATCGCCGCGCGCGCAGAACAAGTCGTAGACAAGATCACGACCGAGGCGATCGCACCCAAGACTACGAGTCCGACTCCGGCAGTCGAGCCGAGTCCCGTGGCGACCCCGGCCAAAGAGCTCGGCGCGTCCGATGTGCGAGAGGTGTCGGATCTCGTTGGTCGAATGGGGCGACTCGTCATCAAGTTTCCTGAGAACACTAAGACTAGCGGTGCGTCCGTGCGCGTCTTTGTCGGCGAAACGCCCACGGGTGACGCCAGCATTTCGAAATACGGTCATTGCACCGCGGAGCTCATGCCCGGATTCTATTCCGTCGAGATCAGCGGACGTCCCGCGGGGGTGTTCGAAGTCAAATCGCGACACGAAACTCGAGTCCACACGGGCGTCTTGCGGTTGACCCTCAGCAGCGGCACGAGCGTGACGCTCTACGCGCCGGGCGCCGCATCGCACTTTCAAAGCCTCTACGGTTCGCACGACGTAGCGCTTCCCGTTGGTGACACCGAAGTATCCATCGCCGGTCGTCGCGAGCGCGTGACGATTCAGCGCGATGAGATCAAGGAGTTTTAGCGTGGCACGCTGGCGATTCCTCAAGGCGTCATTTACGTGGTGGTTTGGACTCATCTGGGCGCTCGTCGGCGTCGTGTTCCTCGTCAGTGGGCTCGCGACTCTCGCGGTTCAAGGGAATGCCGAACCGGCGCCCGCGGGCGCGGTGAGCGAGCCGTGGTGGCGGCTGCCACTCATTTTCACGAGCGTTGGATTCGTGCTCGGTGGAGTAGGACTCGTGTTGGTGACGAAAACACTCGCGGCGTGTTCTCGCCACCTCGGCTTGTTGCGCGATGGATTCGCCGCCGTGGGCACGGTCACGGCGGTCGAGGAAAACCTACGCGTGCGAATCAACCAGCGCCATCCGCGTTTTCTGCGCTACCAGTTCACCGACGCAGTCGGTCAATTGCACAGCGAACGGAGTTCGTACTTGCCGCGCGAATTCGAGCACCGATTTGCCCCCGGCGCTGCGATCGTCGTTCTCTACGATCCAAACGACCCGACAAAAAACACCGTCGACATCTTCGGAGACCGTGCCCACGCGTCGACCGCCTTTGAAACAAACGGCTGCGGGGATGACCGCGTCGACTGCCGACCTTGACGGCTACGGGCAAGATCCCGTCACGCCGCACGTCAAGGCATCGCCGGTAGGGTCGGCATCGCAGCTACCAAAGGGCGGCGGGGGCAGCTGTGCACCCGGCACAAAGAGCGCGCTCAGAGTGAAGATCGCATCGGCGATGTCGAAAAGGCCATCGTCGTTGGAATCACAGGCGTCTTCGCAACTCGCAGGCGGCGCACCGGGCTGAAACAAATGGCTCAAGGCGCCGATCGCATCCGCGATATCGAAGCCCGCATCCGCGTTGCAATCGCCGCGGTTGAATCCGCCGACTCGGTGTGACCGAATCGCCAACCCGTCATACCAGCAGCCCGAAATTACTTGGAACACATCCAGGTAGACGTAATCCGGAAAAGTCACGTCCACAGGCACGGCGCCGAAGCTGAGAAACTGTGCGGGGCTGCCATCAATTTCGAGGTCGAGCATCATCTCCTGAGAAAGCGCGCCGAGATCGATGACGTAGCTGCCGCTCCCGGTCACGAGCTGATCCCCGGTCGTCGCGTGCACGACCAGATCGACGTCGACGACGAAAAACTCCAACACTGGCCCGAGCGAAAACGGCACCGGCTCGAGCCGAAAGCCACCGGTCACATCTCCGACCGAGAACACCACCGCGCACGCACAAGGCGCCCCGCAGCCGCTCGTCATCGTGCTGCCCGCGTCCAGCACGAACTGATCGGCACGCAGTGAGTTGGCACTCAGTAGCGACACGAGAATAAATCCGAGGAGCACACCTCTGGAATCAACACCTCTGGAATCAAAACAGTGAAACATGATTCTCTCCAATCGCGTCGGCCGACTGATTCGCCCAGCGGAGGGAGGGCGCTGCCGTCGATAGCGTAGCACGCGACATCGCCACGAAAAAGAAACGCCCCGCCGTCGACTAAAAATTTGCGAAGGTCAGACCCAGCCCGGCGAGCAACCAGAGCAATATGCAAATTCCGGCGATGAGTTTCGTAGGGGCCGATGGCCACAAGAAGTGCGTACACGCGCCCGCGATCAGTGGCGCGCCTAAATGCCAAGGCGTGAGAATGCCCTCCGCGCCGAGCGCGTACGCCCACGGTCCGGCGGCGATGGACCCCGAAATCGTCAGGCAGTCGAGCGCGGCCCAAGAGCGAATTTTCTCGTTGGAAGAAAACATCGGTAAGAAGAAGATCAACGACACAATAGGCGCGAGGAAACCGACGAAAGCGAAGATCACGAACCGGCAGCGGCTCGGTGTTTGATTGCTGCGCCTGGAATCATGGTTCATGAGTCAAATTTCGCTTAAAAGCGACCGTTCAAAAGAGATCTTCGCGCACGGCGATGGTAGGCATCGCGCGCACGAACGCCAGAGAGATTCGCGCCAGGAATGGCGCCAGGAATGGCGCCAGGAAAACGGCTGATGGCAATCGAGCGGCGCGGCGCACAGAGTGTTGTCCGAAGTGCGGCCGAAGTTGCCGTGGACGAGTTGTCAAAGTAGCGAAGTCTTTCGAACAAGTCGATGATCAGGAGCGTCGAGAATTCATGAGCGCAACTCGACCGCGGCACACGAAGTGTCTTTCGCTGCTAGCGAGCTTGTTTCTGGTTGTCGTCGCCGCGCGCACCGTCGTTCGTTCCGACGATGTTCGCGAAGTTCGTGTGTCGACGACTGCCGAACTCGAGCGCGCGCTCGCGGCGGCAAAGCCGGGGACGCGCGTCTTAATGGCGCCGGGCTCGTACGAAGGATTTCGGATCTCGAATTTGAACGGCAGCGATGGGTTGCCGATTTTGCTCGCAGGAGCGAACCACGAAGCGCCGCCGGTGATCAGCAGCGGCGTGCAGTTCTCCGAGGTCTCATATCTCGAACTCGCGAACCTGATCATCGCGGGTGCGCGCACGAACGGCCTCAATGTCGACGATGGTGGCACGTTCGACACGCCATCGCACCACGTGACGCTTCGCAACTTGACGATTCGCGACTGCGGCGGGCGCGGGAATGATGACGGCATCAAACTCTCGGGGGTCGACGACTTTCGCATCGAGCGCGTCACCGTCGAGCGCTGGGGCCGCGGCGGGTCGGCGATCGACATGGTGGGCTGCCACCGTGGCGTGATCGACGAGTGCAAGATTCTGGATCGCGAACTCGAGGCCGCCGCCACTGGAATACAAGCCAAGGGCGGCACGCGGGACGTGACGATCCGACGCTCGCGGTTCGAGCATGCCGGCGAACGCGCTATCAACATCGGCGGCTCGACCGGGCTCGCTTACTTTCGCCCGAAACCTGAATCCTTTGAGGCGAAGGACATCACGGTCGAAGGTTGCATCTTTGTTGGGTCGGCCGCGCCCATTGCATTCGTCGGCGTCGACGGCGCGACGGTGCGGAGGAATACGTTTTATCGGCCACGCAAGTGGTTTCTGCGCATCTTGCAGGAAACTCGAGAAACCGATTTCGTGCCCTGCCGTCACGGAAAATTCCTCGACAACCTCATCGCTTATCGTTCGACGGAAGTCGCAACGCCCGTGAACATAGGTCCCGGCACTGCGCCCGAGACGTTCGAGTTCGCGCGCAACTATTGGTACTGCATCGACGCGCCGGCGCGCAGCCGACCGAATCTCCCGGTCGCGGAAACGGAAACCGCGGGCGGCGCGGATCCCGAATTTCGTAACGCCGACGCTGGCGACTTCCGCCTTGCGATAGAGAGTCCCGCGCGTGCGCACGGCGCGACCGCTTTCGTGCTCGACAAGCTCAAGTGACTTTGCTGATCGGTTCGAGGCCGGAGCGCGGCTGCGATCGTCTCGTGCGAGTGAGTCTTGAAGAACGCGAGCCGCTCGAGGACCAACTCCGCATCGGTTGCGCAGTCGACTATTCCAACACGCCGATGGTGCTGCGCGCTTTTTGGAACTCCTCGCGCGACGCGCGATAGGCTTTTGGCGGCCCATAGAGCCTGAACATCACGAAGCCTTTGCGAAACGGATAGATCTCCGCCTGCATCAGCTCCTCCTCGCCTTCCTCACTCTTCGGTATGAAAAAGATGCGACCGGCGCCGAGTCCGCATTGAACTTTTTGCGTTTCGAGCCCCGGGTACTCCTTCTTCAAATAGCCTTCGAACTTGTCATACGTGAAATTCGGATTGCTGGGATCGCCTTCAATCGCTTCGAGCGTGATCGTCGCGACGCCTTTGTCGCCGCGCAATCCCCGGACCCACGCCTGGGATGGATATGCGGTTTCAAGTGGCGCGTAGTAGCTCGGCAATTTGATTCCGACACCGAGGCCGCGTGCCCGATAGATGTTGCTGCGATATTTCGGCGCCTGCGACCGCACTTTGGTTGCGGACTTGTCGATGTTGGTCGTGAGGCCGAGCGTGAACTTCCCGTCGCCGCGCACGCCGACTTCCGATCCGGTCGTGAGTTGCCATTTTCCGGCGAAGTTCATGCTGACGAATCTCTGCTCGAGCACGTTCGCCTCGATCGTGCACTTGCCGCTCAACGTCAATTGACCCGGGTAGCCGGCGACTTGCACAGCCTGCGCGATCGTGACGTCGCCGGCCAAGACCGGCTTATAGTTCGCGATGTCGAATTCCTTGAGAATGAACGAGCCTTCTGAGCTTTCGGCCACTGAGCCCGTGACGCCGAGTAGTGGCGCCACACGGTTAATGTCGAGTTTCACCGGTTTGCCGACCTGCGACTTCTTCGGCAGCTCGAACCAGCAACCCACCGAGTCATAGTCGGCGAGCAATCGGTTGAGAAATCCGGCGGGCAAAATGCGCTCACCGGTGAGTTCGACTTTGACCTCCTTGTCGTCGCGCGAGTATTCGAGTTTCAGACCGTTGTAGGGCGGATCGTCGATATCACCGTTACTCTTCGCAAACGCCTGGACGTACGCGCGTGTTGCGCGCGCCTTTTCCGCCGAGGACTCCAAGATTTCGTCTACGATCTTGGTCTCGCTTTCGACCAGCATCGGAAACGACTCCGCTCCAGCGCGGAACGCGCCTTCCATCTTGGATGTCATCGTGATGAGCATCGGTCGGCCGGCGACGAGTGGAAAACTGATGTCGACCGAGTCGCCAGCGCCCTGATTGGCGGCAACAACGCTGATGGCCACGCTCGAAACTGCGAAGCAGACCAGCAAACAGCTTTGGACGCGCGATGGAAGAATTCGACTCACGGTGCTAGCCCTTCGCTCAACATAGAACTCTAAGAACGATTGTGGACACGAAGTAGCCGACAGACTAATAGCGACACACCCACTCGACTAGCCCCAACTGGCCAGAATTGCGAGCATCCCGAAGGGCGACACAACAGCTCGCCGCTCGATGCGCTGACTACTTCTTCCGCTGCTCCGGCTCCAGCCACACGATGCCGGCGTCGATGAATTGTCCGCCGGTCGACTGCCGACAGTGAATCGCGAGAACGCCATCGACATTTCGCAACGCCAGCGCCGCGCGTGCCGAGAGCGGCACGAACGTGTAACCCGTTGTGTAGCCATTGAGCTCAGCGATGCGCTCGCCGTTCAGAAACACTTCCGCGTCTTCGTCGTGATGGATTGCGAGGAACAAGTCGTCGAGGGCAGCGGCGCGCAACGCGGCGCGCAAATCATCCGCCGCGATCGTGAACCGACGCCGCAACCAGATCTCGGCGGTATCCCATTGCGTGCCGATACTGGCGCCGGGCGTCCCAGCGGTGCCGAAGCCTCCGGGGCCGGTCGACCACGCGGAGTCGACGAACTCGGCGCGCTCCCAGCCGGCCGCAGGCGCATCAAGCGTGAAGCGCCATTCGGGCGCCGGTAGCCCAGTCGACTGCGCCGTCGGGAGCAACACGCGCATTTGCGTGCGCGGTCCGAGCACGCGTTGATGCGCGCGCTGCACGCGCGCCGGCTCGATCTTCATGTGTGCGCGATCGTAGGTGACGAGCCCATTGACCTCGAGCTCGACATCCGACAATTGCGTGTAGACGGCGGCGGTGAGTCCGTTCGCGATCAAAGGTCGCAGCTGTTGAAAGCACGCGACGTACGCCGTCGTCAGCGCCGTGCTATCGGTAAACGAGCGATAGCTCCAACTCCCGTCGGCCTGCCACGTGTGACCCGCGACCGGCAGCCCGAATCCGCCGAACTCGCCGAGCACGGCGGCGCGCCTCGGTTCAATGGTGGACATGCCCGGTCCCGGATAAACATGCACGTCGCGCGTTTCGCCGCTGCCGCGATCCGTCCAACCACTCGGCCCGTCGACGATGCGCGTCGGATCGCGCGATTTGACGCTCGCCAAAATACGCTCGGTCTCGAACTGCCCCCACCCTTCGTTGAACGGAACCCACGCCACGACGCACGGGAAATGCCCGAGCGTGTCGAGCATGCGATCCAGCTCGCGCTCGAATTGCCGGGCGGATTCGGGCGTGCGCGTAAGGTCGGGATCGCTTGGACCAATAGCTCCATCGCCGCTCGGCATGTCCTGCCAAACGAGAAGCCCGATTCGATCGCACCAGTAGTAAAAGCGCGCCGGCTCCACCTTCACGTGCTTGCGCACCATGTTGAAGCCGAGATTCTTCACGAGATCGAGATCGTGACGGAGCGCGACTTCGCTCGGCGCCGTGTAGAGTCCGTCCGGCCACCATCCTTGATCCAACACGCCGAGTTGAAAGAGTGGTTCACCATTCAAGACGAGACGCGGAACGCCGGCCGCGTCTTTACCGAGCGCGATAGTGCGAAGGCCGAAATAACTGCGCACGGTGTCGACGACGATCTCGCCGCGCAACACACGCACTTCGAGATCATAGAGGGTGGGGCTCGCGGGTGACCAATGCCTCGGATCAGGCATACTCAACGTGACGTCGCGGCCGGTGGCATCGGCAACGGCGCGCCCCGCGTCGAACGCGCGGACCTCGATCGTCACGTCGTCAGCGGCCTCGAGCTCGACGTGCACGCGCACCGCGTTCAAGTCAGGAACGATCTTGAGTGATCGGACGGCACGCTCTGGTAGTGGCTCGAGCCATACACTCTGCCAGATTCCAGTGACAGCCGTGTACCAAATGCCATGCGGCTTCAGAACTTGTTTGCCGCGCGGTTGCGTGCCAGTGTCCGTCGGATCCCAAACTGCAACCACGAGCTCGTGCTGATCACCCGAAGCCAGTGCCGAGGTCAACTCGAAACTGAATGGATCGAACCCACCCCGGTGCACGCCGAGCTCACGCCCATCGACCCAAACTCGAGCTTCCCAATCGACGCCGCCGAAGTGCAGCCAAACTTGGCGCCCTTGCCAGTCGCTGGGCACGGAGAAGCTTCGGCGATACCAAACAAGCTCGGTCGGCGCGACCGAGCGCATGACGCCGGAAAGCGCCGACTCGACGGCGAAGGGTACGAGGATCACGCCGTCCCAGGTCGCCGGCCGACCTTCGTCGCGCGGCCGAATGGCGTATTGCCACTCGCCGTTCAACGATTGCCAATCCGCGCGGACAAGTTGAGGTCGCGGATACTCGGGGTGTACGCGATCGGGCGTGACATCGGCGGCCCACCGCGTCATGAGCGGGGCGCGCGGACCGTCCGCGCTCGTTGGTAGCGTCAGAATAGCGAAGAGGAGCCAAACGAAGATCCACCAGGGTGTTGGTCGGCGGTGATTCACGCTTTCCCTCCTCGTTGACGGCATGTGTAACGCGACTCTAATCCGCATCGCCGACTCGAACAAATACTCCGCGAAAATTTCTGCGAATGGTGCGAATGATTCGAAGGAACTGAGGCACTACTGACTTGGCCGCGAACTGCGAATCGAACGCGGCGGAGTTTTACAAGACTGCTCAAGAGAGAAAGGACCGACCATGTCGAAGGGCGTGACCGTGATTACTGGCGCAATCTGGTTATGCGCGGCAGCTTTCATCGCTGAGGCGCAAACCGTTGCGAAAGACCCGAGCGTGACGATTCAAGCGGGGAAGGCGTTGCTCAAGACGGCGCTGGCGAGCGGCGACCTCAAGAAACTCGGCGAGGCGCGCGCGCAATTCGCGGCGGCCGCCGCGGACTCCGGCAGCGCTGCCCTTGCGCACTATCACGTCGGCTACACGGAATACCTCGAGAGTCACCTCGTGAAAGATCGCGCGGCCGCGAAGAGCGCCATCGATCGCGCCGTGGCAGCGCTCGAACAAGCGCAGAAATCCGACAAGAAGCTTGCCGACGCCGTCGCGTTGCTCGCGAGTTGTTACGGCGAGCAGATCGGTCACAATCCACAACTCGGCATGACGCTCGGGCCAAAGTCCACGATGATGCTTCTCGATGCACAAAAGCTCGAACCGAAGAATCCGCGCGTCGTGCTGCTCGCTGGAATCTCCGCTTATTACACGCCGGAGATGTACGGTGGCAGTAAGGCGGAGGGCATGAAACGCTTCGAAGAAGCGGCCAAGCTCTTTGAAAGCTACCGAGCGCCGAGCGAACTGCATCCCGATTGGGGACGCGATGAAGTGCACGCATGGATCGGCCAAGCCTACCTAGAGCAGCAAAAACCCGCAGAAGCCAAACGCGCATTCGAAGCGGCGTTGAAAATCAACCCGGAATACGGCTGGGTCAAACACGATCTCCTGCCGCGCGCCGAAGCGATGCTGAAAAACCCGCCCGCAAAGACCCCCGAAAGCGAGCCGGCGCCCAAGGCCGGCGGCTAACAAACGCAGGGCGCAAGGCGCCACCGACGCCGGTTGCGTCGGTGGCGAGTCACCTAGCACGACGCTGGACGGCTTGTCTGCGCGTCGCGGAACGAATTGTCCAGAACGCGTGTCCGCCGCGCTCGGCGGGACGAAGCTATCAGCTTGTGGTGAAACCGTTAGCGTCGCGTTGACGATCGGCGACATTTCCTGGCATGTGTGATGCTGAAGTCCCTATCATGGCCCTCGCATGAGCGTCACGATTCGCAGCGCATTACATGCAAAGGAGGATGTGTGCCCGTATTCCTGCCACAACTCGGCGGAATTTTGCTCATCACACTGGCAGCTTGCGCTGCGCACGGAGTGGAAGTCGATCTTCAACGATTTATCCCGGCCGACTGCTACGCTGTCGTCGAGATTCCCGACGGCGGGCAATTCGTCGCCGCCTATGACGCATTGCGCGTCGACGAGCGGCTTATGCGATTCCCCGAGTACGCCGCATTTCTCGCGTCGGCGCCGGGGCAGCAGCTTCGCGCCGGGCTTCGATTTCTCGAGACCCGTTTTGAGTGCAGTTTTCCGGCCTTCGCGCAGCGAATCCTGAATGGACCGATTTCGATCGCGGCTGTCGCGAGTTCGCGGGCGCGCCCGGCGCTCCTCGCGATCGCCCGGCCGCGCGATGGAAAGACAGTCACGGAATTTCTGCAAATTGTCGCGTTCGCCAACGGCGTCGGCACGTTCCAGCCGAATGAAGGCGACATCTTCCGATTGGGAGAGTTCGCGGGCGCCTGGAGGGACGGTTTGCTCTGGATTTGCAGTGACGAGGACGTTGTGCGGCGCAGCATGTCGCTACGCGAAGAAGACTCACTCGCAAAGCAGCCGAACCACATTGCGATGTCGCCGGTGACGACGACTCGCCCACTCGCGAGCGTTTTTGTCGATTGCGCGCGCACAAAGACGCTGCCGAACATCCCGCTCGCGCGACTCAACGAGCGCTTTGCGGAGCCGCTTCCGAGCCTCCTATTCGGCGGTCTTCGCGACACGCTGGTCGGCGCCAGCTCGCTGCGCGCCGAACTCCGCGTCGCAGGCGACGCGGTTGCGCTTGAAGTGGTTTCCAATCCGCTGCCGCCGAACGCCTTCGCGCCGGGTTTCTTTCCCGTCGTAACGCCATCACGCAGCGCCGACTCGACGTTGACGGAGCTGGCCGCGTTTTCGCTGCGTCGCGATCTCGTTGCCTGGTGGGAAGGTCGCGAGACGCTGCTGCTTGACAGCGCAAGAGCCGGAGTTGCGCGGTTCCAAGTCGACTTCGGCAATCTCACGGGTGGGCTCGACTTCGCCGAGGATGTGCTCGCGCACTTACTCACCGACGGACGCTTCTTAGTTTTTTCGCCCACCGTCGGCGCCGAACCGCCGCCCACACCGCTCCTCCCCTACTTCGCGATCGTCGTGCCGGTGCGCGACGGCGGCACGCTCTATGAACACTTGCGACTCGCGTTTCAAACTGCGATCAGCTTCATCAACCTCGATCGCGCACCGCGGGTCGGCGCGCCGCGGTACTTTCTCGAATCGAGTGAGCATCACGGGACGCATCTGACGCTCGCGCGCCCGAGTCCACCGGACGCGGACGCTGCGCCGGGCCTTGCGCACAATTTCGCGCCGGCAATTTCGGTGTGTCGCGATCACCTCATCTTCGCGAGTCACGAGCACGCGGCGCGGGCGCTGATCGATCAGTTGCTTAAGGAAACTGAGGGCGAAACGCGCGCCACGAACGAACTGCGAGTCGCAGCGCAACCCCTCGCTGAGCTGCTGAAGCGCAATCTGACACCACTCACCGCGCAGGGCGTCTTGGAAGGCAAGTCGGTCGAGAAGGCCCGTTCCGACTTGATTGCGCTCGTCACACTAATCGAGTTTTTTCGCGAGCTGCGCGTCGCCGCCGATCGCACGCCGGACGATCGACTCGCGCTGACGCTGCGACTTTCGATCGCCCCACCCGCGAGTTCGAGGGAGAGTTTTTGAAACTCCCGGATGATCCGCAACTCTTAGCGCCGTGGGCTCCGACCGCGACGAACGCGTGGGATCGTCCCGCGGCGGCGCATCTCTTCCGACGCGCGAGCTTCAGCGGCACGCCGGCCGAGATAGACGCAGCACTTTCCGGCGACGTGTCGGCGGCGGTCGATGCCCTGATCCGCGCACAGCCGGATCGGGAGACCAAAGCAGTCCGCGCACTCGCGGCGCCGATCGTCGCGGCGAGCAACCCCGACGCGCTCGGCGCGTGGTGGCTGCGCGTACTGTGTGATACGAGCGAGCCGCTGCGCGAAAAATGCGCATTTCTTTGGCAAGGACACTTCGCGGTCTCGGCGGTCAAGGTCGAGTCGCTACCACTTCTCTATGGCCACTATGAGAACTGTCATCGACTCGGACTCGGCGATCTTCGCGCACTGGTCCGGGCGATGGTGCGCGATCCTGCGCTCCTCATTTACCTCGACGCCGACGACAATCGCAAAGAGCGTCCGAACGAGAACCTCGCCCGCGAACTGTTCGAACTCTTTCTGTTGGGCATCGGCAACTATACCGAACTGGATGTGCGCGAAGCCGCCCGCGCCCTCACTGGGCTCACACACAAAGCCGGCAAGCCGCGGTTCATTGCGGCACGACACGACGCAGGCTTGAAGACGATCCTCGGCCACACGGCGGCGTTCGGCGCCGACGAACTCATCGCGCATTGCTTCAGTCGACCCGGCCTCGCGCGATTTCTCGCGCAACGATTGTTGCGCAGCTTCGTGCATCCCGACGTGCCGCCGCGTGTGTTGGCAGCCGCCGCGGACACGCTCGTGAGCGTTGACTTCAACGTCGCCGAATTCTTGCGGCGCATACTGTGTTCGCGGCTGTTCTTCCACCCCGCCTGTCGTCGCGCGCTGGTCAAGAGTCCAGTCGAGTACGTGATCGGCGTGCTCCGCCAGTTCGCGCTCACCGTCGACTCGAACGAACTACAACGCGTGATCGCGGCCATGGGCCAGCGGCTCTTTTATCCCCCAAGCGTGCAGGGCTGGCCGCTGGGTGAAAGATGGATAAGCGCAAGCCGGCTCATCGCGCGCCTCCGCTTCGCCGGGCAGGTTGCTGCGCTCGCGCGCGGCGCGGCGCGCGCGGCGTTTGTCTCCGAATTGTTCGCCGCCCAACCCGACGCGGCGCAGGCGACGCAAGCATTCACCGCATTCGTCGTGGATGGAGATCTGCCGCCGCAACTCACGGAACAACTCGTTCGGCTCGCGGACGATCCCGAGGGCGTGATCGAACTGGTCTTAGGCCTCCCGGAAATGCAGCTGGCCTGAAAGGACAACGATGACCTGGACACGCCGTGACGTTCTCAAGTGGACCGCCGGAGCCGGCGTCGGCGTCGCGCTCGGCGCACCGCGCGCGTTCGGCCTTCCCGCTTGGCTAGCGCACGGCGCATCGCGCAGCGACGTCGAACGGACGTTAGTGCTCCTCGAGCTGACCGGCGGGAACGATGGCCTCAACACGGTCGTGCCGTTTGCGGATGACGATTACCGCCGATTGCGGCCAGCACTCGCGCTCACTGAGCGCGAAGTGATTCGACTCGACGATCGCTTCGGCTTTCACCCGAATCTCGGTGCTCTCGGCGATCTCTTCAAATCGGGAAACTTGTCCGTGTTGCACGGCGTGGGCTACCCCGAGCCCAATCGGTCGCATTTTCGCTCACTCGATATCTGGCATAGCGCACGTCCGCAAGAAGCGCTCAGTCAGACCGGCTGGATCGGTCGCGCGGCCGACGCGTCGCAACGCGGCGATTTCGCGATTCACATCGGCGGCCGCGATTTGCCGCTCGTACTCACGGGCGAAAGCAGCGAAGCTCAATGTCTTGAACAGCTCAGCGATCTCACGTGGTCAACCGGCACGGGCAGCAACGCCGCGCGCCGGCGCGCAGCGATCGAACACGCGCTCACGATTCCGCGCCCGGCAAACGCGTTGAGCGAACGTGTCCGAGTCGAGAGCGCGCGAGCGCTGCATTTGAGCGATCGCGTGGCCGCCGGCGCGCTCGGGGATGTGGCGAGCGATTACCCCGGTACGGAACTCGCGCGCAAGTTCGCGCTCGCGGCGCAACTCATCGCGAGCACACTCGCCCCGCGCGCGATCTTCATCACGCAGACGGGATACGACACGCACTCGCGACAACTCGGCGCGCACGCGGCACTGCTTGGGGAACTGTCGGCGGCGATCGGGGCGTTCCAACGCGACCTTACGCAGCGCAAACTCGCCGAGCAAACACTCACGGTCATCTATAGCGAGTTCGGGCGCCGTGCGGCCGAGAACGCGAGTCTCGGCACGGACCACGGCGCCGCCGCGCCCGTGCTCTTGGTTTCGCCGGCGCTACGCGGCGGATTCGTTGGTGAGTTTCCTACGCTCGCGAATCTCGACGACGGCGATCAGCGCTACACGACCGACTTCCGCAGCCTCTATGCGACGCTGCTCGAAAGTTGGCTTGCGATCCGCGGCGCTTCGATCTCGACTGCGACCGACACGCCGCTGAATCTCTTCAAAACCTGAGCTACACGGCGGCAGTTTTTCAGATCTTCGGGTTCTCGACCGCCCCAACGGGCGCCACGCTCGGCATCCGCAGCAGTATCGCTTCGATCGAGGTCGCGTCGCCTTGATCGGTTGCGAGGAGTAGCAGCTGGCCGCGGAAAGCGGTGGCGAGCAAGTGCCGCGGACTCGCGGGCAATCGCAGCGCAAGCGTCGTCCACTTCGCCGCGCTCGGATCGTAGAACTCGATCTCGTCATTCGGTTCAAAGTCGCCAGTCGAATCGGGCGACGAACCGCCGACGAGATAGAGTCGGCCATCGATCGGAACGAGGCGAGCGCCGACGCGCGGCCGCGCGGGTGAAGGGATCGTCGACCACTCGCCGCGCGAGAGATCGAAGACATCGCACGGCGCGACAAATTTGAACGCCGGATCGAGTCCGCCGAGCAGGTAGTACTGATCTCCCGCGAGGGCGCCCGCGAACGCGCGCCGTGGCCGCGGCAAGCGCGTGCCCGCCGAAACAAACTCGAGCGGTGTTGTCCCCCCTACCGTGGACGCACACAGCACGTCGTCTTGAAATTGAAACTCGGCTCGCTCGCCGGACGCGGCTTTGTAGTCGGCGCCGCCGAACACCCAAAGTTTCTCGGCGTGCCGCGCGACGCCGAACTGCGTGCGCGCCGCTGGCAATTGCGCGGCGTCTTCCGTCCAAGCCGCTTTCCGCAAGTCCGCCCGCATGAGACTGGCGTGCGCGCGCGCTTCCACGCCATCGTGGCCAAAGCCGCCGAGCGCGAGCGCACCGCCGCCCGGCATCGACACGATCTCCATCGACTGTCGTGCCGCTGGCAAAGTGCCGCTGCGTTCAAACTCGAGCCGACAGAGATCGAGCCGCCAAATCTCATCGCTGAATCGATCCGGCGCGAAATCGTGTTGCGCGGAGCTGCGGTTGCCGCCTGCTAAAAAAATCTGCCCATTCGATTCCAAGACGGCTTGGCGGTTCTTCGCTTGTCCAGCGTAGGGAATGCTCCACCGCCCCACGATCGCGGCGTCCTTAGAGTACGCCGGCGTCAGCGCCATTTTCTCGATCTGGCGAGGCCGCGACTTTTTACTAATTCCGCCGAGCGCTAATACATCTCCGTGGCCCACATCGATCAGACGATGAAAAAAGCGCGGGAAGATCCACGACCCAACGTAGCGCCAACTCGTCGCCTCGATGCGCGTGGCCCAAACTCGCCCGTCCGCGCCGCTCGCGAGAAGTTCGTCGCCGCAGGCGACCGCCGCAACGCCAAACGCGTCGCTTGGAAAGTCCGGACCCCGGCGCCATTGACCCGTCCGCGTATTCCAGATTTCCACGAGTGCGCTCGGCTCCTCATCGTCGGGTCCGAGGCCACCGGCAACCACGACGTTTTCACCGATCACGAGCGCCACAAGTCCGCGGCGCGCCCCGGCGGGAAGCTGCGTCGCCACGCGCCAACTCGGCGTTGCCGCGGCCAAATCCAAGGACCAGATTTCTTGATGCCACGCTTCGGGTCGCGAGTCAGGAAAAATTTGCCAACCACCGACGACATGAATCGTGGTACCGACGACGACGGCAGCGTGCGATGAGCGGCCGGCCGGTAACGCCGGCAGCTCAGTCCACGTCTGCCGGTCGACGTCGAAGAGCGCGCACGTCGTCACGGACTCAAGGCGCGCCGCTTCGCCGCGAGCGTTGAACGCGCGCATACCGCCGAGCCGAACCACATTGTCACCGACTGCCACGAGCTCGACGCTTTGCACGGCTTCGTCGAACGGCAACGCCTCGACGCGGGTCGGGTCCGCAAGTCCGATGCGAAAGAACGCCTTCGATTGATCTTCTCGGCAATACTTGTGCGGAACACCAACGTAGCCGCCGAGCACGTAAAGCCAATCGCCGCAGCGGGCGGCGCCAAAGCTCGTCATGCCATGATCGAGGAGGCCGATCACTGTCGCGGCAACGCGTTCGCCGGCGACGGCGGCCGGCGTCGAAGCGGCGGGTGGAAGCGCACAAACCTGCGGCGCGCTGCATATCGCGAGCATCAACAAACAAACACCGACACGAAACGTTTGCACGGTCATGAGTGACTTTCTCGTTTTCGTTGAAGGCGACGGCGCTTGACCGCCGCGGCGTCGAGAGTTTTTCGTGAATTTACGGGCACGGGTAGAGGCTTGGCGGCCGCGGCGGACGCAATCCCGATCCACGCGAGCACAGCAGAGATTTCTGCAACTCGGCATGTGTTCCTTTCGAGAGCGAGCACGGGTTACGGGCAGATCGAGAATTGCGCGCAGCCCAAACCATCAACGGTCGGGTCGACCCCACACGCGCTGAATGGCGCCGGCGGAGTGAGACCGCTCGCGAACAGGTAGCCGAGCAGAAAAATTGGGTCCGCGATGTTGAAGAGGCCATCGTCGTTGATATCCGCGGCGTCAAGACACTCAGTCGTGCCACTCACAAAGAGTTGTTCGAGCGCCAACACCGCGTCGGCGATGTTTCGCGTTCCGTCGCCATTCTGGTCGCCACGGCGAAACTCGGGCTCGATTGTTGACGGTTCCGTGAGCAGCAAGAGTTGATTAGGAGTCTGAGCGGTGAGCTGAGTGACGCTGCCCGACGGCCAATAGACGTCGATTTGGTCGACCACGGAGACGACTCCGAGACCGACGTGCACAACCAGGCTATCTTGTGAAAGGTAGCGTCCGCCGCCCGAAACACGCCGCGTGTGCGGAATTCCACCGACCGTGACGACCACGCGCGCGCCGATTGCCGAGCGATTCGAAAGCGAGCCGATCAGTCTGAATTCGAGCCAAGAGTTGCCGGCCGCCGAGTCATTGCGCAGAAGTCGATTGGGGCTGGCGTTCGCTAAGTAAGCATCCAAGTCGCCGTCTGCGTCATAGTCCGACCAGGTCGCATCGATGCTGATGCTGCCCGCGTCCGCGAGCGCCGCGTCCGTGAAGGGACCGAAGTCGCCGCCGCCGAGATTGCGAAACAGCACGTTTTCACTCAAGTGGTTGACCAAGAAGAGATCGAGCAATCCGTCGTTGTCGATGTCTTCCCACATGCAAGCGAGCGGGCTGCTCACGACTCCGAGCGTGATCGGCGTCACGTCGGTAAACGCACCGCCGCCGTCATTGCGATAAAGATGATTCGGCGCAAAGAAGTTTGAGACGAAGAGATCGAAGTCGCCATCATTATCGAAGTCGCCCCAATCCGCGCACACACTCGGACCCGGCTCGATCAACTCAAGTGGGGTTGCGTCAGTGAACACGCCGTCATCGTTGCGGTAAAGATGGTTCGGACCGCCGGAATTGCACAAGTAGATGTCGAGGTCGCCATCCAAGTCATAGTCCGCGCTGACGCACGACCGCCCAGCGGCGTCATCGGCAACCACGCTGCCAAGAACTTGCTCAAACGTGAATCCACCCAGATTGCGAAACAACAAATTGGGTTCATTGTCGCGCGTGTGGTACAGATCGATGAGGCCGTCGTTGTCGAAATCAAGCCACACGACCGAGACGCCAAGCCCCGGATCGGCGAGAGCGCTCGGCGACACTTCCTCGAACTCTCCCGCTCCGAGATTCTGAAACAATCGATTGGGTGCGCCCTCGTAGGCGACGTACAGGTCGGGCAGACCGTCATTGTCGACATCGGCCCAAGCAACGCTCATCGCCGGTCCGACGACATCGAAGACCGAAGGCGTGACGGGTACCAGGCTGCCGGCATTGTTCTGAAACAAGCGGTTCGGTGCGTCGAAGTTCGCGACAAACAAGTCCTCGTCACCATCAGCGTCGAAATCCGCCCAAGCAACGCCGGTGGCAGACGCGCCACCAGCTAACTCCGGCGTCGCGATGTCGACGAATTGCGCAAATCCCTTGGCTGAATACAGTAAGAAGAATAAAGCCGCGGCGATCAAGACTGCAGACAAACGCATCCGAACCTCCTTCGTGACATCTTAAGCAAGACACGGAGGTCTTATACAATCTTATTGATTGGCATACCAAACAAATATTGCGCCGCACTCCCGCCCGAGCGATCCTCCCGCTCTCGAGCGACAATGTTGCGCGCGGCGGCGCCATGCGATGTCGCGATGAAATGAGGTCGACGGCGTGTGCTGCGTTCCGAAGCGCGGACAAAGTGTCCGCGCTCCGGCGACGTGCTGCGCGTGCGATTAGAACAGCGTATAGATGAACGGCGCGACGACGGTGCCGCCGAGCACGATGAGCAAACCAACGGCTAACAAGACGACCACGATGGGCAGCAGCCACCACTTCTTGTTCGTGCGCAAGAAGTCGATGAACTCGCGCACCACGCCCGTCGATTGACTCGTGGCTTGACGCTCAAAGTCGCTTTGCTGCTGCTGCTGGCCTGCTGAATTGCGAGCGGATGTCATGGCGACTCGCCTCCTTGCTTCCTCCAGGTGGTCAAAACTGTTTGAAGTATCGTTCGGCGTTCGGTGTCGCGGGTCGCTCGATCCAGTAGCTCGCTGCCCCTCGATCGATCCGGCGGTGCAGCGGATCGTAACCCACACACCGCATCACGAGACCGATTGGCGTGAAAACCAAGTAGTAGATCAACGCCAACAACACATGCGAAACCGTCCAACCGATCGGCAACGCCGCGTAGATCCAACCGAGGTATATGTAGCGCCGCAGAGGCGGCACCAACCAGTACACCGCACCGACGCCGACCGCCAAGATCCAGAGTACGCGCGCGGCCGCCTCCGACCACTCCCGCCACCAGCACACCGCACCGATGAGCGCGAAAAATAGCGGCAACAAGATGCCAAACCAGTTCAGCTCGCGGCGCGAAGGATTCTTGTTGATCTCGATTAGTGCCATGTCGCATGTCCTCGCTTCGCTGGGCTCAATCTAATTTGAACTCGCTGAGATACTCGTCGCGTCCGATCTGCAGGTGCTCGGGCTGCTCGGTCTTTAGGAGCACGAAATCCTCAATCACTAGCACGTCCATGTTGGTCGCCATGAAACATCGAAAGGCTTGCTCCGGCGAACAGACGATGGGTTCGCCTCGCACATTGAAACTCGTGTTGATGATCACCGGACAGCCAGTCTTGCGCTCAAATGCCTTGAGCATGCGGTAGTAGCGATCATTGCGCACGGCGTCGATCGTCTGCACGCGCGCCGAGTAATCGACGTGCGTGATCGCCGGAACTTGTGAGCGGCAAACCTTGAGTTTCTCAATGCCGCTGAGCCCGTCTTCCGCGCCATTGACGGCGATGCGTTTCGCCTCGCGCACCGGCGCCACCAACAACATGTACGGACTGTCCTCGTTCGGACGCATTTCGAAATACTCATCGACGCGCTCACGCAACACCGTCGGCGCGAACGGCCGGAAAGACTCGCGAAACTTGATCTTCAGATTCATCACCGACTGCATGTTGCGGCTACGCGCGTCGCCGATGATGCTGCGACCGCCGAGCGCGCGCGGACCAAACTCCATTCGGCCATGCATCCAGCCCACCACGTTCTCACTTGCCAATAACTCGGCGACCCGCTCGCACACTTCGTTGTCAGAGTGAAAGCGACGGTACTTGGCGCCCACGCCATCCAAGTAACGCTGCACGTCGTCGTTCTTGAAGCGCGGCCCGAGCAACGAGCCGCTTTGCGCATCGCTCGCGCGTGCTTGGCGCGGCTTTGCCAGCAACTGGTGCCAAACGAAGAGCGCGGCGCCCAGCGCGCCACCCGCGTCGCCGGCCGCCGGTTGGATCCACACTTGCTCAAACGGACCTTCCCGCAGAATCTTGCCGTTGCCGACGCAATTGAGCGCCACTCCGCCAGCCATGCAGAGATTTTTCATTTTGGTCAGCGAGTGCAATTTGCGCGCGCAACCGAGCATGGCTTTTTCCGTGACCACTTGAATCGAAGCGGCGATATCCATGTCGTCTTGCGTGACCGGCGCCTCGGGCGCACGCGCCGAGCGCCCGAACAGCGCGTCAAACTTCGGCGAAGTCATGGTCAGACCTTGGCAATAATTGAAATACTGCATGTCGAGTCGAAACGAGCCATCCGCCTTGAGATCGATGATGCGCTCGAGGATCAGATCGACATACTTGGGCTCGCCGTAGGGCGCTAGCCCCATGAGTTTGTACTCACCGGAATTGACTTTGAAGCCAGTGAAGTACGTGAAGGCCGAATACAAAAGGCCCAAGGAATGCGGGAAGCGCAACTCGTGCGTGAGATCGATGCGGTTGCCGCGCCCGACACCGAAACTTGTCGTGGCCCATTCGCCTACGCCATCGAGCGTCAAAATCGCCGCCTCGTCGAAGGGCGAAGGGAAAAACGCGCTGGCCGCGTGCGACTCGTGGTGTTCCGTGAAGACGTAGCGCTTCTTGTACGCGTTCGCCAGGCCCTTGCTCATCTCGCGCGGCAAGTAGAGTTTCTTCTTGAGCCATAACGGCATCGCCTGCACGAAACTCCGAAACCCGGCCGGCGCATATGCCAGGTAAGTCTCGAGCAGCCGTTCGAACTTCAGGAACGGCTTATCGTAGAAAGCGACGTAGTCGAGTTGTTCCGGTTTGATGCCGACTTCGTCGAGGCAATAGTGAATGGCATGGACGGGAAACTCATGGTCGTGCTTCTTGCGGGTGAAGCGCTCTTCCTGCGCCGCGGCGACGATTTGGCCGTCGACCACCAACGCCGCGGCGGAGTCATGATAGAAAGCGGATATTCCCAAGATCGCGGTCATGAGTCCTCATCGAATGGCTGGCAAAACGCGAAGCAGTCTGCACTCCGCGCTGCGCGACAGAATCTGGGCCGCTCTCGTGTATCGTAATGTCCCCCGGAAATGTGGCCCCGAAGTATACCGGACGACTCGCGGACAACACAATCGGCGCATGATCGCGCGCCCAAGTGTCTCGCCCTGCCAAGACTAACGCATGGATTCGAGGATCGCCTTGGCGACGCCAGCCGCGCCGCCAGCGGACAAGTGCTCGTCGTGAGCGAAGTAGTCGTCGGACCCGAGTAAGTCTCGAACCTCGACGACCTGAATCGCTCGTTGCTTCAGTTCCGCGACGCCCAGCGCGAGCGGCGTCGAATAGCGTTTCATAGCGCACTCCGCGCGCGTCGGGATGACGACAACCGCGAACTGCTGTCCGCGGGCCTGCGCCAGCTCTTGCATGGCCGCCGCGTGCTGCACGGCCGCGCGAACACAGCTCTCATCAAACTGTTCCGGCCGGCCGCTCACCAACACGCGATCGAGATGGCTGAAGGCGCCGACCCGTTCCCGCAAGCCGTGCAACACCAACACTTGCTTGAGAACCTTGGGCCAGGAGGCGCGCGGATCTCGTTGCGCTTCCGCGAGTTTCTCGCGCTGCTCGTCGTCACTGAACGGCGTTCCGTCCGGTCGGTTTCGAAGCACAATCAGTCCTTCAAACGCCGCGTGGATCGCCTTGCGGCAGTTGTCGTGCCGCAGATCGTTGTTGAACAGCAAGTAGAAAGTATGCGTCGGCGACCACGCCGATCGTTCGCGATAGTGCTCGAGCGTGTCCTCCGGGCCATAACCCGGAACGCCCAAGTTGTAACTCGCGATGTTGCCAGAAGACATCTGCTCGAGCTGGCGATCGATCGTGTCCTCAGCGCGCAGTCCCCAGCCGAACGCGAAAGAATCTCCCAGCAGCAGCACGCGTCGTTCGGCGGCGGCGTGCTCGGCGGGCAATGAATCGCGATCGCCGATCGCATTGATCTCGATCGGGACCGACAGTAAGCCGTCTTCGTGCCGACCTCGATAACCAGGCGTTAGCTCATAGCCGCCCCAATTCGCAGGTTGAACGAAGCCGCGCAACGACCACAGCGGATTCTTCGTCGCGCGCGGCGGAGCAAGAACCCACAGCGCGAGCACCTCTAGAAACAACAACGCGATATACATCGAAACCGCAACGCATGCGATTCGCACGTAAAGACGCCGTGCGCGGCCGCGCACGACGCCGAGCAGCGCGACACCGACGCCAAGCCCGATCAACAGCAGTTGCCCGGTACCAAATCCAGGCGCGCTTCCGGTCACGAGCGAATCAAAAAACACGCCGACGAGCACGAGCGAAATGCCGACCCCTCGGAATAGCCACTGAGTGAGCAAGCGCGTTCCTTGTCCGATGCGATCTGCTGCTGTAACGGCCGGTTCGCGCGTCGACGTCCGTATGAACCGACGATTAAGACGCGACTAGTAATATCGCAAACGAAGTCGCAAGGCGATTGAGATTTGTGGACGGAGTCGAACCTCCGCCGCTACCGAGCCGTTGCAGTTTTGCACCTGACGGGCGAGAATCCGCGCCGCTGGATAAACGCGGTTATCCGTTTTTCAACGGTCGACGGGCGAATGAGCGGCTTGATCTAGGAGGTTTGGCGTGCGTACGCAAGCGTGGGGTTGGATTTTGCTCATCGTTTTCGCGCTCGTAACGCCGAGCTTTGCCCAAATCGACCCAACAATCGACTCCGACCTCGATGGCGTCAACGATATTTTCGAGGACTTGAATGCCGATGGCGACCTGTCCAACGATGACACCGATGGCGACTTGAACCCGAATTTTCACGATCCAGACGACGACGACGACACGGTGCCAACACTGCTCGAAGCCGTGGGATTTCTCGACACTGACGGCGACGGTTATCCCAATTACATAGATCTGGACGACGACGAGGATGGCGTGAATTCGCGCGATGAGGATCCAAACCAAAATGGGCAGATCCTCGACGATGACTCCGACGGCGACGGCCTGCCCAACTATCTCGACGCGGATGATGATGGCGACACCGTACCGACAGTCTTGGAAGCGGTGGACCTCATTGATACCGACCAGGATAGCGTCGCGGATTATCTCGACGACGACGACGACGGTGATCGCGTGCTTACGATGATCGAAGCGCTCGTGCTCGTAGATACGGATGGCGACGGCGTTGCCAACTACCTCGATTCCGACGACGACAACGACAGCGTCCAGACGTTCGAAGAAGACCCGAATCTGTCAGGTCTCGCAATCGACGACGACAGTGACGGCGACGGGATCGCGGACTATCTCGATAGCGATGACGATGGAGACACTATTCCAACCATCGCCGAAGATGCCGACGGCAGCGGCTCAGCGCTCGATGACGACACCGACGGCGACGGCCTGCTCAACTATCTCGACGTCGATAGCGACAACGACTTCGCGCTCGACGCCGTCGACAATTGCCCGCTGTCGTTTAATCCCGGCCAAGACGACATCGATGGCGACAGCATCGGCGATGCGTGCGATGCGGACACGGTCTATTTCATACGCGGCGATTCCAATCGGGACGGCATCGTCAACTTGGCCGACCCCATTCACATCATCATTTTTCAGTTCGGCGGCGGCACAATTTTTTGCCGCGACGCGAGTGACGCCAACGACGACGACGGCATCGACATAGGCGACGCGATCTGGCTCATGAACTATACGGTCGGGCTCGGCGGTCCGCCGCCGCCGCCGCCATTTCTCGGTTGCGGCCTCGACCCCACGCAGGATCTACTCAACTGCGCGAGCTATCCCGTGTGCATATGAGCGTTCGCGCGCTACCTCAGGAAATTGGCGTCCCGAGTTCGGCATACAGGCGCCGCTCGCGCTCGCTCAGCACCTTCGGCACAACGATCATGACTTGTGCGAGATGATCGCCGCCGGCGATACCCTGGCCCTTTAATCGCAGACGCTGACCGGACGATGTACCGGGCGGCACCGTGACGATCGTCTCGCCTTGGATCGTCTCCACCGTCACCTTGCCGCCGAGCACGGCCGTCGTCACGGGCACGGAAACGTTGCTCACGATGTTCTTGCCGTCTCGTGTGAACTTGGCGTCCGACGCAATCGTCACGTGCACGAGCAAGTCGCCGGCCGCGCCGCCCGCCGCGCCGGCGCCGCCGAGCCCCTTGAGTCGCAACGTCGCGCCGCTCTCGATCCCCGCGGGAATAGTGATCGCAATTCGCCGCGTCTTCTCAATCAGACCTGTGCCGCCACATTGATCGCACAGCGTTCCTTGCGCGCGACCCGTGCCGCGGCAATCGTCGCAGCCCTGCGTCACCGTAAAAAGTTGCCCGGCTTCGCGATTGCGCGCCGTCACTCGACCGCTCCCGCCACAGGTCGGACACGCGCGCGCACCGCCACGCGCCCCCTCCCCGCCGCAGCCTTCGCACACGACTGGTCCCGTCAGACTCACATCGACTTTGCCGCCGCGCGCAGCCGTCAAGAAGTCGACCGTCAGTTCCGTCTCGACATCGCGCCCCGGTCGCTGCGTCGCTCTTTGCCGATGAAAAGTCTCGCCGAAGTCGCCGCCGAAAATGTCGCCGAAGCGACTGAGGATGTCCTCCATCGACATCGAGCGATCAGCACGCTCCCAGTCGGCATCGTCGCCGGCCGCCGCGCGCTCCGCGCCGCTTCGCCGCGCCGCGCCGCCCTTGAGAACTGCGTCATACTCGGCGCGCTTTTGCGGCGCTGACAAAGTCTCGTAGGCCACCGCCAGTTCCTTGAACCGCGTTTCCGCATCCTTGTTGCCTTTGTTCTTGTCGGGATGATGCTTTAGCGCCAACTTTCTATAGGCCTTCTTGATCTCGTCGTCGGTCGCATCTTGCTTCACGCCCAAGACGTCATAGTAGTTTCTCAACGACGGCCCGCCTCTCCACCACGACTCGCCAATGAGATTTCGAGATAGCCGTTCTCGTACCGAAAGAGCGCACGAGCGCGCGCAAACTCGGCCGGCACCGGCAACAATCCGAGCAACAACTCGCGCCTGCGTGCGTGGCGTTGCGCGCGAACGACGATGAGATCCGCGAGCACTTCGATATCGATATCCGGCTCGTCGACATCTTCGACGGCCACGTGCCAGCGAAGCACTCCCGCCGCGAATGTCCAATGCGTGGCGAGTTCGACGGTCTCGGGCCGTTCGCGCACAAGCGCCTGATGGCGAGAGCGCAATTGCTGAATTTCAACCCGCAGTTGCGCGAAACTATCGGACGCCGAGTCGGTCACGGGCATTCCTCCTTGCTCGAGCGAACTCGTGGGCTCGCCGCTCATCGCTTCCCGCGCACATATATATAGGAAAGCAAAGCGCCTGCCAGCCGCTTTCCGCGCCGGGGGATCCGTTGGAAGCGCATGTTTTGCCGACACTTCCGATCAACTGGCTCGACCGCGGTAAATCGCTGTCGGCTGGCGACTCGCCTTCGTATCCCGTCGTCGCGGTCACCGGCCCGCGCCAGTCTGGAAAAACTACCCTCTGCCGCCATACGTTTCCGGATCATGCATACGTCACACTCGAGGCTCAAGACGTGAACGCCTACGCGCGCAGTGATCCGCGCGGGTTTCTCGGCGAGTTTGCTCAGGGTGCCATTCTCGACGAAATACAAAACGCACCGGAATTGCTCGGCTACATTCAGGAGCGCGTTGACCGGGATCCAGCTCGCGGTCGCTTTGTGCTGACCGGATCGCAACACTTTGGTCTAACCGCACAGATCTCGCAATCGCTCGCTGGCCGAGTCGGAATTGCGCGATTGCTGCCGCCGAGTTTTGACAAACTCAGTCGTTTCAAAAACGCGCCGGCTGATCTCTTCGCCACACTGTGGTCCGGAAGCTATCCTCGAATCTTCGACGCCGAAATTCCGCCCGAACAGTGGCTACGAGATTACTTCTCGACATACGTGCAGCGCGACGTACGCCAAGTCATGAATGTCGGCGACTTGACGACGTTTTCAACCTTCGTGCGCGTGTGCGCAGGTCGCACGGCTTGCGAAGCAAACCTATCCGGCATCGCGTCCGACGTCGGCGTGTCTCATCACACGATCGGCGCCTGGCTGTCCGTGCTCGAAACCAGTTTCTTGACGCTGCAGATCCCGTCCTTCCACGCGAATGTTCGCAAGAAATCTATCAAGGCGCCGAAAATGCACTTTGTCGACTCCGGACTCGTATGCTGGTTGCTCGGCATTCGTAGTCCAACTGAACTCCGCCACCACCCCTTGCGCGGCGCAATTTTTGAGAGTTGGGTCGCGAGCGAACTCTACAAACTTTTTGCGCACTCGAATCTCGATCCGCAGATTCACCATTATCGGGCTGCGCGTGGCGTCGAAATCGATCTCATACTGGACGCCGGCGCGAAACTCGGTCTCGTTGAAGTCAAATCAGGCGCGACGATCGACAGCAGCTACTTCAAGGCGTTTGAGGCGTTTCGAGAATCGGGAGAATTCTCTAATAAGACGATCGAAACCTTTCTGGTGTATGGCGGAGTGGCGGCACAAAGTCGCACGTCGACGGCCGTCGTGCCGTGGCGCAGTATCCGGCAAGTTTTCGAGCGGGTGGTTGCAGTCTGACGGCTCGGGAATTGTCCGCCAGCAAACTGCGAACCCGAGTTGGGCGACTTGATTGAATCATCCAGTGGGACTAGATCCAGACGCCACGTTCTCAGCCATGCGCCGCGCCACGATGGTCTCAGGCCGTAAGAACACGAGCACTGTCAGCGGCACGATCGCCAGGAAACCTGCCAAAACGTAGAAGTCGGAATGTGCGAACTGCACGTCGTTCAGCAGCGACCAATTGTTGAGGCGATTGAGCCACGCGCCGGTTGCGTGCCCCAAGTTGTTCATCGCCATGTACAAGGTGAACTGCGTCGCCGCGGCGCGCGTCCACGAGATATTCATGTAGAGCGAGAACAAACAAACCGTCGTGAAAGCGAAGGAGCCTTTGAAGAGTGGCAACAGCAAGGTCTGTGGATAGTTCTCGTGTCGCCAATACTCTGAGCTCAAGCCGAAGGTCAGTAAGACGAGAGAAGTCAGCACCATGCCGCAGCCCGCCATCCGGCGACGGCCAAGGAAGTCACAAAGCACGCCGCCGAGTAACGCACCGCACAACTGGCCAAGCGTTCCCCACGTGCCTTCCCGTTGGGAGAATTTTTGCGAGGTCCAGCCAAAGTCCTGCACGAACAGGTCGGTCGTGAGCGGCACATACAGTCCCTCGCAAAGCGGCACGGTCATCGCCATCAAGACGGCGAGCGCCGTGGTCCGCGTTGACAAGGCGCGCTTGAGTTCGCGCACGACGCCGATCATTCCGCCCGGCAGTAGTCGCTGCGCAACCACCAGAGTCGCGTCTGCGCCGCGACTCCATGGCGTGAGCCGCTCGCCCGCGCGCTCGCGCAGGGCAACGACGAGTCCCATGATCGCGATCACCGTCAGCGCTTGCAGCAAAACCGCCGTCTCGATCCCGTAGCTCGACATCAGCGTGCCAAGCCCCGCGCCACCAACGCCGATGCCGGCGAGCTTCGAGCCCCACATGAACCCGTTGACTCGCCCCCGCTCGCCATCTTCGAGCAGGTCGACCGCAAGCGCATCCGTCGCGACATCTTGGAGCGACGCGAAGCAGTTGTGAATGAAGAAGACCCATTTGAGATAAGCGAGAGTCGTGTCGCGACCCAAGTCGCCCGTTGACCAAACCCCGAGCAACGTCGCCGCCATACCGAACTGCGCGAATAAGATCCACGGACGTCGAATGCCGAATGCCGGCAGGCGAAGCGCGTCGATCATCGGCGCCCAGATGAACTTGAAGGTCCACGGCAAGATCACCATCGCGACCAAACCGGACGTCGCCTCTTTCGGATGGCCGGCCTCGCTCAACTTGGCGAGCAGCGCAATCGTCGCAAAGCCGTAGGGAAATCCCTGCGCGAAATAAAGGAGACACAATAGCGCCGTGCGCAGTGTGCAATCGTCGGCGAGAAATAAACCTCGTGAGCCTATCGCGTGCAGCTCGACACTTCCTCTCCGCGCAATTGCTAGTTGTGGGTTTCCTACTCGTCCGTTCGCCAACGATCGTCGCCGGCACTTGCCAGAAACACAAGCTCAGCCACAAGCCCGCGAACATCCGTGAGGAGAATTCAGCTTCTTGAACCGTGGCGCTTTATCGTGCAACACTCTCGCACGCGGGAAACGTCCACCACCGGCAATGCGCGACTTCGTGCAGAAGGCGCAGTCATTCGAGGAGAATCCGGAAGGCGAGTTCTTCGGATACAACTCTGCAGCAAACGCTGGAGCCCTTCGAGAACGCCGAGTGGTTTCAACTTTGTCCTCGTGCAAAGATGAACGCCGATTGGTTCACCGCTGGACCGCCAGCGTGTCGCGCGGAGAAGATGCCGGCACTCAAGTTGCCGACTACTGGCTCGCGCAAGCCTGGGTCTCAAGAAAGTCTGTCGATGTCGTCACCAGTAACAATTTCACCGGCGTCGACTCTCGTTCGATTGCGGACAAGTCGCGCTATAGAGCCAAAAACCAGTAGCACCTGCCAATTGCGTTCCAACCGCTTGGGCGAGGTCTAGATCATCCCTGGTTTGCTGAGCGGATACGAGCATGACGAGTGAGGGAAGTCACGCCCTTAACGCGGAGACGCCTTGGGTTTCAGAACCAGCAGGTCGAGACCCGGTATGTCAGTAAAGTCCTTGGCGTTGCCAGTTGCCAATCGCATCCCATTTTGAATCGCCACCGCCGCAATCCATAAATCGTTCACACGATGCTTAGATGGTGTGCCTTGTGAATCCAAAAGTGCGGCCAAACGCCCGAATACTTCCCCGGTTTCTCGATCCAAGATCAGACACGGCTTGCGGCGAATGCGCGCCAAAGCTGCGGCGCGGCGGGCCTGCGACGCCGGGTCGGGTGCTCGCTCGACCCCGTACTGCAACTCTGCGAGGATCGGTGGCGCCAAGTAAACCGCTTCGGACCCAGTAACCACGGCGACTTCCGCCGGCGTCAGTTTTCCGCGCTCGACATCGATCCAGATGGAAGTGTCGAGAATTACGCCCATGGATCTCTGAGTTTCTTGCGACTACGACGATCGAGTTTACGAGCGTCACGGATCCATGCCGCGCCATCGGCGGGAGACATCGTCTGATAAATATCACTCAACGCCTCGAGCGCTGTCATTCGAGGCGCACCCGGCACGAGCTTCGCGACCGGGTGGTCATTTCGAACTACCACAATCTCCTCCGAACCACGCTCGAGCATATCCAGCAGGCGACTGAAATTGCGCGCCGCCTCGGTAGCAGAAACTGTTCTCAATGTGCGACCTCTCAATCTCCGAGCCGTCAAGTACTGCCGAATCATATAATCTGATTGACGACGCGTCAAGTTGCAGCCGGGCACGCGCGATGTTAATAGACAGCGGTCGGCAACTTGACTTTTCTTCGTCGCTCGCAAGACTGGTCGACGTAGTATAAACGCTCGACTTCGCGCAGTCCGACGTTGAGGAGAGTGAATCGACGTATGCGGTCGCATCGAAAAGACCATCGTCGAGACTGGAAACTACCTATAGCTCTAGCTCTCGCGGTCACTGTGGTGACGAGCGCGTACTTCTTGAGCAGGCCGAAGTCAGCAACCGAGCGCGAGACCGACCGGCTTGCTACGGACGACGTCTCCATTTCCGGCCTCGTGCTCGACATCGTTCACGAGCATCCCATCGTCGGAGCGAACATCGCGCTCCTGCAATATGACGTCGTACTCGCCCGCGAAGTGAGCGACTCTTCCGGGCGGTTCGAGTTTCGCGCGCCAGTATCGGGGCGCGCGGAAGCTCGATTGAAGATTGAGCGCGATCACTTTCTTCCGATCGAAGTTCGAGCGCCGCGATGTAAAGAGGCTCGCATCTATCTCGTCCCCGCGGTTCTAGTGCGTGGTCGGGTCGTCGATGCGCACGGACGCGGAATAGTCGGCGCGGACGTTTGGGTCCACGGTGGCATCGATCCGGAATCGTATGCGCGCATTGCGCTACACCTTCAGACGCGGAGCGCCGCGGAGTCGCCGACGTTCACGGACAAAGATGGCCGGTTCTCGGGCTGGGTCGCCTGCGGCGATGTTGTTTGCGAAGCCGCCGCGTCCGGGTTCGCACCGGGTTTCTCAGAGCCGCGAGTGCTCGGTATTGACGGAATCGCCGATTTTGAGATTCGGCTCGTCGTAGGCCACGCGTTGCGGGGCGAAGTTGTCGACGGGCAGGGCGCGCCGATCGCAGGCGCGATCGTCGAGGCCAAGTCGGCGCTGCGAGACGAGCTGCCCGATGGGCTCTTCACGAGTTTCTCTGGAACTCGACGCACAAC
This sequence comes from Planctomycetota bacterium, assembly GCA_046154185.1. Lineage (GTDB taxonomy): Bacteria > Planctomycetota > UBA8108 > UBA1146 > JAJFFE01 > JBJXGE01. Next base: position 134,927 of record JBJXGE010000070.1, read on the forward strand.
GACTGGCGATGACGGCCGATTTGACGTCGATGGCCTGACGGCGAATTGCGCAGAATTGTCGGTCACACATTCCGCGCACGCGACGCACAAGACTTCCAGTCTCTTCTCTACCGTCGACTCTCGTCGAGTGGTGCTCGACCGCGCGCAGTGGCTCACCGGCCGACTGGTTGTGCCGCCACCAAACAAAGTAGAGTTGCCGGTGAAGGCGTGGCTGCGATACGCCGTCGAGTACGGTTCGATCGCCATTCACGTCGAACCAAACGGGATCTTTCGCTCGGACGCCTTCGCACATACTTGGACCAACGGCACACTTTGCATCGACGGCTTTGTACCGATTGCGATGAACTGGCAGCCGCGCGCTGGCGTCAATGACCTAGGCGTCGTCACGCTGGATCGCGGCTCTACGCTGCGCGTCCGCGTCTCGTCGACGACGGGTGAACCGCTCGGCGACGCGTCGCTGACCATCGACATCTCGCAAGGATGTCGACTGCGCGAGCCGATCCGCTCGCACACGGACCCGAGCGGAGAAGCGACCCTCGCCGGCCTTGCGCCCGGACAACACGACTTGAAGATCAGTCGCGCTGACTTTGCGGGACGAGATGAAATTATCACGCTGCTTGCGACTGACGCGGAGACGCGACTCGACGTCAGACTCTCGCCGGCCTCGCGGGCACAAGGTCGATTAGCGCGCGCCGATGGCGCGCCGCTGCGAGGCGCGCGCGTCGCGACGGCGAGTCGGCCTACCGACGCGCTCGACCCGAAACCAGTGGTCTTGGCCAGCGGCGAATTCATCGCGCGTGACTTGCCAGCGGGTCAGCCGATCGAGCTGGAAGCGTGGGCGACAGGCACCGAGATCTGCCGCGCGCAGCTCGAACCAATCCGCGCCGGCGAGCTTTGCGAGTTCGGCACGCTCGTGCTCGAGACCGGAATCGTGCTCGAAGGCAACGTCTTTGACGAGACCGGCCGCGTGCGAGCGGGAGTGCTGGTTCGCGCCGAACCTCGTTTCGCGTTCCGCACCCGTTTCGATACAAACGCCGCGCGCCGCTCTTTCGCGGCGCAGAGCGACGAGAACGGTCGCTTCAGATTCTCAGGGCTTGAAGCCGACCAGTATCAACTCTGCGCGGGGTTCGATCCCATGCCGGACAATAGTAGAAATATCTTCCCTGGGAGTGACAAAAATTCTGAAGCCGTGTCGCTGATCGTGGAGAGCACCGTCACCTTTCGCGGTCGCGTGGTCGACCCACAAGGCCAGCCGATTGTCGGAGCAACCGTGCACAACAATCATGCACAAGCCCCTTCGCTCGTGAGTGGCAGTGACGGCACCTTCGAGCTACACGGAGTCAGTCGACGTCGGCCTTCCATAACGGTCGGTCATTCCGACTACAAAGAGCTCCGATTCCCGGGAACCGGAACTAGCGCCGCGGAAATGCCGCCGACGATTGAATTGCACCCGGCGGCGTCTTTGGAAGTCGCACTTGTTCACGAAGACGGCTCCAATTATGTGAGCGATCCGCTCAGAGTCTCTCCGTCTGAGTTATCTGAAGCCCTGTTTCGCGTCGGCGACCAAGTGTCCTGGGGTAACAGCGGACCCGACGAAGTCTTCCGACTCACCGAACTCGATGCGGGAGCCCGTGAGATCGTCGCAGAAGTGCGAGGTTATTCAGCTTCACGCGCCGAAACCGTGACGCTCGAACTCGGGCACACACGACAAGTCAAGCTCACACTCGGCCCCAAGCATCCGCCGCTTCATGTGCGCGTCCTCGACCCATCGGGATCCGCGATAGTTGGCGCTCGCGTAAAGACGACAAGACTTATTCGGTTGCCGCTCGAGCTCAAGACGGATAGCGACGGAACACGGATCTTCGATCATCTCGATTGGGAGAATACCGAGGTCACGGTGCGGGCCGAAGGATTCGCAACCCGGTGTTTCGCCTTAGGGGATCTGGCTCCCACGACCGAACTGCTGGTCCGGCTTGCGCCGGAGTCCGTGATCGTCGTCGGCACCGTCTTGCCCGATGGCGCCTTCGTCAGCCCGATCCGTGCGGAACTGAGGGACGCCGAAGCGCTTCGCGCCTTGGAGGACTCTTCCCCGCTACGGAAGCAGGAAGTGAAAGAGTCGCGGTGGCGATCGCCCTTTCGCGGACTCACTGAATGCGACGTCGGTGAGCGCATCCGCTTTGCTGGACTCTCGGCTGGGGACTACGAGATCACGCTCAACAACGGAGCGAGCGACCTCGGACGCGTGAACGTCACGCTGCTAGAAGCGGAAACCAAAGAGGTCAATCTAGAGGTCAACTTTCCCTCCAAGGTTTACGGTCAAGTGCGCATGGATGGCCAGCCAGTGATCGGTGGTGGAGTGACGCTCTCGAACCGCTCGCAGATTTACATGCACTGCGACGTCGATGTTTACGGATTTTTTACGGCTGTGTTGTATGCGACTCGCGAGGATGAAATTCACTACAGCTTTCACGACCTCAAACGCAGTTTTTTCATTAAGGGGCGGCGAGTCATCGATCGAAGCGCCGACTGGATCATCGCAATCCAGACTGGCCAAATCGCAGGTCGCGTCGTCGACACCAACGGGATCCCCATCGTCGGAGCAAAGGGTTTCGTCTATTGCGGTGCCGGGCATGCACTCTTCAAAACCGAAAGCGACGGCCGCTTCGAGATCGCGCGCCTGCCAGTCGGCTCGTGGGGCGCGAGTCTGCACGCCCCGTGGTCAGTCGATCACACGGTCGGCGACTCGCAACTCCGGCCAGGAGCCAAACTCGAAGTCGTCATCACGGCGGTGCCGGCTACTAAGTGATCCTCGCGACCGCCCGCCGCAACTTCCGGTGGCTATCGAAGAGTCGGACGAAGTCTGACTCGTGCCGCCCGCCTTTGGCTTTCACCACGGCCGCGAGCGCCCGCTTTTCGGCTACGGTCCATCCCGAGACGCCATCGAGCGCCATCACCAACGGGATCCATCGCTCCCAGGCCTGCCGCTCGTGCGCGTCAAAGCCGCGCAGCGACTTGAGCCCAAGTAACTGCATCGCCTCTCGAGAACACACGCGCATTCCTTCTTCGCGCGCCGCTCCGAAGCGCGCCGCCAAGTAGCGCGATACTGCCGCCCCAATCTCGCCGAGCGGCAACCGCCCGATCACATCCGCACGCGGCCGTCCTGTGTAATAGAAAACCTCCGCGGCTGCGAGCCGCTTCAGCGTCGGTATGTCCGAACGATGTCGTGGGTTCTTTCTTACCGCCGCCAACTCGCGATCGACGATTCGCAACACTTCGCGATCGTGCGGCCGAAATCCCAACTTGTAATAGAACCACCAGGCACCCGACTTCAGCCCTTCCGAGTTCTCGTGCCCAAGCTGATACGGATCGATGACGAACGCGTCCGCACCGAACACGTGCCGCGCCGCCGCGAGCACGCGCCCATAGATGTAGCCGCTCTCACCGCCGCGAAACGTCTCGAACACGTTGTAGGCGATCTCAGCGGAATTGAAGAGCGAACTCACCAACACGTAACCGATCGGCACGCCGTTCTTGAGCATCAAAAATGCGTAAACCGCTTCCAGCATCAAGCGCCGCTCGGGCACGAGCCCGATGCACGCGAACTGGAGTCCGTCGCCGCACTCGATCATGCGCACGTCGCGCGGATTGGAGTACTTGAATGAGTAAAGGTCGCGGGCGCGCGTCACCATCGACTCGCGCGCGAGTTCGATCAGCGCTTCCGCTTCGCGCGGCTTCACATCCAACACGGCGAGCGGCGCGCGCCGCAACTCCTTCGGTAGCTCCGGTCGCTCGAGCCGCAACGGGCGGCGCTGAAACACGAGCTTCGACCCCGCGAAACGGGCGTCGGTTCGGTTCGGCGTTTCTGGCCCCGACTTCAAGGTGTACGGAACGTCGAGGTCCTCGTAGCGTTTCTCGCGCGTGAACGCATCGCCGGGCATCTGCTCGAAACGCTTCACGAGAAACGCGCCGTCGGTCTCGCCCGGTTGCTTCAATAGTTCGATCCACTCGCGCGGCGCCGCGGAATAGTTATCGAGCGCCAACGTCTCCGTGTACGGCAGAATCAACGGCAACTCCTCGACGAGTCGCTCGGAGTTTTCGAACGTCGGCCAGTCGATGCGCAATTGCTCCGGCCAGCGCTCCGCGAGCCACTGCGCGGTCGGCCAATAGAATGAATAGTAGATAGTCGTTCCCGCGACGCCGCTGTCAGCCAGCGCCGCGCGGTGACGTCGAAGGTCGCGGCGGTTCGCAAAGACCGCCAGTATTCGTTCCGCCTCGGCGAGCAACTCAGGCCCGTCGGGATATGCGCGCATGAAACAGAGTACTTCGTGAAAGCGGAGCAGCGCGCTCGCCCGCCCAAACCTCGCCCGGTCCAGCGCGCGCATCAACGCGACTTTGCGCACCGCGGCGTCCCCGCCATACGAGAGCTTCAACCCCTCGAGTTCCTGCAACAGCGCGATCGTGCCTCGTGTGACCATGACCGGCACTCTATCGGAAAAGAGGGCGCGGCGTCGATGCGGCGGCACCCGCTCTCGCCGCGTCCGCGGGGTTCCTTCGATCAAGCGACCGCGCAAACGACTATGCGGCGCCCGATGGGCGCCGCATAGTCGGCTCGAGATCACACTGCCCGACACGTCGCGTCACGCGCGCCGACGTCTCACGGGCACGGCGAGTAACTCGCGCAATCGAGCGCGTCGTCCGTCAGGTCGGGGCCGCAGGTCGATGGCCCCGGGAACGGAATCACGGCGCCGAGGAACAGCCCGGACAACATGTGAATCGGGTCGCCGATGTTGAAGTTGCCGTCGTCGTTGGCGTCGACGGCATCGAGACACGTGGCGAGCGGCCCCCCGCTGAAGAGTGAACTCAACGCGTAAATCACGTCGCCGATGTTGAAGCCACCGTCGGCATTCGCGTCGCCACGCTGGAAGAACGGCTCGGAGCCGGGACCGAAGAACCCGCTGAGGTACGCGGCGGCGAGCGCGTTTTTATCGCCGCCGTAGCCGCCGAATTCCCACGATTGACACAGGACAGGCGCACTCGGAATGTCAAGGAACACGCCGGTCGTGTAGCTCCCAAGGCCGCCGTTCAACCACACCGATCCGGCGGGCTGCAGCGGATCCGGTAGCAAACGATCGGTGTAATCGTTGCCGAACTGGTCTTGCGAGTAAGACGCGGCATAGCCGAGCAAATGCAGGGGACCGTGGTTCGCGCCGATCATGGCGACGAACGAATCGTCGCCGTCGCCGACGCCGAAGTCCGCGACGCCATCGACCGCGGCAAATGGCGTGGCCGGGTCGAAGCCCCAGATGTCGGCGCCTTCGCAGTAAATCGGGGTTCCCGCATCGGCCAACGCCGCGAGGAGAGCGCCGTCGCCGAACGACAGAACGTAATTATCAGGATAAGTACCAGCGCACACGAACACCGCGCGCGGCTGCGACGCGAACACCGACGGATCGAGGCGACTGACGACGGCGACGGGCTCTGCCAGATTCGCGAAGGCGCCGGCGAGCGTCGCCGCGCTTGCAATCAAACCATCGCCGCTCTCCAAATCGCACACGACCAACGCATCGGCGACCGCCACGCGGCAGCGCGCTTCATCGAGTTTGCCCGCGGGGGTGTGCGACTCGACCGTGAACTCGTGCACGCCACTCAGCGGCGGTGACACATAACTGGTTTCTAATCCCGGCATCACGGCGACCAGCTCGCCGTCGATTCGCACTTGAATCAGCGCGAGCATCTGGCCGGGACCAAGCGCCCAGTTGAGCTGCACGACGCCCGTCGTCGGATCGATCGGCGTCACCGCGCAACTCAAGTTGCGAATCGGTCGCGGCGCCGGAAAGGCCGAGTTGCGCAACTCGACGCGACCGAGCCAGCCGAGTTCCGGCGAATCGTTCTGGAACATCAAAGTCCAGTTGCCGCCGACCGGCAGGCCCGTGAGTTCGAAGAGCGAGCCCGGGCCGCTCGGCTGCAAATCCCGGCCGCTACGCATGAAAGGCGGTGAGTTCGGCTCGCCGATCGCCGAGTAGCTCGACCAAAGTTGATTCTCGCCGGATGCGCCGCCGTGATCGTGAAGTCGAGTCGTGTCGCCGTTGGGCGCAATCAAGTCGATCGCCAAGCCGCTGAGACTGAGTTGCACCAACTCGATCTCCACTTGCAGGTCGGACACCGGCGCGGTGCTGGGCAGGAACACGTTGACGGCCGTGAGCCCAGGCGGGAGTAACGAAATCGTACTGAGCATCCCGCTCACGTCGTGGGGCGCGACGGCGCAAAGTAGGATCTTGCAGTTCTGTGACGTACCGCTCGTTTGCTTCGTGTGATCGGTTCCCACGAGCTTGTAGATGATGTACTCGCCATTTCCGAGTTTGCCCTTCTTGTCGCCGACGGCGGCGATGCAAATCTTGAACGTGACGTTCCCTTCGCTGTTATCCGCGCGCGAGAAGCAGAGGAACTTCTTCGTGCCGACAGTGGCGATGGACTTGGTCCAGCCGTCGGGAATTCCGCCGGCGCCGTTGCCGGTCACGTTCGCATCCGGGATGTTCTCGTCGATTTCGACGTAGACTCGGCTGATCGGATTATTCGAATCGACGCCGGTGACCTCGACGTCGAAGTAAGTCGAGTCGGCGGGCGCGCCGGCGGGCCGCGTCCCCGCTTTGATCTTCGGCGCCTTGTAGGCGAACACCTGCAGCGGAATCAAGAGCGCGAACACGAGCGCCGCGCGTCCGAGGCGAGATTGACAAAACATGACCGCTCCTTTCGAGTGAGCACGCATGAGAGTCCGTGTATCCACAACTAAAGCGGTATTGCGCGATGTGGGCGAAAACGGACAACTCAGTCGGGCGCGAACAAGCTCGTCAGTGGGGCTTGGAGGTCCGACGCGGTCGAACTATGCGCCAACGCGGGCCGTCGCGACTCTCGCGAGCAACAACTGCGCGAAGCGCGACCTCGTGTCCGCGGTGTTAACCGCGTACATCCCGCCGAGAGTATCGAAGGGAGCGGCGCGACGGTGGCTGTTTCGAGTCGCCGGCACGAGCGCGTCCGGCTACGAACGGTAGATCTGCAGGACATAGATCAGCCAAGAGGCGCCGATCCCAAATACCGAGCAAGCAACTTCGATCCCGCTCGTGTAGTAGCTGAATACGGTGCCGCCGATGATCGCCGATATACCCAGACTCAGCAGCGTGAAGAAGAAGACGTCGGTGCTGCCTCGGACCGCAACGATTCGCTGGCACGCGTGACAATTCGTGAGGCCGCCCTTCAACGTGCGCGGGATTTCGATCGACTGGCCACAGTGCTCGCAGTCGATGCGCATCGAAGGAGTCAAACCGGGCTCGTCCATGCGTATCTTCTCCACACCAGAAGCGCCGGCTCCGCCGAGCCGCTCAGCGCTGGCGTCCCTCGATCGCCGCCAACAGGATGCCCGCAGCCAAGGCGAAATTGGGATCGATGACTTGCTCGGCGTCTGGCGCTGCGCGCACGACCATTTTGAAGACGAACGGGTTGAAGAACTGCCGATACGTGACCAATACCTTGTCACCAGCTTTGGCGTGAAAAGTCTGCGGAATGAGGTTCGAGAGAAATCGGCGCAGCGTCGCCTTTGTCATGCTGTCTTCTTCGAGCTTGGCGATGGGGCGGTCATGCGCGTCGAGAAACTCCCAGGAGTCGCGCAGAAGCGAGCGGAAACCCTTGCGTCGCAGCGCACCGAGCTTCTTGCTCGATCGGGAATCGACGACGTCGTAGGCGGCGGAAAAATCGACGATTTGTCGCGCTTTGATGAGCAATCGCTCCTCACGCATCGTGTCATCGGAATAAATCCGGATGTCCTCCTTCAGCTTGAACACCTTCTGTCTGCAATACAGCACGACGATTCCGCTCGAATCATAGATGTGAAAAACCGGCCCCAGAAAATTGAAGACCTTGCGGCGAATCAAGTGCTCGGACTGCAAATTCAGCGCCGGCGCGTTCGTCGCCATCGATTCGCTCCCTTCGTGCGGCACCATTCCGGCAGCAATCGCTGAATAGTATAGAAAACTTCCTGCCGCGCACAACGAACGGGAAGTCGGAGCTGACCACGATTTGAGCGCCTTTGCCACGTCACCCTCCACTAGACTCTTGCCGACTAGGAAAGTGAGTTCAGCAACGGCGAGGTCGACCGACGCTTCGGCTTTTTCAAACCAGGGCCGCCGGTGCTGGCGCCTTCGCTCTGGTGCTTGACGCTACTTTCCGCGTCGTCCAGACTCCGATGCGTGCAAAGCGATTCGTGTAACCGCCAAAAAGTGCGCGCTCGCATCGCGGCATTGCGACGCACCGTCGCCGAGGCAGACGCCGCGGCAGCGGCGCTCTCAACTTCACGGTGCGGCGAATGACGAAAGCGCGAACCGAGTCGTCTGATGCTGATTCAAACCGCACTCATCGGTTTCGTTTTGCTCTTCGGCCTATGTTTCATCGTGTTCGGTTTTTCGCAATTGCTCCTCGGCATCCGGACGATCGTTCACGACATTCGAGTGTGGGTCGACTATTGGCAGAGTGCCGGCTGGGAGACGACGCGTGGCACCATCACGCGTTCCGTCTTGACGCGAAACTACTACAGCAGACGCATCAAGACGATCAAACCGGCCATCGCGTTTTCGTATTCCGTCGACGGCCAAACGTATACTTCGACCCAGTACATGTTTCGTGCGTGGTGGCACGAAGGGGCGCAGCCGAGAACCCAGCCGCCGCTTGGTGCGGACGTCACGGTCTACTACAACCCGCGGAATCCGCGGTCCGCGACGCTCGATCGCGGACGCCCGGCAGTTTCCCCGGCGCTGTGCTTCCAGATGCTCATGCTTGCGTATGGCCCACTGTTCATCTGGCTCGGCGCGTATGTTGCGATCGGGCCGCTCAACGACCCGCCGTCGTTCGCGGCGGATGAGCTGCCGTCCATCGCGCAGCAATCCGGAGGAGCGCTCGTCGGTCTCGGCAGCGTTTCGTTACTGGTGGCGTGGTGCCGGCGACGTCACGCAGAGCGCCGCTGCGAACTACTGCGACGACTCGAATCGGCAACGCCCGTGCGCGCTGCGGATGCTGTGCGGAATCGCGCAATCGCCATCTTTGGCCGCGCCGAATCGAGCGAGGCAGGACCCATTGTGTCGCCCCTGACGGGCGAACCCGTTTTCTACTACCGAGCGCGCATCGACTGGGGTCGTGAACCCGTGGAGAGAGTCGGACATCACAAATTTTGCGTTCGCGACGAAACCGGACGGGTTCAAGTCGACACGCAATTCGGCACGGACCGCCTTGCAACGAATCGCCCGAAAATCGATGCGAAGATGCAGAAATGGATCGATTGCGTGTTCGCTGACCTAATGTGGAAACCCGACCCATGTCGGGTATCGGAAGCGCACATCGCTCCCGGCGACTCGGTCTTGGTGGTCGGTGAACTCCGGCGAGTTCGCCGCGGGGAGTTTGCTCTCTGCGCAGTTCCGGACGATTCGCTATCGCTGATCTTCGCCGCGGCGCCGCTCCCCGAAATGCTTCGGCGATTGAATGGCAGCGCGACGCGACGCCGAGCTTTGATTCGATGCGCCGCGGCGGCGCTGCTCGTCGGTATCGCGCTCCTTGTCGCGTGATTCGCGCTCGCGCTGAACAAGCTGCGAGCTGAGCTTCGCGGCGAATTCGCGCTTCTATCTTGGCCGACGTTTCTTCGATCCCCGAATTGTCGCGCGTGATCGAGACGAGGAGATGACTAGCGCAAGTTCGCGAGCACGGCGCGCACCGTTGCGCTCCAACCGTGCGGATCGGCGGCGCGCTCCAATTCGCGGCTCACGAGTTGACGACGGAAGAGTTCATCGGCGTCAGCGGTCGACAGATCCCACCACTCGGAAGGCGGGATCAAGCGACCCTCGCGATCGCGTTCGCGAAAGGCAGAGACGCTGGCCTCGATCAGTGCGTCGCGCTCGCGCTGGTTCACGAGTAATTCTCCTCGAGCCGAATTCCGCGTCGCTCCAAGCACTTCGCCACCTGGCCCCGAGCACGGACGACGTTCTGTAGAAACGTGTTCTTCGTCATCGCGAGCGACTCCGCAAGCAGCCGGTCTGCCCTCCGGCCGCCACCGCGAAGCCGAGCATGGAGTGCTTGGCGCGGCTTTCCTACGAGACGACCCAAACACTCAGCGATCGCTCGCCGAAGGTCGGGATCGCGATCGGGCACGGGATCGAACGGAGTCTCAGGAAGATCGTCCGGCGGAAGCAGATGCTCCCGCCGGTAACGCCGCGCCTCGGCGCGCGCGAGATTGCGCGCGACTCCGAGCGCGAACTTGAGCGACGCGTCTGCCCCGCTGAGCGTTCGTTCCGGGTCCCGTGCCAGCACCCACATGCGAAGAAAAGTCTCTTGCAGTACGGCTTCGACGTCCACTGCCCTGGCGTATCGACGGAGGCTCAGTCGGACGGCGAGCTCCACGCTCGCCATCCACTCGCCAAAGACTTCCGAACCACCGGCTCGCGCAGTGGCGAAGAGAACGTCGGCTCCGCTCACTTCGTTACCTAGCTCCGATCAAAGGCGTTTTGAACTGAACGCGATAACCGATCCCGTTCGCGGAACTCAGCGGATCCGGCCGCTTCGCCGTCCACTCGACGCGGAATGAAATCGACGAAGCCCAGAAAGCATCGTCTGCGACTCGCAGCGCCATTCGAACGATGAGCCCCTGCCGATGCGGGCCGACCCGAGAGGACTCTGACCTGTTTACCTCGGCATTACCCGAGTCTCCCAGTGCACCGATCAACCGAACGACACCATCCGGCAGCAAGAAGCCGTCGTGCGGCACCGTGAACTCGATGATCACAGTGTCGTTGGCGAAGCGGACGGCGTTCGACGCGAAGATTTCCAACACCGGCAACTGGGGTGTGCCGCGGACTCGAATCCCTCCCGCGCTGCCGGTCGGCGGCGGTGAGGCCGGAGTCGCGCCTCCGAAAGCGGACCCCGCACTGCCATACCTTCTTGGCGCAGAGCCTCTAAACCGCGCAGCACCAAGCAAACTGTGCAAGACGCCCACCCCCGCACCAGCAGGCGAGACGCCGTACGGCATCTCTACCGCGATACGCTCGCGACGTCGCGGCGCACGCGGATCCACCGCCGCTTCCTCTGCAATCGCTATCAAGCTCGTGCGCCGACTCACGACGCGATGCCGGAGTCCGAGCGCTTCGACAGCTTGATCCAGTCCGAGATCGGGTCCACCCTCCGGCGCCAAACCGTCAGCGAGCGGGCGATGCGCGCTACGTTCGGGCTTCACGACGCCCGCTTCGAGATCCGCGATTCGCTCGCGCCCGTAGTACGCACCGAGCGGGAGCGCGGTCGCGCCTGCGAACGCAGAATCGATGTTCACGCGCCAAGCCCATGTGCCTTTCTTCCCCGCGAGCTGACCCGTGACGTCCAGCGTGCCTCCAGCGGGACGAAGCTCGACTGCCATCACGAGTGGTTTCTCGGCGAAGACATCTCTCGGCAGCGCCGGTGCGCTCGCCACCACCGCCGAGCCGCCGATCATCAGTTCGGTCAACACGGGCCGCACGGTCGCGGCGCAGAGTCGCCGCGAGACTCTCGCCGCCGTGCGCTCATCGTTCGCAAAGAACTCGTGGCCGCGCCCGGCCCGCGCGACCCCGCTCGTCAGCGATCGATTGGGTGCTGCGCCGATTCCGACGGCATGAACGCGCACGCCGGCCGGGAGCTCAGCGGCGAGTTTGTGGACGATCTCTCTTTCAAAACCGATATAGCCGTCGGTCACCAACACGATCTGACGCTGCGTCTCCGGACGAAGCGAGACCATGGCCTCGGTAACCGCCGCCATCATCTCCGTGGCGCCGCCCGCTCGCAACGCGGCGAGTTTGGCGAGGCACTTCCTCACGGCGCGGGGTGTCGCATTCGAGAGTCGCGCGGACAACGGCTCGACCGTGCTCGCGAACGCGAAAACCTCGAATCGATCGCCTGCGGCGAGACTCGCGAGTAAGTCTGCGACGACGCGCTTCGCCGCTTCGAGCGGCGGCCCACTCATCGAGCCGCTCGCGTCGATCAGCACGGTGACGTCGCGGTGGTAAACCACGGCCGGATCGGCCGCGGGCGTCACCGTGACGAGCGCGTAGCGACCGTCGTCGCCTGTTAGTCCGCGACCTTCGACGATTCGAACGCCAACATCGCGCGCGACGGCGGACCATTGGATGATGAGATCGCGATCGAGTCGCGCGTGTTCAGCGAGATGGACGTGCGTGACGTTGGCGCCGGCCACACACTTGATCTCGTGGCTCGGCGATGTGATGGCGGCTGTCGAGCCTGTCGCATCCGCGATCTCGTCCGCTATCTCCACATCTAGCGCGACGCGAGTGGGAATTCCGCCGTCGTCCCCACGATCTACGTCGAGCTTCGCCGCGTCCGTTACGTGTCCCGGTTCCCCCTCGTAGCGAACGCCGACGACTGTCGGGAAACGATATTCCCAGATCGGCGCGCTCGCCTCGCCGCCGAGCAGGAACGCGAGAGCGTGCAGCACCTCGATCTCGATCCGCGCGTTCGTGTGGGCGGGAAGATTGCCGAGCCGCTGCTCGAACGTGTCGGCGCGGTTCTGCTCGAGGAGCCCTGCCGTGCGCCCTTCGAAGAGCGCCTTTTTGTAATCGGCCTCCGCGATATCGCGCTTCTCGATCTCGCCGCGAATCACGCGCTCGCCCATGCGAATCTGGTAGCCGAGGACGGCGCCGTCAGCGGGAAGCGGCACCGTGTAGATGACTTCGAGCGGCTCGTCATGAGGATTCTCAAATTCCTGGATCAACGTCGTCAGCGCGAGCCCGCCCTCGGCGCGCGCGTGCACCTGTGCGGAGCGAAGCGGGTACACCCGCCCATCCACGGCAACGAGCGCCGGCGACGCCGGCGTTTTTGGTTGAGGCTCAACGATTTGCGGACACATAGGACTCTCCTTCAAGGGTCGCTCGACGCGCGCCCAGACATCCGAAATGGTAGCCAGGCGGCGCAGCGCTCCATCTCCCTATGTCGCAGAGGTCGATTTGGTGACAAGAATTTTTTGGCACGAACGCCGGGCGCGGCTATCGAAACGAACGGAGAGTGCAGCGGTGAAGGCCGATTGACTTCGAGTTCGGCCGGCGGTGAAGGCCGATCGCCTTCGTTTTCGGATTCCTTGTGACATGCGGCTGCTCGCACGAGGCACGTTTCCCTAGGCGAGCCATCCGCCTGAAGACTTGGGGATCGAAAACAGGAAGGAGCTTCGATGTTTCCGTGGAAGTTTGTGATTGCCGCCTTGCTGCTTGTGGGATCGTTGAGTTCAAATTCGCACGCCCAGTACCAGCTCGTGATCAGCGATGTGACCGCGGCGCCGGGAGATACCATCGCGGTGACCATCACGCTCATCGGCGCCGCGGGGGTGCAGGGTCTCTCGATGGGTGTCTGCCACGATCCGGTCGCGCTCGAGCTTATCGGCCTTGACCCGGGTCCGCTGTTTGATTCGATCTTCGACCCCGACCCGCTGAACTTCGTCGAATACTCGAATGGTTTCACGATCGCCTACGCGTCCATTATTGGTCCGGCGCTGCCAGCGGGGCCGATCTTGGTTGCTACCGTGAGTTACACGGTTCTAGCGCCGCTGACTTCCGACATTTGCGCGTGCCCGATTGGATCGCCGCCCGTCCAAACCTACGTGGTGGTCGGAGGCTCGTCTCTAGCTGTCACGACGAGTTGTGGGACCGTGGCCGCAGGATCGACGATGTTCATGCGCGGCGACATTTCCGGTGACGACGCTTTCGATCTGGGGGACATCATCGCCATGTTGGCCGTGATTTTCCAAGGCGCGCCCGCACCGGGTTGCGCGGACGCCGCGGACACCAACGATGACGGCGTTTTCAACCTCGCGGATCCGATCTACGGAATCAACTACCTGTACGTCGGTGGACCACCGCCGCCCGGCGGAGTCGGATGCGCTTCGGACGGCAGCCTAGACCCGCTCGATTGCGATCTGAGCGGTTGTCTATAACGGCGCAGCTGCGTTCGCACTGAAGTGCCGCAGAAGTGCTGCAGCTGGACGCAAGTCCTCATTGCGGCAGGGTCGGAAGTGGTTGCGGTTTCGTGGAGTCGATGCCCGCGTCGGCGTTCCACGATTTCGCGACCAGTTCCGGTTGCCGTAGGCCGGCAGCGCTCCCGGTATCGACAACTGTCTGTTAGCGCACTTACTCCGCATGAGCGGCCGACGGATCCTACTACCGGCACTTGCCTCGCAACGCACATTTCCCTGCTTTGAACTCACAGTTTCTCGATCCTCTCGGCTGCTCCGTCAACACTTCACCATCGCCGACGCTTGACGCCGATAGGGGCTTTGTCGACACTGCTTACCGGTGTGAGTCTAGACTCGAATCAAGTGCGTTGCGCTAGATCCGGTTCTTGTGCAGCGGCAGACTGGGCGCGGTTCTTCGTCGCATACTTGAACGTTCTAGAAGGATGTCGCATGTCACGCATCTTGAATATCGATGCACCGACTTTTCTCCGCTCCCCACGGCTGCTGATTCGACTGGCTGCGGTGCTCTCGGTGATCGCAGCGATTTGCGCGGATCTGCCGGCCGTTCACGCCGGTGGCTGCGTCTTTCGTCTCACCAGTGATCTATCAGGTGGCACGACCGCGCTCTCGACCGTGAAGCTCGACAACTCGTGCGGCGAAATTGAAGGTTGGTCATTCGGAGTGTGCTTCGGCGATGCGCCGATCAATATTCAGAGTGTTGAACCGACGCCGCTCGTGGCGACCGTTGCCGGTGGCGGGCCACCTGCGCTTCAGTCGATTGAGATTCATGCGGAGGGATTTACTGTCACGACAGTCATTTCGCTGGCTGGGCCGGTGACCGGTATGACTTTGCCGCCGGGCATTGACTATCCACTCTATGTCGCGACATTCTCAAGTGCCGTCGACGCGCTCGCGGAGATTTCGATCTGTGGCGAACTCGGTACACCGCCAGTGCCGATTTTGGTGACGACTGAAAGCGGCGACGAAGCGGCCGCTGTTGGCGCTGCGCAGCACCTCGCGTTCACGCATTTCCCTGCGATGAACGCACCGTTCCAGCGCGGAGATTGCAACTCGGATGCCGCGATGCAGGTTTCGGACGCCGTGTTTTTGCTTGAGTGGCTGTTTCAGTCCGGCGCGAATCCCGAGTGTCGCGTGGCGTGCGACGTGAATGATGACAACGGTGCCAACATCAGCGATGTCGTATTCTTGCTCAATTACTTGTTCGCGAGCGGACCGACACCACCCGCTCCATTTCCCGCTTGCGGCGTTGATCCGACTCCGGGAAGTCTACAATGCGAGACGCCGCGATGTCTGAGCGCGCCAACAAGTCTGAGTTACTCGTCGCCTGCGGCGCAGTACTTCGTTGGCACCGCGATACCACCAAACATTCCAACGGTGGCAGGCGCACCGGCCGAGATTTTTCTAGTAACGCCGCCGCTACCTGCCGGAATCTCGCTCACACCGGATAGCGGAGTCATTATCGGCGTACCACTCACAGCCGCGACGACCAACCACACTGTTCTCGCTGCCAATCTCGCCGGCGGAGTTACAACGACGATTAGTGTGGTTGTCATTGATTCGACGGTGCCGGCCTTGGGCTCAAATCAGTTTTATCTGGGTCCGACACTCAACGTTCGACGCTACGGACACACAGCGACAGCGCTCGCAGACGGGCGCGTGTTGGTGGTTGGCGGCACGGATGAGAGATTCTTCACGAGCCTCGACACACTCGAAATTTTCGATCAAGCCGTGGCAACGTCACCGCCGCCGCCGTCATTAGCCGGCGCTTTTATCGACACCGACTTTTTGGGTAATCCGTTGACTCTTGATACCGGCGGTCGGGTCGGACATACCGCAACCTTGCTCGCGGATGGGTCAGTCTTGATCGCCGGAGGGACGAACGATTTTCTCGTCGCCGACGCATGTAGCGACAGTCTTGTCTTTGACGCAATAACGCGAACTTTCGCGTCCGACCTGCAGCCGCTGAATACCATGATCTTCCCGAGATTCCGCCATACTGCGAACCGCCTACCCGATGGGCGGGTCTTGTTGGCGGGTGGCCAAAGGGCAGTGATCGAGACGATCATTGATCCAAACTTCCCTCCGGGCAGCCCGTTTTTCCAGTTCGATATCACAGTATTCCCGTCGACCCGTACGGTCGAGTGTTTCGATCCGGCGACGCGCTCCTTCGAGCTTGCGATCGATCTGCTGGGACAGCCAACCGAAATGCAATCGACGCGCGGACGCTTCGGCCATTCCGTTGTCGCTATGGCAGGACTCGACGGTGAAATCGACACGATCGACGATGTTCTTCTTTTTGCCGGTGGCACTCAGACGCTTTCGGCGATTTTCGCGCCGCAACTAAAATTTCCGGGACAACCCGAATCTGTGGCGTTGCCCGGCGTCGAATATTACGACCTCGCTTCCGGCGTGCTCGCGTTAGCGCCGGGGGGTGTCGTCATCCCGCGTGTGCGCGCCGCGCTGCTCAATCTCGGGTCGCATGCACCTAGCACGTGGGACGGAGTAGCAGGGGTTAACAATGTCGCACTCGTTACCGGCGGCGACTCTGATGTCGGAATTTGCCTGGCAGCAGTGCCGTCGTCGCAGATCGTATCCTGCACATTCACCGGTTTCGGTCCTGCGAGCGGAATTCAGTTTTTCGTTTTCTCACCGATCTCTGCACAAGCGGGCCGAGAGTCGAGCATCGCAACATCGCTTCAGTGCGCGCACGGTCGAGCCTTCGCCGACTTTGTCGTGCTGCCAAATCGCCGCGTGTACTCCGGCGCCGTCTTCGATGGCAATTGGGTATTCACGGCCGGCGGCGTCCATACTGCGCTGACGCCCGGAGGCTGTATCGAGATTGCAGAGGGACTTTGCTTGAGCGAATTGCGAGGCGCGAGTTTCTTCGATCCATTCTTCAACGCGACTCTGGCGGCACCGTGGGACTTGGCCGCGACGAGTAGCCCGCAAAACCCAACTGGGGTCGTCGGGAGCTGGCTCAACGGCGACGCAGAAATCCCGGATGCATCGCTTATCGGGTATGGCGATGGATCCGCCCCCGCGCTGTTGAACGTGCCGCGCGTATATCACACGATGACGGTCATCCCCGGCGAGGACAACGTGCTCGGCACGATTGATGATCGTGTCGTTGTAATCGGCGGCGGAGATACAGCGCTCGGAATCATCGGCGGCGCACCCGTGCAAGCGAGTTGCGAAATCTACGTTCCACCCGCGGGACCTTGAAGCCATCCCGCGATTGACTCGGCTATTCTCTCGCCGCGTCGGCCGTCTCTGGGATCGTCAGTCTCGCGGCCTGACGATTCAAATAGTCGCAGAACGGGGAACGTTTCAGCATGCGCGACCGCGACAAGTACCAACGCGCCTACCCAAAACAAGGGTGAACGAGTTTTAGTCCTTTCGAGCCTGACGGCGCCCTCAGTGCCAATGCAGTCCGGTTCCTTCCAGAGGATTCATCGCTGCTCCACGATCCTTAGTGAGACCACTCACTTTGGTCCACCACGTTCGGTACGCGGTAAGCACAGGGTCATGGTTTCTTTCCGATGCAGTTGTCCACGGTTCCTCCTTGGCCGCGTTCCCAAAGCAGAGCGGATTCAATGACGCGAACTGGCCACCCTTGCGGATCCCTTCCACAAGCCACAAGGCGACCATCCCTTCGCTGCAGGTCGACTGCGACTGGGAGGACAAAGGGTTGTGCGGGAAGCTGATAAGAGTTTGTCTGCTATCGGCGAGTGCGAGGAGGGCCGGGATGTGGTCCCACGTCAGCTCCGGAAACACCGGCGTCGTGTAAGCGCCGTTCCGCATCGAGTCGAACAGCGAACGGACCGCAGCAGTTCGGACGGCGCCGAGATCCGACCCATGGTTCGGCGGCGACGGTTGGCGAGTGCAGCCTGCCGCGAGAAGGAGCGCAATCAATATGAGGACGGATCGGAACTCTGACATGTTGGGGGCCTCCTTTGCAAGAAACGTCGGCAGCGCACGCGGTGCCGATCAGTTTGCAGCTCCGATCACGTCGGATGGGTAACAGGGATGTAACGACGCAACGGCGACTGGCGGCGGTGGCCCGCGCCAAAACCAGCGCGACGTCCGCACGACGGTAGCGAGGATTCTGCCTGGGTGGTTTTAGCGTGAGCGGGATTGTCGTTGCGGCGCTGCCTCCCGTCATACGCCGGCCGAAGTTGCATAAGCGAACGCTTCCGATCCGTGATAGAAAACGCCGGCGCTAGAGGCGCGCTCGAACTCGTTTCCGAACAGGAGGATTCGATGGCGATTCGTTCCCTGTTTGTTCCCATCGGCGCGACGGCGCTTGCTGTCGCGCTGGGTACTCTCACCTTGCCGGACCACGTTGAGCAAGAGATCCAGTGGCGCTCGGACCTCAAGGCTGCGGCGTTGATTGCTGCGCGCGAAGGACAACCGCTGCTGCTGGTCTTTCGCTGAGAAAAATGAAGGGATTGCGCTCCCTTTGACGAGCAGTTGGCTCGTCCATCCAGCGAGATCGTGGCATTGGCAAAGTCCTTTGTCTGCGTGCGCGTGACCGACATGCGCGAGGTCGATCTTGCGCGCTGGCGGTTCGATTTCGATCTTACCTTCGCGGCGTTGACGGCCGATGCCGATGGAACGGTGCTGCATCGCTACGGCGGGCGAGCGGCCCACGATCCACAGTCGGCGCTGTCCATGCCGTCGTTCGCGGCCTTCTTGCGCGAGTCGCTTGCGGATTGGCGAACATACCGCAAGGATCCGCATCCGCCGAGCCTCGGACCCCCGCGTACTATCGAAGCCGTACCGGCATTCAAGAACCGCCAAAACAAGAAAGCGGGCGAGTGTGTGCATTGCCACACCATTCATGATTACGAATACAAGCAGGCCATCCTCGATCGATCGTGGCGCAGAGAACAAATGTGGAAGTTTCCCGACCCGGCGCGCCTCGGCATTGAAGTTGCCCGCGACCAACAGACTCGAATCATCTCGGTCGCTGCCGACTCCGCCGCGGCCGCAGCTGGAGTGCAAGTGGACGACTTGATTGTCAGCGCCGCGGGAAAGCGCATGGCGACTCGCGCCGATTTGCAGTGGATTCTCAACGGTCTTCCCTTCACGGCAACAGAGTTGGCGCTCGAACTCCGCCGCAATGAATTGCCCGTGGCGACGACCCTAAAACTGCCCGATGGTTGGAAGACAGCAAGCGCTTATGAATATGGTTGGCGACCCTTCAAATGGAATTTGCCGCCGCATCCGGGATTCGGCGGCAGCATTCAAGATGCCGACACAAAGCGGTCGCTCGGCTTGAAGGAAGACGAGTTCGCCCTGCGAATCGATTATCTCGTGACGTGGGGTGACGACGCTCGCACCGGCGAGAACGCCCAACGCGCCGGACTTAGAAAAGGCGATCTGTTGGTTTCTGTCGCCGGTAAGCGCGACTTCAAAAGCGAAAACGAGTTCCAAGCTTGGTACCGGATGACATCAAA
The DNA here is from genome assembly GCA_046154185.1 of Planctomycetota bacterium. Classification (GTDB taxonomy): domain Bacteria; phylum Planctomycetota; class UBA8108; order UBA1146; family JAJFFE01; genus JBJXGE01. The sequence continues at coordinate 154,421 of JBJXGE010000070.1, forward strand.
GCCGGGGACGGTCTTAGATCTCATCGTGCTGCGCGATGGCAAGCGCAAAACGCTGCAAATGACCGTCATTGAATAGCGCTGCTGCGATGCTAGTGAGTGTCGCTGAAGAAGACGCAAGCATCGGAAGTGAAGCAAACACGAACTCGCCGGGCGCCGGCCGTCGGCGCCCGGCGAGTTCGTGTTTATTTCGGTGAGGGTGTCGGCGTCGCGGATTTCGGCATACCGGTAGTCGTGAGCCACTCGCTCGCCCACGCGGTCACGGCGTCGCCGCCGGAGCCGCGCATGGTCTTGATGAAGTCGTCGAGCATCGGCGCCTTGCCGGCGAACTTTGCGGCAAACGCCGCGAGCCCGCGATCGAATCGTTCCGCGCCGATGCGCTCACGCAACGCACGGAGCGCGAGCGGTCCCTTGGCATAAATCACTTCTGAATAGCGCGCAGAACGAAACGTGGCGTCTGCAATCGCATCCTCGGCGCCGGGATTATTCTGATAACGCTCTAACCAGCCTTTGGCGAGCTCGTTGGCATTGGCGACGCCGCGCGCCTCTTCAATAAATAAGTATGCGGACATCTCGGCAAGCGACTCCTTGAGGAACCGCTCGCCGCGACCCGAGGCGTTCACTTGCCCCCCCCACCAAAGATGCGCGACCTCATGCGCGACTTTCTCGATTCTGGCTTCCCGCCCGTCGAACAGCACCGCGTCGTAGACTGAAAATCCGTCGGCTTCGTAGTTGTACGACCGCTTGCGATTGCGAACGCGCATCTCCGCGATTCCGTAGGTCGCGTTCTGTACCTTGCCGAAACGCGCTTCGAGCGACTTCAGCGCTTCGAGCGCGGCCTTCGCCCAGAGTTTGGCGCCGGCCTGGTGCTCCTCGAACGCCAGCGCGCGCACTTGGAGCGCGCCATCCTTCACCGTCTGCGCAACGTACTTGCCAGCGAGTATCGAGCCTTTGATCGCGCGCTTTGACTCCCATTCATGCACCTCGCGACCGTTGGCACTCGCCTTCCGACCGCGCAGCTCCCCGGGACCGAGACTCTCGAGTCCGGCCGGCAGCGTCAGCTTCAACTTCATCGGGGCTGAGAGAATCGACATGGCGCGGTCGTCGCGCGGCAACACCGGATACCACTGCGCTTGGTGACTCATGCGAATCTCAACCGCGCGGACGAGCAGCACTCCCATCCAATCGGGGTCCTCGGGTCCGGGATCGAGCGCCTTACCGCGATACTTGATCACGAACTCGCGTCGCTCGCCTTTTCGCACCGGCGGCTTCAGTGTCAGCGTCACCTCGCGGCCCTCCGCGATTTCCTTGCCATCCTTGAACGCAACCGGCTTGCCCTGACTCTCAATGGCGGAGATCGTGAGCAGTCTATTCAAACTGAGTCGCGCTTCTTCGACTGAACCAGCAACAGCATGTAGCTCGAGTCGAGCTTCTCCGTGAATCTCGCGCGCGTCCGGCTCAATCTCGAGCGCAAGGTCGTAGGCGACAATCTCGAGCGGCTCGGGGTCCGCCGCCACTAGAAGCCATGCGCAAATCACAAACGTCAGCACCGTCACTCCTCCGCGCTTTCCAACGCGCGCTCCTTTGCGAGTCGTCGTTCGTCCATCGCTTCGCCGTTCAGCGCGCGTGACTCTCCTCGGCTCGAACTCAGCGATGTGACCGTGGTTTTCTAATACAGCGAGCGTCGCTCGGCAAGGTTGCGATACGTAGTCGATCGACGGAAAGCCGACGGACGTGGGATCCAATGCTCGCGTTCAGTGCACGCCGGCCCGCATCACTTCGGCTCGAGCGTCAGCACGCCGCGTTCGCTGTCGAGGTCGACGCGGAAACTCTGCAGGAAGTTGAGGCCGAGGAGGCCGAGGCCGGGTTGCTCGGGCAAGTCGTGGACGAGGACGCGCACGTTCCGCACTTCCCAGCCGCCGAGTGAAATACTGTCGAGCGTGATATCGGGCGCGAGCACGACGCCGCTGGCCGTGCGCACCTCGAGGCGCCGCATCTGCGCCGTGATGCGAATGCCGAGCGCGAGCGCGGCCGAATACGGAATCGTCGTGATCGTCGCGCCGGTGTCGACGATGTAATCCTGCGCGACGCGACCGTTCAGCACTGCGCGCGCCGGAATCGAACTCGAACCCGGTTGAAAGCGCAGCACGATCTTTCCCTGCTGCCCCTTGAGTTCCGACACGCGCGCCTTGAGAAGCCCGACGCGATCGGCGAACTCCGCCGGCCACGCACGTGCGCCGAGCAAACGGTCCGCCTGTTGCCACTGATTCTCGTGGAGAGTGAGCTCGATGCCGCGCAGAGCGATGTCTGCATCGTCGGGATAAATCGCGGCGGCGCTCGCATACACTTGCCAGGCGCGCGGCCAATCGCCAGCGTTCATCAGGTCGTAGAGCCAACGGGCATAGAGGCGCACGAGTAAGAGATCGAGTTGGCGTTCGGTCTCGCTGCCGCGCTCGATCAGCTCCGCACGCCAACGGCCTTCGAGCTGAACCGCCGCGTCGGCGCCATACGCGTTCGCCCAACTCGCGACCGCATAGTAAAGCAGTGTGCCATCCGCCACCGCTTGGATGACGCGTTCCGTCAGGAGTTCCGCTAGCGCCGAGCGATCGCGTTCGACGAGCTGACTCGCGTCCGCGAGCAACACCCGCAGCACCGCCTCGGGTCGCAAATGCGCCGGTGTTTCCTCGAGCTCTAGCCGCGACGCGCGCGCGAACGACGCGATCAACGCTTTGAGACGCGACGTCGCATCGACTTCTCGCAGCGCGATCGCCTGCGCCTCTTCGCGACCGCCCGCGAAAGTCAGCTCGTAAAACTCCTCGATCGTCAACTCGGCAGTCAATCTCTCGCCGGTCGGTCCGCGATAAAGCCACGCAACCACTTCGACGGGATCCGTCCCAACGAGGAACACCCAACCGACGATCGCACCATCCTGTACGAGCGCGCCCGACGTCGCGACCTCGACATCGGCGCGCGTGAAATATCCCTCGCGACTCGCGACGCGCGGACGCAAGGACACCGGCTCCGCATCGCGTCGGTACTCAATGAACTCGACTTCGCCGCCATCCCACACTTCGAGTTGCGGGAGCGCCGCGCGCGCACTCGCAGTGAGCGGTCCTTCCGCCAGTTGCCAGAGCGCCGCGCTATCCCCAACTCGGTAGAGTCCGTTCTCGAGCGCGTCGACGCGACCTTCGATCTCGAGCTTCCATTTCGTGCCGCCGATGAGGAATCGCCGTGGCGCCGCCATCCATCCATCCGCCGTTACCGCGAGCGGCAGACTCGCGAGTCGGCGACCCCACGAGTCCTCGACGACCAACCAACCGAAGCTCAATTTGATGCGCGGACGATCCGCGTCGACGCTGGCCGCCGGCTTCGCTGCCGCGTCGTCGGGTTTGTCTCGCTTGGCGCTATCGCGCGCTTTCGAATTCTGCTCGGCGTTCTTCTGCTGCTGCAGCTCCTCACCACCAACGCCGCGACCGTCGTCGCGCGCGCCCATCCACTTCAGCACGCCGAATAAGTTCGCGAGCCCGATCACCACCGTGATCACCAACAGCACGACCAACCATCGGCGCGGCCCGCGCGCCGCGTTACGTGCGTTCAAGTCGATCGGCGCTCCGCACTGATCACAGTAGGAAGCGGACGTGTAATTGTGGCTCAAGCACTGCGGGCACTGCACAGCCGGTCGACCTCAAGCGTGGTTGGCGCATGCTTCGGTTGGGTGGAAGCGATCACGGGTTCGTCAACAGTATATATCGGCGTCCTGCGCATCGAATGTGTCACTCGCGACTTTGACGCCGCGCGCGCCCTCGCGGCGCGGCGCTAACTCCCGGCATTGCTGGCACCAATGCGCCTTGCTATCCTCCCGCGTCCGCGCGAATTCTGCGTCCGCGTAACGACTCGCGGCGCCCGCCCACGCAAAAGGCTTAAAGTCCATGCGACTCCTCGCCTCTCAAGTTGAAACTCAGAGCCCCGAGTATCTCGCCAACCGCGAGGCCATGCAGGCGCGTCTCAACACTCTTCGCGAACGCACGCAATTCGTCGAGCGCGGCGGTCGCGACGAGGCCATCGCCCGTCACGTCGCGCGCGGCAAACTGTTTGTGCGCGACCGCATCACTGAGCTGCTCGACCCCGATTCACCATTTCTGGAAATCGGCGCGCTCGCCGCGTGGGAACTCTACGACAACGAAGCGCCGTCCGCGGGCGTCGTCACGGGCATCGGCCGCGTCGAAGGCCGCCTCGTCATGGTGGTCGCGAACGACGCCACCGTCAAAGGCGGCACTTACTTTCCGATTACGGTTAAGAAGCACCTCCGCGCGCAAGAGATTGCCGCGGAGAATCACTTGCCGTGCGTGTACTTAGTAGACTCGGGTGGCGCGTTCTTGCCGCTCCAGGATGAAGTGTTCCCCGATCGCGATCACTTCGGCCGCATTTTCTACAACCAAGCACGCATGTCGGCGCAGGGCATCGCCCAGATCGCCGTGGTGTTGGGCTCCTGCACGGCGGGCGGCGCGTATGTGCCGGCGATGAGCGACGAGGCGATCATCGTGCGCAATCAAGGCACGATTTTTCTCGGCGGACCGCCGCTCGTGAAGGCGGCGACCGGCGAGGAAGTGAGCGCCGAGGAACTCGGAGGCGGCGATGTCCATTGCCGCACGAGCGGTGTGACCGACCACTTAGCGCGCGATGACCGCGACGCGCTCGAACTCGCGCGCGCCGCCGTCGCGAATCTCAATCGCCGCAACGCTAGCGGCGCCGCCTTCGACCGCCAAGCCCCGGTCGACCCCGCCTACGACCCGCGCGAACTCTACGGCCTCGTGCCTCCCGATACGCGCAAGCCGCTCGAGATCCGCGAAGTGATCGCGCGCATCGTCGACGCCAGCTTGTTCAGCGAATTCAAACAGAATTACGGTACGACGCTCGTGTGTGGCTTCGCTCGCATCCACGGCTACCTGGTCGGCATCCTCGCGAATAACGGCGTGCTGTTCTCGGAGTCGGCGCTCAAGGCCACGCACTTCGTCGAACTTTGCTCTCAGCGCGGGATCCCGACGATTTTCATCCAGAACATCACCGGCTTCATGGTCGGCAAGAAATACGAGCAAGGCGGCATCGCGAAGGATGGCGCGAAGCTCGTGCACGCAGTCGCGAATTCTCCAGCGCCACGGTTCACGGTCGTGGTCGGTGGATCGCACGGCGCCGGCAACTACGGCATGTGCGGGCGCGCGTATCAGCCGCGACAGATGTGGATGTGGCCGAACGCGCGCATCTCCGTCATGGGCGGCGAGCAAGCGGCGCAGGTGCTGCTCACCGTCAAGCGCGACCAGCTCGCCGCGAAAAAACAGCGACTCACCGCGGCCGCGGAAGAGGAGATCGTCGCGCCGATTCTCGCGAAGTACGACACCGAGGGTAGTCCGTACTACTCGACCGCGCGACTGTGGGACGACGGCATCATCGACCCCGCGCGCACGCGCGATGTTTTAGGTCTCGGCATCGAGGTCGCGGCCGAAGCGCCGCTCGCCGAGCGACGCGTCGGCATCTACCGCATGTAGGAGCACGTCGAATGCAGTTTCAGTATTTGCTCGTCGATCATTCGACGGCGGTCGCACGCGTCACGTTGAATCGTCCCGAACTGCACAATGCGTTTAGCGATGAAGTGATTGTCGAGTTGCGCCGCGCGTTCGACCAACTCGCCGCAACGCCGCACGTGCGTGTGATTGTCCTTGCCGGCGCCGGCAAGTCGTTTTCCGCGGGCGCCGACGTAAACTGGATGCGGCGCATGGTCGACTACAGTCGCGCCGACAACGAGCGCGACGCGCGCGCCATGGCCGAGATGTTTCGCGCCATCGATCGCTCACCCGCGCCGGTCATTGCGCGCGTGCACGGCGCCGCGCTCGGCGGCGGCACGGGACTCGCCGCCGTCGCGGACATCGCGGTCGCCGCCGAGAGCGCAAAGTTTGCGCTCTCCGAAGTGCGACTCGGCATTATTCCGGCCGTGATCTCACCGTACGTGCTCGCGAAGATCGGCGTGGCGCGGGCGCGCGAGTACTTCCTAACGGGCGAGCGCATCGACGCGCGCCGCGCCGCCGAGATTGGATTGGTAGCGCACGTCGTGCCGGACTCCGAACTTGATGCCGAGGTCGCGCGCATCACCGGCGAACTCCTGAAGTCCGGCCCGCAAGCGGTCGCCACCGCGAAAGCGCTTATCCGCAAAGTCGCGGCGGAAACGGATCCCGATCGTGTGCTCACGCTCACCTCGCAGGCCATCGCCGAGCGTCGCGCGAGCGACGAAGGGCAAGAAGGCTTGAAGGCTTTTCTCGAGAAACGCCCGCCGAGCTGGATCAAGGACGCCGAGTAAATGCGCGTCTTGGTGGCGAATCGCGGCGAGATTGCACTCCGCGTCCTGCGCGGAGTGAAGACGCTTGGGCACGAGGCGATCGCCGTGTATTCCGACGTCGATGCCGCGCTCCCGTTCGTGCGCGCCGCGGATCACGCCGCGTGCATCGGTCCCGCGCCCGCGGCGGAGAGCTATCTTTCCATCGAAAAAATCATCGCTGCGTGCCGCACAACCGGCGCGACCGCGGTGCATCCGGGTTATGGCTTCTTGTCAGAAAATCCACGTTTCGCGGACGCCGTCGAAAGCGCTGGGATTGTCTTCATCGGGCCGACGGGCGCATCGATGCGCCTCATGGGCGATAAGACAGCGGCCATCGAAACCGCGCGCGCCGCGCAAGTGCCGACCGTACCGTCTTACACACCGGCAACCGGCGAAGATCCAAAACGCCTCGCACGCGAAGCCCAGAACATCGGCTTTCCCGTGCTGATCAAGGCCGCCGCCGGCGGCGGCGGCAAGGGCATGCGCGTCGCTCGCAATCTAGCGGAACTCGCCGAGCTGCTGCCTTCCGCGGTGCGCGAATCGACCTCGGCTTTCGGCGACGGCCGCGTATTCATTGAACGATACATCGAACGCGCGCGGCACGTGGAAGTGCAAGTACTCGGCGACGGCAAGGGTGATGGCGTGGCACTGGGCGAACGGGACTGCACGCTGCAACGCAGGCATCAAAAACTCATCGAAGAGGCGCCGGCCCCGCGACTCGCGGACGCCGTGCGCACACGCCTCCACGCGGCGGCAGTCGCGCTCGTCAAGAAGACGAGCTACCGCGGCGCCGGCACGATCGAATTCATCCTCACGCCAACGGGCGAGTTCTTCTTCTTGGAGATGAACACGCGTCTCCAAGTCGAGCACCCAGTCACGGAGCTGGTGCATGGCATCGATCTCGTGGCGCTGCAGCTTGCCGTCGCGCTCGACGAGCCGCTGCCCGCAAGTTTGCGAAATTGCGTGCCGCGCGGACACGCGATCGAAGTGCGCGTCTACGCCGAGACGCCCGCAACCGGATTCTTGCCGAGCATAGGACGGCTCACGGAAGTGGTGTGGCCGGCGGGCCCGGGCATTCGCGTCGACGCCGGCTACGAGCGCGGCAACGAAGTGTCGATGCACTACGATCCGCTGATCGCGAAGATCATCGCGCACGGCGCCGATCGCGCGCAGTGCATCGCGCGCTTGCGGAGCGCCCTCGCCGAGACGTTCGTCGCGGGCGTTGATACGACCGTCGGCTACTGTCGTGATCTCTTGGGTCGCGCCGAGTTCCGCGACATGGACGTCTACACGACCTTCATTCAGGAACAAGCGAACGGCGCATCGCCGACGACGAGCGACGATGGTTGGACACGCGCGGCAGCCGCCGCCGCGGTTTTTCTAGGCGTGCAAGAAGGCGCGCGCGCCGCGAACGGCGCAGGCGCGCAGCAGATTGCACCGTTGTGGCAGAGCCTCCCCGGCTGGAAAATGTGCAACTCATGAGCGACGCGCCGAAGAGTCCCGCGCGCGTGCGCCGCGACGGTGATCGCCTCCAGATCGATGTTCCGGATGAAGCGGCACCCTACACGGTCGTTTCGTGGTTGCCGCCGCGTCTCGTCCTCGCTCGCGGTCCCGAGCAGCGCGCGTTCTTCATCGCCGGCGACGCCGACTTTCTGTGGCTCGGACACGATGGCCACGTCGTGCGCACGGCGCGCGCCGGTCGCCGCCGCAGCGGCGCGGCGCATGCCGCGCAAGGCCACGAAGACTTGTCGTCACCGATGCCGGGCAAGGTGCTCGCGGTACTCGTTGCGGAAGGTGACCACGTGAAAGCCGGCCAACAACTGCTCGTCGTGGAAGCGATGAAAATGGAATCGCCCATCCGAGCGCCGCACGACGCCGTGGTCACGCGCATTCGCACGACCAAAGGCGCAAGCGTCGCGCCGGGCGAAACGCTGATCGAGTTAGAGGCAAAAGCGTGACGGCGCGCCTTCGCGATCGCCTGCCGCGCACCGTGCGCGTCGTCGAAGTCGGCCCGCGTGACGGACTCCAGAATCAACCGCACCAAATTCCGACGGACATCAAAGCCGAGTGGATTCGGCGACTCGATCGTGTCGGCCTCAGCGAGATCGAGGCGACCTCGTTCGTGCATCCGAAATGGGTGCCGCAGCTCGCCGACGCGACGCCGCTGCTCGCGGAACTCGCGCGCGGCACGCCGCTGCGAACGCCGCTCTCGGCGCTCGTACCAAATCTCAAAGGGCTCGAGCCCGCGCTCGCCGCCGGGCTCGAACGCATCGCGCTCTTCACCGCGGCATCGGAGACGTTTAGCAAAAAGAACACGAACGCGAGTCTCGACGAGACGCTCGCGCGCTTTGCTGAAGTGTTTGCCGTGCTCGCCGCGCGGCCGACCGGAGGACGCGTGCGCGTGCGCGGCTACGTTTCGACGTGCTTCGGTTGTCCGTACGAGGGCGCGATTTCGCCGGCCGCGGTCGTGCATGTTGCGCGCCGCCTCCGCGAACTCGGCTGCGCCGAGATCGCACTCAGCGACACGATCGGTGTTGCCACGCCCGCGCAAGTGGAAGAGGTCGTGCTCGCGGTCGCCGAGCATGTGCCGCTCGGCGACCTGGCGCTCCACTTTCACGACACGCGCGGCACGGCGCTTGCAAATGTCTACGCCGGCCTCTTACTCGGCGTGCAAACTTTCGATGCGTCGGCGGGCGGTCTCGGCGGCTGTCCGTTCGCGCCCGGCGCCGCCGGCAATCTCGCGACCGAGGATCTCGTGTACATGCTTCAAGGTCTCGGCCTTGCCGGTGATGTCGATCTGGCTGCGCTCGGCGCGGCGACGCTTTGGTTCGAGGCGCAACACGGCGCCACGTTGCCCGGTCGCGTGCTCGGGAGTTTGCGAGGCCCGCAGAAGTAGATGGAGATACCGATGACTCCGGCAAAGGAACTGACGATGGCTCCATCTCACAAGAAAATCAGACATGTTGGGTCGATCGCGGCGCTCGGCCTCATCACATGGGCTTTCATTTCCGCGCAGGAAACGCCGGCGCCACCGCCGCCGCGCACGAATCCGCACGAACTGCTGAACGCCACGCTCTGGATACAGCGGGCGGCCGAGTATCGCGCGTGCTGTTGGCAGGCGTATGCGCTTGCGCGCGTGCAACTCGACCGTGCGCTCACCGATCCGAATTGGACGGCGGCTCTCGAGCAAACCGGTGCGGCGCTCGAAGGCTTGCCGCCGGCCGTGATTCTCGACCTCGACGAGACGGTGCTCGACAATTCGGCGTTCGAAGCGCGACTGATTCGCGACGGCACCGAGTTTGTAACGAACACGTGGGACCCGTGGGTTGCGGAAGCGTCGGCGGCGGCGGTGCCGGGCGCCGTCGAGTTTTGCCGATACGCGCGGGAGCGCGGCGTGACGGTCTACTACGTCACGAATCGGGACGAGCGTCACCTTGCGGACACGCGACGCAATCTCGAGCGCTTGTCGTTGCCACTCGTCGCCGAACAAAACACGATCTTGTGCCGCACCGAGAATTCGGACAAAGCGCCGAGGCGCGAGTTCGTCGCCAAATCTCATCGCGTGCTGTTGTTGATCGGCGACAACAACGGCGACTTCGCATCAGACTATACGCGCAAGACCGAGCCCGAGCGCGCGGCCGCAGCCGAACGACATCGAAAATTCTTCGGCGAAAAGTGGATTGTGTTGCCGAACCCTATGTATGGCGACTGGGACGGCGCGCTGATCGGCTACGACTGGAAACAGCCGCAAGAGCAGCGGCTAGTGAAGAAACTGGCAGCGTTGCGATTTCAGTGAGCGTCAGAAGTTGACGCACCACATCAGCAGTATGCCGTCGCCGGCGGCGGTCGGCGCTGGCACGAACTTCCAGATCTCAAAAATCCCATCGCCGTCGCGGCCATAATGCGCGTCCCAAACTGTGTTCGCGAGGTAGCCGCCGATAATGATCGACGCGGCGACATCGGTCGGAAAATGCTTGTCGTTTTCGACGCGCGTGAACGCCGTGTAGATGACGCCGCCATAGAGGGCGAGCTCGGCCGGCACGAACCAGAGACTCTGCGCGCGCAACCAGCGCCCCGAGACCACCGCGCCCGCCATTGCGCTCGCCACGTGCCCGGATGGAAACGAGCGATTCGACGGGTTCGCGCGCCCGCCGCGACCGGAATTATTGTTCGGTCGTTCGCGGCCGACGAGCGGCTTCAGAAGCTCTGTCGCTAGCACCGTCCACCCCACCGACTCGACGCCGACTTCGACGAGTTCCAGCGCCGAATCCGACTCCGGCGGAAACACCGCCGCCGCGCCGGCCGCAACCAGCGGCGAACCCGCGAGCACCGCGGCGACGACATCGCCGTGACGACTGCCGCTCGACCCACCAACGGGACGGTCGCGCGTGAGCCGTCGCGAAATCCGATCATCCTCCTCGGCGAGAAACGGCAATGCCACCAGCGTCGCGATCGACGGCAAGTGTTGCGGATTGAGCGGTGAAGCCGCTGCGAGCCAAGGATCTGCCTGAACGTGCGCGGCGAGCCAGGATCGGTCGGTTGGTTCTGGGTTAGCGCGTTGCGGCGTAGCGCTGCAGCCGACGAAGGGCAGCGCGCTGACGAAAAACAAACACGCGACATCGCACCGGTTACTGAGTCTTGCGATCCAGTGACTCGCCCGACTCTGCTCTTTGCAGCTCGAACCCGTGTGCACCAATAAATCCCCAGGGCGTTGTCAGATTATCGACGATTGCCAACGTCGCGATTCGGCCACGCAGGCTCGTTAGCTCCCAGCGAACTTCAAACGGCAAATTATCGCAACGGCCCGTCATGCGCCGATGGGCGCGCGGACCATCCCACAGTTCGATCGCGAGCTGTCCGGGATCATAGCCGCCGTGCACGAAGAATCGCAACTCGAGCGCGTCGTCGGGCACGAGGAAACACTGATACAAACGGCCAACATTGTCGTCGCCCTTCTTGCCGAAACTCGAAAGACGCCCCGCGCCGCGACCGCCGTAGACCAAGAACTGATCCGCGCCGTCTTCCGCGATCCAGCCGTCAAGACCTTGCGTGAAGTCGCCGTTCTTGAGCGCTCGTTGCTCGCGATCCGCACGCGCCGCGACGGCCGCCTCCGCTGCTGGCACTTCCCGCACGACATCCGCACACGGCGGTCGATCGTATGCAAAGCCGAATTCCGCGTGCGGACTTTCATCGCAGTATCCGAACCAAAATTCGCCGCCTGCTTGAAACGGCTCACGCAATTCGAAGTTCTCGATCGCCGGCCCGCCGGGAATCGGCGACTTCGTGCCCCAGTAAACGCGACGCCCGTTGGTGCGACAACGCACGCGACTGTCCCAGGTCCCTGCGCGCTTGAGCCAAAACTGCGCTTGCCAACGCCCGAGATGGCGCCAGGCGCCATCCGGCAGCGGCCAAACTTCGCTCGGCTCGACTTCGTCTGGCGAGATCGCGACGACCAAATCACCGGCGAGCGTCTGATGCAACTCGGCCGCTGGGATCAGCGATCGCTCCATGAAGCCGTTGCGTCGATGGTCCGAGAACAACGCGTGCGCACTCTCGGCGCGTTCCGCGAGCCAAAGATCCCGACAACGCGATTGGTTGCCCATTGTCGCCGTCAGTACGCACTCTTTGAGCGGTGCGCACTTCTCCGCGGCGAAAGTGCGCAAACACACGCGCCGCGGCTCTTGTTGATGGAGCGTGACTTCAATGATCGGGCGCGCGCCGTTGGCGAACTCCTCGACGTGAATCGCGAAGCGCAAGGCCGGACCGAACTCGGTCGTTAGCAATTCAGACGGCGGTATCGCGTCGGCGTCGACGGGTTGCGCGTCGACTTGCGACGACAAGCGAAACTGTTTGCCACGTTCGCCGTCCGCCGAACGCTCCAACTCCGAGAGTCCACGTTTTCCATCGACCAGCGGTTCGACCGCGATGTAATTGATCAGCGTGAATTTCCCGTTCTCTTCGTAGCCGACGCGCAACAATCCACGCGGACCGCCTTCGGGTCGGGCGTCCAGCGCTGCCGGATAGACAGCGACAACGATTCCGCCCCGCACTCCGTAGATCGGCGGGTCGCCGGCCTTCATGGGCCGAATAAAATCCGCGGCCAGTGGACTCGCGAGGAACAAGCAACAAACGATCGCGCCAACCACGACGCGACTCGTCGTCGCGCGCCAACAACGCGTTTCGATTGCGAAGACCGCTGCGCGGTGTCGTTTCGCACGCTGGTTATGAACTGTCATCTGTCTCCCCCGAAAGGAATACACCACGTGTCATGACACGCAGTTGGACGAGACACTATGGCACCGAAACCGAGGGAAGGGAAGCCGTGAGCTGAGCGCGCGGGAATAGCCGATACGCGACTTTGTCCGAATTCCCAGCACGGGACTCCAGCCGTGCGTGCGTAAGCTCTGTACGCCGTCGTCGCATTTCCTTTAACGAAGAATAGACAAAGAAAATAAGCCAGAGGTTTTTGGCGCTCGCGACGCCAACGTCGCGAGCACCAAAGATTTTCATCGCTACGGAAGCTGAACCTCGTCGTCGAACTTGTAATCGCTATACGTGAAAACCGACGAGCTCATCTGCTGCTCGCCCATCCGCGACACCATCGTCTCTTTCACTGGCACGTAATACTTGCCGACGACTGCGTATTCGTTCTCGACCGTCACTGCAATCGTGCCCATGCCTTGAATCGCGATGTTGATCACTTGTTTCTTGAGTACGTACTGCCCCTCGTGCTCTGCGAATTCCGTCGTCATCAAGCCCGCGGTCGGCGGACCCGCCTTCTTGAAATTCATTTCGAGACTCGCCGGCAGGCCTTGCGCGTTGAGCGTGACACTCTTGATGCCATCCAATTGATCGCCTTCACACACGATCTTCGTCTTGCCGTCGACGAGCACACTCGACAACTTGCAGCCGGAGAACTGGTCCGGCCAGCGCGTGTCGCGAAAGTGCTCTTCGAGCTTTTTCGCTTCCAAGCCCGCGCGCGCCGCGCTGCCGCGATCCGCCGCATTCGCGAACGACAACTTGCCGGCCTGGCCGTCCCAAGCGTAGTCGAACGCTCCTTCCGACGAAGTACCCATCGCTTCGGTCTTAAACGTCCCCTTCAGAGTCGCTTTCTTGAGCCCTTTCCGAGCGGCCATGTAGCTCAGCTCGTCCATCTTGTCGAGCAGCTTGGCGGTCTCAGGATCGGCGGTCCCGGGCGTTTTCTTCTCCGCCGCCGGGGGGGCGCCGTTGCCCGGTTTGAGGGTCTCCGGTTTCGCCGGCTCGGGCTTATTGACCGGCGGAATCGGCACGGGCTTCGGTTCGGCGGGCGGAGCCTGACCGACAACGATATGGCCCATCGCGAACATCCAGCCGGCGAGCAGCAGAAACATCACGGACCTGCGAATCGACATGCGGCCTCCAGATTCTCGGTTCAAAAGTGCGTTCAACAAGAAAGCCGCGCCATTGTATGGCGCGCCCCGAACGACAGCCACGCCAATAGGCGCCGCGCAGATCGCGGCTGCGTCGCGATCGCGCGATCTCGTAGAATCCGCGCATGTCGTATTGGGGACTCCTTTACAACGCGGCCGCCCATTCGGCGCAGCGTCGACGCGGCGCGCTCGAGACGCGAGCGTCGGCGCTCGCGCGCGCGCACGCGTCGGCGCCCGAAGTGCGCTGGATTCCGATCGCGGACCTCGATCGCGTGACGGAGATGCCAGCGCGTCTCATCGCAATTGGCGGCGATGGCACTGTGAATGCGGCCGCGTCGTGGCTCGCGCGCAAAGCCGACGCAGCCGCGCTGCGCAACGCGCCGCACCCCGCTATCGAACTCGGCATCGTGCCCGTTGGAACGGGCAATAATCTCGCGCGCGGACTCGCGCTGTCTCTCGATCCCGACGCCGCGCTCGAAGTCGCGCTTGGCTCGGGGCCGACGACGCCGCTCGACGCGCTGCGCTTTTCCAGCATCGGCGACGAGCGTGAGTGGCTGTGCCTGCAAAGCGCCGCGCTCGGTTTTCCCGCGCGCGTCGCCGCGCGCTACGACTCGTGGCGCCGCCGCGCTTGGTTTCGCGCGCTCGCGCGCCCGACCGGTCCGTATATCTATCGCGTGCTCGCGGCGCTCGAACTCTTCGCGCAAGCGCGACGCCAATGGCGCCGCCGCGGCCTCGTCGAGATCGCGATCGGCGACGCGTCGCGTCGCGAGTCCGCGATGGCGCTGTTCATCAACAACGAACGCTCACTCGGCGGCAACTTCATCCCGTGCCCCGCCGCTCGCATCGACGACGGCGCGTTCGACTATTGTCTCGTGCGCACGACGCGCGTCCGCGACTACGCTCACATCTTCAGCCGCGTCATCAAGGGCACGCACGTCGAACTCACGACCGTCGTCGCGTGCGCCCAAAGCGCCGCGCCGGTGCGCTTCCAGTTTTCGACGCCGCTCACTCTCCTCGTCGACGGCGATCTACATAAAGGCGTGCACGGTATCGAGGTGCGGGTGATTCCGGGGTGCTTCCGGGTGCGGCGCGCGAGCAAGAAAAGCTCCGCCGGCCCTTCAGGCCGGAACCTCCCTTCTTGATCGTGACCCGGAGTAGGCCGCAGGGCCGGCCAACCCGACATCTCCCGGGGTAGGCCGCCGAGCCGGCCAACCCCGGGTTCATTCGGGAAAAGGATCCGGCCTGACAGGGCCGGCGGAAAGGCTATATCCCGTCGGGCCTTTCAGGCCCTCTCAGAAATCGGCGGCAGCGAATCGAACTTCGCTTGAATCGATGCGGGCGTGCGTTCGAAAACCTTGTGACCCAGATCATTCTCGTCCGCGTTGACTCCGTTGAACTCTTCGGGCCTTTCAGGCCCTCTCAGAAGGTGGAGGCAGTGAATCCATCCTCGCGCTTGAATCCGCGCCGCCCGCGTTCGGAAGTTTTTCGACCCACAAGATTCTCGTTCTTGTCGGATCCTCTGAATTCTGAGGGCCTGCAAGGCCCGTCGGGTTAAAGCCCGGGGTTGGCCGGTCCGCCGGCCTACCCCGGGTTCGTTCGGAAAAGGGATCCGGCCTGAAAGGCCGGCGGAGAGTTGGGTCTAGAGCGGCATGCTCTCCAACGGATGAGATTGCATGCGAATACCGATCACGGTTTCGAGCTTCATCGAAAACTCTTAGGCAGAGACGGCTACAAAATCACCCACGTCTAGCACGACGCGGGCGGGAATCGAGTATTGACGTGCCCGAGCGCCGTCAGTCGACTAGACTATCGCGCCTTCGAGCGGTGCTCGACCGAGTCGAGGGTTTTTGAATTCCTACGGGCGGTGGTTTTCGCGTTGGGAAAGGGAGGCGGAATGCTGAGACTCAGCCGAATGTTGTTGTTGGCCGGTGTCTGTTGCACGATTTGCGCATTCACGAGTCCGGCGCACGCGCAAGGGGCCGGCACCACGGATGGCCGCGATATCATCGTCGGCGATCTGTATGACGTCGCTTCGTGGGGCGTTTCCGGCACGATCGCAGCGTTCTCGGTCGGCACGATCTCCTGCAACATCGGCGATGTCGCGGTGCCCTGGGTCGCATCGACGAACGAACATCCGGTCATCGGGCAGAACATGTTTCGCCTCAAAGACGGCGTCATGGAACAAATCGGGCAAAGCTGGCTCAAGCATGGGTTCACGGCGTTGACGGGCACGACGTGCTCGGCCGGTTTGGGTGGCTGCACGGGGCCCGGCGGCTCGCAACTCAGTCCGGGCTGCTCCGATCCTTACTCCGCGGGTCTCAACGGTTCGCAAAGCAATCTCGGACCGCGCTCGCCGGTCAATGCCGCGACCGGATATTTCCCATACCCGTTCAGCGCGCCGTCGCCCGAGCCGGTGATCGGTCGGCGCTTGCAAGTCATCGTCGACGACCTGCTCCCGGCGCTCAATCCGGGAGCCGAGTACTTCGTGACGGGCCGCTACGTATCATCCGCGGATTCGGAGGACGAAAACGACAACAACAATGTCTCGTACCGTCGCATCAACGTCGCGGGCACTTCGCCGTACACGATCTCGCTCATAGATTCGACTCAGCGGCAACTGACGGCGATCGACGCATGGCAGGATTCGCATGCGGATGTCGAAATCGACGTCATCGACATCAGCGGCGACGGACGCATCGTCCTCGGCACGCGCGTCATCGACCTCGGCGGCAATCAGTATCAATACGAGTATGCGATCTACAACATGACGTCGGATGCCTCGGTCGGGTCGTTCACCGTGCAAACGCCCCCGGGCACGTCGTTTTTGAGCACGGGCTTTCACGCGGTGTTCTCACACAGCGGCGAGCCCTACTCGAACACTCCGTGGACGATCACGCCGGGCTCGACGAGCATCGTCTGGTCGACGCAGACGTTTTCCTCGAATCCGAATGCGAACGCGCTGCGGTGGGACAACATGTACAACTTCCGTTTCGTCACCGATCAGCCGCCGGTAGTGGGCAACGCCACGATTGGACTCTTCAAGTCGCCGGGCCAATTCACCGTTCAAACGCTCGTGCCGGATAACGGCACCATTTCGAACTTCTCGTGCGCCGTGAATGCGCAGGGCGTCCAACTCGACTGGCTCAACGGCACCGCGTTCACGACGATCGAGCTCCGGCGCAATGGCTCTAGCATCGCGACGTTGGCCGGCACCGCGCAGAGCTATCTCGATACGAGCGCCACAGCGGGATTCAACCAGTACGAGGTCATCGGTTTCGTCGGCGCAGTGGCCGCGCCCGCCGCGGTCTGTGCGCTCGACGTACCCCAACCGCTCGTCGTGGCGTTCACGGGCGCGATTCCAAAACTCATCAGTGATCAAGGCGAAACGCTTGCGGTGACGATTACGCAGTTCAACGGCGGTGTGTACGCGTCCGGATCCGCGCAACTTCACGTCGATAGCGGCGCGGGTTTCGTGTCGACGCCGCTCATCGAGTCGCCGCCGCTCGCGTTCACCGTGAACTTGCCGGCGCTCGCGTGCGGCACATCGATCGCGTTTTATGTGAGTGCGAACTCCACGCTCGGTGAGACCTTCACGGCTCCGGACGGGGCGCCGACGGTTGTGCACGAGGCGGTCGTGGCGAGCGCAATTGTGACGGAGTTCGCGGACACCATGGAGACCGACACCGGTTGGATCGTTGGCACGCCGAGTGATACCGCAACGACGTCGGGCATTTGGGTGCGCGAAGACCCGAATGGTTCCGCCGCTCAACCGGAAGATGATTCATCGGACGACGGCGCATTCGCATGGTTCACGGGCCAAGGCGCGCCCGGTGCGGCGCTCGGCGCGGCGGATGTCGATGGCGGCAGCACGACGCTGACATCGCCGGCGATCAATCTCGCGGGATCCGATAGTGCAGTGATCAGTTACAGGCGGTGGTTCTCGAACGACACCGGCGCGGCGCCTGGGCTCGACATCTTTGAAGTCGAAGTCTCGGCCGACGGGACCAACTGGGTGAACGTCGAGACGGTTGGACCGACCGGCGCCGAAGCGAGCGGTGATTGGTACTCGCACGAGTTTCGCGTCGCCGATTTCGTGACGCCGAGCGCTGCCGTGCGAGTTCGATTCCGCGCGAGCGACACGGGCGCGGCATCGATCGTCGAAGCCGCGATCGACTTCTTTGAGGTCAGAGACTTCGTGTGCGGCCCGCTCGGTGAGTCGTTCATGCGCGGCGACTGCAACGGCAGCGGGCTTCTCGACATCTCGGACGCGTCGTTCTTGCTCTCGCAACTGTTCGTGCCCGGTAGTCCGAGCGGCCCGTGCCAAGACGCTTGCGACGTGAACGACGATAGCCTCGTCAACATCGCGGATGCCGTGTACACGTTGATCTACCTGTTCCAATTCGGCGCGAACCCGCTTCCGCCGTTCCCGGACTGCGCGATCGACCCGACGTTCGATGGCGTGAGCTGCGACAGCGTCCCGCCGAACTGTCCGTAACGATCCCGCGCTTTGCTGCGCCGACGCGCGGCGCAAAGTAGTTTTTTGGAGGCGCCCGATCTGGGCGCCTCTTTTCTTGTTTCGAATCTGCGCCCCCGCCACCCCTTTGAACTCGCGCGCGCTTCGGGTCTAATCCGCGCCCATGTCGGACTGGGTCGTCGCCATCATTTTGGGAATCGTCGAGGGCGTGACCGAGTTCATTCCGGTCTCGAGCACCGGGCACTTGCTCATCGCAGAGCATTGGCTCCCGCGGCAAAGCGACTTGTTCAATATCGTGATTCAGAGCGGCGCGGTGCTGGCAGTGTTGCCGCTCTTTCCGCAGCGGCTCCGCCAACTGTTGAACGCGTGGCGCGACGCCGCGGGACTCGACTATCTTCTGAAACTCGGCGCGGCATTCTTACTCACCGGCGTCGGAGGCATCGTCCTTTCGAAAGCCGGCTTCAAACTGCCCGAGTCGCTGCGCCCGGTGGCGATCTCGTTGCTCGCCGGTGGCGTGCTGTTTCTCGTCATCGAACGCCGCAACGCCGGTCGTGTCGGCGACGCGCGCATCACGTGGACGATCGCCGTCGCCGTTGGCATCGCGCAACTCGTCGCCGCTGTATTCCCCGGGGCGTCGCGCTCCGGCGCCACGATCCTGGCGATGTTGCTCCTCGGCGCGAGCCGCCCCGCCGCCACTGAGTTCTCGTTCCTCGTCGGCATCCCCACTTTGCTTGCGGCGGGCGCACTCAAGATCTTTGACCACCTGAGCAACTCGACTCCGACCTCCGCCCCCGAGAATTGGCAACTCGTCGCGATCGGGTTCGTCGCATCGGCGTTGGTGTCGTTCGTCGTCGTGAAATGGATGCTGCGCTACGTCGAGACCCATTCGTTCGTACTTTTCGGTTGGTACCGCATCGCGCTCGGCGCCGGTCTCCTGGCCTGGTCGCTTGGCGTCGGGAGTTGAGTGACGGCCTCGCAAGCGAAGCGCGCACAGGAGAATGCGTAGTTATTCACGGCGTGAATGAAAATCATTCATGCCGTGAATAGATCTCCAAGTACTGGCGCAGCGTGTCGGCCGCGGAGTGAGCGAG
This sequence comes from Planctomycetota bacterium, assembly GCA_046154185.1. Lineage (GTDB taxonomy): Bacteria > Planctomycetota > UBA8108 > UBA1146 > JAJFFE01 > JBJXGE01. The sequence continues at coordinate 173,759 of JBJXGE010000070.1, forward strand.
CCATCGCATCGCCTCGATTTCCAACCGAGGAGCGTCGCACGTTAACATGTCGCGCGCCGGCTCAGCCATTGATGGCGGGCGTTTGCGCTCGAGTTGAATCCTTCTGAGAGAAAACACCCATGCCCGAAACAACGATGACCAACCTCTACGCCGAACACCTCACTCGCTTGGCCGACTTCGGTCGTCGTGCGCTCGAGCACAGTCGCGCGCAGGGCGCGGAGTTCGCCGGCATCGTGTTCCATGCCGGGTCGGTCGAGTACTACCACGCGGACGATCATCCGGTGCACTTTCATAGCGTGCCGCACTTCGCGCGCTACGTGCCGATCGCGGGTCCCGATCACTTGCTCGTGTGGACGCCGGGCGCGTCGCGGCTGCGGTTGATCGAAGTCGTGCCGACCGACTATTGGTTCGAACCCTTCGCAAAGCTCGAGCATCCCTATCGCGAGCACATGGACATCGTGACGGTCGAATCGGCGCAAGCGGCCATCGCCGCGATCGGCGCGGTGCCGCGGCACGCCTACATCGGTAACGATCCCAAAGTCGGCGCGGCACTCGGCCTCGCGCCCGCGGCGATTCAGCCGCCGGAACTCGTGGGCGCACTCGATTGGTACCGCGCGTACAAGACCGACTACGAAGTCGACTGCCTGCGCGCGGCCGCGCGCATCGGTGCGAACGGCTACCGCGCCGCCGCGCAGGGATTCCACGCGCGCGCGTCCGAGCGCGAGTTGTTCATCGCTTTTCAAGACGCGACGCAACAGTACGTGCCGGACCTCGCCTTCAATCCGATCATCGGGTGGGACGAGATGAGCAGCGTCCTCCACTATCAATCGAAACGCGCCACGCGGCCGCGGCCTGCGCACACGCTGCTGGTCGACGCCGGCGCGCGCGCGTTCGGCTACGCGAGCGATACGACGCGGACGTGGTGCCACGACGGCTGCGATCCGGTGTTTCGTGCGATCCTCGCGCGCCTCGATGCGCTGCAGCTCGAACTCTGCGCGCGCTGCCGGCCTGGCCAAGACTACGTCGAATTGCACGACGAAGCGACGCGCGGCATCGCGCGGATTCTCGTCGACGCGGGAGTTCTCAAGATCAGCGCGACCGACGCGTTCGAGCGCCGACTCGTGTGGCCGTTCTTCCCGCACGGGCTCGGCCATCACCTTGGCCTCCAAGTGCACGATGTCGGCGGCAAGCTGCACGCGCCCGGCACGCAAATCGTGCCGCCGCCGGAGCGCGCGCCGCACTTGCGAACCACGCGGCCGCTCGAAGTCGGCCATGTCGTGACGATCGAGCCGGGGATTTACTTCATTCCGATGTTGCTCGCTCCCCACCGCACCGGCCGCGATGCGGCGGCCTTCCATTGGCCGCTCATCGATCGCCTGATTCCGTGCGGCGGCATGCGCATCGAAGATGACGTGCTCGTCACGAGCGGCGCGCCGGTGAATCTCACGCGACCGGCGATGGGATAGCGGAACACGCTGGCGAGCCAGAAAGAGCAACGTCGCCGCGACGGGGCGCATCCCACGCATGGGACTCTCCGTGTCGCAAGCTCGTCGAGTCGGACGTCAATTGGGACGAGAAAGCCATAGTCGCCGCGTGCGTGCGCGCATTATCCTGAGCGCGCCCTCGATGAACTCGAACTCTCGACTCACAAGGAGAACGCATGGAGCCAGCGACGAATCGGCGCGACTTTCTCAAGTATTCAGCGGCGCTCGCGGCGCTTGGACTTTCGAGTAACGGTTCCGGGCTGCTTGCACTTGGCGCACAAGCGACACCGGCACCCCTGCCAGCGCCATCGCCCGCAGCGAAGAAGCTGAAACTCCTCATTCTCGGCGGCACGGCGTTTCTCGGTCCGGCAATCATCGATGCGGCGAAGGCGCGTGGCCACACCATGACGCTCTTCAACCGCGGCAAGACGAATCCACAGTTGTATCCGGATCTCGAAAAACTCCGCGGCGATCGCGATGGCAAACTCGAGGCGCTCGTGGGCCGCAAGTGGGACGCGGTCATCGACACGTCGGCTTACGTGCCGCGCGAAGTGAAATTGTCCGCCGAGTTGCTCGCGCCCAACGTCGATCAGTACATCTTCATCTCGTCGGTGTCGGTCTACGCGCAGGGCGACGAAGCGGACGTCGATGAATCGAGCGCGGTCGGCAAGATCGACGACGAGACCATCGAGACAGTGGATGGCGTTACGTACGGCCCGCTCAAGGCGCTCTGCGAGCAAGCCGCCGAGCGCGCGCTGCCGGGTCGCGTGACGAACATTCGGCCGGGTCTGATCGTCGGGCCGGGGGATAAATCGGACCGATTCACGTATTGGCCCGTCCGTTACCAACGCGGCGGCGAAATGCTGGCGCCGATCGGCCCCGATCAAACGATGCAGATCATCGACGTGCGCGACCTCGGCGAGTGGTGCGTCACGTGTCTCGAGCAGAAAATCTGCGGCGTCTACAACGCCATCGGACCCGCGAAGCCGCTCCGCTTCGGCGAGTTGTTCGATGCTTGTCGCAGCGCGACCGGTTCCGACACGCGCGTCACGTGGGTGGATGCGAAGTTCCTCGAGGAGCAGAAAATTCAGGCGTGGGCCGATCTCCCCTCGTGGATACCCGCGTCGGAGAAACTCGGACGCCAGCCGGTTACTTCGATCGAGCGCGCCGTCGCGAAGGGTCTCAAGTTTCGCCCGATTGCCACGACTGTCGCCGATCTCCTCAAGTGGCACGCGGAACGCGGACCGGACTACAAACTCAAAGCGCGCTTCACGTCCGAGCGAGAGCAGGCGGCGCTCGCGGCCTGGCACGCGCGCGACAAAAGAGGTTAATGCGCGTTCACGTCGCAGGAGCCGAGTAGCGTGCCCGTACTGCGCAACTTGCTCCGCAAAGTGGTTCGCTACGAACCGCACGAGCTGCGCGCGCTGCTGTGGGCGTTCGCGTTTTTCTACTTCGTGCTCGCGGCGTACTACGTCCTGCGACCGCTCCGCGAGTCGTTTGCCGTCAAGGCGGAGCTCGATCTCCTCGCCAGCTTCAGTTTGACTTTCGGCATCATGTTGATAGTCATGCCGCTGTACGAGTTGCTCGTCGCACGGTTTCAACGCCGAATGCTCGTCGCATTGGTCTATCGGTTTTTTATGTTGCAGATCGGCGCGTTCTGGCTGCTCTTCGCCTTCTTCGACGCTGGCAAGTCGCCAGGCATTTCGCAGTGCTTCTTCGTCTGGCTGACGGTCTTCAACGTGCTCATCGTCGCCGTGTTTTGGAGCGTACTGGTCGATCTCTTCAACAAAGATCAGGGCCGGCGACTCTTTGGTTTCATCGCGGCGGGCGGTACGTTCGGCGCGCTCTCGGGTTCGATCGTAACGAGCACGGTTGCGCAGCAAATCGGCAGCGCGAACATTTTCGTCATTTCATTCTGCCTACTGGAGGCAGCCGTCCAATGTAGTCGCTACGCCGTGCGAGCCGGGCGGGCGGCGTCGACAACCGCGAACACGCCCGTGCTCGCGAGTGCGCGTGATGCCGAGAACGCGCACGGGAGTGATTCGCGCGGGCCGCGCCTCTTCACGGGTCTTCAGTTCGTCTTACGATCAAATCTCCTGCTCTTCATCGCGCTCTATCTTCTCTGTGCCACGATCAGCGCATCGTTCGGATATGCGCAGCAGAACGCCGTCGTCAGAGCGCAGCAACTCGAAGACGACGCGCGAACTCAGTTGTTTGCGAATATCAATTTGGTCGGGCAACTGCTGGCCGGACTGCTCCAGGCGGTCTTCGCCGCGCGCATCGTTCGACGCTTTGGCCTGGGCGTGACGCTCGCGGTGCTGCCGGTATTCCACGTGCTCGCGAATCTGACGCTCGGCTGCTCGCCCTACCTCGCGCCGATGTTTGAGCTCGTGATCATCATGGATGTCTTGCGTCGCGGCATCGGCCTCGGCCTCACGACGCCCGCGCGCGAAGTGTTGTTCACGACGCTGCCGAGCGAGCAGAAGTACCCGGCCAAGTATTTCATCGACACCGTCGTCTTCCGCGGCGGCGATGCGGTGGCACTCGCGATCTATCGCGTCACCGGCGCCGCCGCCGACATCGCAACGACCGCACTGCTCGTCGCGCCCCTCGGCCTGGTGTGGGCCGCGCTCGCGCTCCTGCTCGGCAGGCTCCATGCCGACGGGAAGCCGGCACGGGGCGGGTCGTCCACAGGGCAAAGCGAAGACGAAGGGCCGAATCTGTTCGTCAACCGAGGTTGACTGCGCCGGTTCAGGTTAGGAGCAGCTCGGGAAACGCCTTTCGCCGGAACTCTGCGATGACCTGGTCGGTGAGTTTCCACGCGGCGCCAGGAATTCGCACTATCAGTTCTCTCCAAACGGTCTCGAACGCACTAAGCGCATCGCGCTCGTCGTATCGAACTCCGACCGGCAACAGCGGCGCGATATCCTCGGTCAGGCTGCGCGCGAGCTTCGCCAACATCCGCGCTTCGGCCGTCGCGCGTGTGAGCGGCTTCCCTTCCAAAGTAGTGCAATGCCGAAAACATGAAATCAATCTGCCTCGATCGAGAGACAATAGCCGGAGGCCCTCGTGCAAATCGAACAAATCGCGGCCCTTTCTCCGCTGGAGTAGCGCTCGCAACTTGGTACCGAAGATCTCCTCCGGCTCGAACGAAGTGACCTCGCACGCGGCGTCAAACCAATCGCTCTACGGCAAACGAATATTTCTTGGTGTCGAGCAGGCTGCCGTGCTCTCGTGTGTTCACTTCAATTTTTAGTTTGAGTTTCTCATTCGATTCCGTTTCAGCAGCGAAACTGTAAATCAAACGCATCGAGTGGTCAGTTTGCTCTTCACCAATCTCGTAATTGCCGATGCAAAAGCGCGTGGCGTGATACCGAGTTCTCCAAGCGCACTTTCGCGTGTGAAGTGCGCGCGGCCAGCTGCGAGCTGGGAATCGATGTAGTCGACTAGAGTTGGCACGCCCGAATCGTATGCAAAAATCGGCAGTAATCTGGTGTTTTTGCATATGACCTAGGCCCAATTTAAAACCCTGAGCATCCGGAAGGCCTTATCAAGCGGGTGTTAAGCTCGCGACGGCTGAACCAGGTCGCTGTTTTTTCGCTGACGCCGCGGAATCAACGTGCGCACACCATGCCGGAGCAACCCATTCCAGGAGTGTCAAACGCCAATGTCGAGCGAGTCGTGCGGCGCGACTACGCCACCGATCGCATCCCGGAAGCGCTGGAGATTCTCACCGAGTACGGCCACTCTGCCGAGCGAGCAGAAAGACCCGGCCAAATATCTCATCGCACCGTCGTCTTCCGCGGCGGCGATGCGGTGGCGCTCGCGATCTATCGCGTCACCGGCGCCGCCGCCGACATCGCTACGACCGCGCTGCTCGTCGCGCCCGAAGCGGCGATCCCCGTGACGCCAATTCTGCCTCGGAGACTGAGAACAGCCGCGCAGCGTACTCCGCCGCACTCGCGATGCCTTCGCGCGCGGACATCGGCCAGCTAAAGCTCTGAAACTCGGGCCCACGGGACACGAACGCTCGGCTGTCATCGATGAGCGCTTCGATGTCGGCATCTACAATCGGACTGCCATCGGGATCGATGACATCGATTCGGAGGGGATATCCTCGCACGAGCGTGTATTGCAGAAACAAGTCTTGCGTCACCTCAAGCACCAACCTTGGGGCGAGACAGTTTGGCGGCAATGAATGCAGCGCGACGGAAGCGATCGCCAAATATGCCGAGATTCGCCTCGTGTTGCTACTCACGACCAATTCAAATGGCAACAGCGCAACCGTGCGCGTGTTTGAAAGACGCAAGGTGTCGGATCGCCGAACGCTAACACGAAGGGAAACGGGCGCACGCCATGCCAGAGCAACCAGTACCACGAGTGTCGGACGCCGATGTCGAGCGAGTCGTGCGGCGCGACTACGCCACCGATCGCATCCCGGAAGTGCTGGCGATGCTCAACGAGTACGGCCAGGAACGTTGGCAGCAAGAGCCTGCGCGCGTTCGACTCGCCGTACTGCGGTTAGCAGCGGGGAACATCGCGCGACTTCGCGGCGAGATTGAGAGCGCGAAGTGTGACTATCGCGATGTACTCGCGCCCGCCGAGTATCCGAATTACTTCAAGCGAGTCAGCGGCGTCGGGTCGCTGCCGCCAGCGGAAGAGCAACGCATAATTGACGCCGACTGGAAGCAGTATCAGGATTGGCTCAAACGCTGATGACGTCGACCATGTTGTCATTGGGCGCCTGAAATTCCTCGCGCCGCGGAGGCGCGCATCTGTACGCGCGAATGCGTGCGGTTGCTGAACGGAGCCGCGTTGCCCTTCACGCCTTTTCATTTTGGGCCCGGAGTTGCGGTTCACGCCGTCGCGCCGCGGCATGTGAGCTTTCTCGCATTCTGCACCGCCAACGTGCTCATCGATGTCGAGCCGCTCTACTTCATACTCACGGATGAGTTTCCGCTCCACCGTTTCTTTCACACTTATCTGGGTGCGACCATCGCTGTGTTCGCCACCGTCGCGCTCTTCGCAACCGCGCTCAAACTCGCAGCCGCCGCGACCCTGCCGAATCTGTTTGGATGGAAGCAACTCACGGCGCGCCCGATCGCGCTCGGCGCCATGCTCGGCGGCTACTCGCACATACTCCTCGACAGCCTCATGCACGCGGACATGCGACCGTTCGCGCCGTTCTGCGCCGCCAATCCGTTGCTGAGAGCGGTCTCGAATGACGCCCTGCACTGGGCCTGTGTCGTCTCAGGCATGGCGGGAATCATCTTCCTGGGCGTCCGCAAGGCGCTGCGGATGCCGCGAAAAAACTGACGCCGCGCGTAGCGGATCCATGCTGCGTCTGGCAAAGTGTGTACGCGTAACGATCCTTGTTGAGTTCCGCGCAAAATAGAATCGTCCACGCATGAAATTCGCCTCCGTTCGTCGCATCGCCATGGCGCTGCCCGAAGTCACGGAGCAGCCGCATTTCGAGTACGGCTCGTTTCGCGTGCGCGGAAAAATCTTCGTCACAATGCCGCCGGATGAGAAACACATTCACGTGTTTGTCACCGGCGAAGATCGCGAACAAGCGCTCGCCATGTACGCAGATTTTGTCGAGCCGCTTTTGTGGGGTGGCAAGATCGCCGGCGTCCGCGTCGTTCTCGCTTCCGCCTCGCCAACGATCGTCAAACAGCTCGTGCGGCGCGCCTGGGCAACAAAAGCGCCAAAGACGCTTGTCGCGAAAGCCAGGAGTCAATAATGAATCGGTCGCGCCGCACACTGTGTCGATCGTCAGTCATCCTTTGCGTGAGCGCGAGCCTGCTTGCGATTTTGTCGGCGGCCACCAACGACGCCGCGTCAAAACAGAAGTCGCCCGAGGATGTCGCTCCGCTCCTCAAGGATCTCGTCGCGAAGCACAAGGTCCCGGGCCTCGTGGCGCTGGTGCTCAAGAACAACGACGTCGTCGGACTCGGCGCCGCCGGCGTGCGAGCGGTCGGTCACGACGCGCCGATCACAGTGACCGACAAGTTTCATCTCGGCTCGTGCACAAAGGCGATGACCGCGACCTTGTGCGCGCGACTCGTCGAGCGCGACAAGCTCAAATGGAACTCGACGCTCGCCGATGTGTTTCCCGATTTTCGCGACAGCATGCACGCCGACTTTCGCGGCGTGACGCTCGAGCAACTGCTCAGTCATCGCAGCGGTCTGCCTGGCCACGCGAATCGCGACGATCTTTGGTCGCGCTTATGGGCGCACAAGGGCTCGACGCGCGAAGGGCGTCGTCTGGCGCTCGAGAGCTTGCTCAAACATCCGCCTGAGTCGGCGCCTGGTACGCAGTTCATCTATTCGAACATGGGCTACATGTTGGCTGGCCACATGGCGGAGCAAGTGACCGACAAGTCGTGGGAAGAATTGATGCGCGAACTGATCTTCAAGCCGCTCAAAATGGCGAGCGCCGACTTCGGCGCGCCTGGGACAGCCGGCAAGTTCGATGAGCCGTGCGGTCACAAGACGGATGGCAAGTGCGTCGAACCCGGCCCGGCCGCCGACAATCCGCCGAGCTTGGGACCGGCCGGCACCGTGCACGCACGCATGGAGGATTGGGCGCGGTTCGTCGCGCTCCATCTGCGCGGCGCGCGTGGCGACGCGCCGCCACTCTTGCGCACGGAGACATTTGCCCGGCTGCATGCGCCCCTCGGCGCCGATAAGAACTACGCGCTGGGCTGGAGCACGACCGAACGCGAGTGGGCGCAGGGTCCCGTCCTCACGCACTCCGGCAGCAACACGATGTGGTTTTGCGTCGTGTGGATCGCGCCGAAACGCGACTTCGCGGTATTGATCGCCTGCAACCAGGGCGGCGGTTCGGCGGAGCGCGCGTGCGACGACGCCGCCGGAGCGCTGATCGCGCGCTTTCTCACCGAGAAGAAATGATCGCGTGCGCGAAACACGCGGAGATAGATCTGTCCGGTCGGCAGTGATATTGTTTGCGACAGAAACGAATCTCGCGCTCGTTCAACATTTTGGGATGGGAGGCGCTGATGTCGCATCGAGTTCTGTTCGTTCTGGGTTTGTTCGTGGCGATCTGCTTCGCGACCCCGAGTTCTGCTCAAACGACGCCTTATCAACTCAACCCGACCGGCACCGACTACACGTACGGCTGCTACCCGCCGTGCTTATGCCCCATCTTCGTCGGCGAATTCATGACAGGCGGCTTCGAGTTGACGTTCACGAGCTTCGACGGGCTCTACAACAACTACGACATCACCGGCATCGATTGGGCAACGACCGGGAGCCAGCTCGTCGGCTCCGGCACCTATAGAGTCTCGGTCGGCGCGCCGGAAGTGATGCACGAGATCACGCTCGATCTCGCCATTAATGGCGAGCCCCATCTGTTAGTCAGTGGACTCCTCCCGACTGACGACATCTTCCCGACGATTCAAATCGGCGCCGCCGAGAACGGCTACTTCTGCTTCGATTACACCGTGCTGATCGACGCCACACCGGTGTTCGCGCCAGCGCCGGATTTCGTCCGTGGCGACTGTAACGTCGACAACTCGACGAATATCGCCGACGCAATCTTCGCGCTCGACACGTTGTTCATTCCCGGCTCGACCGGCGGCCCTTGCGCGAAAGCCTGCGACGCGAACGACGACGGCAGCTTCAACCTCGCTGACGTGATCACGCTCCTGAGTCATTTGTTTTTGTCGGGGCCGATCCCGCCGCCGTTTCCCGGTTGCGGCGCGGATCCCACAATGGATAGCTTGAGCTGCGACGCGTTTGGGTTCTGTCCATAGCCGCCGACACTCGACCTCGATGCGCGAGATCCGAAATTGTCGATTCAGAGTACATCGGCATCGACCTCGGTTCGGATCTCGCACTGTTTGTGCTCGACGCACTGAATCGCATTGACCTCCCGTGGCGCTTGCATCGCCCTTTTCGAATTCGCGCCAGGAGAGTCTCGGCGCGTACTCCCACATTGAAATCGATACCGTCATGACCCGAACTCCCGCGAGATTCCTCGTCGTTGCGCTCCTAACGACTGCCATTCGGCTCGCCGCCGTTGCACAGGATGTCGCCCCTGGCAACGCCGAGGAAATCGCACGGCTCGAGCGCGTCGAGGAACTCACCGAGGACCTTGCCAACGACTTGCTGGAACTTTCGGTGGCGGTGCGGGACGGTGATAAAAAACTTATCCGCGAGTTTTTCGCGGATAAGTTGAACTCCGCACCGCTCACGTGTGAGCCGGGTGCGCTCACCGCGAATCTCAAGTGGCTGGCGAACCGCGCGTGGGGTCCGCACTCGGCGGACGGACCAACCGGGAAGCAGCAGGCCGTCACCGGCGACCTCTTTCTCGAGCGGTGGCTGCGCTTGCTAGCGCACTTCGATTCGATCGACGACGTGCGCTTCAAAGTGAAGGAAGGCGACTTCGACGACAACGGCGTCGCCAAAGTCCGTGTTTCGTTCTACGTCATCGGCCGCAATCGACAGTCTCAACGCGAATGGCTGCGCGGGAATGTCTGGATCACCGCAGCCAAATCCGCCGGGCACTGGCGGTGGAGCAGCTACCAACCCCTCTCGATCGATTCACTCGTGGCGCAAGAAGATTTGTTTTCGGAAGTGGCCGACAGCTCCGGCCTCGCCTTGGAACTGCCACCTTACACGGGCGGCTACGCCTGGTACGGCGCCGCAACGGCGGACTTCGACAACGATGGTTTTCTCGATCTCTTCACGACGACTGGCGCGCACAATCGCCTCTACCTGAACCGAGCCGGCCGAGCGTTTGAGGATGTCTCCGCGGCCACTTCAGTGGCGTCGCTCGCGTCAGGACTCGCGCCGCTCATCCTCGACTACGATCATGACGGCGATCTGGATGTGTTCTTGAGCGGCATCGGACCGCAAACACTGCTGCAAAACCGCCTCGTCCCCGATGGCAAGCTCAGCTTCGACGATGTCTCACTCACCGCGGGCGTCGCTCGCGACGCGGTCGGATTCTCAGCCGTCGCCGGCGATGTCGATGGCAATGGCTGGGAGGACATCTACGTCTGCTCCTACAATCATTACGGACGCGTAACGCCAAACTCGTGGTTCAAGGCGACGAACGGCACTCCAAACCTGTTGTTCGTCAACAACGGCGATGGCACGTTTCGTGAAGCGGCGGCAGCGTGGAAGGTCGACGATTGGCGCTGGAGTTATGCCGCGCAGTTCGTCGATCTCGACCGGGATGGCCGCATCGACTTGTACGTTGCGAACGACTTCGGCGAGAAGGCGCTGTTCATGAATAAGGGCGGATACTTCGAGGACGAGGCCGCGCGCCGCGGCGCCACCGATGCCGGCAATGGTATGGGCGTTTCGTTCGGCGACTTCGACAACGACGGGCATCTCGATGTCCATGCGACCAACATGTCGAGCACGGCCGGGAATCGCATTATCGGCCGAATCTTCGCGGGTGCGACGAGCACCAACAATGTGCTCAAGAAACTCGCGTCCGGCAACAACCTGCTGCGCAACCGCGGTGACGGCACATTCGAAGATGTCACGACGGCCATCGGCGGCTTCTCAGGTGGATGGGCTTGGGGCGGCGGCTTTATCGACTTCGACAACGATGGGTGGAGTGACTTCTTTTGTCCAAATGGGTTTGTCTCCGGCCCATCGATGAAAGACACCTGAAGCCACTTTTGGCGTCAGGTCGTGACGCAAACCAACAATCCAACCGCTGAGTCTGCACTGCGCAGCGACCAGTCACGCCTCATGGGCGCTGAGGGATTCTCATTCAGCGGCTATGAGCGCGATCCGCTGTTCTTGAATCTAGCTGGCAAGAAGGTGCTGGACATCTCCGGTGTCTCGGGCGTCGACTCCATTTCCGACGGACGCGCCGGCGTGTTTGCCGACTTCGACAATGATGGCGACACCGACATTTTCATGAACAGCATTCAAGGCGCCGCGCACATGCTGTTTCGCAACAACGTGGGCGCGGCAAGTGGCTGGCTGCGCGTGACGCTGACGGGCGACGCACGCACTGGCCCCGAAGCGTTCGGCACGCAAGTGCGAGTGAAAACCACGAGCGGCGTGCAGACGAAAGTCAAAAGCGGCGGCGAAGGTTATCTTTCGCAGCACGACCCGCGCCTGTTGTTCGGATTAGCGAAAGGTAGTTCCGCAGAGTGGATCGAAGTGTATTGGCCGGGTGGCCGCACGGATCGATTTGACGGCCCATTCGCCGATGGCAGCGAGCTGCGAATCCGTCCCGGCATAAAAGCTCCCGAGTTGGCCCCGCTGCCGCGCGGCGCATTGCCGGATTCGCTGACGCGGGCCAATACCGCGTTGCGACCGCTCGCGTTGCGCATCGGCATGAAACTGCCCGATCTCGAGATCACCGAAACCTCCGGCGCGCGCGTGCCGCTCGCCGCGCAACGGAAGCCGGGCCGTCGCTTGCTCGTCAATTTGTGGGCCACCTGGTGCGGCAACTGCGCTCGTGAGATGCCGCAGCTCGATCGCCTCGCTCCCGCATTGGCGCGCGGCAACATCGATCTCTGCGGCATCAGCGTCGACACCGATGCAGGCGTCGACATCGCCGCATTCGCGAGCGCTCGAAAACTCAGCTATCCGCTGGTAAAAGGCGGCTCCTCCGCGGCCGAAAAGCTCTTCCCCGGCGGCAAGATCTCGGTACCGATCACGCTGCTTTTGAGCGACAACGGCACAATTTTAGATGCTTGGAGTGGGTGGAACGCGGAGGTCGAAGCCGCCATCCGTGCGCTCGCGCCCTGATCTAAGGGATGTTCGAGCGGTGCTCGTTTTTCTGAGAGGTCTTTTGAATGCGGCATTCGCGCTTCGTCCTGGCGATCGCGTTGATGTTGGCGCCGAGAATCGCGGCCCAGAACAAAACCGAAGATGCGTGGCGGGAAATCAACGCCGGCGTCGCGCTCCTCGAACAGCAGAGCCCCGCGAAGGCGTCCGAGCGTTTTCGCGCCGCGCTGAAGCTCGACGAAAAACTGACGCCCGCGCGAATCAACTTGTCGATCGCGCTCTACCACGTTTCAAACTTCGCGGAAGCGCAGGCCGAAGCGCGCGCCGCAGCGATCGAAGCACCCGACTCGCCGCATGCGCACTACATGGTCGGGCTCGCAGCACGACAATTAAGTGACACAAACGTGGCCCGCGCGGCCTTTGAGCGCGTGTTGGCGCTCGACGCCTTCGACTGCGCGACGCGAATCTATCTTGCCAGAGCCTGCCTCGAGACAGGCGAAATCGAGCGAGCACGCGGCTTGCTCGTCGAAGCCGTCGAGCGCGAACCATTCAATGTCACCGCGGTGTACTCGCTCGCGACGACGCTCCAGCGGCTTGGTAAGCGAGAAGAGGCGAAGCCGTTCTTCGCGCGATTCCAAACGCTGCGCGCGAGCGGCTACGCGGTCACACTCGGGACCCAGTACCTTGAGACCGGTCGCTACGGCGCAGCCGTCACGGCGCGCGCCGACTCGCAACTTTTTGACTCGCGGACCGCGAAGTTTTCGCTTCGTCCGCCGGAGCAACGCGCCACGGCAGCGCTGCCCGCCCGTCGTGAATTCGGCGAAGGTGCGGTCGTTGATGCCGCCGGAAAAAACGAACTCGCCCAACGCCAACCACCCGGGCTTTTGCTCGCCGACCTAGATGCCGATGGCAATCCGGAGGCGCTACTCTTCGGCGGCGGAGGCGTCATCGTGTGGCGGAACAACGACGCGCAGTTTGCCGCGCAGGCGCCGCTCCTCGAAACGCCCGCGATCGGCGCTCTCGCCGGCGATCTAAACGGCGATGCACGCACCGATCTTCTCCTCTTGGCGGCAGATGGCCTGCACTTGTGGCTGCAAGATGCAAATACGGTGACGTTCCTTCCGAACGCGGCGAGTGCGCCGTTGCCGCAGCCGGCGGGGCTCCTGACTACCGGCTGCCTCGCGGACGTCGACCACGATGGTGACCTCGACGTGTTCGCCGCGGGAACTACACCGACGCCGATGCTGCTGCGGAATAACGGCGATGGAAGTTTCACGGACATCGCCGCGGCCTCCGGCTTCACGATCGATTCCAAGGTGAGCGTCGCCGCGGCGGCGAGCGATCTCGACCTCGGCCGCGACACCGACTTGCTGCTCCTGCGGCAAGACGCCAGCACACTCGTGTTTCGCAATCGTCGCGACGGGAGTTTCGTTGAAGCCGGAGCTCGCATGGGATTCGCCGCGACACGCGCGGCCGCGACCAGCCTCGCCCTCGGCGATTACAACAAGGATGGTTTTGAAGACGTCTTTCTCGGCCGCCGCGAATTACCGGGACTCATCTTCACGAGCGACGGGCGCGCGGAAAGTTGGAAGTCAACGGACGCGCCTGCGGCGACCGGGGATGCTGACGCCGCGTTGTTCGCCGATCTCGACTGCGACGGCTGGCTCGATCTCATCACGCTTGCTGCCGGCCGACTCGCGCTCGACCGCGGCAGTAACCGCGCGTTTACGCCGTTTCCGCCTGGCACAGCACCCGATGCCTCGTTGCCCGCGCGCGCCCTCGGTGTCGCGGATGTGGATCGCGACGGCGATCTCGACATCGTGCTCGCGGATTCTGCCTCGCGCCCCATGGTGCTCACGAACGACCTGGCGGACGCGAAGTCCGTTATCGTCACACTCGCTGGCCGCGTTTCCAACAAGAGCGGCCTCGGCACAAAGCTCGATTTCCGCGCCGGCAGTTTGGCGCAGAAGATCGAATGCGGCATGAGCACGCCGGCGTCCACTCCGGCAACTCTGCACATTGGGCTCGGCGGTCACGCGCGGCCCGACGCGGTGCGACTCTTGTGGCCGTCCGGCAACGTGCAAGCCGAGCTTCCGCCGGAAGCGCTGAACCGCGGAATGCGCTGGGAAATCTTGGAAGTCGATCGGATGCCGTCGTCGTGCCCGAATCTCTACACTTGGGATGGCCAGCGGTTCCGCTACGTGTCGGATTTTCTCGGCGGCGGCGAGATGGGCGCATGGGTCGCCGAAGGTATCCGCAATCAGCCCGATCCGGAGGAGTTCGTGCGCATACCGACCGGCGCGCTGGAACCGCGCGATGGACGCCTTGAGTTGCGCATCACCAACGAACTCGAGGAAGCCCTCTTCGTGGATCATCTCTCGTTGGTCGCGGTCGATCATCCGGCGAGCGTCGATGTGTACCCGAACGAGGGCCTGAGCTTCGTCGCGGCTCGGCCTTGGAAACTCCACGTGATCGAAGCGCCGCAGCCGCCACTTCACGCTAGCGATGACGCTGGCCGCGATCACACGGCCGCGGTCGCAGCAACGGACCGCGTCACCGTCGAGGGCTTCCCTTTGCATCCCGTGCGCGGTTTCGCGGCGCCGCACTGGTTGGAGTGCGAGTTCGCGGCGTTGCCCGCGCACCCGGTGCTACTGCTCACGGGCTGGACCGATTACGCCTTCAGCAGCGACACGCGCCGCGCTCAACAGGCGGGGCTCAATTTCGAAGTTCCCGTGCTTGAGGCACGCACGCGCGATGGCGCATGGCGCGTCGTCGAAGCAGACATCGGCATTCCTGTTGGCCATCCGCAAACGGTCTGCATAGAACTCGCTGGACGGCTGCAGCCTTTTGAAACGCGCCTGCGTCTCCGCACGAACATGCGCGTCTATTGGGACGCCGTCGCGATCGCAAACGCATGTCCGGCGGCGGTGCCGCGGATTTCTCGCCAATGGGCCGTGGCCGCCGACCTGCGTTGGCGCGGTTACAGCGCCCGAACGTTTCCCGGTGGGCGAAACCCGTGCGTGTACGAGTACGAACGGGTCACGACTGAGTCGCCGTGGAAATCGTTTGCCGGCGCATTCACTCGCACCGGTGACGTGCGCGAACTCGTCGAGCGCGTCGACAATGGGTTCGTGATCTGCACAACCGGCGATGAGATTGAGCTCAGCTTTTCGGCAGCGGCGTTTCCGTCGCTGCCGGCGGGCTGGACGCGCACCTGGCTCTTGCACGCGGATGGTTACTCGAAAGAGATGGATCCAAACTCCGCGACGCCGGATCGACTGCTGCCGTTGCCCTTTCACGGCATGAGCCAGTATCCCTATGGACCCGAGGAAAAATTCCCCCTGACTCCACAGCTCGAATCTTGGCTCGAGTCGCTCAATACGCGATTCCTTCGCGGACACGTGCCGTTTCTGCCGGCCGCATCGGAAGCGACGCAATAGCTCACGCCTTGAGGGGGCTCGCGTATCGTCTCCCCGTCGCACACACTGACCACTGTGCACATCTCAGTGAAAAACAGCTTTGCGCGGGACCGTGGGCGAGCATGAGCAGACCGTTGACGCGACGTCCGCACGCCTTGAAAATTTTGCGACCGCTTGCGCCCCGAAGAAAGGTCCGTTCATGCGACGACGCGCGTTTGGTTTGGTTTTGGTGATCGCGGCGCTCGGCGGCGCCGTTGCTCAGGACAACGCGGGCGAGTTGCTGGTGAACGGCGGTTTGAGCGATTGGCAACAGGGCGCGCCGCGCGGCTGGGAGCTTGAAGTCGGCGCGCGCCTCGGCGACGGACCGGCTTCACGCTGCGAGCAAACCCCGCAGGGTCTCAAGCTCACCGTCACAGCGGAGTCGCGCGTTTTCCACATGATCACGCAGCGCGTCGCCCTCGTTCCGAAACAGAGCTACGCGCTCTCCTTCGCGGCGCGCGCCACCGAGATCAGCCTTGCGCCCGGCCAGTTCGACAATGCGTACGTCGGCGCGATTCTCAAGCGCAATGGCGAGCGCTGCGGCGTGCAGATTAACAGCGACTTCGGCGAGTCGTTCGGGCCGCACGAGATCGTCATCGCCGCGGGCGGGGCCGACAGCGCCGACATCGCGATCTTTCTGTCGAAGAACGGCGCACTCGAAGTGCGCGACATTTCGCTCCGCGCACTCGATGGCGCCGACAGTTTCGATCTCCTGGTGCGCCAGCTCGGGCGCTATTACAGCTACTTTGCGCACAAGCAGATTCACTGGCGGGAGCTCGCGGCGCGCTATGCCGAGCGCGGGCGCGCCGCGAAGAGCGAAGCAGAGTTCATTGCGGTGGCGCGCGAACTCCTCGCCGAACTCAAGGATCTTCATGTGACGCTTCTCGCGAGCGACGGAACGATCACCGCGACGTGTCAGGAGCCGGCCGTGCCGAATTACGATTTCAGAGCTGTCGCGCGCGAGTTGCGCGACGCGCAACAGATCGGCAAAGTCGCGCTGAGCGGACTCACAGCGGAGGGCTTCGCGTACTTGGCGGTCGGCTCGCTCCAGTACGACGATGCGATCGAGCAGCAGGTGTTAGCGGCTATCGAGCGACACATCGACGCGCCGGCTTGGATCATCGACCTGCGAGCCAATCGCGGTGGCGACGAGCGGCGCGCCGCCGTGATCGCATCGATGTTT
This sequence comes from Planctomycetota bacterium, assembly GCA_046154185.1. Taxonomy (GTDB): domain Bacteria; phylum Planctomycetota; class UBA8108; order UBA1146; family JAJFFE01; genus JBJXGE01. Next base: position 190,609 of record JBJXGE010000070.1, read on the forward strand.
GCCGACGAAGAGCGCGTGTATGCGCGCGCGCGCCGGCGCAGCGGCGCCGAGCCGAGCGACCTCGGGCCGCCGACCCTGCGCCGCATCGCGCCGCGCGCGGCGCCCCACACCGACAAGCCGATCTTGTGTCTCATCGGTCCCGGCTGTGTTTCGAGCGGTGAAGGTTTCGCGAAGATGATGCGCGCGCTCCCGCACGCAACGCTCGCCGGTTTGCCGACGCGCGGCGCGAGCGGCAACCCTGCTCCGCTCGTCCTTCCGAACGGCGTCACCGTCAGCTATTCGCGCTGGGTCGACGAACTCCCCGACGGCACGTGCCTCGAAGGCCGCGGGCTCGAACCCGATTGGAAGTTTGAATTCAGCGACGCGGAAGGCGATCCAACGTTCCGCGCCGCCGTGAAAAAGTTCGCGGAGAAGTTGAGCGCCGGCAAATAGCGACCGCTGGTTCAGCTCTGAGCTGCGCGATTTGCACTGGCGCTTACAGCGCGTTTGCCCGCAACTGTTCGAGCGCTTCGGAGAGGGCGCGCTCGGGATCGACGCCGATCGAGAGGGATTCGATCGCGGTCGCGCCGACGGAGCCGCTGATGCCGGGGTTGAACATCAACTCGGTGCGCAGTTGGGCAAGCGCTTCGCGGTAGCGCGGCGCGGTCGAGCAGAGTTGCGCCACACGATCCGGCAAGTCGCGCATGCGCGCGGGCGGCATCACGATGCCGATGCGCTCGCGCAACGCGCTTTCGATCGGGTGACGCGGGTAGCGCGTGCAGTTGGGATTGCTGACGCGTCGCGGCATATCGAAGGTGAGGACGGGTTTCTCCATGCCGAGCGCGAAGTCGAACGCGATCGCGGAACCATCGCTGATCAACACGTCGGCGTTGACGAGCGTGAGGAATCCGCGCGGGTCCGGATAGACCGCGAAGTGTGGCGCGCTATCGAATTCGCGGTGCAACGCCTTCAGCGTCTGCGGCGACGTGCGCAACACGGAAGGATGCGGCCGCACCGTCACGCGAAAGCCAGACTTGAGGAGCTGCCGCACGATTTCCGCTCCGTGGAGTTCGAGGAGTCCATTCGGGCCGGCGCCGGTCGCGATTAACACGTGGTGTTGTCGGCCGGGGACCGGATCCTGCGTCGCGCGGCGGCGCTCGAGCATCGCGTCGATCTTGCCGTAGCCGTGTTCGATCAGTCGCGGCGGTTTCCGGTCGCGTAGCTGTGCGCCGATCTTGAGCTCCGCCATTTGATGCGGACCCGCACACAGGATCGTGTCGTAGTGGTCGAAGTCATCTTCGCGATACGCCATGTGCGTGCTCAGCAGCGAGTGGAACATGTACACGTAGTGCACGGGATGCGACTTCGAGCGCGTCAAGTCGCGCGTTTCGAGCCCGGGCTTCGTCGTGACGAGCACACCGGTACACATTTTCGCGAACACGTTTTCGCAGATCTTGCCGCGGCCGATGTAGTAAACCTGCAAGTTGGGATACGGAGTGTCGAGCAGCGGGTCGTCGGCGTCGGATGTCAAATAGCAAACGCGACGGTTGTACGCGATCGTCAAGCCGTAAATGACGCGCTCGTAGTGGTCGTAGCTCGCGGCGTTGTCGGCGTAGAACGTGATCGGCTTGTCCTTGAGCGCACGCCCTTGATAGGCGCGCGCGTCCGACCACGCTCGAAGACTCTCCTGCAGCAACGGCGCACATCCTTTGCACGTGCCAGACAAGTACCGATTCGCCTCTTTGGCGTCCTCCGAGGTTATCGGCTCGCCGCGGGCTATGACTGAAGCGACCCAGGATTAACCATGGGTTGACAGCGTCGCCGCGGCAGCGCAGAGTCCGCGGCCCTCGGCGTTCTGAGCGCCAAGGGCGCTCCCAAATGGAACGTGGGCGTCCCCCCGCTCCGGCGAAGGCGTCGCACGCGCGAGATTTCCGCTGGGATTGAGAAAGTCCATCCGTGCAAGACCTGTTCGATCTGTTTCATAAGATCTACGACGTCGAAGGCATCATCACTTGGGGCGGGCTGCTCGCACTCATCGTGATCGTGTTCGCCGAGACCGGGCTCTTGATTGGATTCTTCCTGCCGGGCGACTCACTGCTCGTGACGGCGGGGATCTTCTGCACGCCGCACAATCCGGCCGGTGAGCCGCTCCTCAACATCGTGTGGCTCAATATTCTCGTTTCGCTGGCGGCCATCGCCGGCGACTCGCTCGGATATTACATCGGCAATAAAACTGGCCCGAAGATGTTCTCGCGCGAGAAATCGCTGTTCTTTTCGCCGAAGCACCTGCTGCGCACCAAAGAGTTTTATGAGCGGCACGGCGGCAAGACGATCGTAATCGCGCGCTTCATGCCGATCGTGCGCACGTTCGCACCCGTCGTCGCCGGCATCGGCGCGATGAACTACCGTCGATTCGTCGCCTACAACATTTTCGGTGGCATCTTATGGGTGTCGTCGATGTCGCTCCTCGGCTACGGCCTCGCCAGCCTGTGGCCCGGCGTGACGAAGCACGTCGAAAAGCTGATCATCATCATTATTTTCCTGTCATTGTTGCCGGGGATGATCGCCTTCGCGCGCGCGAAACTCGCCGAACGAAGAGCGCGCGCGGCGATGCCGCCGAACTAGCGCGTCGGACGCGGCGGCCAGCCAGTCAGAAGCGCGAGCGCGAGGAGCGCGCCGACGACGGCCACCGCGATGCGAATCCACTTGTCGCCGCCCTTGATCGCGAGTCGCGCGCCGATCACGCCGCCGAAGCCATTCCCGATCGCGAGCGGCACGACGCACGTCCAATAGACCTGCCCTTGCCAGACAAAGACGACGCTCGCACTCGCCGACAACACGAGCACCATGAGCGTCTTCACGACCACTGCGTTCAACAGCGAGATCCCGAGCAGTCGCGGCAGCACCATCATGATCAATACGCCGATGCCGGCGCCGAGAAATCCGCCGTAGAGCCCGAACAAGAACGCCGTGAGCCAACTCGCCGCCCGCCGAACGCCCGACACGTTTGATCGAATGGTGGGCGGACGCGCCGGCGCGATGAACATCATCGCGACACCCGCAAGCAGCACCCACGCCATGATGGTGCTGAAGTCCGCGCCTTCGAGCACGCTCGCTAGATACGAACCCGGCAGCGCGCCGAGACCGGCAGCGACCGCGCACGCGATCGCATCGCGCAAACTCCCCGCGCGCGCGCGTCGCAACGTGTCCGTTCCCGCGAGCGCTTGCACCACAACCGCCAGTCTATTCGTGGCATTCGCGATCTGATCGGGGAGCCCAAACACGAGCACCAAGAGCGGCAACGTCAGCGTCGTGCCGGCGCCGACCATCGTGTTGACGATTCCGGCGACGACGCCCATCGCCAGAATGCCGCCGTACCAAAGTAGTTCGTGGAGGACGCCGTCGGACATGCATCGCTTTCGTCGTCGAAGAAGCTGCTGCTGCTGCGTTTTGGCTGTCGTGGTCGAAGCATAAGCGATCGCGGGGAACGTCGCGCGAGCTACTCGGGCCCGGCCTGCCAGCGATGACCCGCCGCTTCGAGCGCCTCGCGGGCGCGGGCGAACTCCGCTGCTCGCACGAGCACGTAGTCCGTATCGAAAGTAGAAACGGCGAACAGTCCGATGCCAGCCGCAGCAAGCGGCGCCGTCAGCGACGCGAGAATTCCCGTGAGCTCGAAGGGCAGCGCGCCGGCGATGCGGAACGCGCGCCAGCCGCGTTCGCTGCGCACATCGGTGGGAACGAGCCGTTCTTCGCACACGATCGATAGTTCGTCAGCCGTGCGCGCAATGCAGAGGAATGGCGCCGCGGTGGCTTCCGCCCACACCGGCACTGACGCGTCTCCGGCGAGGCGCGAAACGGCGAAGCGCGTCGGCAACATCACAAGCTCGAGCTGGATGCGCGGCGCGGCGCCCATGCTGTCCCCCCCTATTTCTGATCGCATTCGTGATCGCTACAGGACGTCGGCGAACTTGCGTTCGAGGCGCCGAAAATAATAGAGCCCGCTCGCGAAGAGCGCGATGGCAACAAACGCGGAAACGCCGACCATGGGACCCGGCGCCGTGGTCGACCCGAGGAGCGACCAACGAAAGCCCTCGACCACGCCGGCCATCGGATTGAGGCCATAGAGCGTTTTCCAATGGCCGTCGAGGAGACTCGACGCGTACGCGATCGGCGTCGAGAACATCCAGAATTGGACGAGAAACGGCACGGTGTAGCGCACGTCGCGATATTGCGCATTGAGCGCCGCGAGCCAGAAGCCGACGCCGAGCGCTGTGACGATCGCGAGAAGGACGAACGCCGGTAGCCAGAAGAGTGCGAGCCCCGGCGCCACGCCGTAACAAACTTGGCCGACGACGAGGAGCGCGAGCGCAATGACTAAATCGACGAGCCCCGCGCCGGCGGTCGCGAGCGGAATCACGAGCCGCGGAAAATAGACCTTCTTGATGAGATTGGCGCTGTCGACAAGACAGTGCGTCGACGCCAACACGGCGCTCGCGAAAAATGTCCACGGCACGAGGCCGGCGAGACAAAAAAGCGGGTACGGAATTCCGTCCGATGGCAGCTTTGCGAGGCGTCCGAAAAAAATGCTGAACACGATGCAAAGGAAGAGCGGCTGCATCACCGCCCACGCCACGCCGAGCACGGTTTGCTTGTAACGAACCTTCAAGTCGCGCCAGACGAGGAAACCGAGCAGTTCGCGGTAACTCCACAGCTCGCGCAGATCGAGCGCGCGCCAGCCGCGGGTCGGACGCAGCACGCGCCAAGCGAGCGCTTCCGCGGTCACGGAATTTTCGCGCGCGGCAAGGTCGGGTGGCGCGACAACGGAATCCGGCGCATGTACTGCAGAGCTTGGCGCAACCATATGCCTGAAGATCGGTCGAACCCGCCAGTCGCTTGAGCGCGAGTGCGCGCGGCCCGATTATTTGCCGCGCGTCATATTGACCCCACTCCCGTCATTCCTTAGCCTCACACCGCTTACGCACCTGGATGTCTCGATCGACCGCACACCGCAGCATCGAAGGATGGTTTTCCGCACCATGGCCGAAGTCTTCAACGATTTCACGCTGCGCATCGCGACGCCGAACGGCACGGGCAGCACTTCCGCGAACGAGATCATTTTCAAGACTTTGTTCCACATGGGACTCGCGGCCTCGGCGAAGAATTTGTTTCCATCGAACATCCAAGGATTGCCGACTTGGTACCAGATTCGCGTGAGCCCGCGCGGCTACCAAGCACGGCGGGATCGCTGGGATGTGATGGTGACGCTCAATCCCGCGACCTTGAGCGAAGACCTCGACTCGACGCAGCCCGGTGCGGTCTTGATCTACAACACGGACTACAACGTTGCGCCCGAGCGACTCGCGCCTTTCATCAGCTACGGCGTGCCGTTCGAAACTTTGGCGCGGAAGAATATCGCCGACGCAAAGCTGCGACCGAAGCTCAAGAACATCATTTACGTGGGTGTGATCGCCGAGCTCTTCGGCCTCGCGCCGGAATCGATTCGGGCCGCGCTCAATGCCGTCTTCAAAAAGAAGGAAGCGGTCGTCGAGGAGAACTGGAAAGCGTGCGAACTCGGCATTCAGTACGCGCGCGAAAATCTGCCGAAGCGGGATCCGTTTCGTTACCAGCCGGCGGCGCAGACAGCGGGCAAAATCATCGTCGACGGCAACGAGTGCGCGGCGCTCGGCGCGTTGTTCGGTGGTTGCTCGGTCGTTGCGTGGTATCCGATCACGCCATCGTCGTCGCTGACGGAGTCGCTGATCCCGTACTTTGAGAAGTTGCGCACGGAGCCGGACGGAACGCGCAACTACGCAGTGGTGCAAGCCGAAGACGAACTCGCCGCGATCGGCATGGTGCTCGGCGCCGGCTGGACCGGCGCGCGCGCGATGACGGCGACTTCGGGCCCCGGCATTTCGCTCATGGGTGAAAACCTCGGTTTCGGCTACTACACCGAGTTGCCTTGCGTCGTGTTCGATGTGCAACGAGTCGGGCCGTCGACCGGCTTACCCACGCGCACGCAGCAGTCGGATCTGTTGCAGGTCGCGTTTCACTCGCACGGCGACACGCGCTTCCCGATGTTGTTTCCCTGCTCGCCGACCGAGGCTTTCGAGATGTCATGGCAAGCATTTGATCTCGCGGATCATTATCAAACGCCGATCGTATTCATGAGCGATCTCGATATCGGCATGAACACTTGGGTCGATGATACGCTCAAGTACCCCGACCGACCGATCGATCGCGGCAAGGTGCTCACGCAGGAGAACATCGCGCGTTTCGAAAAATGGGGGCGCTACCTCGACATCGATGGCGATGGCATCCCGTATCGCGCGATCCCCGGATTGGTGAAGGATCCACGTGCGGCGTTTTTCACGCGCGGCTCGGGTCACGACGAGATGGCGCGTTACAGCGAGAGCGATGTGGTCTACTCGCGAAACCTCGATCGACTGGCGCGCAAGATCGACGGCATGACCAAGCTGTTGCCGGCGCCGGTCGTGCGAACGACGAAAGGCGCAGAGCTCGGAATCATCGCGTTCGGCAGCTCGAACGCGCCGATCCTCGAAGTGCTCGATGATTTCGCGGAGCCGATTTCCTACCTGCGGATTCGCAGCTTCCCGTTCCATGCGGAGATTCGGGAATTCTTGAAGAAACACCCGCGCGTTTTGGTGATCGAACAGAATCAGCTCGGACAAATCGCGCGGCTTTTGCGCATGGAATTTCCGGAGGCGGCGCCGCGCATCGCGAGCGCGCGTTACTACGGCGGTTTGCCGCTCACGCCGGAGTTTGTGCGTGGCGTGCTCCAACAGCAATTCGCAAAGGTCAGGTAGAAGCCATGAACGAAGCCGTTGCCAAGACCAATCGACTCGGGTTGCCCAAAGAGCACTACGAGGGTTCCGCGTCCACGATGTGCAAGGGTTGCGGTCACGACCGCATCTCGGAAGCGGTCGTGCAGGCGGCGTACCATTTGGGACTCGAGTCGCATCGCGTCATCAAGCTGAGCGGCATCGGCTGCTCGTCGAAAACGCCGGCGTACTTCATCGGCCAAGCGTACGGGCTCAACTCGACGCACGGTCGTATGCCGAGCTTTGCGACCGGCGCGCACATCGCGAACAAAGAGCTGCTCGCGCTCGGCGTCTCCGGTGACGGCGATACCGCTTCGATCGGCATGGGGCAGTTCATTCACCTCGTGCGGCGCAATCCGAAGCTCCTCTACATGGTCGAGAACAACGGCGTGTACGGCTTAACGAAGGGGCAATTCTCGGCGACGGCCGACCAAAACAGCCCGTCGAAGCGCGGGCTTCACCCCACCGATCAAGCGATCGATCTGTGCGGACTCGCGCTCGAACTCGGCGCCGGTTTCGTCGCGCGTTCGTTCTCGGGCGACAAAAAGCAACTCGTGCCACTCATCGAGGCGGCGCTCGCGTTCAACGGACTCGCGTTCATCGATGTGATTTCGCCGTGCGTGACGTTCAATAATCACGACGAATCGACGAAGTCGTACACGTATCACAAGGAGCACGAGGTCCACCACCACGACCCGAGCTACGTACCGACCTTCGAGCATATCGATGTCGAGTACGCGGCCGGCGAGACGCGCGAAGTGGCGCTCCACGACGGCTCAAAGCTGTACCTCAAGAAACTCGAGCACGACTTCGACCCCACGCAACGCAACGCCGCTTCGCAAGCCATCGCCGACGCGCGCTCGAAGAGCCAAGTCCTCACCGGCCTCATCTACATCAATACGCATCTCAAAGAACTCACGGAAAACCTCCGCCTCCCGTCGACCCCACTCGCCCACATCCCCGATTCAAAATTGCGCCCGTCCCGCGACGCGCTCGACAAAATCAACGCGCGGTTTCGGGTGTAGGGACGACGGCCAGCCTGTCAGCGTAAGTCGTGCCGGACTGAGCAGAGGAACGATTCACGCTGTCGTACTAGCCATAGAAAACAGCTCGAGATCGCCTACGCTTGCCGACGCGACAGTCGCCGGAGAATCGTGTTAGAGATTCTCCGTGTCGGTTAGCTTTCCAAGGCCACGATCGAAAGCCCGAGCGTCAGATTGCCGTATATTCCGCGCGATTTCCAAAAACAGACAATCCGTAGAACTGATTCTTGAGCTACGACGAAAACTTATCGAGTCGGGTCTCCAAAGCCGAGCGATGTCGGCATGGCTCAACACAAAACGCATCAGACCTGGCGGGGCCTCACGGCGAGTACCCGTGATCTCAATTGACGCGTGCGGTCGTCGCTGCGGCAGCTGGCGGAATCCACAGATCGCAGAAGGCTCAGCTCCAGCGCACGCGCACCGCTAACAGGTTTACCCTCTGAAAGGGGGAAAGATGGTGCGAAGCAAATTCGCGCTCTTACTGATCTCTTGGTTGCTTGCAACAACGGTCGCGAGCGCCCAGTGTCCGTCGCTGCCACCGGGAGGGATCGTGTCATTTGCCCCAGCGCTCAGCTCTCCGCGGCGTGAAATTTCGGTCGTCACAATCGGAACGAAGATCTTCGTGCTTGGAGATTTCAACTATTCGCCTGAGAACAATCGCTTTTCATCGTTCGATACGTCGACGCAGGTGTGGACTGATCTGGCGCCGATTCCGACCGGACGGGGTCAAGGAGCAGCCGCCGTTCACGACGGAAAAATCTACTACTTCTGCGGGAACAGCTGTTTCTCGAATTGCTGGCTCACAATCGTGCAAGTCTACGATCCGGCGACTAATACTTGGGAATCCCGTACGTCGATGCCCAACGATGGCCGCGGCTATATGCCGGCGATCACAATCGGCGACTTGATCTATGTCATCGGAGGTGAAAACTCGTACCTCGGTTCCTTCAGCGATGTACTGATCTACAACCCGATCGCTGACTCGTGGTCGGCGGGGACGCCGATGCCGATCGAGTCTCGCGGCCACCACACCGGCGTCGAGTTCGAAGGACGAATCTACCTCTTCGGAGGATTCGACGATGCCGCATCCGGCTGCGCCGGCGGCGATACCGTGCTGAGTAACATCGACGTCTACGACCCCACGCTCGAAGGAACGATCGTTGGACCGTGGACAACGGTCGGGCAAATTCCGGACGAGATCGCCGGGCTCGGTCAACGCGCTGTCACACTCAACGGCAGGATCTACCTTCTTGGCGGTAATCACTTCCCAGCCGGCTCGGATCTCTGCTCCACGTCGACGCTTGGCACGCTTGAAACAGTGTTTGAGTACAACCCGGCGTCTAACTGCTGGCGACAAATGAACTCGCTGAGCGTTTCACGCTGGGACCACGGCGCAGCCGCGGTCGGCGAGGACATCTATGTCGTCGGCGGATCAAGCTTCGGCGCCGCTGGCACACCATCCATTCCGGACCTCGACTCGGTCGAGGTCTTTCGTCCGACGCCGCTTTACTCGGTCGAACTAGGTGACGTATCGCAAACCGTGTGTTCCGACACAGCCACGACACACATCTCCATCCCCATTCGCTGGGACGAATTGCTCGGAGTAGCGAGCGAAATCACGGCCGTGAGCCTTCGAATCGTGTTTGACGCGTCGATCTTGGAATTCCTCGACTCCACGTTTGATCCGGCGATCGTGGACGCCGAACCGATCTTCATGGATCGCCAGACCTGTGGCGACGTGATCACCGTCGCGATGGTCGCAAACCCGGCACAGCCTTTCGCGAGTCCATCGCAAGAGTTCATTCGGCTCGAGTTTCTCGCTCACACTGCATTGTCCGCGGGCAACAGCCTCACGACGGAAATCTTCGCGTTGGCAGGTATGAGCTGCAATGGTGTGACGATCAACAACGAGGTTGTTGTCGGTACAACATCGCACTCGCCGCAGATCGAGGACTCGACCGTCACTCTTTCCGCCGAAAATTGCTTCGTCCGCGGCGAGTGCAACGGCAGCCTCAGCATCTCGAGCGCTGTGTTTCTGCTCGTCTATCTGCTCGCCGGCGGGGCGACGCCGACCTGCCTCGATGCGTGTGATTCGAACGACGACGGCAATTTGAATCTCGCCGACCCGCTGTACTCGCTCATGTACATGTTTGTGCCTGGAAGCCCGCCGCCGGTGTCTCCGTTCCCGTCCTGCGGACTCGATCCAAGCCCAGACGGTTTGGAGTGCGCCGCGTTTGTCGGTTGCCCGTGAACCATCCATTTAGACAAGCCAGCTGACACCTGACTGCGGGCATGGCCGGCGCGACGACTAGTCTTCGCCGGCCACTTTCGATTGGGTCGGCTCCGACGCGAATTTCCGTGCGAATTCCTGTTCGGCCTGCTCACTGAGTGAGCCCAAATAGGAATCCGAGTTTGGGCGAAACTTTTCGATCGCCTGAATTAGACGCTCGCGAGCTTCGCGCGCCAGCTCCTCACGCCCTACTCTTACATGACTGATCGTGAGAACCGCGTGAACGACAATCGCCGTACGATCCGGGTACCCTTGCACGCTCCACGCCTTATCGTGCCCACTGTCAGATTGCTCCGCCGCCCGCACTGCGTCTTCAAAGCTGCCATTGAAGTACATACAAGCAGCGGACAGGGCTTCGTAAATGTATGCGAAGCGACCCGAACGACCTGACTCCCGAGCTTCCCGTGCGAACTTCGTCGCTCGCGAGAGCGACTCTCGAGCAACGTCTCCAAGACGGTCCTTGGTTGCTGCATAATCGTCGAGGTATCGCTCTGCTTTGGCGCGCCAAAACTCGCTGTCGACGCCATACCAATGAACATATTTTAGCGCGAGCTCGCGCTCCTTCTCCTCAATGTCGTCTATAGCGACCAAGTGTTCAATCGCAGACGCTAGACTCTCCGTGGACTCAAGTGCACCGAACGCGCGATTCTCGGCGCGACTTCGAAAGATGTCGGCGCGGCCAATTCGAATCGAAGTGTCTTTGTCAATCGGAGGCAAGAAGAGCTTCGTCACGTTGCCGATTCCCTGCGGGCCCTGGCACGCGGCGTAAAGTCCGATTTCGCGGTGCGCGCTCTGCACTCTCGCGAAGGCTAGCCCGTACTTCGCGCCAAAATTCTGACCGCCGTCGAGTGCACCGCATGGGCGAAGGGTCCGGAGATTCCAGAGCTGAATTGCTGGACTCGTGTCGAAACCTGTCGCGAGCAGCGGTTGCGTCGGATGAAACGCCAAGCTCTCGACTGCCGTGCCGACCGCCGCGGGCGGAAACTCGGCCAGTCGGTCGCCGACCCCGCCAGTTTCGTTCAAATAAAAAACTGAAACGAACCCGGAAGCGTGACCTGCTGCGATAAACCCTCGCTCGGGACAAACCTCAAGCACGAGCACACTGCTCAAAGGTGCGATGAAATCTCGGACAAGCCGAGTACTCACTTCCACCGACCAGAGCGGGTTCGCAATGTGATCGCCGTACACATTGCTGCCCGATCCGCAGAGCAATACGCTTCCCACACGCTCGGTAAATCGCAGACTAGTAATCGCGCGCGCCGCATACTCCTCGAAAAACACCCGAGTCCGCGGGGTATCGTCATTCCAAACAGCGAGGACACCAGATGGAAGACCCGCCGATCCCTCGCTAACAAACTCTCGACCGGCCGCCGCGATGCGCTTCTGATCAGCGCTAATGTCAACAGCGATCCACTCGAATTCGAGTTCCGGAGGCACTAGGGACTCGGACGCTCCGAATTTCAGCGCGCCATTCACTATCTCGAGAGGGTAGACCCACACGCCGCTGCCGAAGCACACGCAAAGGAATCGTTCATTTCGACTCACAGTCAACGCCGGCCGACCGGGCCCAGTTCGCGCCGCCGGCAAAAACGCTCGGTCACACGGAGTTCGAGTCCGGAGATCCCAGAGCCCGATCGAATGGTCTCCGGAGACGGTCAGTAGGTATCGTCCATCGCGAATCGGAATTGACGCGCAAACGGTGCTGCGGTGACCTTTGAGCTCATTTGCTACCGGGAGCGGCCAGAGTCGAAGTTGATGATCCGAGGTTGCTGTGGCAACCCATTCACCGCGCGGATCGGCGGCGAGGAATGCGCCTTGGCCGTCGCCGACTGCGCCAATAAAACGCGTCACAACTTCGTAGCTCGGGCTTGGCACGGTGTGGCGCTTCGCACCGGGTTCCCATGCGACTGCCGATGGGTCAGCGTCAACGACCGCGACCGAGGAATCCGCGCCGAAGCAGTAGAGATACGGAGATCGAGGAAGCGACTTCATCGCGAGAATTCCACCTTGCTGCGTCGGGATACTCGTTAGCGTGACGCCGGTACTGTGCTCCGCGTGCTTTATGTAATCGGCCTCGCAGATCGCGAGATTCCAGATACGTACTGTACCATCGAGCGACGCCGTCGCGATCGACTCGCCGTCCGCCAAGAACTCGGCGCCGACCAACTTGTAGCCGTGACCGCGCAACCTCGCTACTCGATGCGCCGGATCTTGACCTCTTAATTTCCAGACCTGCGCTGTGCCATCTTCACTTGCCGAAACCAATAAGATGTCTTCCGTTCGCCTCAAGAACGAGAGCGACTTGACGCGCCCACCACGAGCGTGACTCTCGAGAACTTGAGCGACACTTATGATCCCATCAATTACGTGGCACAAGATTGCCGAGCCTTCGCCCGAGCCGACCGAGAGCAGCGCGCTTTCATTAGTGGAGGATGTCGCGCACAGCGCCGTCGGATGATCGAGCGCCATCCTGCTCCGCTCGCGGAGAGTGAAACGCGAATTCGGTCCGCCGCCGCCCGTCTGTTCGATCTCACAGACGAAGATCGCTCCGACCGGAGACTCGCGTGCAACCACCACTAGGCCATTCGGCAGTACTTCGATGTCTGCCCATGGGCACGCGTCCATCGCGACTTTCGTGATCGCAAGCGCCGAATAGTCGAACGGAACACTGCGCAACCGCTGCTTTCCTGACTCATCGGCTTCTGCGTCGCGGCGAAACGCCCGAATACAATCGACGCCTGCAACGAGAAACAAATCAAACTCCGGATGGTACGCCAACCCGTGCGGTTCGCTCGGAAAGTCCTTCGGATCACTTGCAGCGATCGAGCCGTCGAGCCGGTCTCGGAGCGCTTTCAAGTACCAGGCGTTTTCCGCGGCGAACTCCGCGCGTTCCGGCGCGTCGAACTCGCGCAATTTGCTCGCCGCGCGCTCGACCAGGCTTGCCTCCAAGTCGCGCTCGACACCCTGCAGAATCTGCAGATTGCGTTCGTATTCCGCGTCGGCGCGCGCAACGCGTTCGCGGTCGAGAAGGACCGCGGCGACGATGACGGCGGAGATCAGCACCGCGACGAGCGCTACCAGCGAGCCGCTCAGCGCTCTGTGTCGGCGAGCGAACAAGTAGAGCTGATAACGCACAGTCGGCGGGCGCGCGGCGATCGGCAGTCCTGCTAAGTAGCGGCGAAGGTCGCCGCCAAGTGCCTCGGAGCTGGAGTAGCGCGCGTTACGATCCTTCGCGAGCGCCTTCAGCACAATGGTGCCGAGGTCGCGGTCGATCGCAGGCGAGACCGCGCTCAGCGGCCGCGGCGCAACTTCGCGCACGATCTGCAGCGCCTTGAAAATCGGCGCCGAGCCAAGGTCGTACGGCAGCGCGCCGGTCAGAAGTTCATAGAGCACGACGCCGAGCGCGTAGACATCGGCCCGGAGATCGATCTCCTCGACGTCGCGCGCACACTGTTCGGGACTCATGTACTGTAACGTTCCGAGCAGTTGACCGGCCGCGGTGTGGAGCGTCGTCATTGCGATATCCGCATCGGTCGAGCGCGCCACGCCGAAATCGATGACCTTGGGAACTCCATCTCGACCGACCAAAATATTCGCCGGCTTCAAATCGCGGTGAATGACGCCGCGTTGATGCCCGTGCTGCACCGCGTCGCAGACTTGCACGAATAATTCGACGCGTGCGCGCACGGAAAGCGCGGAAGCGTTCGCGAAGGTCACGAGATCGCTCGCGCCTTCGACATACTCCATCGCGAAATACGGTTTCGCCGCGCCGCCGATCTCCGCGACGCCAGCAGCGAATATCTGCGCTATGCCAGGATGGCTGAGACGCGCGAGCACACGCGCCTCGTGCTCGAAACGCTTGACCGCCGCCGGCGAAGACAAATCGCGTCGCATGACTTTGAGTGCGACGCGACGCCGCGGCGACGCTTGCTCGGCGAGAAAGACCGAGCCCATACCTCCCGTGCCGATCACGTCAGTGAGTTTGAAAGCGTCGAGCGTATTGCCGACAAGTGACAATTCATCGGCGAGATTTGAATGCACCGCGGCGCCACGTTCCGCGGCGGCGTCAATCTCCAGCAGCCGCTCGACTCGCGCCCGCAGCGCATCGTCTCCGCGGCAAACTCGATCGAGAAACCGCTGGCGCCGTTCCAAAGAAAACTGCAACGCTCGGCTAAAAATCTCGCCGAGTCGCTCGATAGGTTGAATCACAGCAGCTCCGCTCGTCGTGCGTCAACTCAGTCGATCGAGTAACCAAGCGCGCGCGAACCGCCAATCGCGCTCCACTGTGCGCGACGTCACCCCCAAAGCCTTCGCAATATCTTCATTGGTCAAGCCGGCCAAAAACTTGAGTTCGACAACGCGCGCCATCCGCGGACTCTCGTCGGCGAGTTGCTTGAGTGCTTCGAGCAGTTCTTCCCCATCGAGATCGTCCGGCATGACTGCATGGGCGGCATCACTGATGGAGATCCGCTGCCAGCCGCCGCCGCGTTTCTGTCGCTTGTTCCCGCGATAGTGTTCGATGAGCACGCGACGCATCGCGAGCGCCGCCACGGCGTAGAAATGCGTGCGACCCTTCCAACCCACACGCGCCTGATCGGCGAGCTGCAAGAATGCCTCGTGCACCAACGCGGTCGGTTGCAGCGTGTGTCCCTTGCGTTCGCGGAGCATGTAGCGACTCGCCAGCGAGCGTAGTTCGTCATAGACGAGTGGGAAAAGTCGGCTCGCCTCAAGCGAAGCCGATGCCGCGATGGACTCGGGCGCGCCGTCGACCTGACGCAACAAGTCCACAACGACGGAGGTTCGGTCATTCATACAGAAAGCCTCCCGACGCGTATTTCGCACGCGACTCAACGAATCATGAGGGTTGTATATCAGGACTTGTAGGACCGACTCAATCATCCAAGCCTGAATTGACGCAATCCCGCGCTACGCCCGCGTGTTGGCGCACGAGCGAACTCAGACGAGACCTTGCGGTTCATTGCGGACATGAGGCACTTACGCGAATCCCTTCTTCTAGCCGGCACAGCGACAGGAAGAGGCGATCGGGATTCGGCTCACTCTAGCGGGCAGTCGCGGAAGTCCTTACTATCTGCCGTGGCTTCGGCGGAGGGCTCTGGCTGAGGCGACGCTATGGAGGAAAGTGGGAGTCGGCTGGGTGAGTCGACTGGGTCGAATCGACTGAGGGGCAGTCGATAGACCGAAGACGACGGGCGAGATTCCGTGCATCCATCGCGAATAAAAAATAGGGGCTCAAGCATTGAACGACTGAGGAGGGGAACGATGCGCGACGTTGGTCTTCGTCCGCGGCGGATGAAAACTCTCACTTTGTTGACGATGGCTTTGCTGTTGAGCAGCGCGCCGATCGCGGCGCAAGAAGCCGCAAAGGTGCTGCCGCAAGAGCCGCTCATTGAAATGCGGCCGCTCGCGGGCGCCGGGAATGATGAACATCGCGGCGGGTACTTGCCGCCGGATGACGGCTCGAATCTCGACGCCTGGTATCCGTACGCCGAAGCGCCGCCTTTCATCGGCGCGGGCGCTGAGAAGCTCGATGCGCTGAACATGATTCACGCCGGCGCGGCGCGCTTTCTCGTCGGCGTCGAACCCGAGCTACCCGCACAGCTCCGCGCGGACCCGCAACTCGGCGACGACTTCGTGCCGGGCTACTACCTCGTGCACTTCGCCGACCGCGTCGACGCCGCGGCGCGCGAGCTGCTCGATGATTTGACCGGCGCCGTCACGCGCGCCGACGGCACCGCGCTCGCGCGCTGGTACGTGCCGAACAACGCGCTCATCGCGTGGGTCGACTCGACCGACACCCATCAAGCGCTCGTCTCGCACGAACGCATCGACTTCGTCTCGCCTTATCACCCTGCTTACAAGATTTCGCCCTTCATCGGCGCCGGACCGGCGACGCTTCGCAACTTCAAGTACTTCCGCCTCAATCTCGATCTCATGCCAGGCCACAGCGCGGAAACTCTCAAGACGGAACTCGCCCGCATCGGAGCGCCACTCCTCGCTGACGTGCATCTGCGCGGACGCTCGGTCTATGACGTGCACTTCCTCGTCGTGACCGCGACCGGGCCGCAGATACTGTTGATCGCGGCGCTCGAAGGCGTGCGCCACATTCAAGAGAGCGGCGAAGGGCTCGCCATGTACGACCTGAGTGGCGGCGCAAAGATCATGTCGCGCACACTCACCGTCGACGACGGCGCGTCGAGTCCGATCATCACCGCCGCGAACTTCCCGCTCTGGATCACGCACGACTTGCAGGGGCAAGGGCAACTCATCGGCGTCGTCGACACGGCGCTCGACTGGAACAACGTCGGCGTCACCGGCTGCGGCTTCGGCTTTCCCGACACCGCGATTAACAACTGGGGCTTCGCGTTGCCGAATCTCGCGCGCGTCTTGTTGCCGACCGTCGGCACCGGCGGCGTGAATCTAAAAATCCCGCGCGCCGATGTGCTCGGCGGCGCGGCGCTCCAAGGTTCGACGGCCGGCGAACACGGCACGAACGCCGCGGGCTCGGCGCTCGCGGACTTCTACGGAAACAACGACATCAAATGGTGGGAACACGATGTCGACAACTGGGAATCGTGGGCGCCCAGCAATTTTTCGGGTCTCCTCGGCGACGGCATTGCGCACGAGGCGCAGCTCTTCTTTACGCCCGTGATGAATAACGGCGCGTTTCGCTGGGAGTTCGCCGGCGAGTTCGAGGCCAACATGAACACGACGCTCGACAACATGTCGGCCGCCGGCGTCTGCACGACGAACCACTCGGTTGGTCTCGCTGAAACGAACAACACGTACACGCAGACTTCCGTCACGCACGACACCAATGCGTTCGACCATCCCGGTATGCTCCAGTGCATGGCGGCCGGCAACTCGGGCGCGGTCGCGAACGCACTCTCGAGCCAAGCAGTCGTGAAAAACGCGCTCACCGTTGGCGCCTCCGACGACGTGCTGCTCGCCGAGAATCGCGCCTCGTTCTCGAGCATCGGCCCGACGTTCGACGGTCGCATCAAACCCGACATCATGGCGGCCGGCACTGACGAAGCGCCGCGCACGAGCGGCGTGCAGTCGCTGCTCATTCTGCCGAACTCGAACGGCACATCGGCCGCGTCCTGTGAGTACCACTACACTTCGGGCACGTCGTTCTCGTCGCCGACTGCGGCCGGCGCGGGCGCGCTCGTGCATCAGTACTTTGAAGAAGGTCGCTATGCCGGCACGCCGAGCATCCTCGACGCGTCAGCGGCACTCATGAAGGCGATGCTCGTCAATTCGGGGAACCGGCTGACCGGTGCGAATCTCTCGACCGGCGCCTACCCGTCGAGCTATCAAGGCTGGGGCGACATTCAGCTGACTGAATCGCTCGATCTGCCGGGCGGCGCGCGGCGACTGATCGCACGCGACGTCGCGAGCGCCGGCGGATTCACCGGCGCGGGCGCGCCGGCACAGAGCGTCGCGTTCACCGTCAACAGCTCGACGCAGCGTGTGCGCGTCACGCTCACGTGGACCGACGAGCCCGGCGCCGCGGGCACCGGCAAGAAACTCATCAACGATTTGCATCTCACCGTCACAGGGCCGAGCGGCACTTTCCTTGGCAACGTGTTCAACACGACGACCGGGGAGAGCGTCACGGGCGGCGCCGCCGACACGCTCAATAACGTCGAGAACGTCATCGTCTCGGCGCCCGCCACCGGCAGTTGGACGGCGCAAGTGACGGCCGGGCTCGGGAACTATGCGATTCCACAAGGCTACGCGCTCGTGATCACGGGCGATGTCGTGGAAGGTGGTGCGCCGCCACCCGCACCCGTCGCGAACTTCGTCGGCGCGCCGACGAGTGGCAACGCGCCGCTGGTAGTGAATTTCACGAGCACGTCGACGGGCACCATTTCGAGCTACGCCTGGAACTTTGGCGATAGCGGCACGTCGACGCTGCAGAATCCGTCGCACACTTACACCGCAGCCGGTACGTACACTGTAACTCTCACAGTCACCGGACCTGGCGGCAGCGATGCTGAAACGAAGTCGGGCTACATCGTCGTCAGCTCGCCGCCCGTCGGCGGTCCGCTCTACTACTTGTCGTTCGGCGCGAGCACGACGGTGCCGGGAATCGGCACGGTCGCGAACGAAGACATCGTCAGCTACGACCCGGCGACCGGTGCGTGGGCGCTCGTCTTCGACGGCTCGGATGTCGGTGTCAGCAGCACGGACATCGACGAATTCAGCATTCTCGCCGACGGCAGCATTGTGATGTCGTTCGACACGTCGGACTTTGCGCTCGCGGGTGTGACCGGCGCGCCGAGCGGAAACATCGTCGACGACTCGGACATGGTGCGTTTCGTGCCGACCTCGCTCGGCAGCACGACAGCCGGCACCTTCGTGTTTTACTTCGATGGTTCGGACGTCGGTCTCACGACCACCAACGAAGACGTCGATGGCGTGAGCGTACTCAGCGATGGCCGCATTCTGGTCTCTACGCTCGGCAGTAATTCGGTCACCGGCGTTAGCGGCAACGACGAGGACGTGCTTCAGTTCACACCCACAAGCCTCGGCTCGGTGACCGCCGGCACGTGGGCGATGTACTTCGACGGCTCGGACATGGGACTCACGGACGCGAGCTCCGACCTCGATGCGATCGTGCTGAACGCGTCAGGGCAATTGCTGTTCTCGACGACCGACCTCTTCACGGCGTCCGGCCTCACCGCGGACGATGAGGATGTCGCGCGGTTCACGGGAACGTTCGGCAGCGCGACGTCCGGAACACTGACGCTCGCGCTCGACCTGAGCGCCATCGGGATCGCGACGACCGCTGACGTCGATGGGTTGTGTTACCGCTAAGTGATTCGATTCTTGGCGGTCCCAGGTTCGCTCGCCGGAGCGAACCTGGGACCGCGCGTTTCCCGAGGTAGGCCGCGGGGCCGGCCAACCCCGGGCTTTGCTCCGTCGGCCCCTTCAGGTCCTCTCAGATGCGGAAGCAGCGAATCCACACTCATGACGGAGTCGGCGCGCTGCGTTGTGAATCCCGTTAGAGATAGATTGCTCGCTGTAAGGGAGCGATTCCGTGTCGCACCCCTTCAGGGTGCGGCCGTTCTTGTTCCGTTACCCAGGGCTTCGCCCTGGGCTGATGAATTGCGCCCCTTCCGGGGCTTCGGTTCCGCAAGTGCGATACCGACTCACAAGCATGGATCTGAACAAGCGACATACTCGCAATCGGTGTCCAGCCTGTCGCGATCGACGCGGGCCGATGCCGTTCGAGAGGTTCACGGGCCCTGATCGCGTTGCGACGCCGCGTTTATTCAACCGAAGCCCCGCAGGGGCTTCGGTTCCGCAAGTGCGATACCGGCTCGCAAGCTTGGATCTGAGCAAGCGACATGCCCGCCATTTGGCGCGGATTTCTAACACTGCATCGTTCCGTGCCCCAGCGCGTCGAGGTGTGGGGCAAGATCAGGCTGCGGACCGCACCCCAAAAAAACGCGGGGATGTTAGATTTCTTTAGTCGTATTTCTCCGTGTATCAGGCGCATCACGAGTTCGGCCGATGAATACCGTCGCTCAATCTCTTCTGACCACGTCGCTGTGGACCGGCGCCGCCGAGCCACCGGCGGAACTTCAGCGTGCGTGCCAACAACTCGATCGGCTCGCCGACGAGTGGCGGCGCGGAGCGGCGCGACCGGAGCTGCGCGATCAAGCACACGAAGCGCTGTGGTGCGTGCTTGCTGCCTGGAGTTCCGCGCGAGCTGCAGCGGAAGCCGAACAGCCGCCCGAAACGCTCGGGAACTGGGCGCTCACCCCGGCCGAAGCGCTGCTCGTGAACGCAGGTTTCGTGTACTCGTGTTTCTGCGCCGACCGCGTCGCACCGGTGGCGCTCCTCGAAGCTCTGGCGCCGTTCGCTACGCGCGAGACGACGACGACCGAGTATCCCATCATATGCGCGTCGAGCTATTTGCTTGAACGCCTGCGAGTCCACTTGGGAATCAACCGTCGTCTCGTCGAGCACGATCAGAGCGCAGCGTTGAGCGATGAGGTCGCGCGTGCGAACGAACACATCGCAAAAACTCGCACCGAGCTGCACGCGTTGCTCGATGAACATCCGGCGACGCGCGAGCTCTTGCCGCAGCAGCGTCAACTCGATGAACTGCAACCGGCGG
Organism: Planctomycetota bacterium; assembly: GCA_046154185.1. Lineage (GTDB taxonomy): Bacteria > Planctomycetota > UBA8108 > UBA1146 > JAJFFE01 > JBJXGE01. The sequence goes on from JBJXGE010000070.1 coordinate 210,910, forward strand.
TCTCGCGACTCACGGCGCTCGGCCGCCAGGGCGGCGTCGATGCGCAGCAACGGCGCTTGCAGATGAAAGTGTTCGAAACGGCGCGCCGTCTGACGCTCGCAATATCGACCGCAATCAACTCCTACGATCGACGAAAGCGGTATGAGATGCTCACGAACGCGATCGCCGAAGCAACGATCGTCCTGCAAGCGAGAGACGACGAGCTGCGCAAACTATCGGCCCCTCTCGAAACGATCAGCCCTCGAATCGCGCGCGAGCGCATGAAGCAAGCACTCAGTGATCTGCGCGCCGCGATGGGCAAGATTTCGCAAACAAGCGGCGCGCAACCGCCTCCCTACATCCTCGAGCACTTGCCGCGCCTCACACCCGACTCGGTACTCGGCCTCTGGCAGCGCTTCGTCGGCGCTTGTCCGCGCTTCGCGCGGCACGCGGCCAGTCAAGCGCCGCCTCGCATCTTGCTCCTGCCGGGTGTTGGTAACGCGGTTTATCAGCGCGAGTCGGACGAAGTGCTCGCCGCGATTTTTCCGACCGAAGTGCGTTTGCAAGCAATTTTCAGCGCGCTCGTCGAAGCGTATTGGTTACGCGATGCGCAGGTGAGAACTGAATACGTGCAAGCCAAGAAACTAGACAGTCTCGGCGAGGCCGGCGTGCTCGCTTCGTTTCGGAAAGACTGTTTGATCTGGATCGACAGCTTCTCGAGCGGTGCGCCAGCACTGGATCGTGCGCCCGCGAGCTGGCTCAAGCAAATCATGGCTTAAGCCACCGCGGGCCGCCCGCACTCCGCGTCGATATCGCCGCCGCCCCGCTCCCCCGGCGCACCTTTCACACCCGCGTCGTACTCGATATTCTGTACCGCTCCATCGAACGCCAGACTTCGGCGTGTGCGTCGAGTAGCGAGACTCAAGAGTGCGCGCCGGCGCCGCTCACCTGACAACATCTCGCTTCGGGGACTTTCGGATGCGGGACGTCATCCGGATGCGTTGGCAGTCGCCTGGAAATGATCGATGAGCTTACATTGGCGTGAGTTGGTCCTTGGCAAGGCGAAGGACCCGCTCGGACCTCACACATTCCATCGCCTCACGCTGATCGCGTTCTTCGCGTGGGTCGGATTGGGCGCCGACGGACTGAGTTCGTCGTGCTACGGCCCCGAAGAAGCGTTTCACGCGCTCGAAGGCCACACCTATCTCGCCGTGCCGTTGGCGCTGTTCATGGCGTTGACGGTCTTCATCATCTCGGCAAGTTACTCGCAACTCATCGAGGCATTCCCATCAGGTGGCGGCGGCTATCTGGTGACGACCAAACTGTTGGGGCCACACACGGGACTCGTGTGTGGGTCCGCGCTGATCCTCGACTACGTGTTGACGATCGCCATCTCCATCGCTGGCGCGATTGCGGCGCTCATCAGCGTGTTGCCAGCCGATCTTGCGGCCTCCGCAGTGCCGAACAAGTGGTTATTCGCGCTCTTCGCGTTGGCGTTTCTCATCGTCTTGAATCTGCGCGGCGTCAAAGAATCGATCGTCGTGCTGCTGCCGATCTTCTTGTTGTTCCTACTGACACATGCATTCGCCCTCGCTTTAGTCTTCACGACTCACACGGGCGATTTCATCGGCATTTTCACGAACGCCTCGAGCAAGATCATCGAGGAAGGCAACAACGGCATCGGTTGGGTCGCGTTGTTTGCGCTCTTCATCCGCGCCTACAGCATCGGCGGCGGCACCTACACTGGCATTGAGGCCGTCAGCAATTCGATGCAAGTGCTGCGTGAGCCGCGCGCGGCGACCGGCAAACGCACGATGCTCTATATGGCGGTCTCGCTCGCGGTCACCGCGGCGGGTTTGATGTTCGGCTATTTGATTCTGCAAGTCACGCCGGTCACGGGCAAAACCCTGAACGCCGTGCTTCTCGAGGGCGCCTTCGCGCCACTCAGCAGCTTCGGCGTCGACTCGGTGCTCGTCTGGCTCGCGCTCCTCGCGGAGGGCGCACTTCTCATCGTGGCCGCACAGGCCGGATTCATCGGCGGTCCGCGGACGCTCGCGACCATGGCGCTCGATGGTTGGGTGCCGTCGCGTTTTCGACTGCTCTCGAGTCGACTCGTCATCCAAGACGGCGTGCTTTTCATGGGCGGCGCGGCGGCGCTCTTCATCGTATTCACCGGCGCCAGCGTGCAGATATTGGTGATTCTCTACAGTATCAATGTGTTTTTGACGTTTACGCTCTCGCAACTCGGCATGTGCCGACATTGGATCGCGACGCGCGCTGAGACGAGTGATTGGCGACGGCGCTTCGCCCTCAACGCCGTCGGACTCGTGCTGACGTCGTGCGTACTCGTCGCCATGCTTTATTACAAACTCGGCGAAGGCGGCTGGATCACGATCTTGATCACTTCGCTCACCGTCGTCGTGTGTCTCCTCGTGCGCAAGCACTACACGACGGTGCGCACGCGCCTGCGCGAACTCGACACGTTAGTGGCGGTCGCGCCGAGCGTCACGCACCCGACGCCGCCGCGAATCGAGCCGGAAGCGCCGACCGCGATCCTGCTCGTCTCCGGCTACAACGGTCTCGGCGTGCACTCGCTCTACACGTTGCTTCGCAAGTTTCCGTCGTACTTCAGAAACTTCTTATTCGTGAGCGTCGGGATCGTCGACTTCGGCGAGTTCAAGGGGCAAGCTGAGATTACGCGGCTCAAAGAGCGCACATCCGACGAACTCCAAAAATATGTCGCGCACGCGCGCTCGATGGGACTCGCGGCGCAGCAGCGGCACGCGATCGGCACCGACCTCGTCGATGAGATCGAGGATCTCGCAAAAAACTGCCTCGCCGAATTTCCACGCGCCGTGATCTTCGCGGGCCAACTTGTCTTCGAAGAAGAAAACTGGCTCACGCGCTCGCTTCACAGCCAATCGGCGTTTGAAATCCAACGCCGCCTGCACTTCTCAGGTTTGCCGGTTGTCCTGCTGCCGATCCGCGTGCACTCGGGCGGCGCGGTATAACGCGCAAAGCTCGCACTCGGCGATGGCGATGAATTCACGAACTCGTGCGTGGATGATCCGACGAAACGTCTCAGGCCTGGAGAGGGCGCAGCGGGCGCGTGTCGGCGCGCGACACGCCGAACTACGGCAACGCGACCAGCGACCGATGAAACACGATGTCGTCCAGCAACGTCCGCGAAATGGCGACCGCCGAAACGCGATAGGTCGGCGGAGGTGGCATGTCCGGCGCAACGCCCGGCAACACCAGCATCGATGTGATGCTCAAGAAGGGCTCGTCGCTCGTGCTACCGCCGAGAAAGCCGGGGTTCGCGTACGTCGCGACCACGCTCTCGACGGTTGAGATATCGAAGCCAACGCCAGCCGGCAGCAGTCCGCCGCCCATTAGCACAACAAAGTCGTTGCTGAAGTTCACAAACGACACCAGGTACGGCGTGCCGAAGAGTCGCGCCCAAACGTCGCGCATTTGCGCTTCGGTTTCGATCAGCGTTTCGCCCTCGAGGAGGCGCGTAACCGTTGGTTGCCAAGGCGATGGCCGCCGATTCGTTTGCGGCACGATCGCGATTACGGCGTCATCGACGGGCGGCAGCGGCAGCAACGTAAACGCAACGGGCACTCCCGCCGGTGCGCTGAGAAAAGCAGGCGAAGCGACTTGCGCGACGACGACCGCAATTGCACCGATCACGATGAAACCCGCGAGCGAGCCGACTAATCCGCGCATGGAACCTCCACGTAGACAACCAAAAACTCCGCGAATTCAAACCGAACAACTCGGCGGCATGGTAGTTTCAACGTCGCTTGGGTGCAAGCGGCCGCATCGCGCGACGAGTCGGCTCGAAGAATTCTGGACAGTCGTCGACAGTCCGGCAGAATTGCCGTAGTTGAAGCGGGACGGCCTCGCTCGCGTGTTTTTCGAGGCCCTCGTGAGTCCACAATGAGAGTTCAAAGGAGTCGGCGCGTGCCCATCCAAAAACTTGCTTTCTTCATCGCCGGCGCATGGGCAATTTTCGCGGTTGCTACGAGCTTCGCGGAAAAGGCCGATGCGCCAACCGCATATCAAATCGAGTGTCAGAAATTTCTCGACGAATACAACCTCGAGTACCAACGGCTCTACACCGCGTCGTCACTCGCCGAATGGGAATCGAACACGCGAATCGTCGTCGGCGATGACACGAACGAAAAGCGCACGCGCGCCGCGAACGAGGCGCGCGCGGCTTTCACGGGCAGCATCGCGAACATCGAGAAGTCGCGCGCGTTTCTCGCGCGCAAGACGGAACTCACTCCGCTCTTGGTGCTGCAACTCGAACGCATCTTGTTCATGGCGGCAAGCAATCCGCAAACCGCACCGGAAGTCGTCAAGGCGCGTATCGCCGCGGAAGCGCGCCAAACTGAGCTCCTCTACGGTTTCAAGTACAAGCTCGATGGCAAGGAAGTCTCGACGAACGATCTCGACCATGCGCTGCGCACCGAGCGCGACCTCGCGCGCCGACGCGCGGCCTGGGAAGCATCGAAGGAAGTCGGTCCGTCCTTGCGCGCGGGTCTCACCGAACTGCGGCGGTTGCGGAACGAAACCGTGCGGGCGCTCGGCTATCCCGATTATTTCTCATACATGGCATCCGAGTACGGCATGACGACGGCGGAGCTCGCGCAAAAAATCGGCGACATCAATCGCGAGTTGCGCCCGATCTTCACGGAGTTGCACACGTACTTTCGGCATGAACTCGCGCAGCGGTACGGGCAGCCGGTCCCCGACTTGATTCCGGCCCATTGGTTACCGAACCGCTGGGGCCAAGACTGGAACGCGCTTGTCGATATCGCGGGCTTCGATCTCGACAAGTCGCTCAAGGAGAAGAGCCCGGAGTGGCTCGTCGAGCAAGCCGAACGCTTCTACATCAGCCTTGGCTTCGAGCGGCTGCCGGCGGTTTTTTATGAGAAGTCCTCGCTTTACCCGTTACCCACCGGTGCAAGCTACAAGAAGAACAATCACGCTTCGGCGTGGCACATGGATCTCGGCCGCGATGTTCGCTCACTCATGAGTGTCGAACCGAACACCGAATGGTACGAGACCACGCACCACGAGCTCGGGCACATCTACTACTACTTGTGCTACACGAATCCAAAAGTACCGCCGCTCTTGCGGGAAGGCGCGAACCGCGCCTACCACGAAGCGATCGGCTCGCTCATGGGACTCGCCGCGATGCAGCCGCGCTTCGTCGCCGCGATCGGGCTCGGCGTCGAGGGTCCGGCCGTCGATCGCATGCAGCTCCTCCTCAAGGAAGCGCTGAACTACGTCGTGTTCATTCCGTGGTCGACCGGCACGATGTTTTTCTTCGAGAAAGAACTGTACGCCGATGAGCTGCCGTCGACGCGTTGGAACGCGCGTTGGTGGGAGCTCGCGGCCAAGTATCAAGGAATCACGCCGCCCGCGCCGCGCGACGAGGAATGGTGTGACGCGGCAACCAAGACTCATATCAATGACGACCCGGCCGGCTACTACGACTATGCGCTTTCGTTCGTGCTCTTGTTCCAATTACACGACCACATTGCCAAGCAGATTCTCAAACAGGATCCGCATGACACGAACTACTTCGCGAGCAAGGCGGTGGGCGATTACTTGATTTCGATCCTCGCGCCCGGCGCGAGCGTCGACTGGCGCCAGTTGTTGCGAGACAAAACGGGATCAGATCTGACGGCGAAACCGATGCTCGAATACTTCGAGCCGCTCCGTCTCTGGCTGATCGAGCAGAATAAAGGTCGCAAGGCGACGCTGCCGCCGCTATGAGAATCCGCCGAGCCAGCGCGACGCCGGCTCGAACGTCGATCAGGTCCTTTCGACGAGATCGAACACGAAGCCAAACGGATCCCGGAAGTACACGGACGGCGAGTGCTCACCGGCCGAGGTCGTCGGGGTCCCCGCCGCCTCGAGGTGGCGGCGCGCGGCCGGATAGTTCGAGACATCAAACGACGGGATGAAGGTCTGCAGCAGCTGCGAGTCGCGGTTGACATAGAGGCGGAGCGCGCCGGCGTCGATCGTCAACTGGTCCGGAGTTTTTGCAATGAGGCGGAGCCCCATCACTCCGATATAAAACGCCTCGGCCTTCGCCAGATCCGGCACGTGAAGAGCGATTTCATTGTTGCCACGGAACGATGGGCGCGCCGCAGCGGCTTGGCGCTCTTTTTTCACAGTTCCTCCGCTCGTGTTGCGCTCGTGGACATCGTTGCGACCTCCCGGCCCGTTGCCCAGAGTATCTGCCGGCTTCGTCGCGATTCAAGCGAGCTTGAGTCGTCCGCGTTCGACCATCACGGGCCATAGAATTCTGATCGCTCGGAGTGCCTGAGACGTTGCGACGCAGAATTGCGCAGGACATCCGGAGTCGCTCCCTTACAGGGAGCATTCGATATCGGATTGGTGTCCCAGGGCTTCGCCGCTCCTGGCAGAACGGCTGATGAATCGCGCCCCTCTGGGGCTTCGGTCTCGCCGGTGCGAACTCACAACGCGCACGAAGATTCGCGAAGGTGGTTCAGGAGTTCGATCGCCTCATTCAACGGAGCGGGCCGTTCGGAGCCAGCACGAGCCTGAAGCACGACGCGACCTCTCGTTGTGCGCACCGATTGCAAGGCGGGCAAGCTCGCCGTGAACCGTGCCGAAACCGCACGGTCGCTCTTGGTCAGCACCGGCGTGAACGCCAGCAGATTCATTGGAGTCGGCCCATAAAAGGGAATGCCGGTACGACCCACAAGGCCGCACCGGCACCCGTCATTCAGCGGCGATGACGAAGCGAAAGGAGTGCCAGTTCGCGCGCGCGCGGCGCGGAGCGCTGGAACTCGCGGCATCACGAGCTTTTGAGCGCGGACCTCCGAGTTCCACGGAACTGACGCGGACGAGCGGCGTGTCTCAGACTTGTTCTAGAACGGGACATGATTCTCGCGACCGACACTCGAGCTAGTCGACACGCGCGATCGGCGGCGGCAAGAATGCGTCTTCCGCGAGTGCGCCGACTCGGCAGCCGGCGCGCAGCGTGGCGACGATGGAACCGTCGGGTGCGCTGATGACGAGGTCGGCGCGGTGCGCGCTCGCGACGCGCCCGGTGCGCGGCAGTCGCAGATCGTCCGCCGGGGCGATGGAGCCGAGCTGGCAAATTTGGCTCGGCGTGTAACCCAGCACCCGCTCCATTCGCAAGAGCGCGGCGCCCATGGGCATTGTGCTGCCCGCAAGCGTTCCGTCCGGCAGCGTCGCGCGCACGCCGTTCGTCGTGACTTCCATGCCGGCAAAAGTTGCGCGCGTCGGCGGCAAACCCGCGAGCGGCATTGAATCGGACACCACCATCACGCGCTCGGCGCCCTTGGTTTTGATGATCAGTCGCAGCATCTCGTCATCGACATGCTGGCCGTCCGCGATGACTTCGACGCGCACGCGCTCCTCAAGCAACAACGGCGCGAGCGGGCCTGGCCGGCGATGGTGGAGCGCTGGCATCGCGTTACATAAATGCGTCGCGCGCCACGCGCCCGCGATGATCGCCGCACGCGTGGCCGCGCTGTCACACGCCGTGTGACCGATGGATGGCAGAACTCCGGCCGCGCGCAGTCGCGTAATCGCGCCGATCGGTAGGGCCTCGGGCGCAAACGTCATCACGCGCAACTGGCCGGCCGACGCCGCGAGGATGCGCGCGAGCAGCTTGTCGTCGTAAGCAAATATGCCGGCCGGCGGCAGCGCGCCTTTCTTGTCGGCCGAAATAAACGGACCCTCGAGATGGATGCCGAGAAACGCTGGCTCCTCGGCGCAAGTCCGCGCCGCCTCTGACAGTCGTTCGAGCATTTCATCGACCGGCGCCGAGTACAAAGTCAGTAAGAGCCGCGTCACACCCGCGCGACCATAGTGAGTCGCCGCTTCGATCGCGCGCGCGCGTCCATCGCGAAAGAAGTCGATGCCCCAGCCCCCGTGCGTGTGGAGATCGATGAACCCGGGCGCCACGCGATAACCGCCGAGATCCCAACACTCGTCACCTTTCCCGGCGCCGCTCGGCACGAGCGCGCGGATTTGCGTGCCCTCGAGTTCGAGATCCGCAACGACGACGCGATCGGGCAGCACGATGTTGGCCGCGCGCAACACGCGAACCGGGCCGAGCGAGACAGTACCGGGATCAAACTGCAAGGGAGCGCTCCTCTGGACGGTTGTTAGGGCTTGGCTTCGACGTCACTCACGGCGCCCCTACTGGAGCCATTCCCGGAGCCACCCCGCCACGCGGACGCCGCGAGTTCGATGGCGCCCAAGACTCCGGCGCGATTCCCGAGTTCGGCGCGCCGCACTGCGAGTCCCGCGAGCGCTTTCGGCAACGCTCGCGCGCGCACCTCGCGTTCGATCTGCGCGACGATCTGCGGCGCCGCATCGACGATTCCGCCGCCGACGACGAGCACATCGGGATTGAGCAGATGCAGCGCGGCGACGAATCCAACGCCCAACCATTGCGCCGCATTCGCAAGAATCTCAGCCGCGAGTCGGGCCGCTTCGGCCTCGACTCGCTCGTCGCGCGTCGTCGCCACCACCAAAAAGTCTCGCAGTTCGAGCGCCGCGACTTCGCGTTCTTGAACGCGTGCGATGCCCGCGCCCGCCAGCGCAAGTCGCCAGTCGCGCAACAGCGCGCGGCCGCCCGCGTAGGCTTCCAGACAGCCGCGCTTGCCACACGGGCATTCGCGCCCGTGCGCTTCGATCGGCACGTGACCCAGCTCCATCGCCGCGCCGCGAGCTCCGTGAAGCAGCGCGCCATCGATCACCGCCCCGCCGCCGATCCCCGTACCGAGAGTCGCCATCACAATGAACCGCGCCCCGCGCCCCGCGCCGAAGCGGGCTTCGGCGATCGCCGCCGCATTCGCATCGTGCTCGATGCAACTCGACAACTGAAACCGATCGCGAAACAACGCGCGCAAGTTGACGCCGCGCCAGCCAGGCAAGTTCGCGACCTCGTAGAGCACGACGCCGGTCGCGGGATCGACGATGCCCGGCGTGCCAAACCCGATGGCGCGCACGCGCGCGCCGCGCGCACGGGCGGCGTCAAGCGCCGCCGTCGTCGCATCGCAAAGCGCCGTGCAAATCGCGTCGCGCCCTTCGCGCGAGCGGCTCGGAAACTCCGCAGCCCAGTCGAGTGTGGCGTCGCCGCCCGCACCGATCCCGGCCTTGACGCACTGGCCGCCGAGATCAAGACCGAGGAACACGTCTTTCCCGGGCTCTGGCTCTCCACTAGCATTCATCCGCGTCTCTGAATCCTGGAAAGCGCATTCGTCGCCGACATGCACAACGAATTGTGGTTCGCACTAACGATCTTCATGGGCGCCTTCGTCTGGTACTTCACGTTGTCGCATGCCAGCTGGGGTCCCGGTATTCACATCCACTTGGCGCGCGACCTCGTTCAAAATCCGCCAGCACGCCTGAGCCGCCGCCAGGTGCGCATACTAAAGGAGCATCGCGATAGCTTCTACTACGGCTGCATCGCCGCCGACATCATCAGTTTCAAGAAGTACGGCGGTCTGAAGAATCACTGCCACAACTGGAATATGAAGGAGCGGATCGAGGCCGTCAGCGAGTCGGACGCTGACGCGGCGTTCTTGTACGGATACCTCTGCCACCTCGCGGCCGATGTCATTGCGCACAACCACTTCGTGCCGTATCAAGTGCTCTACGACTTGCCGCCGTTCGTGCTAGGTCACATGTATTGGGAGGCGCGGGCCGACAGCGTCGTCGATGAGGAGTGCTGGCACATTATCGATGACCTGCGCACCCACAAGACGCTGACGCGCAACGACCACAAGATTCACTTGGCGGTGCCGAGCAAGGCGTTGTCGCTGCGATCCAACAAGTTCATTTTCAATCACATTCTGTTGGCACGTTCCAAGCGTTCTTGGCGCAAGGTCATGTTGCAAATGCGACGACGCAATCCGGCGGGTGTTATTGAGCCGGATTTTCTGGCGCGGTGCCTCGCCGCTTGCAAGAAAAACATGATTCACACCTTCACCGAGAAGCAACTCACCGAGCTGCGCGCCTTCGACCCCAGCGGTCATCAAAGTCTGCGCGCCGCGCGCCAATGGCGGCGCACGCTCGTGGCCGGTCATCGAGATCGAACGAGCGCGCGCGCGGCCGCCCGCGCGGCGGCGCAACGGTGCTACGGACTCCATTGAGCACGCGTCGCTCGCCCGCAAAGCAGCGGCGGCTCCGCGCGAGCTTGCGGCGCACCGGGCTTTTGCCGCGGCCGCGCGCGCTGCGCGGATTGTTGCGACTCGCGGAGAATCTGCCGACTCACGGCAACGACGTTGAACTGTTCTTCGATGGCGACCAATTGTTCGATCGCATGTTGGCGGACATCGCCGCGGCGACGACGCGCGTCAGCCTCGAAATGTATATGTTTCTGAGCGATGAAACGGGAATGCGTTTCGCGCGCGCACTCGCCGCGAAAGCCCGTACCGGCGTGATGGTACGGGTGATCGTCGATGCCGTTGGATCTTTCGCCGCCGCCAATCGCATGTTCAGCGACATGCAAACGGCCGGCGTCGAAGTGCTCGTCTATCATCCCATCGCACCGTGGCGTCAGCGATTTGCGCTCTTCGGTCGCGATCACCGTAAGATCTTGGTAATCGATGGCCGTATCGGCTACACGGGCGGCGTCAACATCGCGGATCTATGGACCCAACGCGCGCCAAAGGGGAAGCCGTGGCGCGACACGCACGCGCGTGTGGCGGGACCGGCGGCTGGTGACTTGGAGCTGCTCTTCGTCGAAACCTGGCATCGCGAAACCGGTAAACTGCTGCCGCTCGAACGCACCATTCCACGCGAGCCACTCGTACCGCCGGCGAGCGAGGGTTCGATCCCGCAGGTCTATGTGATCGGTAGCCGCGGTGGTCTGCACACGCGCATTCGGCGCATGTATCTCATCGCCATCGAGCACGCGCGCCAACGGATTCGCATCACTTCGTCCTACTTCGTGCCGGATGGTCGCATTCGCGCCGCGCTCTACGCGGCGCGCGCGCGCGGGGTCGACATTTCGTTGCTGCTGCCGTTCGAGTCCGATGTGCAGATCGTCAACCACGCAAGTCGTTACTACTTCCACGGCTACCTTTCGCGACGGTTGAAGATCTCGCTCTGGCGACCATCGATTCTGCACGCCAAGACCATGACCGTGGACGACGACTGGTCGACGATCGGTTCGAGCAATTTCGACAGTTTTTCGTTCCATCGCAATCTGGAAGCGAATGTCTTTATTGTCGATCCGCGCATCGGTCAGGAACTCGCGAAGCGTTTTGCGGAAGACCTCGCCGAGTCGACGCCGGTCGAACTCGCCGAGTGGCGCAAACGCTCACTGCTCGAGCGCATCCTGCAACGACTCGCCGCGATGTTGCGACCGTGGTTGTGATCGCGTTCCTCGCCACCGTCACTGACGACGCTCGACGCCCTCCCATTCGAGTAACAACATATGTCCAGCGAAACCGGGGCCGAAACTCATCATGAGGCCGCGCTCGCCCACGCGGATGTCGCGCGCGAGAAAGCGCTCCAAGATGAAGAGCACGGTGGCGCTCGACATATTGCCGAAACTCCGCAGCACGGCGAACGAGTCGTCGACGTGCTTCCCGTGGCGGGCGAGCAACTCGGCGGTCTTCGCAAGAATCTTGATCGAGCCGGGGTGCAGTAAGTAGTGCTCGATACTTTCCAACGTCGCGCCCTGTCGCGCGAGAAACGGCAGCAACATACGCTCGAGGTGCGCGGCGATCGCCGCCGGGACGCCTTTGTCGAGCACGATGCGAAGCCCCGCGTTCGTGAGCTGAAACCCCATCAAGTCAGTCGTGTCCGGCAGGTGATACATTTGCTTCGCGCGAATCACCGGTCGCACGCCGGTGCCCGGGCCCAAGATCACGCAGGCGGCGCCGTCCGCGAACAACGCTGCGCTGACGATGTTCGCCATCGCAAAATCATCGAGCTGCAACGTTAAGGACGGCAGCTCGACCGCGATCAGCGCGACGGTACTGCCGGGATTCGCGCGCAAATAATCCGTCGCCGAGATGAGCCCGGCGGTGCCCCCGGCGCAGCCCATTTGTAGGATCGGTAACCGCTGCACGTCCTGTCGCATCGCGAACTGATTCACCAAGTATGCGTCGACCGACGGGATCATGAAGCCGGTGCAACTGGTCGTGATCAGAAAGTCGATTTGCCGCGGCTTGATCGCGGCCCGCGCGAGCGCCGCTTCGAACGCTTGCGCGGCGAGCGCGAGCGCGGACTCGACATAGCAGTTGTTTTTCTCCTCGAATGAGCGCCGCGCAAACACCTCGTCGAGCGGCAACGCGCTCGCGCGTGCGCCGATCCCAGCTGCGGCGATGACGCGCTCCGCCCGGCGCCAAAGCTCCGGATCCCGAGTCGCCAGCCAACGCCGCAGGTGCGGCTCGATGCTCGCCGCCGCGTGGCGATAAGGCGGAATCGCGGTCGCGCAAGCGAGAATTTTCTCGGACATCCGCTCTGCCCTCGCTTCTCTCACGCCCACGTCGAAAAAATCGAATGAACGCTGTTCCCGGCGCGTTTCAGTTTGTAAATTCGTCCGCCGCGTCCCACGGCATTTTTACTCCAAGTGACTGGAGCGACTGCTGGCCACTCTATCCGCTGCGACTCGCACCGACGCACCCGAAATCGAAACAAGAACGCATGGCGGTACGCATCGCTTCGTCAGCGCCTGCGCCGTCGGGGTCTTTACGCTCCTCCTGCTGCGACTTTGCACGCTCGATGTACTGCCGCTCATCGATCGCACCGAAGGCCGCTACTTTGTCATGGCCCTCGAGATGCACCGCAGCGGCGACTACGTCACGCCACAGTTTTGGGAGCGTGGCGAGTTCACGCCGTTCCTCGGCAAACCGCCGCTCGCGTTGTGGCTCGAGGCCGGCGCCTTCGCGCTCTTCGGCGTGAGCGAAGCCGCGGCCCGCTTGCCGTCGTTCCTCGCGGGACTCGCCATGATCGCGCTCGTCTATGCACTCGCACGCCGACACTATGGCGCGGAAGTCGCCTGGCTCGCCGCGTTGATCATGACGACGAGCGTGTTGTTTCAAACGCTTTTCTGCGCGGTCATCATGGATGTCTTCGCCGCCCTGTGTGCGACCGGCATCGTGGTGTCGTTTGCGCGTGCGGGCGAACCGACGCGTACGCCTTGGCGACACTTCTTTTTCGCTTGGCTCGGACTCGGCATGTTGGCGAAAGGACCCATCGTCATCGTATTGAGTCTCGGTCCAATTCTCGCGTGGTGCTTGTGGCAACACGAGTGGCGCCGACTCCGAGAATTGCCGTGGGTCACCGGTAGCCTGCTTGCGAGCGCGATTTTTCTGCCGTGGTACATTTGCGCCGAGCGCGCGAATCCGGGCTTTCTCCAGTATTTTTTCGTGCACGAGCATCTCGGGCGCTTCCTCTTGAGCGATTACGGTGATCGTTATGGCACGGGCCACGAGGTTCCGTACGGCAGCATTTGCGTATACTTGCTGGCCGCGCTCGTACCGTGGACTTTGCTTCTTTCGCACAAGGGTTTTCTCGCGTCCGTGCGCGCGCGCGGCTGGCCGCGCGGCGCCGAGCTGTTGATGTTGCTCTGGGGACTCGCGCCGGTGGCGTTTTTCATCCCGTCACGCAATGTCCTGCCGACTTACTTATTGCCGGGGCTCGGCGGCCTCGCGATTTGGCTCGCGCGCGCGCTGGTCGCCGCCATCGAGGAGCGACGGCTTCGCGCGCCGGGGCTCGCGCTCGTGGCGGCGCCGCAACTCAGCATACTCGTGGCAGCGATCGTCGCGCTCATCTGGTTTCGTGCGAGTGCCGTGTGGGTCGGCGCTGCCGTCGTCGTCGCTGCCTGTTCGGTGCGATACATCGTCGTCGCCGTGCGGCGCGACTCGTGCGCGCTCCTCTTCGCGAGTTCGGCGCTCGCGATGGCGGCGGGATTGTTGTTCGCGTGGCCCGCGTTCGGGCTCATCGTCGAACGCGACAACTCCACGCGCGCCGCGATGCAACTGGCGCTCGACCAACTCGGGGATTCGCGTGGCCAAGTCATCGTCACGTTTCGCGGCTACGACTCGATGGGTTACTACGGGCAAGATCGCCTGCAATTCGTCGCCGGGCTCGAACCGCACGTGCTCGAACCCGCGTTGACGAACGCGACGCGCGACGTCTACATCATCAAGGAGAGTTCCATCGTCGTGCTGAGCGCCGACGTGCGCGCGCGCATCGAGCGCGTCGGTCGCGTCGGCCGTTTGTGTGTTTATCGCGAGGTCGCGGGCCCTTAGCCGCGCGCAGGTTCGCGATGCGCGCAGCCCTCGATATGGTCGTTCACCAAACCCATCGCTTGCATGAACGCATAGACAGTCGTCGGACCGACGAACGACCAACCGCGGCGCTTGAGATCTTTGCTGAGCGCCCGAGATTCGTTCGTTTCGCTCAACGTCGCGAGCACATCCCACGTCAAGCGCGGCGGCCGCTCGCTCGCCGGCGGTTCGAAGCTCCAAAAATACTGCGCAAGCGAGCCGCGCTCCGTCACCAGTTCGAGCGCGCGACGCGCGTTGTTGATCGTCGATTCGATTTTGCCGCGATGGCGAACGATACCGGCGTCGCCGAGGAGCCGTGTGACACTGCGCGCGTTGAAGCGCGCGACCGAAGCGATCTCAAAATTACTAAACGCGCGCCGAAAATTTTCGCGCTTGCGCAAAATCGTGAGCCAACTCAGTCCCGATTGAAATCCTTCGAGGCAGATTTTCTCGAACAAGCGCCGATCCTCGGAAACCGGCCGACCCCATTCCGCATCGTGATATTGCGCGTAGATCGGGTCACTCGCGCACCACCCACAACGCGCGATGCCGCGGTCGTCGCGCCACAGACCGTCAACCACTTGGGCCTTCGCCATCCATCGCTCTCTCTCGTTCGCCGTGTCCGGCCGCTCGACTTGCATTAGCATCGCGCGACGCTATTCTCGAACGCCATGACGAATGACGAGATCCGCCTCGGCGTGACACGAATAGCATGCGCGCGCCGCGTACTGCTCGCCGCGAGTGAGGCGCTCGACTATGGCGCGAACCAATTGGATACGCGCTTCAGCGAAGTCGTCGGAACGATCCTCGCGCTTAAGGGCAAGGTCGTACTCACGGGCGTCGGCAAGTCCGGAATCATCGCGCGCAAGATTGCCGCCACGCTCGCGTCGACCGGCACCGCGGCGATTTTCCTACATTCCGTCGAAGCCGTCATGGGCGATCTCGGCATCTTGAGCCGCGACGATCTGCTCATCGCCATCTCGGCGAGCGGAGAAACCAGCGAAGTCGTCAACGTCGTGATCGCGGCAGCGCGCCTTGGCACACCGGCGGTCGCCATGACGCGCAATTCTGAATCGACGCTCGCGCGCGAATGCCGCTATCTGCTGCCAATTCACGTGGAGCGCGAGGCTGGCACGCTCGGCCTCGCGCCGACGACGAGCACGACAGTGACGCTCGCGCTCGGTGATGCGCTGGCGATCGCGCTCAAGGAGGAACGCGGCTTCACGCGCGAACAGTTCGCGGGATTTCATCCCGGTGGCAATCTAGGCCGGCGACTCGCGCTCAAGGTCGCCGACATCATGCGAACTGGCGAACGCGTGCCGATCGTGACCGAAGACGCGCCGCTCGCCGCGGCGCTCCCGAAGATGAGCGGACGCGACGCGCTCGGGTCCGTGCTCGTGACGGACGCGACCGGGGTGATGACGGGAATCTTCACGGACGGTGACCTGCGCCGCTTGCTGGAAAAAGGCGTGCGACCGCGGTTGCTCGAGCAGGCCGTTGCGGGTTTCATGATCCGCGCGCCGAAGACGGTCGACGCCGACGCGATGGCGTCGGAGGCGCTGCGCATTATGGAAGCGCACGCGATCACGGTTTTGCCGATCGTCGACACCCGCGGCGCGCCGATCGGGATTATTCAGCTCCATGATATTCTCGGTCGCGGCAAACTCGTGCTGTGACGCGCGACGACCACAAGTGCGCGCCTCTAGCTGAACGAATTGAGCGGCGCGCGTTGCCGTGGTCGCGACGCGCGACGCCGCCGCGACACGGTCTAAACTCGCCATGAATCTCTCGTTAAACGCGGTGGCCGTGGCCGGGCCAGCCGCGGCTTCCACGTTTGGCACCGCGAATGCATGGAGCGTCGTCAACGCGAGAAAGTGGCGCGTACGGCGCCAGCAGTCAGGCAAACTTGCGAAAGGAAACACCATGGCACGCAGCGGCGGACGACTCGGAAAAATGTTCGTGGCCCTTCTCATCTTCGGCGCGCTCATCGTCGGCGCGATCGAGTTCGCGCATAGCGATTTCGTGTTGAACTCGAAAACCTACGAGCTGGTCGGTTACGGCGAGGTCTCGCGCGAACAGGTCGGCGACGAAACGCACGTGCTCAAGCAAAAACGCATGTGCTGCCTGCCCGGCGATGCGGCGGTGGTCTTTGTTCAAAATAGCTCCGGCCGCACAATCGCTCGGCACGCTGCGCCGCTCGAACGCTGTGGGACCAGAACTGACGCGTGCGTTCAGACGGTGGATGCCGTCGAAGCGAGAGGTTTCTAGGCCGCCGACGGGCTCGCGCAGCGATTAGCCGAGCATCTTTTTGACCTTCGCGCTCACCGCGCCCATATCGGCGCGGCCCTGCGCTTTGGGCCGCAAGACCGCCATCACCTGAGCCATGTCTTTCATGCTTTTCGCGCCGACTTCCTGGATAGCGGCGGCGACGAGACGATCGATCTCGGCGTCGCCGAGCGCGACTGGCATGAATTCTTGGATGATTGCGATTTCCGCGAGTTCCTTATCGGCAAGGTCCTGGCGCGCGGCGCTTTGGTACTGAGTGATGGACTCGCGCCGTTGCTTGATCATCTTGTCGAGCGCGGCGAGCACCTGCTCGTCCGACATCGTGATGCGCTCGTCGACTTCCTTTTGCTTGATCGCCGCGAGCATCATGCGCAGCGTAACGAGGCGGTCTTTCTGTTGCGCCTTGAGCGACTCCTTGACGCTCGCGTTGATGCGGTCTTTGAGGCTTTCGTTCGCCACCGGTTCCCTCTTCTCTTCGTTTCGCGAAATCGCGGCAAACTCCGCGGTCGGCCAAGGCTTGTGCGGGGTCGAATGATAGCCGGACACCGGCGCCGCGGCACGCCCCGCTCGCCCCGGGTGTCGCCAAGTATGTGCCCCGTGCCCGCCGACTCGGGCTTGTCAGCGCTGACTCAGGTCGCTATCTTGGTGCGCTTTGCATGATCGGGTGAGGATCGAAAATCACACTGTTCCAGCCCGCGTGCGACCGCGCGTGAGAGAGCCCGAGGAGCGCCATGAAGATCTACATTCGGAAGTCCAACATCAAGCGCCGCAAGCAAGGCTTTCGCGCGCGAATGAAAACCAACGGCGGCCGCCGTCAGATCAATCGCCGTCGCCGGGCCGGAAGTAAGAAGCTGACCGCTTGGAATTGAAGTGAGAACAGGCGCTGCGCCTGTGAAGACTCCTCGATTGCGAGCGACGCCGCCACCCCGCGTCGCACCCTTTCAGGATGCGGCCGATTATTTTCCTACCCTGGGCTGATCAATCGCGCCCCTGCAGGGCTTCGGTTGAGTACGTGCGACGTCGCCGCGCGTGCACAGTTGACTTAATAAACTTCGTGTATTTCGGCATGCGGTTACGGCGGGCATATGAATGACTCCTACGCGACGCATTACCCTGCGCAACGCACTCTGCTTGACGCTTTGGCTTCGCGATGTTCTCCAGCGACTCGATACTTCCTCGTGCGCGTCGAGATGTCGCGCGCGTTCAACTGAAGCCTTGCAGGGGCGCGATTCATCAGCCATTCTGCCAGGAGCGGCGAAGCCCCGGGGAATTCGCAACAACGGGATGCAGCCTGAAAGGCTGCGACGCCGTGCCGCACCTTTCAAAGGTGCGGCCGATTTTTGCAAGACCCCATTTTTTTCTCACACGCGCGGGAGAAAAGATTCAGCTGCGGCGCCGAGAGCTGCGCACTCTCCAGTTCGTCACTTCACTTCGACGAACCACTCGCGCGCATCCCAGAGCAGGTTCTTTTCATCGCGCAAGACCCAGGGCGTCGGGTCGTGGGCTTCGACCCGGATTCGATACCAGCCGGCGCGCAGGCCGCGCGCGCGGAATTCGACGCACTCGACGAGCTTGCCCTCGCCGTCGAAGACGCGATAGGTGCGCTCTAACAGTTCGCCTTTGCGGGTTTCGAGGACGACGGTCTTACCCTCGGGTTCCGTGTCGGGCAGCGGCGGATTGGTCCCGAGTTCGAGCACATACCAACGCACCTCGAGGTCGTGAGTGGCGGGCCGCTTTGGCCACACTTTGAAGATTTGCCGCTCTGCATCCGTGACCGCGACGCGCGCCGACTCCGGCTCGAAGCGATCGATGGGGCGCACGTGGCGATAGATTTCGAGCACCATCACTTCCATGCACACAACGCAAAACCGCGCCCCGGCATCGCGCATCTTGCAACCCGACTGCGGGCGCCAAACATTGAAAGGCACGCGATCGCCGCCCTCGAACACGGACACCTTCGAATTGTTCCACCACTTCGCTTCACCGGCCTCGATCCAATAATGCCAGAGCGCATGCTTGAGCACGTCTTCGCGGTCCGACCCCGCCATGAGATTTGGCGGCAGCGTCTCGGTTGGAATGCCGGCGGCGCGCTTCTTCGGGATCGTTCGTTTGGGGTCCGAACTCGGATCGCTGTCGTACTCGTCACGCAGCGCCCCGAACGAATGCCCGAACTCGTGTCCAACGGGCAGTAGTCCGCCAGCCGACAAACAAGACACCCCCCCACCGCCGGTCGCGACGCTCGCGTCACACTTCCCAATCACGATCGCCTGCCGATCCGCGCCGCGCTCGCCGAGTCGATCGAGCAACGCCATCACTTTGCCGTTGTCGACCGTGAAAACGCCCCATTCGACTTTGCCATCGAGCGCGCTATCGATCTTCACATCGCCGGGGATCTTGTCGCAGCCGCGTTCGCGCGAGCCGAGTTGCACCGCATAAAAATTGAAGTAGCTCTGGTACTCCTTGTAGGGTTCCTCATTGAGAAACAGTTTCAGGCAGCGGTTCGCGTCGACGAGGAACGCGGCTTGATATTCGTCCTCAACGGGATAACCCTCGCCGAGGAGCGCGACGTCGATCGAATTAGCCGGTGGACCATTCGCGAGCAGCGTCTCCTCGCGCAACAGCGGATCGAGGAGTAGCCGTCGCGCCTCGGCGGCGGCTTCCGCATCGGTAGAAACCGAAATCTCGCGCAACATGTCGTGCGCCAGTTCGAACGAGCCGCCTTTCCGCAGATCGAGCGCGTGCTCGATGTAGGCCGACAGTTTCTTGGCGAGCTTCTGCTTCTTGATGAGCTCAGCAAACGCGCGCGCCTCTTCCCGCTCTCGGCGCGTGCGCTCGACGTCCGCGCTCTTCTCGGCCGGCGTCACGAGTCGCCCTTTGTGTTCGACGAAGCCGGATTCCGGCACGGGTATACCGCGCAAGCGCGCGACGAGCGATGCCGCCAGCTCTTTGCCTTGCGCGCGATTGTGCAGCCGAACGAGCGCGGCCTCCGCGCCGCCGACATTGCCGATGCGCAGATTGAAGAGTGCGAGCCCGAGTAATCCATCGCGGCTGAAGACTACCGCATGAAAAAGCTGCGACTGAGTCAGCGGCGCGAGCTTTCGCCAGCTTTTGATTTCGCGATAGGGATGTCCCTCGATCTGCAACTCAAACTCGACTTCGGTCTCCGTCGAGCGAAGCAGTTTGCCGGATTGCGTGACGACTTCCTTGGCGGCGCTGCCTTCGAGAAAGTCGGCGAACATCTTCTGCATGTAAAAGGAATCGACGAGTCCTTCAAAGGCGCGCAAACGCAACTCGGCCGGCGGGTCGAGCGCCAACAATTTGTAGTAGATGGCTTCGAGGTCGCGAAACCGACACTCGGCGAGCGCGATGTCGAGATCCTCGAGCACGCGATCGACCGACTCATCGCGTGCGCCACGCGCAATCGCGGCGCGCTCGGAGAGCCCGCTCTCGACGTAACGCGGTAGCGCTTCCGCGTACACGGACGTACCGCCGAAACTCGCGGCCGTGTTCGCAAGCGTGCGTACGGCGGCCGCGGCATCGCCGGCCTCGATGAGCGTACTCAAGTTGCGCTCGAGTTCATGAAACTCACGACGCGCGCGTTGGTCGATGTCCGACGAGCGCGTCGACCAATGCGCTTTCAGCTCGGGGTCCGCGGCACTCGCCGCGAGAAATCGACTCGCCGCGAGCGCGGCGCCGTAATGCCCGCGCGCGAGCCATTCCGTCAGCGCGCTCTCGGCCGCCGCGCGCTCTTCAGTCACGAGGAATTGGCGCACGCCGCTGAGCATGACGCGCAGCCGTTCCGCTTCTCTGGCGGCGGTCGTCCCCGGGTAAGCGTTCGCGATTGCGGCAGCGCGTTCGATGAGTTCCCAACCAAGGACGCCCTGCACGGCGTCGCGCCCCAAGATCTTGAGGTCGGCGGTCGCCGCCGCTTCGCCGAGGTCAAGCATGCTCGCATCGGGGCTCGCGCTGTCGAGTTCGACGCCGGAATCTCCATTCCGCGGCGCGCGTCCGTCGACGAGCGTCGGCGGCGCAGCAATACTTGCAGCCGTGTTCGTTGGCAACTCCACTGGCGATTGCACGGACTCGAAGAGCCGCTCTTCGATGATGTAGACGTAGCACAGGCCACCAAGCGTCGCGAAGAGCGCGAGCGGGAGCGCGATCGCAATCACTGCGTTGACGGGCGCGGCGCGATACGTCGCAGCGGGCGCGCGCGCCGGCAGCGCTTGGGTCGGGGAACGCGGCGCCAAACTCGCCGCATCGAATCGCTCGATGAGTTCGCTTGTGTCGATCGCTTCGCGCGGCGCGGCGGTGAGTGGATCGGGCGACACCGCGGCAGTGGCGGCGGATTCGTCACGCGGAGCCGAACTGAGATCGAACTCCTGCGACGCGACCGCCGGCTTCGAGACCGACAGTTCCGAGACCGACGCCGCACTTCGCACTCCGACGACGAGCAACGCGGTGCCGATCCGAATTTCATCGCCCGGCGTCAACGCGTGACGCTGGATCGACGCGCCATTCAGCAACGTGCCGTTCGCCGAATCTTGATCGACGAGGGTCAGTCGACCCTCGTGCTGCACGATCTCGGCGTGATGACGCGAGGCTTTCGCGGTCGTGAGAAAAATATCGCAATCGTCGGCGCGGCCCATGGTGAGCGGACGCCGCCCGTCGAAACTGTAGACGAACGCGCGGTCGCCATCGCTGACTTGAATATCGACAGGCAAGTCGAACACGGGCGATCGAGAAGAACTCACGTCAGCGGTACTCCGATGGAATTGTCACCGCGCGGCGCGCGGCTCACATACGCATGGGGCGAAAGAGTAAACCGCGCGCACCCTTTAGTACAGTAAGCGCGGCGCGTTCGCGTCAAAAACCCGACCCAGGTTGTGACAGCCGACGCATTGATGGAAGATTGCGGCAGTGTCGATTCATGCGAAATCGGTGCCGGCGATAGAAATGCTCCATGAAGATTGAGAACTCCACAGCGCTCGTGACCGGGGCGGGTCGCCGCCTCGGTCGGGCCTTCGCACTCGCGCTCGGCGCCGCCGGCATGCGGGTCGCGGTGCACTACAACAACTCTAGAGTGGACGCGCAGGCGACGCTCGACCAGTTGCGCGCCTTGGGTCGTGAAGCCGTCGGGCTCGAATGCGATCTCACCGATCCCGTCGCGGCTGCGAAACTCATCACGCGCGCCGAGGCCGCGCTCGGCCCCGTGCAAGTTCTAGTGAACAGCGCTTCCGTCTTCATACCTGGCCGCGTCGAGGATACGGCACCCGACCGACTGCGCGTCGATTTTGCGCTCCACGCCGAGGCCGCCTATGCCCTGGCGCGCGAAATGGCTCTGCGACTGCCGACCAACGTCGAAGGACGAATCGTCAACTTGCTCGACTGGCGTGCGAGTCGCCTCGATCCCGACTACGTTTCCTATAGTGTCGCGAAGAGCGCACTCTTGGCGCTGACCCAATTGCTCGCGCGATCGCTCGCGCCGCGCATCACCGTGAATGGCATCGCGCCGGGGATCATCTTGCCGCCCGAAACGACCGTTACTACGATCGCGACTCCTCGCAAGCAAACCAGCGCCGAGGTACCGGCGCGCCGCGCTGGCACGCCGCAAGATGTCGTGAACGCGCTCTTGTATCTCGTGCGCGATGCGGACTACGTCACGGGCGCGGTCATTCCCGTCGATGGCGGAAGGCATCTCCTGTGAAGCCGCACGACGAGTCCGATTTCATCGAAATCTCTGGGCTTGCAGTCCGCGCCATCATCGGCGTCTACCCGGACGAGCGCACGCGTCGGCAGGAGTTGCTGCTCGGGTTTCGGCTTTACGCGGATTTGCGTCCCGCCGGACAGAGTGACGCGATCGCCGACGCGGTCGACTACCGCGAAGTGACCAAACGAGTTCTCGCCTTCGTCGAATCGAGTCGCTTCGAGCTACTCGAAGCGCTGGCCGAACGCGTCGCGCAACTCCTGCTACAGAATGCCCGCGTCAACAAGGTTAAACTCACAATTCAGAAACCGGGCGCGCTTCGCCACGCTCGCACCGTCGGCGTCACCATTGTGCGAGCCCGGGACGGGAGAGAGTGATACCGCCCTGAGGGCGTCGTAGCTGGCGGCAGCTCAGCTCGCCGAGATCCCGGCGACGCAAGGAGCCCGCCCGCGGCCGAGATCCCCGCGACACAAGCCGCCGGAACCGAGCGGCGGCGCGCGACGTTTGACAAGTCGCGATCACGTTGAAACCGCAGACCAGAGAAAGTCAACGACATGACCGATTCAAGCCCCGAACTTCCTACGCCTGGAAAGTCGCGAAGCATGGAAACGATCTTGATCTTGCTCGGAATCCTCGGCGCCTGGCTCCTCGTGACCAAGGTCGTACTTCCTCGCTTCGGAGCTGGCTGAGGCGCCGGCAACGCGTGCTCAGTTGAGCCCGCCAAGCAAGTGACCTCGTCGACGACGCCAGCGACCACGCCCGATGCGGCACGCACAGAAGAATAGTTTTTCGACCCACTCGCGCCCTTTTCGCTTCACCGCAAGCGCGCACCGTTGACTGTAGCTTCGCTTTCATCGAGACTGCTTCCCGGAGAGTCTAGCTAGCTAGCTTCGCTCTAGCTGGACCTATGCGCGCTGCGGGCACGCCGCTCGCCGACGCTGCAAGGCGGGAAGGTCAAGTCCGTGAAAACACTGACAGTGTTGAATCCAGGGACTGGGTTCATGCGGGACCATACCGACGTCGTCGGAAACTTGTCACGCATGGTAACGGGCAGGGAGGGCGAAGACTGGATGGTGACGGCGGGCGTGGCGGCGCACGGCACGCAACACTTCCCGCGCCTGCGGCAGGCCATTAGCGGAAGCATCGACGTCACGCGCGCTCAGCCGGGTATGCTCGATCCGATAACAGGGGGCGCCAAGAAGGCCGAACTGTCGGAGCGGGAGAAGTTGTTCCCGGCGCTGCAAAAGGGGTACGAGCTCGGAGTCGCCACCAAGTTTGGCCCGGGATCGTTCGGCCTCGAGCACAACGTCATCCGCGTCGTATGGTGGATCCAGGAGCTCATGCGGCTGGCCGTGATCGACCGCGGCCCCGCGCCGCAGCGCGTCAACCTGGTCGGCTGGAGTCGCGGCGCATTCACCTGCTTCCGCATCGCCGAGGAACTCAATTTTTACGGCCTCACGACGCTTGGACTCGCGCCCCAAGACGCGGCATTGGCGCGCCGCATGCGCGAGCTGCAGGTGAATATCTTCGCGATGGACCCCGTACCGGGTGCGCTCTACAAGAACCAAATGCACTACTACGAACACACGGTGCTGCCACCCAACGTCCGTCACCTTTGGGCGGTGTACGCCGAGCACGAGGCGCGCGGCGGCATGAAGCCGCTCATTCACAAGACCTTCAGCGTCAAGACGAACCGCGTGCTGCTGCGCATGCCCGGTCCGCACGATCAATCTGTCGAGGGCGCGTCAGGGTCGGCGTACTCAAAGGGGCTCGAGAGCGTCTTCAAGATCATCCAGAGCATGTGCCACTCGTTCTTGATGCGCCACGGCACTCCACTCGCCAATCCGAAGTTCCTCGCCGAGAAAGAGACGCTAGAAGAGTATGGCAGGATTCAGCAGCGAATCGGCGAGTATCGGGCTTTCGCCGACGTGGGGAAAACCACCAGCGGCGGAGGTCGGGCGCTGGCTTGGATGCACTCCGCCGAGACGCCCGGCAAGGGTGTGCGCAGCACGGCCGCGGGAAATCTGCCTCCGCAGCGCCTAGCCGCCCCGGGGAGCGAGCACGTCAAAGGCGCGGAGCTGCCGAGCGGCAAGCAGCTCGAGTTCGTGAACGACCATCACTACCAGCTCTTCAGCCGTCTGGTACCCGACTTTGGGCACGCCGGCGGGATCAAGCCGAGTGAGGCGCGCAAGCTCGAAAGCTTCGCTGCGAAGAAGTTGGGAGCAAAGTCGCTGCATGACGTC
This sequence comes from Planctomycetota bacterium, assembly GCA_046154185.1. Taxonomy (GTDB): domain Bacteria; phylum Planctomycetota; class UBA8108; order UBA1146; family JAJFFE01; genus JBJXGE01. The sequence continues at coordinate 235,434 of JBJXGE010000070.1, forward strand.
ATCCGTAATGTCGGCGCCGTGAGCGATATTCGCCGTCACGGCGAGCAAGTGAAAAAGCTCAAGGACGAATTTCCGGAGACCTACAAGGGCTTCGTGGCGCTCGGGATCATCGTGGCCTAGCCGGCCTGATAGGCCGGCGAAGACGTCGGCTCGAAATGCGCACTCTCGAGTTATTTCGCTCGTTACAACTCGCCGATTCTTGCTCTGTGCCGATCGAGCGGCCGCTGTTCCTCGTCGGATGGACCGCTTGTTTTACAGCGGGCCATAAAGACGAGCTGCAGGACGAACAAAACTGCGAACGAGAGCGCCGAGCCGCAGCGCGGCGCCGCGGTCGATGGATTCCTGTTGCATGATCGTGTCATGGCAGGGCTCCTCTCGATGGTCGAAATCTCACGTGCGTGCTACTAATTTATTACTCAAGCCGCCGCGCGACATCGGCTGGTTTGCATCGAATCCAACACTAGCTTGACCACACGTAGCCGCTGCGATCGCTCGCGATTGCCATCCATTCGCGACTGCTTGAAACCCGGAACGGTCACGTGTTGGTAGAGATCTCCCGACCTTCCACTTCGCCTTTTCAAAGATCCGAGATGCGGTGGCGGTCAGCGGGGACTCGCACCGCCTTGCATTGCGCATCCCGCTCGTTAGATTGGCCGCGCTGCGGCAGTCAACAACCGCCGACTCGTCGCGGTGCCCCTCATCGCGGTCGCACGCCGCACAACAACACCGCTCTCACTCGCAGGGAGTTCGACATGAACATGCAGCCCCCGCCCGAAGTGCCCGCATCAATCGAGACACTGTCGCGTGCACTCGCGCGCAACGATGTCGACGCGATTCGGCAAGCCATCGCGCAGCTCGATTCCGCCGGTGCGGAGCTGCTCGCGGAGCGCATCGGCGCGACCGCCGTGCGATCCGCAACGCGACGCGCGCGGCGCAACCGCGCGTCGGCGCGGCGCGCGCTCGGCGGCCGCGTCGTTGTCATCAACGGCATCATGGGCGCGCGATTGGATGTCGTTGACGCAAGCGGCGATGTCGATCGCGTGTGGGTGAACTATTGGCGACTCATCACGGGTCGCATCGCCGATCTCGAACTCGATCCCGCCGGACAGCAAAAGGACGCGCGCACCCGCGTGCAAGTCGCGGGGCTCTTTCCGGAGTACGTGCCGCTCGTCCTTGAACTCGACAAACAATGGGACGTACTCCCTTTCGCATTCGACTGGCGGCTCGACCTCGACTTGAGCGCCGACAAGCTCGCGCAGGCCATTCGCGACTGGGCGCGCAACGAACCGGTGCATATCGTGGCGCATTCGATGGGCGGACTCGTCGCGCGCCGTTTCATTGCGAAACACGCGGACGTCTGGCAAGCGATGCGCGATCCGAATGGCATGCGGCGCGGCGGGCGACTCGTGATGCTCGGCACTCCCAATCAAGGATCGTTCGCGGTGCCGCAGGTTTTTACCGGCGTCGAAAGCGTCGTGCGGAAGCTCGCGACGGCCGACTTGTGGCACAGCCGGAAGAAACTGCTCAAGATCCTCGCGACGTTTCCCGGTTGCTATCAGATGATGCCCTCGCCCGAGTTGCAGGTCGCGGATGATCGCCAACGGCTCTTCACGCGCGAGACCTGGGGCGCATTCGGCGTGCAGCAGCCGCACCTCGATCGAGCGCGCACGGTGCAGCGGGAACTGCGCGTCGTCCGCGATCCAGAGCGTCTGATTTACGTGGCGGGTTTCAATCGCGAGACTCCGTATCGCATCCGCGTCGCGGCGAACGGCAAGTTCGAGTACCAGATGACGCGTTCGGGCGACGGCCGCGTCCCGCATGAACTCGGGCTCTTACCCGGCGTGCCAACCTTCTACATAGACGAGGATCACGGCGCGCTGCCGGGCAACGCCGCAGTGCTCGAAGGTATTTCCGAGCTGTTGTTGAGCGGCACGACCGGCAGCCTGGAATCTACTTTGCCAGCGACCCGCGGTGCCGCCGACAAGAAGTGGCTAAGCGGCGATACGGCGGACAGCGCCGATCGCGAACTCGACGAGATACTCGCTGGCTCCGCGCGTGCGGGCGCAAAAAAACGCGCGACTCGCACACGCACGCAAAAACCACTGGCGGCGGCGACCGCGAGTCGGGCGGAGGCGCTCATTCTGAGCGGCTTCGTACAAAGTCCCGCGGCGCTCGAGTCGGCAGCACCCATCGAAACGGTCGCGGCAAAAACTCCCGCACCTCGACCGCACCGCAAGCCGTTCACGCTCGACGTCGAAGTCGTGTGCGGCGGCATCACCGAGGTCGCCGGCGATGTCTACGCCGCCGGCCACTACATCGGCGTCTTGCCCCAGTTCGCCGAGGCCGCGCTCGACGCCGTGGTTTCGCGCAAGCAAGCGCCCGAACACGAGCGCGTGCTGCACAACTTGACGTTGCATGGCGTGCTGCGTGGCGATCTCGGCGAGATCACGTTTTATCCATGGGCCACTAAACCGCAGCGACTCGTCGCCATCGCCGGCATGGGTCACCCCGGCACTTTTGGACCGACCGAGTTGCGCCGACTCTCGCGCAATCTGGCGATCGCCGTCGCTTCGAATCCACGCGTTCACACGGTGTGCACTGTGTTGATTGGCGCCGGTGTCGGCAATATGGAAGTCACCGATGCCGTGCACGGCATGTTATTCGGCGCCGGCGACGCGCTCGGGCATCACGCGCTCGTCAGCGCGGTCAAACGGCTCATATTTGTTGAGAAGAAACCCGCGCGCGCGGAGGAGATTCACGCCGCCATCGCGCGCTTGGCGCAAAACGACGACTTGCGGCGAGCGATCGCGCTGCGGCTCACCGGACCGGTTCGGTTTATGGCCAGCGCCGAGCGCGACGAGAGTGAAGGCCGAGCGTTGGCGTTCACAGCTATCGCGCGCGCGGCGGCGGCAAAGCCCGGCACGCCGCGCCACCGGGCCGCCCAAAAAATCCTGACGGCGATTCCCGGCGCCCGGCTTACGCCGAAGGATCTCGGGCGAGCGCTCACAAAACTCACGCAAAGCACATCGCCGACCGCGGAACGTCAACTCGTCGAGCGACTCGCGGTCGCGATCGATAACGTGTTACGGGGCGAAGGCCGCGCCGACGCCGCCCGCGCGCCCGCGCGTCCCGCAACGCGCATCTCCTGTCTCAAAGTCGAAGATGAACTCCGCATCGCGGCGCTCTCCGACTCAGCCGTCGTCAGCGAGCGCAGTCTACGCTTCGACATGAAGCTCCTCGCGGATCTCATTCGACAGACGACGGATCCCGAGCTGGATGCGGTCGCGCGCTTGAGTCGCATGACGGCTCGCTTGTTGGTGCCGCACGACTTTGTTCGCTTCCTGCGCGAAGCGCCGGCCGTCATTTTCGAACTCAATCGCGAGAGCGCGGCGGTGCATTGGGAGTTTCTCGAAGTTGAACGCGACGGCGGCGCCGCGCTGCGGCCCGTCGGTGTTGCAGTGCCGGTCGCACGCCAACTGCGGACCGCGTACAGCCCGGCGCCGGTGATCCCACGCACTGCCGATCGCCCACTCCGCGCGCTCGTGATCGGCGACCCCGGTGATCCGAAGCTGGGCGATGATTTGCCCGGCGCGCGGCGCGAGGCGCTCGCCGTCATGAAGCAATTGCTCGCCGCCAACGTCGAAGTCGAAGCCCGCATCGGCTGCACAACCGAGAGTCGACGCGGCGAGTTGCGCGGGATTCGTCCCGCCGATCGATTCGAAGTCTTGGAGCTCCTCTTGAGCGGCGACTTCGACGTCGTGCACTACTGCGGACACGGCGACTTCGATCCCGATGACGCGTCGCGCGTCGGTTGGTTGTTCGCGGGCGGACTTCTCACGGCACGCGAGATCGAGCGCATCGATCAGCCGCCGCGCCTCATCGTCGCCAACGCCTGCTTCTCCGCGCGCACGTCCGCGCGACACTCGAGCGGCAAGCAAATCACGACGCGCGTCAGCGACGCCGAACTCCTGCCGAGCATCGCCGATGAGTTCTTCCGCCGCGGCGTCCGCGACTACATCGGCACGGCGTGGGAAGTGAACGACGATGGCGCGATCCTCTTCGCGCACGAACTCTACGCGCGACTCCTCCCGCCCGGCTCTGCGAGCGGCGCGACCATCGGCGAAGCCGTGCTTGCCGCGCGCCAAAAGCTCTACGCCGAAAGCGCCACCTACGATGCGCTGTGGGCCGCTTATCAACACTACGGTGAGCCGACGCGCCGGTTGGTGACGTCGGCGCGGTAAGCGGCCGCCGCTACCCGTCCCGCGCCTCCCGGCGTTGCTTTGCCCTTTGAAACGCGTCGCTGAACGCAGCGGCCAAGATGCCGGTCGGCATCGCGATAAGGCCGATGCCGCTGATCGCAGTGATCGCGGCGCAAATGCGGCCGAGGAGCGTGATCGGGTAGACGTCGCCGTAGCCGACCGTCGTCAGAGTTGCGACGCCCCACCAGAGCGCGCGCGGGATGCTGCCGAACGCTTTGGGTTGCGCTTCGCCTTCGACAAAATACATCACCGTCGAGGCGAGGAGCAAAATCGCGCTGGCCAGCATCCCCGTGACGAGCAACTCGTAGCGGCGTTCGCGCACGGCTTCGACCACATAGGTGAACGCGGTCGAGTAGCGCCCGAACTTCGCGAGCGAAAAAATTCTTAACAGCCGGAACATGCGGATGATCGCGCCGCTTTGCGAGCCGAAGGAAAGCCAGAATGGCAAGACGGCGATGAGATCGAACAGTGAAAAGACGCGCACGACGTAGCGCAGGCGCCCGCCGACGCCGGCGAACTCCGCGCGCTCGCCCGCGGCCCAAATGCGCGCGACATATTCCAGCGTGAACACGATGCCGAGTATGAAGTCGAGCACGCCGAACACGTGCGCATACTGCGCGGCGACGGTTTCCTCGGTCTCGATGATGAAGAGCGCGATGCCGACGACGATGCAGATCGTGATCACGCGATTGACGGGCGACAACTTCCCCGGCGGCGCGACGGTGGGATCGAGTTGCAAGTGCAGCCACCGACGCATCGAGAGGAGGAGCGGCATCCGATGTTTGCTTTCTCATAGCGGCCGGCGGCGGCGGACACTCGGATCGACCTTCAGCTCCTGAACGGAATCCCTCGCGCCAGCGGCGATTCGCGCGCGTAGTTGAGCGCGAAGGTCTGCCGGTGCATAGAGTTCTTCCACGGGTCGGAGTCCGACTCGTCCGCGCGCGGACGCTAGTCGCTCGCGTCACCGCACGGACCGCCGAATACGTCCGACTCTTGACGCCGGTTGGGACGATGTCGAGACTCCCTACCGGTCAAGCTTCAACTGCGTCCAGCGCACGACGCACCGTGGAAAGGCGAACATGCCGTCGATCAGCGAACTCCCCGCGAATTGTCCGAGGTGCGGTTCGGATCTCGAGACGGAAGGAAAGAACACGCACACCGGCGTTGAGACCTGGGTGTACTCGTGCGTTGGCGGTTGCGGCTGGAACGAAACATACGAGGGCGGAATTGCGCTTTGGAAGGCCATGAGCGCAGCGGAAGACGAAGCAACCCGCGATTCGCACGCGCCATAAGCACAAGGTTCGAAGTTGCGCGATCGCTTCGAAGCTCGACGTGGACCCAGCGACTTACGCGCCTTTGGCGAAGGGAGCGAGTTTCTTCTGGAGCTCCTCGGGGCCGGGATCGCCTTCGATGCGGGAGAGTTCTTTGCCATCGGAACCGAGCACGATGACCGTGGGAAACTCCTTCACTCCGAGACGGGCGAACACATCGGGCGCGTGCTCTTTTTCGATCCGCACGAGCTCGAAGCGATTTTTCACGAAGTCACTGAACGGCTGGTTGGACAGCGTACCGCTGTCCATGCGCACGCAGGCCAGTCACCATTCCGAGCCGGCTTTGACGAGGACCGCCTTGCCACTCTTGGCGGCGGCGGAGAGCGCGACGTCCAGTCCCGTGCCCCAGGCAACGAGCGATCCTTCGGCAGGTGCAAAGTACTTCAGGGCGCCGAAATAGACCCCGGACAGGATGACGAGGAGACCGACGATTCCGCCGAAAATCTTGAGGGCGCGACGTTTCGGCCTCGACGCGGCCGCGTGCTGTGGATGCGACATACCCGAGTCCTTTCGTGTGGTTGAAGCTGGTTGAGCGTTGGATCGTACCTCAAGAAACCGCGATGACAATCCAGGTTGGCCGTTCCTCGCGCTGCAAAGATGCTGACTCACTGTAGGCATCGTAAGTCGCTGCTCACAAAGCTCCTGACGCACGAGCCGCCCGCCTTGACATTCGCGCTGCACAGCAGAATCCTCTGATGGCGCGTGACGAAACGCGCGGGACTACGCATCCGAGAAAGCCGCTGCGCCGAATGCCGGCAGCGATCGTCGCGCGCGGTACCAACTCTGGGCTCGACTCGAAAGGAAACACCATGAGGCACTCTCATTCATCTGCCGCTGCGCTCGCGCTCCTGGTCAGCGCTCTTGCGCTCACCGTCCCCGCGCAGGCGCAGCCCGGCGCACTCGTCTACGAAGGCTCGACTCACAGTCCGCTTGGAGCGGCAACTTTGACTCTCGATCCGGCGCAACGCCTGATCGTTTCAAACATCGGCTCGTCGGGCGAAGACGGCGTCTCGATCCAGCTCGCCAGCTTTCGCGGCTGGACAACTGCGACAGATGTCGATGTCGACGCGATGTTCGTGGGCGCTTCGATGTCCGCGGCCGCGACCGGTTCCGATGGGAGCGGCGCGCTGATCACGCTCGCCGAGGCGACGGTGACGCGCGTTACGTCGGAGGAGTTCGTCTTCAGCGGTGATGGTGGTGGTGGCGGCGCCGCCGGCGACACGATGCGCGTCTACTTCGGCGGCCAGCTCGTGCACGAAGAGCCCGGCACTTCGTTCAGTTTCGCCGTGGGACTCTCGGGCTTCCTACACTGGCGCACACAGCGCGCGGGCGACGTGACGAGTCTCCGCATGTCCGTCGACTGCGGCGTCATTCGGCATCGCTTCGGCGCCACGGTGATCATCGGCGACGCCGTCGAGTATTCCCGCCCTAAACCTTGCGCCGGCCTCCCGGAGGATTGCGATAACATTTCCTCGCTTCGACTCGTCGCTGGTGGATTGGGCGCCTTCACGCTCGGCGAAGAGGCGGTGCGCGCGTTGGGCACCGGATTCAGTGCGAGCGGCGCTGCGGCCTTGTCAAGCAGCGTGAGCCCTCTCGGCACTCCCGTCATGCGATGCGACAATCTCGGTTCGAGCGGACAAGACGGCGTCAGCGTTCGTTTCCCCACCCTGATGTCCGAATGCTTCGCCGACTTCACGCCGCCGGTGCCGGGCCCCGTCCCTGGCGCCTCGCTCACGATCGGCTCGCGTGGCATTGTCGCGGGAAGCGATACGTTCTTGGGCTCGCTCGCGCTCGTCGACGTGGGCGGCAGTCTCACTTGCACGCCCGACTATTCGCCCATATCGGCGACCTCACTATTGATCGAAGTCTACAACGCCGGAATGCCGGTCGTTTCGATACCGGGCGTCGTCATGCCGTCGATTCAGATCGCGGGCTCTGAATTTCCGCGCGGCTGCGGCAAACTCGATCAATGGCCGCTTCTATGTTTGTGGTCCGAGTGGCAAACCGCACGTGTCATGACCATTAACGGCACGGTCGTAGTACTTGGCGATGAGTTACGAGTGATCGCTGAAGGCAGCGTCGAGGTTGTGGCGATTAGCGAGCTGCAGCTTTCTACTTCTGGGATCTCGAGCCTCGAGTTCACGGGCGCCGGCGGAACTTCCTTCGAGTTCCCGCATCGCCCGCCGCCAATGGACATCGACATCGATCTCCTGACCGGGAATGCGATCCTGAATTGGCAAGCTTCGATCGCCTACCGGGACATCTCCGTCACGGTCGTGGATGATGATACGCAGTCCGCGGTGGTCTACCCGGTCCCGGGCACGTCGACGCAGGTCGACCTCGGCTCCCTCACAACGAACGGTCGCATCGTCAGCAAGTTTTGCCTTGGTCAAGACACCACAGTGAACCCGGCAGAGGTCTTCGTCCTCGGTAATCGCCTGTACGGCGGCTTGAACCACTTCGCGCTCGGCGCCGCGCAGCTCTCGACCGACTCGAACGGGCTCGTCGTTTCGAATATCGGCTCCTCGGGAGAGGATGGCGTTCGGATCGAGCTCAGCAACTTCGCGGGCGTGGGGATCCAGACGATCTGCGAGCTGCCGGGGATGCCTGTCGGGGCGTCGGTAAGCTTCAACGTCTTCAGGCCATCGGTCGGAGAATGGAGGGTCGCGGTGACTCGGGATCTCGACGGCGCCCGTTTCACTCCCTCCGATGACACCGGCACTCCGGTGACCTACACGTTGCGCGCCGGACTCGGCGATCTCACGACCTACGAGGCGACCGGCGTCTCCGGCGACGTTGCGATCGGGTTTCTCCCTCCCGGGTTACAGAATCTCCGCTACAGCCCGGACTGGAGCGGCCCGAACTTCGTACACGTGTTTCACATCGAGGACGGGTACGTCTCGAGCGGGATAGATCCCAATCCGGACAATCTGTGTGTCTTCAATCGGTTCGAGTTCGAGGTTGAGAGCGCGCTGCCAATCTCTGGCCCGGCGTTGCAACTCGACATAAGGGGTCAGGGAGTTCCGATGCTGATGCTCGGCGAGGAGAAGCAAACGCCGGCAAGGCTAATCGCGGTCCCGACCGGAGGCACCACGCCACGGCCACGTCAAGGCAACGCGCGCGTGGTTGGGACGCTACCCACCGTGGGCACGGCTGAGCTCCACATCGAGAATCTCGGCTCGTCGGGACAGGATGTCGTCTCGTTCGATTTCGGTTCGTTGGTCTCAGAATGCTCGCTTACTTTCGCGCCGATATCACCTCCCGTCGGCATTCCCTGCGCGACGCTCACGGTCGGCGCGACGGGCGCGGTTTTCGGCCAGAGCCAGTTTCTCGGCGATGTCTCGATCGAGAATACCGGGTCGAGCCTGTCGCTGACCCCGGACTATTCACCGATCGCGGCGACCTCGCATCAAATTGATGTGTACGACCAAGGCGCGCTGGTCGCTTCCTTTCCCGGCCTCGTTTCGCCGGTGATCGAAGTGCAGGACATTGTGTTTCCGTACCGCTGCGGAAAGTTGAACCAGTGGCCGCTTCTCTGTCTTTGGTTTGAGTGGCAGAACCAGCGAGTCATCACCGTCAACGGCGCAGTGCTGCTCGGCGATGAAATCCGCGTCATCGCCGGGGGCAGCGTGGAAGTGAACGCGATCGGCTCGCTTGATCTCTCCACGCTTGTCATTCCGGAGCTGACGATCACCGCGACGACGAGCACACCCTACGTGATTCCGACGATCACCGGTCTCTCGGCGACCCAGACTCCCGATGGTCACGTGATCGTGAGCTGGACCAATCCCGTCGTATACGGCGGCGGCGTGGTCGTCGTCGGCGATACGCTGATCCCGCTTGCTTCACCAGCGCCGGAACAAGTCGACATCGGCGTGCCGTCGCCCGATCTCATCTACATCTGGATCAAGTTGGTCTTCGAGAAGTACTGCATCGTCATCGAGATCGACATTCCTTTCCTCCTGTCGATGAGCGGAGGACCGCAGTTCCAGCGCGGCGATGCCAACGGCGACGCGCAGCTCAACATCGGCGACCCGATCTTCCTGCTCAGCTACTTGTTCTCGGGCGGCGCGGCGTCGGGTTGCTTCGCGAGTGGCGACGCAAACGACGACGGCACGGTGAACATCGGCGACCCGATCTTCCTGCTCAGCTACTCATTCTCGGGCGGAGCGCCGCCCTCGCCGCCGTTCCCCGGTTGCGGGACGGACCCGACCGGGCCGCCACTGGCCTGCACGAGTCCGAACTGCCCGTAAACCAAGGAAAGCGTGCGTGAGGAAGCGCAGGGTGGGCGAGACAGATTGTCTCGCCGCCCTGCGCTCCTTTTTTTTTGAGGTAATGTCGCGCGCGAGCACACCGCGATTGGATATGCCCCTGTACGCGTTGCGATGTCGCGGTTTTTCAAATGAAGCTCCGAAGGGGCGCAATTCATCAGCCCGGGGCGAAGCCCCGGGTAAACGGCAAGAACACGATGCAGCCTGAAAGGCTGCGACTCCGCGACTCCGAGTCGCACCCCTTCAGGGTGCGGCCTTTTCTCTTTCGTTACCCAGGGCTTCGCCGCTGGGCTGATGAATTGCGCCCCTTCGGGGCTTTTGTTGAACACGTGCGATGTCGCCCCGAATACATGGTTCTTTCAATTCGCTTCGGACATTTTAAAATTCGGCCGCGCTTCGACGTATCCGTGAACGCGGACAGACTTCGCGTGCGCGGAGGCGCGAAGCCGCGCAGTGTTTCGTTGCATTCTTGCGCGCCCATAACTGTCGCGCGCGAGCGCACCGCGATTGGATATGCCTCTGTACGCGTTGCGATGTCGCGCTTTTTCAACCGAAGCCCCGGAGGGGCTTCGACGTCGTACGTGCGACGTCGAGTTGCAGTCATGGATCTCAGCGATCGACAATCGATGTCATCCGTGTCAGCGCGTAGAGATGTGGGGCAAGATCAGGCCGCGGTCCCTCGCCGATTCCGGGGGACGCGGGTTGGGCGCGCACCGAGCGCGCGTCAGCTTCCGAACTGGATGCCCTGCGCCAGCGGCAGCTCGCGCGAATAGTTGATCGTGCAGGTCTGTCGGCGCATGTAGTTTTTCCACGAGTCGGAACCCGACTCGCGACCGCCGCCCGTGTCCTTTTCGCCACCGAATGCGCCGCCGATTTCGGCGCCGCTCGTCCCGATGTTGACGTTGGCGATTCCGCAATCGGAACCCGCCGCCGCCAAGAAACGCTCCGCTTCGCGCACGTCCGTCGTGAAGATCGCGCTCGACAACCCCTGCGGCACTTCGTTCTGCCACGCGATGGCTTCGCCGAGTTCGTCATACTCGATGAGATAGAGGATCGGCGCGAACGTCTCCTCGTGCACGACCGGCATGTCGTGCCGCGCCTTCACGAGACTCGGCATCACGTAGCTGCCGGCCGTCGGCACGCCGATGTTGTAGCGCGTACCGCCCGTCACAACGACGCCGCCCTGTTGTTGCACGCGCGCGAGCGCATGCATCATCTGCTGCACGGCGCCGTCGTGGATGAGCGGTCCCATGAGCGTGCCGCCCGCGAGCGGATCGCCGATCTTCACTTGCGAGTACGCGCGCTTGAGCCGCTCGATCATGCCGGCGGCGATATCTTTGTGGAGAAACAGTCGTCGCGTCGTCGTGCAGCGTTGTCCGGCCGTGCCGACGGCGCCAAACAAGATGCCGCGCACGGCGAGATCGAGATCGGCGCTCGGCGTCACGATGATCGCGTTGTTACCGCCGAGTTCCAGCAGCGTGCGACCGAGTCGCTTGCCGACGACTTCCGCGACACGGCGCCCCATTTTGCAGGAGCCGGTCGCACTCACGAGCGCAACGCGCCGATCCGCGACCAAACGCTCGCCGATCGGGTGCGCGGTGCCGACCACCAAACTAAAGATGGGCGGTGCGCCACACGACGCCAACACTGGATTCACAATATTCTGCACGGCGACCGCGCAGAGCGGCGTCAACTCTGAAGGTTTCCATATGACGCTGTCGCCGCAAACAGCCGCGAGCATCGCGTTCCACGACCAGACGGCGACGGGAAAGTTGAAAGCAGAAATGCAGCCGATCACTCCGAGCGGATGCCACTGCTCGAGCATGCGATGCCCGGGACGCTCGGACGGCATCGTGAGTCCATAGAGTTGCCGCGAAAGGCCGACCGAGAAATCGGCGATATCGATCATCTCCTGCACTTCGCCGAGACCCTCGGGCAGGATCTTGCCCATCTCGAGCGTCACGAGTCGACCGAGGGCTTCGCGCCGTTCTCTGAGCGCGTTGCCGATCTGCCGCACAACCTCACCGCGCCGCGGCGCCGGCCATTCGCGCCATTTATTGAACGCATCGACCGCGACGCGCGCCGCCGCTTCGTAGTCTTCTTCGCCAGCGAGCGCGACGCGACCGATCAAACTCCCGTCGTGCGGCGAATGACTCTCGAGCCATTCGCCGACCGGCCGGCGCCAAGCGCCGGCGTAGCAACCCGGGTTGTCGCGTTCGATGCCGAGCTCGGCCAAGAAGGCGTGCGACATGCTCACTCCGTTCTCTCGCTTGAATTCAAGGAAACTGACCCCGCGCAGGATATCGGCGTCGCGCTTCACCATCGACCCCGGTCCGCCATCGACGCGAGATTCCAGGAGACGGTGACACGCCGTGTCGGCATCGGCGACACTTAGTCCCGCATTTCCGAATAAAGCGGCGTTTCCGAAACACGAAAGGAACACATCGTGGCGATTCAACGCGTCGGAGTGGTTGGTTGCGGACTCATGGGCAGCGGCATTGCGGAGGTCTGCGCGAAGGCCGGCTTCGAGACGCTGGTCGTCGAATCCGATGATACGCAGCTCGCGCGTGGGCGCGGCCGCATCGAGAGTTCGATGAACTATGCCGTCAAGAAAGAGAAGCTCTCGCCCGCCGAACGCGACGCCGCGCACGCGCGCATCAAGTACTCGGTGCGCATGGAGGATCTCGCCCACTCAGACTTGGTCATCGAAGCCATCATCGAGCAGCTCGCCGCCAAGGAAGCGCTCTTTAAGCGCCTCGATAGCGTCGTGCAGAAGAGCGCGCTGTTCGCCTCGAACACATCGAACTTATCGATCACCGAATTGGGAGTCGCGAGCGGTCGACCCGCGCAGTTCGGCGGCCTTCACTTCTTCAACCCCGTGCCGGTCATGCAGCTCGTCGAAGTCGTGCGCTCGACGCTCACGAGTCCAGCCACGCACGAGCAGCTCCTCGACTTCGCACGTCGACTCGGCAAACAGCCGATTCAAGCCCGCGACACGTGCGGCTTCATCGTCAACGTGTTGCTGCTGCCGTTCCTCTACGATGCGATTCGTTTGGTCGAGCACGGCGTCGCGAGCATTCCCGACATCGATAGCGCGATGAAGCTCGGCTGTGGCCACCCGATGGGACCGCTCGAACTCGCAGACTTCGTCGGCATCGACACGACACATCACATCAGCGTCACGATGTTCGATGAATACAAGAGCGAGCGCTACGCGCCGCCGCCGCTTCTCAAGAAGATGTTTCTCGCCGGTCTCCACGGCCGCAAAACCGGCAAGGGCTTCTACGACTATGCGGATCCAAAGAACCCGAAACCGATGCGGCTCGTGTAAGCGGTAGGCCCAGAACAAGCGCTGCGCGCTCGTTCTGGGCCTACCGTTTTCCGAGGGGTGTTGCTCCAACACCCCTCGCGGTCGTGGCTCCGCCACGACCGCTTCACCCCAACGAGCTCGCCTCCGGCTCGTGGCTCGCCTCCGGCTCGAGACGCTCCATATGCGCGAAGCGATTGCATAGAATCGCGCTTGTTTCAGAGCTACGGCGTCACGCGCAGTTCGAGCGCCGCGAGCCGGCCGATGTCGTGCAGTTCCTTGAAACTCTCGAGGAGCAGTTTAAGGTCGGCCTTGCCCGGCGAGAGCTTCACGGTCTTGCCGTCCACTTTGAGCTCCCGGCTCGCGAGCAGATCTTCCGGCGCGACCAAGTAACTGACCTTCGGCCGATCGGCGGTGATCACGCCGTCGGCGTCGCTGAACTTGCAAGTGATCGGTTGTTGCACCGTCGCCGGGGGCGCAATCTTGAAGCGCCCCTCGCGTCCTTGCTGGCGATATCGCACGACGCGCGTGAAAGTGTGCGACACCGCGCGCGCGTGACCGGGAATCCACTCGAGCACATTCTTGAGCCGCAGCGCATGCGGTCCCGGGTGCAGCTTTGGATTAGGGTTGCCGCCGTAGTCCGCCAGTTCATAAGTGATGAGTTCCACGCTGCCGCGCGCCGTTTTGATGGCGTCGTGCATACTCACGGAGTCCGCGTAAGGACACTGCTCGTCGCCACGCGCGTGCAAGATTCTGACCTTGAGCCCCGTCAAGTTCGCCGCCAGCGGCAACACCGCTGCGCGCACGACCGTCCCACCCGCCGCCTCCGGAACGATCGCTGCAAACTGATCCGGAAACGACGCCGCGTAGTACCACGTGTAGTATCCCGCTTGCGAGAGTCCGGTCATGCTCAGCCGCTCGGGATCGACCGCATAGTGACGACGCAAGTGGACGAGCGCGTCGCGCATCACGCTCGCGATTGCTTGGTCCTTCGCGAAGAACTGTTGATCCGGAAAGCGCGCAGCATCTTCGGCGTACTTGAGGATGATCGGTCGAAACAAGATCGTGCGTTCGGCCCCGGGCTTGTTCCGGAAAAAACTGATACCCGCCTCGCCATCGACAAGCGCATGGTCCGGGAGCACGAGCACCGGAAAGCGTTCGCGGTGGTCGTAGTCGACCGGCAGATGAATCGAATACTCCCAGGTTTGCCCACCGCTTGGAAACGTGAGGCCGTGCTGCGTGCCGGGTTTCGACTGCGTGAGCGGCGGCAACGTTCGCAGCGCTGCGGTCGCGAGCGCGAGATCGCCTTTCACCGCCTTGAGCGCTTTCTTGAGCAGGACGTCTTCCTGCTTGTCGGTCGCAAGCAAATAGGCGGCGATCGCTTGGTGGATGCTTGCGGCAACCTTCGGCGGCGGGTCACCCGCCGCTTCGACGCCATGAAAAAGCATCGTCGCGAAGCTCAACGCGAACCCAGCACAGCCCAACACGGCAATCCCGCGAAAAACTTGAGGTCGGTAGCGCATCGCCCACTCCTGTCGCACGCCCAGCTCGACGTGCGCCGCGCATTGTATGCGCTGACGCTGCTCGCACAACTCTGTGACGCTCGTGGAGAGCCGTCACTCATACTTGAGCGCCTCGATGATCTCGAGCCGCGCGGCGCGGCGCGCCGGCAGTAGCGCCGCGACCAGCGTGACTGCGAACGCGCCCACGACGACGAATGCGATGAAGGCGAGCTCGAAGCGCAGTTCGATCTCATAGCCGGTAATCGGTCGAGAAGCGAGATTGACGAGTACCGCGAGGAGCAAGCCGACCACGAGCCCGGGCAAGATGCCGCACATCGACATACCGAACGCTTGGCCGACAACGAGGCGCAACACTTGTCGCCGCTTGAGAGCAATCGTTCGCAGCACGCCTAGTTCGCGCGTTTGCTCGAGCACGTTCATCACCAGCGTGTTCACCGTACCCATCGACGCCACGACAAACATAAGCAACATCAACAACCAAAAGAGGCGAATCACTCGTCCGAGCAAGAAATCAATCACGGCCCAGAACTCGTCATTCGACTGGAGGACGAGCTCGCGCGCGGCGACGAGCGCGGCGAGCGACGCGGCGGCGATGGACTCTTCCCCGGGCGTCGCGTTGATTGTGAAGACATGAGCCCCTTGAATTCCGAGCGCGACGCGCGCCGGCTCACGACTCATCCAAACCGCCATGCCACCCGAGGTGTATTCGGTGACGAGTCCGCCGATCTGAAAACGCTGTGCGCCGGTGCGCGTCGCGAGCTCGAGCGAGTCGCCGACTTTCAGTTTCAGGCGTTGCGCGAGCACGGAGCCGACGAGCACCTCACCCGCGGCGAGTCGACGATTGGCCTCGGCCGGTGAAAGTTCGCCAAGTAAATCGAGAGTGCCCGGCCGCGCGGGATCGATGCTCCGTGCAAGCACGAGGACCGGTGCGCCATTCGCCGTAGCGGGAACGAAGTTCAACGCCGCCACGTGCGCGATGCCGGGCAACCCCTCGATCTCTGCTTTCAACTCGTCAGGCAGCGCCACCGCTTGCATGGTGCCCGCGTCGGGCATCGCGCCGCGGACGAAGAAGTCGTACGCGATCGTGTGCTCGAACCACTCACGCGTGTCGCGAATATTGTTGAGCACGGCGTTGCCGATGCCGACGGCGATCGCCACAGCAATCAGGAGGACGCCAACCGTCAAGCTCGTGCGCTCGCGATGACGCTCGAGCTGCAGAAACGCGAGCTTTCCGATCACACCGAGCGCAGGGCGCAAGAGTCGCCCGAAAACGCGCAACAATGGACGCAGAAAGAGCGGCACTCCGAGCACGCACCCGACGAGGAGCGCGATCGTGCCGATCGGAATAAGCCGCTGCGTCATCACGGGCGACAACAGCTCCGTGAGAAATAGCGCCTCGAAACCGAGCGCCACGGCGAGGAGTCCGACGCCGAAAAATCCTTGAATACGCGCGCCGCGCTCGCCGCCGCGCCGACCGACCTGCGCGCCGTGCTCGAGCATCACGGCGAGCGGATCGCGCCGCGCGGCGCTCCGCGCAGGAATTGCACAGGCGACGAGCGCCAAACTCGGTCCGACGATGAGGCCGATGCCCATCGAGAGTGCATCTAAGCGCAACTCGGCATCGCGCACGCCGAGCATTCCATTGAGCGCGTGTTGCAACACTCGCATCAACACAATGCCAACCACTACTCCAAGCACCGTGCCGACGCCGCCGAGGAGCAGCGCTTCGCGCTGGATCAACCGCACGATTTGGCGACGAGTCGCGCCGAGCGCGCGCAAGATGGCGAGTTGCCGCCGACGCTCGTTGAGACTCATCAAAAAACTATTGAGTACGACGAATCCGCCGGCGACCAGCGACACGACGCTCATCAGCGACAACCCTTGCTCGAGGCTCGCAAGGACACTGCCGGACATTGCGCCGCGCAACGCCGGCGCTTGCACGCTCAGACCCGCCGGCAACACGGCGCGAAGACGCGCCGTGACGTCGTCGGCGCGCGCGTCCGACGCGAGCACGAGTTGCAAGCTCGTCAGTTGCCCAGCGAGCCCGAAGCACCGCTGGGCGGTGCCGAGTGACAGGAATACTGCGGAACCGCCGTTGAATCGCGCGGCGCCGGTCGGTTCGAGAAGTCCGACGACTTCGAGTTCTTGCACGCCGGCGAGCGTCACCAGTCGAGCGCGATCTCCGAGCTGAACCCCTTGCTGAGCTGCAAAGCCGGCTTCGAGCAGCGCTTCATCGCCGACGGCGCGGAGGAAGCGACCGCTTCGAAGCACGAGCGGTCGGACCGCGGAATCGCGCACGGCATCAATACCAAGCGCGGCGACGAGCGCGGGACCCGCAACGCCACGGAGCGCGGCCGGTACTTGCACGACGGGCGCGGCGTGCTCGACGCCGGCGATCGCGGTCACCGTGTCGAGCACACGCGCGTCGAAGCCGGCGAATCCAGCGTTCACGATTTCGAGTGTGGCGCGCCCGGCGACTTCATCGAACATGTCGCGATACAGTCGACGCGTGTTCGCAATGACGTTCAGGATCGACACCATCGTTGCGACACCGATGACGATCCCCGCGAGGGTCAGCAGCGTGCGGCCTGGGCGACGGCGGTACTCGCGACGCGTGTAACGACTCAGCGCAGAGTGCATGTTCGATCACGCTTCCAGTTCGCGCGACGTGGCGCTGGGCGCACCGCTGCCGCGAATTGTCTGCTCATCGGTGACGCGACCGTCGCGGAGCCGCACGATGCGATCGGCATAGGATGCGCTGCGCACATCGTGCGTGACCATGAGCACGCTCAATCGCTCGGCGTCGACGAGTTCGCGCAAGAGTCGCAACACGTCGTCGCCGGTGCGGCTATCGAGATTGCCGGTCGGTTCATCGGCGAGCAGGAGGAGCGGCTCGTGCACCATCGCGCGCGCGATCGCGACGCGTTGCTTCTCGCCGCCCGAGAGTTGCGCGGGCAAGTGCGCCGCGCGTGCTGCGAGCCCCATGCGCTCGAGAAGTGCGCGGGCGCGGGCAAGCGCCGTCACTTCGGCGACTCCGTCGAGTAGGAGCGGGAGTGCGACGTTCTCGATCGCGGTCAGGACTTCGACGAGAAAAAACGCTTGGAACACGAAGCCGAGATGCCGGCGCCGCAGGAGCGTCAGCGCGTCGTCATCGAGTTGGGCGAACTCGTTGCCGCCCACCGACACCGAGCCGCCGTCGGGCAACACGAGTCCGGCAAGCACGTGGAGGAGCGTGCTCTTTCCGGAGCCCGACGGCCCCATGACGGCCACGAATTCGCCACGTCGCAACGTGAAGTCGATGCCGTTCAACGCGTCGACTTTGGTTTCGCCGTTCCCGAATGTCTTGACGAGTCGTGTCACGACGACCGCGGAGTCCGTTGCTAACGTGGTCATGTCACTTCCTTCGCGTGAGCGGCGCTGCGGCTATTTGCCAAGCGACTCCTCACAGTGATCCAGCCATTTGAGAAAGGCCTCGAGTCGCAAGGACGCAAGCTCGAGGAGGAGGCCTGAGTCCGGAGTCGCACCCGCAGCGGCGCGCGAGCGCTGCACGTCGTGAAGACGCGCGAAGGCCGACTGTCGCTCGAGCGCGATGACGCGCCGCGCATCGGCGCCCGGCAGTGCGCGCGCGAGCACGAGCTTGAGAAACGTGGCGTTGCGCAAATCGAGGTCGAGCGGCGCGGGGCGCTCGAGCCACGCCGAGAGTTCACGGTCCCCGGCCGGTGTGAGCGAAAACACTTTTCGATCAGGGCGCTCGGTCTGCGCGACGCGCTCGTGCGTGACGAGTCCATCGCGTTCGAGCCGATCGAGTGTCGTGTAGACCTGCCCGATGTTGAGGTGCGTCCCAGGGAACAGTTCCGACTCGAGCGCGAGCTTGAGTTCGTAACCGTGCCGAGGCCCGCGCGCGAGCAGCCCGAGTAGCGCGTGTCGAACCGACAGTTGAACTCCTTTCGCTACTCAAACCCTTCCGCCCCCGCCACACATACCGCGCATTTATATACCGAGTATCTAATAGGTGCCAGAGCGGAGACTGCGAACCGTTCAAGCGAACGAACTGCAGCGATAAGCCGCTTGTAGATAACCGCTTGAGCGCTCTCTTTGAGAATCGCGGCCCATCGCACCTGCGATATGACGGAGCGCTTGGGTGCGGGCGTGTGCGAACATGGCGACGCACGCGCGCCGCGCCGCGGATTTCGCGGCGGCGCCGCACTGTCGAGAGAATGACGAACGACGCAGATGCCAACCGCCGCCGCTCCGTTTTTTCTGCGAGGACTGTCGCCGGCGCGGGCGCGCGGGATCAGCGACGGGCTTTCGGCGCTCGCGATCTTCACCGCCGCGTTTGCACTGAGATACGTCGTGCTCGCAGAACGCGCGGATGATCCCTTCTTCATCGCACTCGGGATCGACAGTCGCGACTATCACGAAGCCGCGCTGCGGCTCGTCGGCGGCGAGGCGACCACCGCGCCCTATTTTCATCCGCCGCTCTACGTTTGGTTCATGAGCGCCGTCTATTGGTTGCTCGGCGCGTCGCTGGTGAAAGTGCAGTTCGTGCAGGCGCTCATCGGGGCGGCGAGTTGCGTGCTCACGTTCGCAATCGCGCGGCGCGCGTTTGCGGCGCCCGGCATCGCGTGGATCGCGGCCGGCATCGCGTGCTGCCACGGCACACTCATCTATTACGACGGGCAGGTGCTG
This sequence comes from Planctomycetota bacterium, assembly GCA_046154185.1. GTDB lineage: Bacteria > Planctomycetota > UBA8108 > UBA1146 > JAJFFE01 > JBJXGE01. Next base: position 254,814 of record JBJXGE010000070.1, read on the forward strand.
CCGGGATCGCTCGATGTCTTCCTCCAACTCGCCGCGCTCGGCGCACTCCTTGCGGCCGGTCCGCAACGCGGGCAGGTGTGGTTGTGGATCGGGGGCGTGTTTCTCGCGCTCGGCGCGATTCATCGCGGCGACGCGTTATTGATGGCGCCGGTTGCGCTCGCGTGGATCTGGCGCCTCGACCGTGAAGCATCGCCGACGCCGCTCTCGCGCCGCCTCCGCGCGTTTGCGCCGCGCGCACTCGCGATCGTCGCGCCGGTCGCGCTCGCGGTCGGCGCGGTCGCGTTTCACAACGCGCGCTTCGATGAGCAGCCGCTGCCCGCCGCCCCGCGCGCCGCGGTCGCCGCGCGCGATACGTCCTACGCCGCCGGCGCGCGTCGACTCCTCCGCGGCGAGTTCGCGCTCGTTGCGACGAACGCCGGCGTCAATTTTTATCTCGGCAATCACCGCGCAACCGCGGACCGGAATGACATCAACCATCCCGAGCACTTCCGCCACTACGACCAGCTTGTCAAGCTGCCGCTCGCCGCCGGTATCACGAGCGCAGCCGGCCGCAGTCGTCATCTCGTGAATCTCACTTGGACTTTCATCGCCGAGCACCCGTTCGCTTGGCTCGTCGGCCTCGGGCGAAAATCACTCGAACTCGTGAACGGACTCGAACTCGCGCGCAATTCGAACATTTACGCGCACACCCAGTCGTCGCTGGTGCAGCAATTCACGCTCTGGCAGTTCGGGCTCGCGTTTCCGAACGGACTGCTCATACCGTTGGGGCTCCTCGGCCTCTGCTTTGCACGGACACGAAACGGCGCCGGTTTCTTACTCGTCGCGCGACTCGTGACGCTCGCGGTATTCATCGTGGCGTTTTTCGTGACCGCGCGATACCGACTGCCGGCCTTACCGCTGCTCGCGATTTACGCCGCGGCCGCGCTCACAGAACTTTGGTCGCTCGCGCGCGGCGGCGCCGCGCATCGGCGCGCACTGATCGTTCGCGTCACCCTGCTCGGCGGTCTCGTCCTACTCGCGCAGCTACCCATCGTGACTCGTTACGATACCCCCGCTGAGCACGAGTATCAGCACTTGGCGCTCGCTTGTGAAGAAGCCGGCAACGGCGAAGGCGCGTACCGAATCTACACCGAAGCACTCGCGCGCGACGCGCGCTCGACTTTCGCGCTCGTCGGGCTCGGCACAATTCTGCGCCGCGCGGGGCAACTCGATGAGGCGGCGTCGCACTTCGAGCGTGCACTCGCGATCGATGCGGAGAGCGCCACCGCCCACAACAATTTCGCGCTCATTCATCTCGCGCGCGGTCGGTTCGCGGAGTGCGAGCGACACCTGCAATCCGCGCTCCGACTCGCACCCGAGCTGCCGACGGTGCACAGTAATCTCGGGGCGCTGCGGGCGCGTGAAGGCAAGAACTCGCTGGCACTCGAGCACTTCCGCGACGCGGTTGCGCTCGACTCCCATTTTGCCGACGGCCACGCGAATATTGGCATTCTGCTGGAGGAAATCGGTGACACGCTCGGCGCCGAAAACGCGTACACCGCCGCACTCGGCGCGCAGCCGAAGCACAGGATCGCGCGGGAGCGACTCGACGCGCTGCGCGCCCGCGGGCGGCCGTAGGGCCTCGCGTCGAGAGTCGAGCGTCGCGAGCGCTGAACGGTTTTGCTAGACTCCCGCCGCGATGCGCAATCCCAACGACGACTCAAGGAGGAACAACGATGAGTGCTAAGGAGATTCTGGCGGAACTCAAGAAGCTCGGTAGCGAAAGCTACAAGAAGACGATCATGACGCACGGTGCCAAAGAGCCGTGCTTCGGCGTCAAAATCGAAGACCTCAAGAAAATTCAAAAACGCGTGAAGCGAGATTACCAGCTCGCGCTCGATCTCTACGATTCCGGCAACTACGACGCGATGTACTTGGCGGGGCTCATCGCGGACGACACTGCAATGTCGAAGAAAGACCTCGAGCGGTGGGTGAAAGGCGCGTATTGCGCGATGCTCGGCGAATACACGGTGCCCTGGGTGGCGTCCGAAAGCCTTCACGGTATCGAAGTCGCTCGCAAGTGGATCGAGTCAAAAACGCCTTCGATCGCGGCGTCCGGTTGGGCGACATTTAGTTCATTGGTCATGACGAAAGACGATCGCGATCTCGATCTGACGGAGCTGAGCGCGTTCTTGAATCGCGTGGCAGAGACGATTCATGGCCAGCCAAACCGCGTGCGCTACGTCATGAATAGTTTCGTGATCGCGGTCGGCAGCGGCGTCGCGGCGCTCACGGCGCATGCGCTCAAAGTTGCCGCTGCCATCGGCCAAGTGTCGGTCGACATGAACGGCACGGCTTGCAAAGTGCCTTACGCTCCCGAGTACCTCCAGAAAGTGGCGGCGCGCGGCGCCATCGGTAAGAAGCGCAAGTCGCCGAAATGTTGAATCGGCCGCTCGCCGCGCGACTCTTGTGCGTCGGCGACTTGCACCTCGGGCGGCGACCGGCGCGGCTCGCTCCACAGATTCAGCAGTACGGAATCGACCCGCGGGAAATTACACCCGCCACCGCTTGGGCGCGCGCGGTCGACTTCGCGATCGCCGAGCGCGTGCTCGCCGTCCTCCTCACCGGCGATGTCGTGGACGCCGATAATCGTTACTTCGAGGCGCTGACGCCGCTCGAGATCGGTTTGTGTCGCTTGCGTTCCGCGGGGATTCAGGTCTTCGCAATCGCCGGCAATCATGACTTTGACGTGTTGCCGCAGCTCGCCGCGCAGATTCCTGGATTTCGCGTCGTCGGCAGCGGTGGGACCTGGGAACAGATCGCGCTCGCGCACGAGGGCCGCGTCGTCTGCCATTTGCTCGGCTACAGCTTCGCGGCGCGACACGTGACCGTGAGTCCGTTGGCGACGCCGCTGCCGCCGCGACCGCGCGATCCCGCGCCCGTCATCGGTCTCCTCCACTGCGATGTCGATGCGCCGCGCAGTACTTACGCGCCGGTGTCGAGCGCGGAGCTCGCGCGCGCGCCAGTCGATCGCTGGCTCCTCGGCCACGTGCACAAGCCGCAATCGTCACTGGCAACTCAGGCCTACGGCTACTTGGGCTCGCTCGTCGGACTCGATCCGACGGAGATCGGTGCGCGCGGACCGTGGCTCGTAGAACTCGCGCCCGGTGCGCCGCCGACCCTGCGGCACGTCGAACTCGCGCCGATTCGGTTTACGGAACTCGATCTCGACGTCTCGACGCTACCGAATCCCGCCGTGCTGCGGGACGCGACGATCGACGCCTTGCGATCACACGCGCGCGCGCTGGCGGCCGAGCGCGACCCGGAGCTTGCGCGGCGGCATCCGTTGCGCGTTGTGTCCTGCCGACTCCGGCTCGTCGGGTCGACCCCTCACCACGGCCAGCTCGATCGTTACGTCGAGGAAGCCCAAACGAACGCGAGCCACGTCGAAGACGGCGTGCTCTATTGTGTCGAAAGCATCACCGACGCCGCGACGGCTGCCCTCGACTACGCCGAACTTGCGCGCGGCAACGACCTCCCCGCGCGCGTCGCGCACCGGCTCGTCGTGCTCGCGCGGCCGCCGGAAGATGCGGAACGCGCCGAGTTGTTGGCGTCGGCGCGCGCCGTGCTCGCGCCGATCGCCGCGCACCCGCGTTGGCGAGATTGCGTCGACGCGCCCGATCGCGCGACATCCGCGCCGCTCGGCGAACCCCAACTCGCGGCGCTACTGCGTCACGCCGCGGTCCGCGCGATCGATGATCTGCTCGCGCAGCGCGGTGGGTTGCGCCAAGAGGAGTTGCCGCTATGAGACTGCGGGCGCTCTCGGTGCGAGTCTTGGCCGGCATCGACACGCCGTTTGAGCTCGACGAACTCGGCGCCGCGCTCACCGTGATTCACGGACCAAACGGTTCCGGCAAGAGCAGCATCGTGCGCGCCGTACGAGCGCTCCTCTGGCCGCGCGAGGCAAAAGACAACACGTACTGCGAACTCGCGGCGCGTTTCGTCGATGGCGAACACGAGTACTTCGTCGAGCGGCGGGGCCCGAACATTTTTTGGCAACGCGAAGGTCGCGTGTGCGATCCGCCGCCGCTGCCGACAATCCATGAGTCGTATTGTTTCACGATCGCAGTAGAGGCGCTGCGCGACACGAGCGCGGAAGACACGGAACTCTCTGCCGCACTCGCGCGCGAACTCGCCGGCGGCTACGACGAAGCTGCGCTCCTGCAGCGCGCGCCGTATCTCGTCGGCTCGCGCTTTGGCCAACTCGAGGCCAATGCGCTCAGCGAATCTCTACGAGAGCGCGAGCAACTACGGAACAAGCAGGCGGCGCTCAAGGCCCAAGAGTCGGTGCTTGACGACGAACGCACGCGCTTGCAACTCGCAGGAGAGGCGGCGGCGGATGTGCGGCGGCTCGAGCGCTTGCGCGACTGGCACGACGAGCAAGCGAAAATCGATCGTACGTCGGCGGTCATCGCGACGATGCCCGAACCGTTGCGGCATCTTCACGGCGATGAAGTGACGCGACTCGAACCGCTCAAGCGGCGGCGCGTGGAAGCGCGCGAAGCGCTGCGCGACTGCGAACGCGCGCACTCGCGTGCCGCAGCAGAAATCGCAATGCTCGAGCTGAAAGCGCCATTACCTCCCGGCCTCCTTGAATCGTGGAGCGCACGCGAGCGACAACTCGAAAGCGAGGAGCGCGAGGCGCGGCAACTCGAACAAGAACTCGCCCGCTTACGCGGCACCGCAGCACTCACGAGCGACAACACGATGGCACCGACGCTTGCGGGGCCGAGTTCGGAACTCGCAAGCGCGCTCGCCGCGCATGTGAAACACGCCGAGGAACTCTTGCGAGATCGCGCCCAGATCGACGTCGAACTCGCACGCATCGACGCGCTCCGCAAGAACGGCGAAATCGCCGAGGCGTCGCACCCAGAACGCGGCGCAACGCTCCTCAGGCGCTGGTTGAGCGCTCCCGTGGACGCGCGACGCGCGCTCTGGATCGCCAGCGGCATCTCGGCCGCCATGACGCTTGGCTTAGCATTCTCCATCGCGATGAGCCCGACCGTTACGGCGTGGCAGTGGTGGGCGCTCGGCGCGGCGATTCCGCCGCTCGCGATGTTGTGGTGGGTCGCGCAACACGCGGCGTGGAAGGCGCGCGCGGACGCGCGTACCGAGTTTTGCACTTTGCCACTGGCGGCCCCGAGTGACTGGGGCCCCGAAGCGGTCACACGGCGACTCGTCGAACTCGATGACGAAGTAAGCGCCGCGCGCGCTGTCGCGTTGCGCGCGGAACGACGCGACACATTGCTCGCCCAACGTGTTCACCTCGATGCAAAGGACCGGGAACACCGCGCGGCAGGCGCCGCACTCGCGAGCCGTTTGGGACTCGAGGCGCCGGCGAACCCGCTCTCACTCTGGGCAACGGGGCATGAACTTCTGCGCCGCGCTGACGATGCTGCGACGTTTCGCGGTCGAGAATCGGAACATGCGCACGCGCGCTCGCGCGTGGCCGCGCTCGTCGCTGCGCTCGCACGTGAACTCACCGAATGGTTGCCCTCGCCGCTCGCGGACGATGCGCACGCTGTGCGCCAGGCGCTCAAGCGTTTGGCAGCGGCCGACGCGACAGTGCGTGCCGCCGCGGAACTCGCCCGCGAAGCCGCACGACAGCTCGACGAGGCGCGTCGCCTGCTTGCGAATATCGAAATTTCCATCGCCGACATCTACCGCGGCGTCGCCATCGCCGTCGACGACGAAGCGCTGTTGAGCGAACTCTGTGAACGACGCCCTGCGTATCAGCAACTCGTCGAAGAGCAGCGGGGTGCGGAGAACCGCGCGGCCGCGCTGCGCGCCGAGCTCGAGGCGCAGCCGACGCTGTTCGAACTGTCGCGCGCGGACACAGAGTTGGCGCTCGAGCGCGCACGGGCTACCGCGCTCAAACGCGAAGAGCTGCTCAAATCGATCACGCTGCTCGAGAACCAACTGGAAGCGGCTCGCTCGGGACATACGCTAGAGGACGCGCTCGCCGATGTCGCCGCGTGTCGTCATGCACTCGACGACCGTTTCGGCGCGGCGCTGTTCAGTGGCGCTGCCACGTGGCTCGTCAAAGAAGCCGCCGCGGAGCAACGCGCGCGCAACGAACCGAGCGTCCTCAAACAGGCCGCCGACTGGTTTGCGCTCTTTACGCGCTATCGCTATGAACTCGTGAGTGACCGAGCGCCGAGCGCGTCGCAACGCCTCGAGTTTCGCGCGCGCGAAGCTCCCAGCGGGCGCGGCATCGCGCTCGGTGAACTTTCGACCGGGACGCGGGCACAACTGCTCCTCGCCGTGCGGCTCGCACACGCCGTTGGGCGCGAGCGCGGCGTCGAAGTGCCGTTTTTTCTCGATGAAGTGTTGGCCTCGAGCGACCCCGAGCGGCGCGCCGCCATCGTCGAGAGCCTGTTCGAACTCGCGAGTGAATCGCATCGACAGTTCTTCTATCTGTCCTGTCAACCCGCCGAGGTCGAGGCGTTCCGCGCGCTCGCCGCTCGGCGCGCGCCGGACCTCGTCCAGTGCATCGATCTCGGCGCGCTGCGGGGTCGACTCGCGATGGCGCCGGATGGCGCCGCGTTGCGCGCGATCGAATTGCCGCACGCGCCCGCGCCGATGGTCGGGGAAGCGCCGGAGTCTTACGCGCGGCGAATCTCAGTGCCGGCACTCGCGATGGAGCGTGGCGCCGCCGCGCTGCACCTCTTCTATTTGTTCACGGACGAGCTCGCGCTCCTCTATCGTCTGCTCAGCCAACGCCTCGAGTCGGTCGGTCAACTTGAACTCTTGCTCCGAAGTGAAAGCGCGCGCACATCGTTCACCGCGGCAGAACGCGAACAACTGGCGGTTCGCGTCGCCGTCGCGCACGCGGCCGCGGATGCTTGGCAGATCGGCCGCAGCCGCCGCTGCGACGCGGACTTCTTCATCGATGCCGGCGTCAGCGAGACGTTTCTCGAACAGATCCTGCGCGTTGCGAGCGAACTGAATTGGAATACTGCCGCCGTGCTCACCGAGATTGAGCGACTCCCCCGCTTCCAAAAGAAGCGGCTCGAGCACTTGCGCGACCTCGCAACGGCGCGCGGCCTCATCGATTCGCGACCGCCACTCGACGCCGAACACTTCGCCCGCTACATCGGCGATTGCCTTGTGCCGCACGTCGGCGCGGGCCGCACGACCGCCGCGCAGGTCGCCACGCTCGCCGCCGAATGGTGGAGCCGATTGGGCAGCACCGAACCCGTTGCGGCCGCGGTTTGAACTGGAGAGTTCGCAGTTCTCGCGTCCGCTCCTTCAACCTGAACGGTTGAAGAGAGCAAAGCCCCGTTGCTACGCGAAGAGCTCGCGGTCGCGGATCTTTCGTGCGTTCGTATAGTCTTTGTCCCACCACGGCTTCTCCCCCGCCTTGCGCGGCGGGCGCGCGAGAGCGAGTTTCTTGCGCGCCGTTTTGGATTCCTTCTGCGCCACTCGAAAGTGATAGTGGTCGAAAATGCGCAGCGCCTCGATCATGTAGGAGACAGCGACGCGGCGGTTGCGGATGAGGAGCAGGTTCTCGCCGTTCTTCGCGTCCGCTGACGCCGAAAAGTTGTACGAGCCGAGATAGACCCGAGCGGTCGGCTTGTCGAAGTCGATGACCACGAACTTGTGATGCAGGCGGTTGCCGCCGCCACCAGTGGGCTCCGACTTGAATGGCTCCGGCACGTCCTTCCCCAGCGCCGAGGGATAGACTGGCACAACATTGCCGTCGGGTTTCTGGAGCTCGATGCCGCCGACTTTGCGGTCGGAAATGCCATAGACGAATTTCGTCTTATCGTTCGTGACTTTTTCGATCGCGTCCCGGATGACGCCGGGCGTCTGATAAAGAAACGCAAGAGAGTAGAACAAGCTCGACTTCGTGTTGCCGATATCGGCGGCGATCGTCGCGAGCATGGAGTTCGCCGGCGCGTAGGGAGTGAAGCCGACGTGCGCGTTGATGTCGCTCCACCCTATGCTCGTCAATTTCGCAGAGGCGGTGCCGCTGAAGCCGGCGACGCTGCTGTTGTCCCAATAGTCGTTGAACGCCGCGTCAAACGCTTTGACCGCCTTGCGGCCGCGCAGCACCAGCGCATTATTGGCCTGCACGAAGAAACCGCGCCAAGTGAAGTTGGTCGAGCCGCAGACGACAGCTTTGACCTTGGGACCTTCGACCACGATGGTCTTATTGTGCTGAAGCTTGCCCATGTGCTGCCGTTTGACGTTTTCCGCCCCGGCTGTTGCTGCGAGTCGCCGCTCTGCTTGCGTCTCGGCGGAGTCCGCTTCGCCGTGCGGGCCGTCGTCATCGATGATCACTTTCAGACGGTCTCCGAGCTGCTCGAGGCGCGACACCACGTCGGGCTCGCCGAGGTCGTAGGCCACCACACGGACGCGCGCCTTCCGATCGGCGATCGCTTCGTCGAGCACCTCCAGAATGGCGTCGCGCGCCTCGAAACCCATCCACGCCAACGCTTGCTTGGCCTTGGGATGGCTCGGAACGAAGGTCAGACCCGCGTCGGCCGACTTCGGCAGCAGCGTCGAAATCGGCGCGACGGACTCGTAGCGATCGACAAACGATTGTGACGACACGAAGCCGCGCGTGAAGGTGACATTGAGCCGCCCCGGATAAGTTTCGCGCCGCAATTCGATCGCCGCCGTGTGCGGTTCGCCGTAGCTCAGTTCGTCTTGGTCGTTCATGAAGACCGGAGTCACCATGTAGACGAAATCGCCGAGCAGCTCGGCGTTGCGCGGAAAGTGCACCCAGCGGAATTTCTGGATCGGCGACAACCGGGTCGAGAGCAGGTTCGGGATGACCTCGCCGGTGGCGCCAAGAAAAGTCAGCCGATTCTTCAGCGCGAAAAACTTGTCGCCCCCGGGCTCGCGATACTCGATGGCAAAGCCGACGAAGTCTTTCGGCGGCTTACCCTTCTTCCAGTTCATCGCAACAAGCGTCATGCCGTCGCCGCGATGGAGCTTGAGCGTAAAGAGCGCCGCTGTGTTGGTGCCGCTTACCTGAAAATCGCTCGCCATCAACATTTCTCCGGTCGTTCGATCGTGCCCTAGTCCTAGTTTTGGTTCGGCAGTTTCGCGGGGAATCGACTGAACTGCCAGCAGGAATCTCCGCCTGAGTTCCTCTGGCCCTTTTTGACTCGCCGGCAAGGCCCTGTGCTCCCGGCACCAACCACGGCCGCTCGCAGCTGCGACCATTGTGGACAATAAAGTCCTGAAAACTGCGTGACGGTTGGTTGGCCGGATTGGCCGATGGACGTGTACTCCCGGCTCTTCGTGTTCCGCGGTGGTACGACTCCCCTTCTAACTTTTGCGAAGCGTTTCCCGTCCCTGAGAACGAATCGCGCTTTCCGCGCGGCGCCGCGCGTCGCTGCGCTTGGCCCCGCGTTTGCCCGACACCTTCGGAACGGGGGCGTAAAGCCGCACCGTGCGTGCGCGACTCGAGGAGTCACTCGCCAGTTGGGAGCTTCACCAATGTCATCGCAATTCGATCCGCAACGTGAGAAGTCACTTCCTACCAACCAGCCCAGCGCGCGGCCGCGCGGACAGTTCGCGGATTTCCGAAACGCATTGCTGGTCGCTGCGGTCCTGCTCGTGCCGGTTCTGGGCTGGTGCGTCAGGCTCTATTGGGTCGCAAGCGCCTACGATCGCATCGCGTGGGCCGCGCCGCCCCCGCCGCCGCCGGTCGCCGAAGTCGCGCACGGCCGCGACTTATTCCAAATGATTTGTGTTCCCTGCCACGGCCCCAACGGGGAAGGCGTCACCAGCCTCGGAAAGAACATCGCCAGAAGCAACTTCATCGCGCTCAGAAGCGATGCAGAATTGCGCGAGTTCATCACGCAAGGGCGACCCGAGGCGTTGCCCTTGCCGATGCCTCCTAAGGGCGGGCGCGAAGATCTCACGGACGCCGACATCGCGCACATCGTCACGTATGTGCGCTGCCTGCAAGACCCGCGTCGCATGCCGGAACTCCCGCCGCCCGCACCGATCGCGGTCGCGCCGCCGACCGCAGCCGAGCAGGCCAAAGCACTCGAAGCGGCGGGCGGTAACGCCGAGCTCGCGGAGTACATCGCGTACGGCGCGAAGCTCTTCTCGACGGTTTGTATCGCTTGCCACGGCGCTGGCGGCGTCGGCATCAAGGGAAACGGCAAACCGCTCGTGAACAACGAGTTCGTGCGCAGCCTCGATGACGATGCGCTGTTGGCGTTCGTGAAAAGCGGGCGAAACCCCGGCGACCCCAAGAACACGACGGGCATCGCCATGCCCCCGAAAGGCGGCAACCCCGCGCTCTCCGAAGATGACCTGCTCGACATCATCTCGTACTTGCGCACGCTGTCGCCCGGAAAACCCAATCCCTGAACTCGAAGACCGATTGAACTGGCTGGCGCACGAGCCCGAACGCTTGGACCGCGCGCCCTAACTCGAATTGGAGACGGAAACATGTTTGCGCCGACCCGATTCTCGCGCGTCAAGGTGGCGCTCGTCGTTTACCTCGTGACTTTGGTCTCGGTCGTGGCGTTCTCGGCGCCCGCGCTTGCTCAGGAGAGCGGCCGTCGCCGACGCGGCGGCGCGGCCGAAGCAAAGCCCATGGAGCTGAGTCCGGCGCAAGTCGAACAACTCACGAAAATCGCGAACGAGCGGCGGCTGAACCTCGATGATCTGCTCGCGGCGGCGAAGACGTTCACGCCGAGCGGCCGCCACGATGAATACGTGCTGTTCTCGTCCGGCGGGCAAAGCGGTCAGGTGTTCGCGATCGGCGTGCCGAGTATGCGGCTGCTGCGCTCGATTGCGGTGTTCACGCCCGAATCTTGGCAAGGCTACGGCTTCGCGGGCGCGAACGATCACGTGCTCGAGTCGCTCAAGATCAATGGCAAACTCAACGCTTGGGGCGACACGCATCACCCGGCGTTGTCCGAGACCAAAGGCGATTACGACGGGCAGTTCTTGTTCATCGGCGACAAGGCCAACGCGCGCCTCGGCGTCATCGATCTACGCGACTGGGAGACCAAGCAGATCGTCAAGAACCCGCTCACCATGAGCGATCACGGCGCCGCGTTCGTGACGCCGAATACCGAGTATGTCATCGAGGGCGGGCAATACGGAACGGTGCTCGGTTACGGATACGCACCACCCGAGGATTACAAAAAGTCATACCGCGGCATGGTGACGATGTGGAAATTCGACCGCGCAAAGGGGCGCTTCGACGTCGAGAAGTCCTTCGCGCTCGAGCTGCCGCCCTACTGGCAAGACCTGGCCGACGCCGGCAAGGGCGTGAGCGACGGCTATTTCTTCGTGAACTCCTTTAACGTCGAAATGGCGGCCGGCGGCGTCGAGAAAGGCAATCCGCCCTTCGAGGCCGGCGCGAGCAAACGCGACATGGATTATCTGCACATTGTCGATTGGAAAAAGGCTGAGCAGGTTTTTGCGGCCGGCAAGGCCAAGCGCATCAATGGCTTCCCCGTGATCACAATCGATACCAGCGTGGCGGAAGGCGTGCTCTACTTCGCGCCCGAGCCGAAAAGCCCGCACGGTGTCGACGTGACACCGAATGGGCAGTTCATGGTTGTGGCCGGGAAACTCGATCCGCACGTGACGGTGTACAGCATCGATAAGATCAAGGCCGCGATCGCCGCGAAGAAATTCAGCGGCGCGGATGAGTTCGGCGTGCCGATACTCGACTTTGCGTCGGTGGTCGAGGCGCAGGTTGAGCTCGGCCTCGGCCCCCTGCACACGCAGTTCGATGACAAAGGCTACGCATACACGTCGCTATTCCTTGACTCGGCGGTCGCGCGCTGGAGCCTCGGCGGCGAGTACGCGAAGCTGCACGAGGAACAGCCGTGGAAGTTCGTTCACAAGACGCCGGTTCAATACAACATCGGCCACCTGTGCGCGGCCGAGGGCGACTCCGCGAGTCCGGATGGCCGCTACTTGATCTCGATGTCGAAGTGGTCGGTCGACCGCTTCCTCCCGACCGGACCGCTGCTTCCGCAGAACTTCCAACTGCTCGACATCAGCGCGCCGGGCACGACCATGCCGGTGATCTACGACCTGCCGATCGGCGTCGGTGAGCCGCACTACTGCCAGATGATCAAGAGCGACAAGCTGAAGAGCTGGACCGTTTACCCAGAGGTCGGCTGGAACCCGCATACGCAGTCGCTCGACCCGCGGGCGCCGAAGAAGGGTGATGAAGGCGTGACGCGCGAGGGCAGTAACGTGCTCGTGAAGATGACCGCGATTCGCAGCCACTTCTTCCCCGAACACGTCGAGGTCAACGAGGGGGATTCCGTGACTTGGCGCATCACTGCGCTCGAGACAGCACAAGACGCGACGCACGGCTTCTGCATCGGCGGCCACAACGTCAACCTCTCGCTCGAGCCGGGCGAGTTCGCGGAGTTTACTTTTGTCGCCGACCGCCCGGGCACGTACCCCTTCTACTGCACGGAGTTCTGCTCCGCGCTGCACCTTGAGATGATGGGTTACTTCCACGTGAAGCCGAAACTCGCTGGAGCGCCGCCGAGTCCGCCGGTCGGGAAAACGCAGTCGACACAGTAAGCAACGAAGCGAAGTAGCGCGCCGGCGCGAGTGCGGCCATGGGCGGTCGCCGGCGCGCAACACTCCAGCCGTGGGATGCAACCATGACAAGATTTCTTGGCACGATGTTCGGACCGCGAGTGTCGCCCGAAGAGCTGCGCGCGAATCGGCTGCGCTATTTGGCGCCGACGTTGTTCTTCATGGCGGCGCGGGTGCTGCTGATCGTGTCGATCTTTCTTCCATACTGGCACATGGAGCTGGACGCGCCGCAGTATCCGAACGGCCTTTTTCTTACTGCATACGTGAACCATCTCGCGGGCGACGTCAAGGAGATCGATGGGCTCAATCACTACATCGGCATGCGGCCGCTCGGCGACGCGGCGAAGTACGAGCGGGCGGCATCCATCTGGGCGATTCTCGCGATGTTCTTGCTGATCGAAGGAGCCGCGTTCGTGCACAGCCGCTGGGCGGTGGCGCTGGTGTTACCGGCCGCGCTGTTCCCCGTCGGCTTCCTTGTGGATCTCTACTACTGGATGGCGACCTTTGGTCAGAACCTCGATCCGAACGCGCCGCTCTCGGCGTCGGTCAAGCCGTTCACACCGACCTTGCTCGGCGAAGGCGGGCTCGGGCAATTCAAGACGTACTCCGAAGTCGGACACGGTTTCTGGCTCGCGACGATGTGCTCGGTGCTCATCATCGTGGCTGTCGTGTTCCATCGGCGCGCCTATAAGCCGCTTTTCGAACGGGAGTTCGCCGACCGAGCGCGTGCGCAAACCGACGCGCTCGCTGCGGAGGCGCCGTGAGACGCACGACAGCCACGGCGATTTGCGCGTTTGTTTTGGGCTTCGGCGCGCGCGCGTGCGCGCAGTCGGCCGGAGCAGCGTCGGAACACGAGGCGCCACTCGCTCGGGGCGAGTTTCAGGCGGGCGCGCCGCTCGGTCGCATCGGCCGCGCGATCGCAGAGGCCGCGGCGGGCGCGACGGTGGAAATCGCGCCCGGTGTCTATCGTGAGCATATTCGCATCGAGAAATCGATCACGCTCATCGGACGCGGCCGGCCCGTGATCGACGGCGGAGGCGAAGGAGACATCATCGAGATCACCGCTCCCGACGTGACGGTGCGCGGCTTCTCGATCCGCAACACGGGCGTCGATCTCGATAAGGAGAACGTCGCTGTGCGCGTGCTCGCGCCGCGCGCGGTGATCGAGGACAACGAGCTCGAGGACATTCTGTTCGGCATCGACCTGCGCGAGGCCGCGGACTCCGTTATTCGTGGCAATCGCATCGGCGGCAAGCGGCTCGACATCGCGCGGCGCGGCGATGGCCTGAGACTGTGGCGATCGAACGGCACGTTGATCGAAGCGAACACGATCCACGACGGGCGCGACTCCATAATGTGGTACTCGAGCCACGTGCTCGTGCGCGGCAACCGGTCGGAGGATTGCCGCTATGGGCTCCATCTCATGTTCAGCGACGAAATCACGATCGAGGACAACGTGCTGACCGGGAACTCGGTCGGCATCTATGCGATGTACAGCGCCGGCATCACGATGCGCCGCAATCAGTTGATCCGCAATCGCGGTCCGAGCGGCTATGGGCTGGGACTCAAGGAGGCGGATCGCTTCACAGTGCGCGAGAATCTGTTCACGCAAAACCGCGTCGGCGTGTACGTCGATGGTTCTCCGTTCACGACCACGCAGCCGGGCGTTTTCGAGCGCAACATGCTCGCGTACAACGACGTCGGCTTCATGTTCCTGCCGTCGGCGCGCGGCAACGAGATCACCGAGAACAACTTCATCGACAATCTCGACCAGGTGTGCGTCGCCGGGCGCGGGCGGCTCGATGCGAACCGCTTTTGGAAGGGTGAGCGCGGCAACTACTGGAGCGACTACACTGGTTACGACCAGAACCGCGACGGCGTGGGCGACTTCGTGCAAGAGGCGCAGACGCTGTTCGACAACTTGATGGAGCGCGAGCCCAAGCTGCGGCTGTTCTTGTTCAGCCCAGCGCAGCAAGCGATCGAGTTTCTCGGCCGCGTGCTGCCGGCCGTGCGACCTGAGCCGAAGTTCACGGACGAAGTGCCGCTCATGGAGCCGATCGTGGTGGATCTGGGAGTGAACGCTGGCGCGGAGGCGCGGCCCGGGTCGCTGCTTGCCACCGGGTTATTGTTGGCGCTCATCGGCGGTGTGACGATCGGCTGCGTGCGCGTACCGAAACGCAAAGTGCGCGCGGCGGATGGCGCGCCGTCGGCGCGCGAGAGGATGGCCGCATGATTCGCATTGCAAACGTGACGAAACGATTCGGGCGCGCAGCGGCGGTCGACGATGTGACGCTCGAGATACCAGCGGGAGACAGTGTTGCGCTCTGGGGCTTGAACGGCGCGGGCAAAACGACGCTCATTCGCTGCGTGCTCGGGCTCCTGCGTTTTCGCGGCGTGATCGAAGTCGGCGGGCATGATGTGAGTCGGCGCGGCAAGGTCGCGCGCATGCTGATCGGGTACGTGCCGCAGGAACTCGGCTTCTACGACGACCTCGGCGTGACAGAGGCGCTGCGTTTCTTCGCGCGCCTCCGCGGCATCGCGCTCGCGGCGCCAGAAGAAGTGCTTGTCGACGTCGGGCTCGAAGAACACGGCCGCAAGCGCATCCGCGAACTCTCCGGCGGAATGAAGCAGCGACTCGCGCTGGCGATTGCGCTGATCGGCGATCCGCCGGTGCTCGTCCTCGATGAAGTGACGGCGAGTCTCGACGCCTGTGGACGCGAGGAGCTGGTGGCGTTACTCGCGCGATTGCGCGGAGCGGGGCGCACGCTCTTGTTCGCGTCGCATCGCGTGGAGGAAGTCACTGCGCTGGCGAAACGGGTGGTGGTGTTGCGCAGCGGACGCATTGAGTCCGAGGCGACTGCGACGGCGTTCGGCTCGGGCGCGACAGCTGGCGGCGTGCTGCTCCACTTGCACCTGCGCGCGACCGAGTGCGAGTCGGCGATGAACGAACTCCGCGCGGCGGGCTTCGATCCGCGGCTGAATGGCGCCGGTGTGTTCGTGCCGGTCGCCGCCGAACGAAAAATTGTGCCGCTCAGGATTCTCGCGGAGGCGCGCATCGCCGTCGACGACTTCGAGTTGATCGGCGCGGGGCGCGCGGTGAGTGACGAACGTGCGGCAGCGGCGGTGGCGAGCGCAAATGGCGTGGCGCGTGCGGCACCGGGAGCGGCGCCGAAAGGATCGGAGGACTGCGTATGAGCGGCGTACTGATGGCGGCAAATCGGGCGGCAGACACGCCGACCGTGAGCAGCGCGCTGCGAGTTCCGCCAGGAGCCGCGCGCAACGTGTCGACGATCGCGTTGCGTGAGCTCGCGGATGCGGCGCGCAGCAGGTGGTTCGTGTTGTACACGCTCGCGTTCGCGGCGCTTGGGCTGGCGGTCTCGCTCGTTTCGGCGGCGGGCGCGGGCGGTGCGGGGATATCAGGTTACGGACGCACCACGGCCGGCCTCATCAACTTGGTGCTGCTCGTCGTGCCGCTCATGGCGCTCACTGCCGGCGCCGGATCGATTGCGAGCGATCGCGAGCGCGGGATGCTCCCGTATCTACTCGCGCAACCCGTGTCGCGCGTCGAAGTGCTCGCGGGAAAGTACATCGGGTTGGCGGCCGCACTTTTCGCGAGCTTGTGCCTGGGGCTCGGCGGCTGCGCGGTGATTCTCGCGCTCAAGGGCGCGGGGACCCGCCCCGAGATGATTTTGTGGCTCGCCGGTCTGTCGCAAGGACTCGCGCTCGGCATGTTGAGCCTTGGCATGCTGATTTCGGTCGCCGCGCGCAAGAGTTCGGTCGCGGTCGGCACGGCGATTTTTGTGTGGCTAACGCTGGCGTTCGTGACGGATCTCGGGCTCATGGCGGGCACGCTCACGATGCGGCTCCGCATCGAGGAGCTGTTCGCGCTCTCGCTCGTGAATCCACTGCAAGTTTTCAAAATGTGGTCGCTGCACGCAGTCGACGCGTCACTTGATGTGCTCGGACCCGCCGGTCTCTACGCGATGGAGGAGTATGGTGCATGGCTGCACTTGATCTTCGGCGCGAGCCTTGCCGCGTGGGTCGTGGCGCCGCTCGCCGCGGCGGCGGTGGTCATGTCGAGAAAGTCACCCGTATGAGCAGGCAGCTACAGAGAGGCGCTGGCGTGTGGGTGGTGGCGCTGGCGTGGTTCGTGCTCGCCGGATGCGAGCGCCGGGAGCTGACTGGACCGCCGGTGCTGAGGCTCGGCCGCGACGAGTGCGCGGAGTGCGGAATGATGATCAACGAGGAGCGCTCGGCGAGCGCGCTCCTCATCGAGCGGGCGAGTGTGCGCGAGCACGCGTTGTTCGATGACCTCGGCTGCATGATCGACTACGAGCGCGACCGGCCGCCGGATGTGCGCATACTCGATCGTTTCGCGCACGACCATGTCTCGCGCGCGTGGTTCAGAACCGAGCACGCCGTTTTTCTCCGCACGACGCCCGACAAGTTGCCGACCCCCATGGGTTCGGGTATCGCCGCATTCTCTGACCGCGCCGCGGCGGCCGCCGCCCAATCCACCCTCGGCGGCCGCATCGTCCGCTATGACGAGCTCTAACAGCGACATCACCGGATCTCGAATCCCCCTTCACTCGCGCCCGCGGCGTGTCGATTCTAGATGGCGGCGGTGACGAGACGGGCGGGGGCGCATTTCGGACGACGCGGCGGACCTTCTATGCGGATTGCGGTCGACGGCACGCATGCGATCAATGATCACCGGGCAATTCGACGCTATGCGCGGCACTTGATCGCCGAGCTGCGGCAACTCGGCGACGACGCGCCGTTCGAACAATGTTTCTTGTATTTGTTCGCGAACGCGACGGCGGCGATCTCGCCCACGGAACACGCTCGACAGCACAACATCATCTCGCAGGTTCCCGCGCGCTTCCTGCTGCCGGCGATGCGTCTCCTCGGCTGGCCTGGCGTCGAGACGCTCGCGCGTCGGCGCGGGCTCGGCCGCGAACGGTTCGACCTCATTCACTTTCCGGGTGGCGTCCCGTTCCTGCCGA
This sequence comes from Planctomycetota bacterium, assembly GCA_046154185.1. Classification (GTDB taxonomy): domain Bacteria; phylum Planctomycetota; class UBA8108; order UBA1146; family JAJFFE01; genus JBJXGE01. Next base: position 272,408 of record JBJXGE010000070.1, read on the forward strand.
ATCGCGCGCCGCACGTGCTGACGACCGTGCACGGCTTCGCCCACGTGCGCGTGCCCCACACGATGCCCGCGCGCACGGTGCGCGTGCTCGAACGCAAGTACGCGCAATGCCTCGCGCGCAGCACGCACTTCATCACCGTCTCCGAAACGAGCCGGCGCGAGATGATGGAGATCTACGGGACACCGGCCGAACGAATCACGGCGATCCCGCTTGGAGTCAGCCCCGAGTTCACGCCGGAGCCGCTCGACGCGCGGCGCATCGAGAGTCTCCGCCGTCGCTACCAACTCGACGCGGACCGCATCGCGATCTACGTCGGTGCGCTCGAGCCGCACAAGAACACGAACACGCTGTTGCGCGCATTCGACTTGGCGACGGCGCGTTCGCGCGATCCTTGGCAACTGCTGCTCGTCGGACCGCAAAGCGCGCACGCCGCCGAGCTCCGCGCCCGCGTCGACCGTGAGCGCGTGCGCTTCGTGCATCACCTCGAGCCCGGTTCGCTCGAGCTCGCGGATCTTTACAAGCTCGCGCGCGCGCTCGTGTTTCCCAGCCACTACGAGAGCTGGGCTTCGCCGCCGCTCGAAGCGATGGCATCAGGCACGCCCGCCATCACATCGGACTTGCCGTCGCTCCGCGAATCGACGGGCGGCGTCGCGACCTACGTGGCGCCCGATGACGCCGACGGTTTCGCCAGCGCGCTCCTTCACCTCGACGCGAACGCCGATCACTTCGAGACGCAGCGTCGACGCGGGATCGAGATAGCGGCGACGCACACGTGGCAACGCTGCGCCCGCAACACGCTCGCGTGTTACTGTCGACTATTAGGTTTGGAAACGCATCATCACTACGGGCAAGCCGGCGACGAGAAACAATCGAGCGCGCCGCTCGGGTCGGTCACGCACGCGTCGCTGCCCGTCCCGCTCGCGAAAAGATAAAGCAAGATCGCCGCGGAGTCGCTGATGTTGACGACATCGTCGTCGTTCATGTCGGCGGCACTCGCGCACGCGAGCGCACCGCCGCCGATCAGCAGGTAATCGAACAGCGCTATCGAATCAGCGACATCGATCACGCCGTCGGCGTTCACGTCGCCGCGCAAAAACGGTAGGTCGAGTGGCGCCGTGCGCACGATGCGATAGATCGCATTGATCGTGCTGTAGTAGAGCGCACCATCTGGTCCGACGACGACGTCCAAGATCGACGCGCCCGCCGCATGAAAAACCTCGACGCCCGCGAGGATCGTGCCGCTGGCATCGACCATCACGCGCCAAAGATTGCCGTCGCCGAAGTCGCCGACGAACACGTCGTGCAGAAACGCGGGGCCAAACTCGGCGCGATCGTAGACCGCAACACCCGTCGGCGCGATTGTGTTCGTCCAACACACGATGGGCGGCGTGAAGATCGGGCCCGTGCACGTTTCGGCCGGCCAGCCGTAGTTCGCGCCGGCCACGATGCGATTCAACTCGTCATTCGACGCCGAGCCGTTTTCGGAGGCGTACAAAACGCCGAGATCGAGGTTCCAGCACAGGTCGAAACTATTGCGGAGTCCCACGCAATAACGCGACTCGACGCCGCCGAGCCCGACGAACGGATTGTCGGCTGGCACGCTGCCGTCGTCGTTGAAGCGATGAATCTTCCCGCCGATCGCGAGCGCATCTTGTGCGCTCGCCGGCGCGAGTTGATCGCCGATCGTGTAGTAAAGCTTGCCGTCGGGGCCGAACGCGATGTTCCCGCCGTTGTGTCCCGCTTGCGCTGGCAGTCCACTCACGATCGGAGTGTAACCGGCGCCGATTCCCGCCAAGTCGACGAAGTGGCCGATCTCATGGCCGCCGCCCGGCGTCGAATAGCAAATGTACACGTAATAGTTGCTCGCATAGTCGGGGTGAAACGCGAGGCCAAGGAGACCCTTCTCGCCGAAGATGTCGACAGTGACTTGAGCAAAGGGTTGCGCGAGGAGTTGGCCGCCGAGCATGACGCGAACTCGACCGTTCGCGAGTTCATTGAAGAAGAGCCGACCGTCGGGCGAGAACGCCATCGTCACTGGAAACTCGAGCCCGGTGGCGACGACTTCGACGTCGAAACCCGGCGGCACGGCCCGGCCCGAGCGCGGTGCGGCCAGTGCGCAAAGCAAAACGCTGACGCCTACCAAGAGGCGAATACGGCGCGAGAAATCGCTCATCATCTCTGACCTCTTATCGAACCGGCGCGGCAAACCCCGCAGTGGCCACGCCAAAAGCCGCCGCAAGTACTCAAGGGATGGCCCGCTAACGCCGAAAGCAACAGCAGCGGTCTCGTACCCACTCGCTCCATCGATCGAAAGCGGACGCGCCGCCCCGGAGGGGAATGCAGTCGACGACCTACTACGATCCAACGTTCGAGCCGACCAAGAATCCGAGTGACCCGAACCGCTCGCGGCGCTTGAACGAAGAAGACTCGTTTTCCGAGTCCGACCCCGGCTCGGAGACGGCGTCGGATTTCGAATCGCAATCACCGCGGCTGCGCGTGCGCCGTCGCCGCCGTGCGGGCGCGCCGAATCGCGTTTTTCTACTGCTCTTGAAGGCGGGGATCGTGTTGCTGATCGCGCTCGGACTCCTACTCTGCTGGCAAAGTGTCGCGTTCAGCGCGGCCGATGCAGATCCACCGCCCCCCGCCGCAAGTCCGACGCCGCCGGCGCCCAAAGTGGAAACCCCGTCGGAACCGCGCCCAGCCTCGATCGAGGATTGGATGCGCCAGGGACTCAAGAAACCGCCGAAGGCAACGGACGAAGAAGAGCAACCCGCGCCGACTCCGCCAGCAATGGCTCCGCCCGCTTCACCTATTCAGCCCGCGGGCGGCGCGGCGCTGCCAGGGTCGGAACCGAAGCCAGCCATGGACGCGCCCAAACCACCCGTCCCGTCAGCAGTCGTGCCTTCCGCACCGCCGAGTCGCGACCTGAACGCCGCGGCCTCGCGCACGCCATCGATGCCGAAGAACGACCCAGCGCTTTTCAAGGTACCGGAGCCCGCGCGCACGGTGAAACCGCTCGGCGAAATCGCCGACTCGGAGATCAAATGGACCGACAGCCTGCAACTCGTGATGGCGCTTGAACAGCAGTTCGCGGATCACCCACCGCTCTCTGAACTTCAGACCCTACGCAGCACTTTTTATCACCATCTCATCGATTTGTCCGTAGTGGTTGGCTACTCCGATAACCCGCGCGACAACCTCGATGCAGTGCGCGTATTCCTCAAGGACACACTTGGCATGTCCGCTGTGCAGCGTGAGAAGGCGACACTTGACTTGCTCTTGTCGCGCTCCGTGCTCATGAATCGCAAAGGCAGCCCGACCGGCGTCGCCGTCATCGCGCTTGTGTTCGCCGAACATCTCAGCAAATACTTGGACCTGGAGCCGATCGTCGCTGGCGATCTGTTGGGCCTTCGCTACCGCTCGGGAGATCACTGTTACACGCTGGTTCCGCTCTATCTCGATCGCCTCTACACCGATCAGAGTTTCGCGGAGCTCGCGTATGGACCAACGCCGACGTCGAGCCAATCCATCCAGACACTCACGCGCCAACAGTTTTGGGGACTCGTGCTCGGAGAAGCGGGCCTCGCGCTCCTCGAAACAGCCGCGCACGACCGTGCGGCCGCGCTGATTCATCGCGCGCTCAAACTCAATGCCGAACAAGCGCGCACGCGCGTCGGCAAAGCGCGAATCTTGCTCGTCAGTCGCGACTTCGAAAGCGCGCGCGAAGAACTCGACGCGGCGCTCAACCTCGACCCGAATCATGTGCCGGCGCGCCTCGAGCGCGCGGCGCTCCTTGCGCAAATGGGCGATCCCGATGCGCAGGAAGCCGACCTGCGCTGGCTCGCGCGGCGCGGGACGCATCCGCTGGCGGAGCTCGAACTCGCCACGCAACTCTTCCGACGCCAGCACCATCAGGACGCCGCGCTCGTACTCAAGAATTTGCTCGCGCGAGAAGTGGCGACTTCGATTCGCGAGACCGGCGCGGCGCTCGCGCAAGAGATTGCGGCCGCACCCTGGATCGCGCGCCTGCGCGACAGTCGCAATGCCGGAGATCGTTTCGCTGCCGTCGATGCATTGACGCAATTCCCGCTCGCTTCGGTAGAGGACGCGCTCGTGGCGACGCTCGATGATGCCAACCTGCGCCTCGGCGCCTACGCCTGGCAGGCGCTGCGCAATCTGACGAAGTTCGATCTGCCGCGCGACACGGCCGCGTGGAAACAAGCGCTCGCGCGACGGCGTCTCGCCGAAACGCCATTGCGCGCCCCCTGACCGATCGTTCGATATGGGCGCCTGCGCGGCCAAAACCGCACGCTCTCCGAAAGATCTCGTGAACCCGCTTGCGGAACTACTGGGTCGGCCGATACCATCCGGCCGACGATCGACGCAAAACTTGGGTGGCTAGACGTGCCACCGCAAACGTTCGATGAGTTGCGTTCGTATCCGCTCGAGTGGGTTTCTTCTCATGAGCGCTGTCGGTTGGCGCTCGGGCGATACTCCTCAGCTAAATAAAACGCGCGTACAGTTTCCGTTCCGTCGGCGTGCACCGCGGTCGACTCGTCGGCGCGGTGCAGGTTCACGCGCGCGCCGTTCCCCTGAAAGGTCCCTGACGATGAAATTCGAAGCGAGCGCGCACCAGCTGCGCGGTGTGGCGGTTCTGCTTTTGCTCGCCATCACGTCCACGTCGACATTCGCGCAATCGACGGTGCCAAGCACGTCCAAGATCAACGACGCTTTCGGATTGAAAACGGCAACTACCCAAGTGCTGAATTTCGATGCAGCGCCGGAACTCGGCCGCGTCGCGTTTCGCGTCGAACTGCCGGGAATCGGCCCGCTCAGTTGCGAATTGACGAAACACTCGCTGCGCGCCGACGGATTTCAACTGTTCGTGAGTGACGCTGCCGGCACGCTGACGAGCGTGACGCCGCCCGAAATTCAGACGTATCGCGGGACGTTCCTCGAAGCCCCAGACCTCGAAGTGCGCGCGTCCTACTCGGCCGGCGAATTGCGCGCCGTCGTGATCGGACCGAATCAGAGTTGGGGAATCCAGTCGCTGCGCGAGCACGGTATCGTCGCCGCGCCGGGCGAGCACGTCGTGTATCGTGTCGAAGATGCCCTGGCGCCGCCCGGCGTGTGCGGCGTCGCGGCGAGCGGCGGCGGCGCGGGCCCGAGCGGCGGCAGTAGCCCATTCGGTCCCGGCACGATGGAAGTCTGCGAGATCGCGGTCGATGCCGACTTCGAGTTTTACCAGGCCAAGGGCAGCAGCGTCCCCGCAACCGTGAGCGACATCGAAAGTGTGCTCAACGCCGTCGAAGCGATCTATGAGGCGCCGACGATTCTCATCACGTACGAAGTCACCGTGATTGTCGTGCGAACCGCCGCCGGCACCTACACGACCAGCGACCCGGGCTCGCTCTTGAATCAATTCGAGAATCTGTGGGAGTCCTCCGCGCCGGAGTCGACCATCAGTCGAGATGTCGCGCATCTTTTCACTGGTCGCAATCTCTCGGGCTCCGTCATCGGCATCGCGAATCTGTTTGGGATTTGTAACAACCAGTCCTACGGCTTGTCGGAGAGCACGTGTTGCGGCGGCTTCTCCACCCGCGTCGCGCTGACGGCGCACGAGCTCGGCCATAACTGGAGTTCGCTACACTGCGACGCCCAGGCCGATTGTCGCATCATGTGCTCGGGGCTCGGCGGTTGCGACGGTCTGTCGCCGCTGACGTTCGAGCCGGCGTCCGTGAATCAAATCCTCGACTACAAGGACTCGCGGATGTGCTTGCAGCCCGCGGTACCCACGCATCCGCTGCCGTTTGTCGAGACGGTCGAGACATTGTCGATTTCCAGCGGCCGGTGGTCGTACATCGATGGCGCGAGCGCCAGTACGCTCGCGGTCGCCGAGCCGAGTGCGCCCAACTCCGTGCGACTCAATGCGGCCGGTAGCGCGCTCTACCTCGATGATGACTTGCGCAGCACGTTCATCGCGCTCGGTGGCACCATCGCGCCACAGCTCCAATACGCGACGCAACATCGTGGCGTGCCTGCCGGGGGGCAGTTGTTCGTCGAGTACTGGGCGAGCAACATGAGTTGGGTCGTGCTCAATACTCTGACGTCCGATGGCGTCGATGAAAACGTGTTCACGCCGTTCACGCACGCCTTGCCGGTGAGCGCGCGTCACAATGAGTTTCGAGTGCGGTTTCGCGCGGCCGTCAGCGACACGAGTCACAACTGGTTCGTCGATGACATTAGCGTGTCCGAAGGTCCGCCCCCGCCGCCGGCCCCGCCCGAACTCATCGCGATTCTGCCGACGACCGGGCCGCTCATCGGCGGCACTGTCATCACGATCTACGGTGAGAACATCAACTCGACCGCGCAAGTCACTGTCGGCGGGCAGCCGCTCGTGAGCCCGCAGTATCTCGGCACCACCGAAATCGTCGGGCTCGCGCCGGCAAACGGGGCGCCTGGGGCAGTTTCCGTGAGTCTCTCCCAACCCTCCGGCACGGACACATTGCCGAACGCGTACATTTACTCGACCAACGCCGTTTCGATTCAGAATACGGTTGCCGCCGCCGGCGGGAACGTCGACGTGTTGGTGTTCGGCTCGAACGACTTGAATCTGTCCGGCTTCTCTTTGGCCGTGAATTTCGACACGGCGTTTCTTGACATTGTGGCGGTCACAGTCGCCGGCACCGACGTCGCCACCGCCGAATTCGTCGCGCCGAACCTAAATAATGATCTGGAACCCGGCACTTGGTGGACGCTCGGCGTGTTGTTCGATCTCAGTCCGCCGGTCAGTTCGGTGCTCACGCCGGGCGCGAATCGGACGTTTGCGCGTGCGCAGTATGCGATCGATCCGCTCGCCTTTGTTGGACAGGTGTTGCCACTCGTGCTCGAGAATGGCGTCGGTGTGCCGCCGGTCGACAACGTTTTTGCGCTCTCAGTCGGCGCATCGGCGATTCCGACGCTCGGCCCCGGACAGATCTCGATCGTGGCGACGGCCTTTGTCAGGGGCGACGCAAATTTCGATGGCGCCGTCAACATCGCAGACGTCGTCGCGAATCTCGAGTTTCAGTTCGCGGGGCTCGGCGCGCCTTGCCTCGACGCGCTGGATGTCAACGACGACAGCGTCATCAACATCGCGGATCCTATCTACGCCTTGAACTATCAATTCTCGGCGGGGCCCCCACCGCTGCCACCTTTCCCGCTCGCGGGCGTCGACCCCACCGCGGACTTACTCGACTGTTTTTGATCGGCGCCGGCGGTTACAAAGTCACCCCATGACGATCACGCGGAGTGAGGCGCAAGCGATTCTCGACAGCATGATGAGCGATCGGGCGCTGCGCGCGCACGTTCGCTCCGTCGAGATTGTCATGGCGGCGCTCGCCGCCCGCCTCGGCGAGCCGACCGACGTTTGGGCCATTGCGGGCCTCTTGCACGACGCCGATTACGAACGGTGGCCCGACGAACACCCGAATCGCATCGTCGCACTCTTGCGCGAGCGCGGTGAGGAAGCGATCGCGCACGCGATCTCGGCCCATCACACGCGCTGGGGCGTCGCGTACGAGTCCCGGCTCGATCGCGCCCTCCTTGCGTGCGACGAGATCACCGGCTTCGTGATCGCAGTCGCGCGCGTGCGCCCGCTGAAACTGCAAGATCTCACCGCCGCAAGCGTCATCAAGAAACTCAAGGACAAGGCCTTCGCCCGCGGCGTCGAGCGCGAAGAAGTCACCAAAGGAGCCGAACTATTCGAAGTCGATCTCAAAGAGCACATAGCATTCATTATCGAGACACTCCGACCCCACGAGGGCGAGCTCATTGTATGAACACGCGTCACGTCGTGTTCTTCGTCGCGCTCGCTTCGCTGGCCACGTCGCTCGGCTGCCAATCGATTTTTCAACCGACGTTACCGCCGCCGATTCCACGTGTGCTGATGATCGGCATCGGCGGGTTACGGCCCGATGCGTTGACGGCCAGCGAAGCCCCGAATCTAGCGCTGTTGATGGAGAACGGCTGTTACAGCGCGCTCGCACAGGCGAGCGCGCACACGACCAGCGGCGCGGGTTGGTCGAGCGTGTTGACCGGCGTCTGGCCGGACAAACACGGCGGCGTCGATGACGAACTCAAGGGGACGCACTTCGACCGTTATCCGCATATTTTTTCGCGTCTGAAGGCTGCGCGACCCGAGGCCGTCACCGGTAGTTTCGTCGATTGGCCGCCGATCGATCGCAAAATTTTGCCGACAGCGGGCGCCGACGTGCGCTGGTGTTGCGATGTAAGAGATCGCGGCGATGAGCAAGTTGCTGCGAAAGCGAGCGAAGTGCTACTCACCCACAATCTCGATTTCGCGTTCGTATTCTTCGGCGATGTCGTGGAGTCCGGTCGCGAGCATGGATTTCATCCAGGCGTCACGGAGTATGCGGCCGCCGTGAAGCGCGTCGACGCGCACGTCGGCCGACTCCTTGACGCGCTGCGCGCGCGACCGATGATCGCGCGCGAAGATTGGCTTGTACTTGTGACGACCGATCACGGCGGCACGATCGACGGCCAAGCGGGACGCGACGAGCCGCTGCATCGAAACACTTTGGCAATCGTGAGCGGCGCGACCGCGCGGCGCGGACGCCTGGTCGAAAACGTCAATCAAGTGGATCTCGTGGTGACGGCGTTGGCGCATCTCAACGTCGCCATCGACCCGGCGTGGCAACTGGACGGACGAAAGATCGGTCTCGCTCGAAACGTTGCGCGTTACGGCGACAACCTCATCTACAACGGCAACGCCGAGCTTTCGAGCGGCCATGACGCCCCGACGCAGAACGCCGGCGTCGCGGGTTGGATCGACCTCGGCGCAATGACCGTCGTGCCGCACGGCGTTGTGCTCGAGATTCCCGGCGCGACGCTCGCGAGCAGCTTGGGTGAACGACTCTTTAGTGGTGGCGCGAGCAAACTCAGCCGCATCGCGCAAGTTATCGATCTAGAGCCGTTCGTCGCCGATATCGATCAAGACCGGGTGGCGTTCGACTTCGCAGCGTATCTCGGCGGGCACGCCGATCAGCGCGACCAGGCGTCCGTGCATGCCGAGATTCTCGACGCCAATGGCGGTGTGTTGGCGCGCACGCAGCTCGGACCCGTGACGCTGGCCATGCGCCGCGCGGCGTCGCCTGATCGACCGGCCGGTAAGACGGGGCTTTGGCAACAAGCGACCACGGGTCGCATGCCGAAGGCGGCGCGCAGCGTGCGCATCACGCTGCTGGCGGAAGCCGCGGATGAAGACAATCGAGGGTATGCCGACGATCTCACATTCGTGCTCAAGACGAATTAGTTGCCTTTTGCGCGGCGCTTCGGCGACCGGGCTGGCGGTCGTCCTCGGCGCGGTTTGCCTCAGCACGTTTCGTCAGCACTCGTGCTCGGCCGAACCGAATGTCAACTACGCGAACGATCTCTCCGCGTTTTTCGTCGAACTCGACGCGCATTATCCCTTTTTCGATTTGAAGGACATTCGCAAGGAGTGGGAGCGCAAGAAGCCGCTGTGGCTCAAGGCGGCGCAACGCGCCAAGGCCGACGCGGAATTCGCGCGCATCGTGATCGAAGCGATGAAGTGCTTGCGCGACGCGCATCTGAGTTTCACGGATCTCAAAGTGAAGCTGCCGCCGGAGCCGGAATTCTATCCCGGCCTCAGTCTGATGCCCGCCGCGAAGAACCGAGTCGTCGTGCTCGCGACGAGTCCCAATCTGGCGAGCACGCTCAAGAGCGGAATGGTCATCACCAAGATCGACGGGCAATCGGCGCGTAAACTGCTCGAAGCCCGGAGCGTCGCGAGCTGGCAGGCGGGCGGACATTTTTCGAGCCCGCAACGCGCCCGGTTTTTTGCGTATCGATTTGCGCTGAGCGGGAAACGCGGCGACAAACACACGATTCACTACCTCGACGGCAAGCAAGAACGGAGCCTAGAACTCGTTTCGACGCTGGAAGCGGACGATTGGCCGCACAACTATCATCAGCCACCAGCGCTCGAGCAGAGCGCTAAATCCGTCTGGCACGCGGCCATTGAGTCGACAGGCTACATCTACTTGCGCCGCATCGATGAGTCGGTGGCCGATGGTGTTCGCAAGGCCATCGACGCACACGCTGGAGTGACGAGTTGGATCGTGGACCTGTCCGGCAATACCGGGGGCGGCTACGACGACGCGCTGCTCGCTGAATTCAAGCGGCTCACTCAACCCGTCGCCGTCATCATCGACGCCGGCTGCATATCGGCGGGTGAGACCGTGGCGCGCGACTTGGTGCGCATCGCGAACGCGCGGCTGTTCGGCGAAACGACGGCCGGATCATCGAGCAGCAAAAAGGAATGGGCATTTCCGAGCGGCTTCGCGCGCGTGCGCTACTCGGTCGACAGCCGCAAAGGCGCCGACGGCAAACTCATCGAATTCAACGGCATCGTGCCGCACGAATTCGTCGAAGCCGACCCGAGCGAAGTCCAGGCGGGCAAAAACAGCGGCATCGAGCGCGCGCTCGTCTATTTGCGCGCGACCAAAAAGCCGAGATAACGCGCGCGCGCTTACGGTTGCGGCCGCAGAAAGATCAGGCCGGCAGCCGTGATGGGAAACTCCGAAGTCGCCCCCGCCGTGACGACGAGATTCGGCACCGGCGGCGCGCCGAGTGTGTCGATCCAGTTCATGGGCGCATTGACTCCATCGGGATTGCCGATGAGATCGTTCGGCACCAACTCGAAGGCGACCTCCACCATCGGTTCTGGGTCGGGGGCAATCAGCGAAAACGCGGACGTGAAACTGAAGATCGTGCCAACGGTGATGCCGTTCGGAAGCAAGCTCGCCTGAAAGTAGTCGGCGCCCGCACCGCCACCGAGCGCGAGCAGAGCAGCGCCGGGATTGACGGCCACGGCATCGAGGAAATTCGTGTCGTAGCTCAGACCCACACTCACGCCCGACATCGCGCCGGGTGGCGCACCCGGCCCGAGTTCTTCGAGCACGTATAAGACTTCTGTGAACGAGCCTTGGCCGGACGCCAAATTGTAGAGCACTGTTTGCGCGGGCGCGAAAAAGTAAAAGTCGGGCGCCAGCGGTCCGGCGACGTATTGGATTGCGGCATCCACCAGGCTCGGCGTGATGGTCTGACCGCCGATCGCCACGCTGTTCGCGCCGCCGCTTGGGTCCCACGTCAAGGCGGCCACGACGCCATCGAAGTCGCCGCGCAGACCACCGAGGTTTGAGAAACACATCAACGTTGCGACTTGTTGCGGCGTATCGATGATCAATTGTTCACCGCTGGCCGAAATGACGATCTCGATGGACACCGAGCTGCCGTCGTTCATGACACCGAAAAACTCCGGCCCGCTGCCGCCGTTGAGACTCGCAAGCGCCGGCCCTTCGGACACACTGAGCACGACGATGTAGCGCGAGTCGTAGTCGAGCTTCATGTCGATTCCGTCGATCGCCGGCGGCGTCGGAGTCGGCGCTGCCAGCGCAACGAACAACCCTGAATTGAACGACGTCGCACCGGTGGCGGGACTATAGCTCGCGACTTGATCGAGCACGCGGAAATCGAGGTTGAAGCTCAACACGGTGAGCGTGACAGTCGCCGTCGAAGTGGCGCCGGCGGCGTCGCGGATCGTGTAGTCGAAACTATCGGCGCCCGCGAATGCTGCCGCTGGCGTATAGACAATCGCGCCGCCGACGATACTCGAGTTGCCACCGGCTGGCTGCGTGACCTGCGTAATCGTCAGCGGCTCGGCATCGGCATCGGTGTCGTTCGCCAGTACGTCGACCGTGACGGCGGTCGATTGCAGCGTCGCGGCGGTGTCGTCACTCGCCATCGGAAAGTCGTTTAGGGCCGTCACGTTGACGGTCACCGTCGCGGCGGCGCTCGCGTTGCCGGCGCTATCGCGAACGGCGTACGCAAAGAACTGCTGACCATTCGTATTTGGATTCGGCGTGTACATCACCGTGCCATCGCCTTGCAACACCGCGGTCCCGAGGAGGGCCGCGCTCAGCACAACGGTCAATGCATCGCCATCGGGATCGCTGTCATTGGCGAGCACCGCGATCACGACCGCGGTGTCTTCCGCGGTCATCGCCGCATCCGCCACGGCGACGGGCGTTCCGTTCGGCGCCGCCGCCGCGCCGCCACCACCCCCTCCGCCGCCGCCTCCGCAAGAACTCAAAAAGGCAAGACTCAAAACGGCGATGCCACGGAGCGGGCTGGCGCCCCGAAGTGAAATGCTGCTGCTCACAATGATTCCCTTTCCCCGAGCCTGGTCGTGAAGGGCGATATTGTAGCAGTTCCCGCTGTGCGCGCGGGCTGGAAGTTGAAGGAGCTGCAGGATGCCGGCGCCGTTTGTCGCAGAATCGGTTGACTTGCCAGTTTGGCAAGGCGGCTGCACGTAGAGAGTCAACCGCCGGAACGCACTCGGAAGGAGATCCGCAGATTAGCGCGCTGTCGGCGCAGACGCGGCGGCAGTCTTGACGACGCACCAATGTCCGTGCTCATCGCGCGCGACGCAAAGTTCGCCGACGATGGAGGCGCCGTCGAACGACAGCCCGTACGTGCGGCGATCCGCAGCGGTCGTCGCGCGCTTGAAGAAGGTCAAGGCTCCGCCGGCGTGCGCGAAGGTTTGCGACCACTCGCGGAGGCGGCGTTCGTCGGCGGCGGTTGAGAGCCGCACGACCTCGGAGTCCAGCCCGTCGCGCAAGGCGTTCGTCAATTCCACAACGGGAATCCCAGTCCGTTCGACGCGGCTCGCGGCGATGTCGACGGGCTGCGGATTTGCCGGCGCGTGGCCTGCTGCAATAGCGACCGCGGGCGCCCTGCGCGTCCGCTCCGGCACGCCAAGAGTCTCGACGACTTGCGTCGCGCAAACGACGATAACGACTGCGGCGCCTAACAATAATGTGAGCCGCAAGGCCCAGCGCGGCTCGGCGACAAACTCGCGCGGTTCCGGCAGCGGCACCGTGCGGGGAGCCTTGGGACAACTCTGCTGCATGACTGATATTCCTTAGTTGCCGACGCGCTGATAAGAGATCACCCGCGCGCTGTAATCGATGACTTGCGAGATGCCCTCGGCTGCGGCCAGCGCCGCGCTCGAATACTTGACCGCCGCATTTCCGGTGCGTCCCGCGAAGATATCTCCACTGCCCGTCACGGTGGATCCCGCGCCGGCGAGAGTGATCGACAGGCCGCCGATGATCGTTGCGTAGTTGTACATGCCGACGAGCTGCGAGCCGGGCACTTCCGCGTTCCCGGTGAAATGCACAATGACCAAGCCGTGCCAAAACGTGGAGTCCTCCATGTGCAGGGCTTCCACCGTTGTTTGGTTGCTCGATTCGATCACGAGCGTGCCATGGCCCACGAAGTTCTGCCGCATGGTAAGCGTGTGATTGTCGCCCAAGTTCACATAGATGAGTTGCGGATCGGCCGCCGTCCCATACGAGCCGATCTCCGTGTTGTCCCAACTGGCGGCGCCGGTAACGGCGATGTCGGCATTACTCCGCGCATAGGTCAGGAGGTCGTTAAAGACCTCGGTTTGGCCCGCCACGTCATTCGCGGTTTGCGCCGGCGTCCCGGCAAGCGACGCGCCGCCGGAAATGTCTACCACGACATCGACATCCACGTAGCCCGGAATCGGTGACAACGCGACGCCATAGGTGGCCTGACTCTGATCGGCGAGCAACGCCCCACTCGCGTCGTGGTCCGCGCCGGAAATCGATGTCGCAGCGCGCACGCTCAACAGCAACTCGTCGTCATCAATGGTAACGCTCGGGTCGACATTGATCTGTATCGCGCCCTCCATGTCGAAGTTCGCCGTCAACTCGAGGTGCATCTGAATCGTCTCGGACATCACGCCGGAAGTCGCCGAGCTGGTGATCGAGTAGACCGTCGCCGAAACCGGCGCGATGACGACATGCGCGCTACCGACGCCGAGCGGCTCGTCGAACGTCGTCGCGCCCAGCGTGCCATTACTCGCTCGCACTTTGAAGTTGCCGAGTTGCGCACCCGAGTCGGCCAAGTAAAACGCGGTGAGGTGATCGCGACTCTCCGCCCCAGCGCGCTGTTCGATGACCCCAAGGCTGCTCGCGCCGGCGGAAAGCGCCAGCAGCAGCACCAAGCAGAGCAAGAAGCAAATGAGCGCTGATCCGCGCTCGCGTGTTCGTTGACTGGACAATGCGTGCTCCATTTCTCCGCGACGATTCGCGCGCGAATTACTCGTCGTTCCGCATCTTTACGCCGGTATTGAGCGTCAATAACTCCGGAAGAGTGCTGCTCTCGAGCTCGGTCAGAAACGTCACCGCCACCTCCAAAATTGCGCCTTGGCGAGTGAAGCTCAATCCCGTGGCGGCGATGTTCCCGGCGATCAGCGTTTGCGTATCGCCGGTGCCCGGGGTAACACCGGTCGGCGCGACGTCCTCCCAAATTCGCAGAGAGCTCGTCACGCCATCCGCGTTCGGAACCAAGTCGATCTGAATGGGATTGCCATAAACGGCAGCCGTGCCGTCGAACGAAGTCGGTCGCTCAAACCGGATGAAGTCGCTAGCGATCGGGATCGGCGGCGTCATCGAGATAAACCGGCCAGTCGCCAGTTCCACGACCAACCGATTCATCACCGCCTGGCTGCGGGCCGTGAGATTCGAGCGCAGCGTTTGATCGGCGAAGGCGCGCGACGACTGCACGAAGAGTTGGCAGACGGAGCCACCGACGACCGCGAGCAAGCTCACCGCAATGGCGAGCTCGATCAGCGTCATGCCCCGATGGCGTTGCGACTGAATTTTCAACAAGCGGACCTACTCTTCCTGAGCCAGTAAGTAATACATGACTCGAGTTTGCAGACCGGCTAGTGGGTCGGTCCATGCAAGTTCGAGTTTGATCGGCAACAGCATGTAGTTGGCTGACACATCCGGATTCGTCGCTGCGCCGTCGCCATCGAGATCGCGCGGCAAGCCCAGCATGTTGCTTTCCGCGGTATCGAGCGTCTCGTCGAGGAAAATCGTTGCGGTGCCGGTCGCGCCCGTGAGGCCCGGCACCGAGAACACCGCGCCCTGATAGAGCCCGGCCGTGTCGCCGAATGGCGCCCCGCGGATGCGCTCGGCTAGTAAGCGAAACCCGCTGTTGACGTGCGCATTCACGACCGCGTTTGCATGCGAGCGCTCATTGGAAATCTGCAGGCCCGCGAGTCCGACAAAACCCGTGATAACGAGCACGCTGCCAATCAAGACCTCAACTATCGTGAAACCCGTGTTTCCACGTTGAAGCAACTGCGCCACCCCCTTTTCGATCCATCCTGTCCCGGCCGACAGTTGCAAGCGGCGGGCCTGCCGCGCGCGAGGGTTTGCGCTCTCGAATCGCCGCAAGTCGTCGGGAAGACTGCCCGAGCGACGGGAAATTCGACGGTGTCGTCAGGGCTTCCTTCCTTGGTTTACTCCTTGCACTTGCACACCAGCCGACTCGCAGGATAATTCCAGCAATCGAATCATTGGCGACTAAACTCGCAGGGCTGTAGGTGTACGACAAGGAGTTGCTTGCATGCCGCGATTGGCGACCATCATCGTGGCGAGCGTGTTGATTGCGCCCCCGGCGGCAGCGCAAAACCCGTTCACGAGCGAAGCCGCGGCTCGGGGCGTATTCCATTTCACATACGGTTCCATCATTGCTTACGGTTTTGGAATGGCACTCGTCGATCTCAGCGGCGACGCGCAGCTCGATCTGGTACTGACCGGACAGATTTTCGGCGAAGTGGGTGTCTACCAAAATACGGGCGCCGGGAATTTCAGTCCTGTAGTAGCGAGCGGAATTCCTCCCGGCGCGAGTTACGTCGGGATCGCCGCCGCCGATTATGATGCGGATGGCGACGTCGATCTTTATTTTTCGAATTTAGCCAGCCCAAACGTGCTGGCACGCAACGACGGCGGATTTCAATTCTCAGACGTAAGCGCAGCGGCCGGAGTCGCCGATCCGGGCTATGCAACCGGTTGTGCCTGGGGAGATTTCGACGGCGATGGGTGGCCCGATTTGTACGTCGCCAATCGGCATCCCGCGCAGCTCGAGGCAAACCGACTTTTTCGAAATCTTGGCAATGGGACCTTCGAAGAACTTTCGCAGGCACTCGGTGTCGACGTGGCGGCGCTGAGTTTTCAAGGACGGTTCCTCGATTACGACCGCGACGGCGACGCGGATCTCTACTTGTCGGTCGACAAGGGCCCGGCGGCAGGACAAACAAATCGACTCTGGCGAAACGACGCGGGCGTGTTTGTCAATGTCAGCGCGAGTTCAGGCGCTGGCGTGAGCGAAGACTCGATGGGGGTTGGCATCGGCGACTTTGATCGCAATGGTTTTGCCGATCTCGTCATCACGAACACAAGCGCCGTGGGCGGCAATGTCCTCCTGATGAACGAAAGCGGTGACTTCATCGACGAGTCGGCATTGTATGGTATCTCCGACGTGGTCAGTGGCTGGGGCGCACCGGTCTTTGATTTCGACAACGACGGCTATGAGGATTTCTTTGTTGCCGACAGTGGTGAGCTTGATGCGTTTTATCGCGGCGGGCCAAACCCGCCGTTCAGTGAGATGGCCCAAACACTCGGTCTGACGAGCGCGTTACTGAATTCTTTTTGCGCAACGAGCGGCGATATCGATGGCGACGGCGACGTCGACCTCATCGTGCAGCGGTCGAACGCGCTGATTTCGATCTACATCAACCACGAAGGCGAAGCGCGTCATTGGCTGAAAGTGCGGCTCGCCGGCGCGGGTGCAAATACTCTGGGTCTCGGCGCAACCGTCGAATTGGAAGCGAACGGAGTTTGGCAGACACGCCAAATGCTCGGCTCCGGAAGTTTCAAGGATGCGCCGCCGTACGAGCTGCACTTTGGTTTGGGCACGGCGCTGGCAATCGCCACCGTTCGGGTCATTTGGCCTGGCGGCGGCGTCTCCGAGCTGAGCGATGTCGCCGCGGATCAAACGCTCATCTTCTCGGAGCCGAGCCCGAAACCCGGCGTGGCTTATGTGCGCGGCGACGTCAATGCCGACGGGTTGCTGAACATCGCCGACCCGATCACGTTGCTCGGCGTATTATTCGCAGCAGGCGCCGCGCCCTGCGACGCCGCGCTCGACACAAACGGCGACGACGCGGTCAATCTTGCCGACGCGGTTTATTCCTTGTCGGCGATCTTCGGCACTGGCCCGCCGTTACTTCCGCCGACAAACTGCGGCGACGCGGCGACAAGCCAACTTCTCTGCGTGAGTTTTCCGCCCTGCCGATGAGAAGCTCCTGACCATTCGGCCCGCGAGATACGAATGCGGAACCTGCTCACCATTCGCGCTCGCGTGGGCGAGTCGCCGGCCGCACCAATATATACCGCTTGACGATAGTCGTTGTAACACCTATTATTCGCGGCCATGAGCCTCGACCTCAAGCAAGAGTTGAAAATCAAAGCCTTCGAGTCGATCGAGCAAGAGACGCTCATCGCCTTGTTGCGGACCACGGATATGTTGATGGCGGAAATCAACGGACTCTTGAAGGAGCGACAGCTCTCGAGTCCGCTCTACAACGTCTTGCGAATCTTGCGCGGCGCGGGCGCAGAAGGGCTGGCCTGCGGCGAGATCGCCGCGCGTCTCGTACAACGCGACCCCGATGTGACGCGGCTCGTCGATCGACTCGAGGAGCGCGGCTACGTGACGCGTGAGCGCCAGCGCGCGGATCGGCGCGTGATTCGCATCGTGATCGCAACGCGCGGGCTCGACCTCTTGAAAGGACTCGATCAACCGATCGCCGACTTGCACAAGCGGCAGCTCGGCGGAGTTGGCAAAAAACGCCTACGGGAACTAAACGAATTGCTGGCGACGATTAGAAGTCGAAGTTGACCGGGTCTAGCGGCGAGTCGCGGCGATCGCGACGCATTTCACCGAAAGGGATTTCATGAGCGGACGAACGAGCGGTCTCGAGGCGACGGGCATCGCCCTCCTGCGAATCGTGATCGGGATCGTGTTCGTGTTGCACGGTTGGCAGAAGATTACGGTGTTCGGCTTCGATGGAACGGCCAAGTTCATGGAGGGGCTCGGACTTCCTCTGCCAGCCGTTTCGGCGGCGTGCGCAATCGCCGCGGAGTTTGGTGGCGGTATCGCGTTGACACTCGGACTCTTCACGCGCTTTGCGGCGATCCCGCTCGCCTTCACGATGGTCGTGGCCGCGCTGAGCGCGCACGTGTCTAAAGGGTTTTTCTTGCCCGAGGGATACGAGTACACCCTCGTGCTGTTCGCGGCCTGCATCGCGATCGCGTGCTTAGGGCCCGGCAGCGCCTCGATCGACGGGCTCCGCGCGCGGCGCCGACCCGCGGGATAGGAACGCGTCATGACAACTGCGAACACACTCGTGCTGCGTAGGCACGCCGAACGCGGACGCTCGAACTTTGGCTGGCTCGACAGTCGCCACACATTTTCGTTCGGCGACTACCACGACCCCGCGCACATGGGGTTCCGCTCGCTCCGCGTCATCAACGACGATCGCGTCGCAGGCGGCGGCGGCTTCGGCAAGCATCCCCACCGCAACATGGAGATCCTCAGCTACGTCGTCGACGGCGCGCTCGCGCACTCGGACAGTCTCGGCACGGGCTCGGTGATTCGCCCCGGCGAACTCCAACGCATGACGGCCGGCACCGGCGTCACGCATAGCGAGTTCAACGACTCGAAGACCGACCCGGTGCGCTTTCTGCAGATCTGGATCGTACCCGCGCAACGCGGCATCGAGCCCAGCTACGAGCAACGCGCATTTCCGCTCGACGATCGGCGCGGCGAGTTCGTGCTCGTCGCTTCGAATGACGGTCGCGATGGATCGATCACGGTGCACCAAGATGTTCGCCTGTACGCGGGTCGCTTCAACGACGGCGACTCGACATCCATCGCGCTCGAAAGCGGCCGCGCAGCATGGATCCAAATCGTGCGCGGCGCGATGACCGTGAACGGCCAACCGCTCGCTGAAGGCGACGGCGCCGCCGTGAGCGACGAGTTGCGGATCGAGTTCGCCGCGCGCGTCGATCGGACGGAAGTGCTGGTCATCGATTTGGCCTGAATCGTCGCGCGAGACGCGAAGATTGCGCCTCGCGCGGCGGAATTGGCCCCCATCGACTGGCCCGTTGTTCGCTTTCCTAGCTATAGGCGCGCGACACACACTCAGCGCGGCTAGTCGTGCGCGGGCAAAATCACCGCTGCTGCTCATGGCGCGCGCGCATTTCCGCGAGGTACGCCGCGGCGACCTGCGGATCGACCGGGGCTTCCTTGGAGCGCACGAGGGCTTCGCGACTCACCAGCTGCTCCGGGATTTCGAGCAAAAAGCGGCTCTCCTCCGCGTCGACTTCGCGACCATATTTTCGGCGACTCAAGCAGCGCGTCATGAGAAGTTCGTCGCGCGCGCGCGTGATCGCCACATAGAAAAGTCGGCGCTCCTCCTCGATGGCGCTGTCGCCGCCTTCCGTGACGGCGCGCCGATGCGGAATGATGTCGTCTTCGAGCCCGACGAGCGCGACGCGTCGAAACTCGAGCCCTTTCGCGCCGTGAAACGTCAGCAGCGTGAGTTGCTTTTGCGCCGCCGCGTCGTCGCGATCTGTGTGCGTCGCGAGCGTGAGGCCGATCAAGTACTGCTCCAAACAACCCGGCCCGTGCTCGCGTTCGTAACGTTCGAGCGACGCGTAAAGCGACGCGACGCTCTTTTGGCGCAGGTCGTACTCGACGCCGTCGGCCGCCATCTCGCGCAGCGCCTGCGTGTAGTTGACGGCGTCGAGCAATTGGCGGAGCGCGGCAAGCGCGCCTTGTCCGAGCGCGGCGCGCGCCGCGGCAATTGCCTGCAACAGCGCGGCGGCGCCGTCGCGCGCTACGCCCGAAATGCCTTCGATCGCATCGAGCTCGGCCAAAATCGCGAGCACCGGCTGCTTTTGCGTGCGGGCGCGTTGATCGACTTTGTCGCGACTCCCCTCGCCGAAACCGCGGCGCGGCGTGTTGAGGATGCGGAGCGCGGCGATATCGTCCTCGGGAAACACTAATAAGCGCGCGTACGCCAGCACGTCCCGCACTTCGCGTCGGTCGAAGAAGGAACGGGCGCCGATGATCGTGTATGGAATATTGAAAAAACGCAGCTTCTCCTCGAACGGTCGCGCCTGCATCGCCGACCGCAGCAGGATCGCTTGCTCTTCATATGGAATGCCGCGGCGCCCGGCGTCCATCGCGCGACCGACCACTTCCTCCGCCTCGTGGTCCTCGTCCTCGAGTTCGAGAAACTGGATCTTCTCGCCGGCGCCGCGCATCGAGCGCAAGGTCTTGGGATGGCGATGCGGATTGTGCGAGATCACCGCGTTCGCGGCCGCGAGGATCGTCGCGAACGAACGGTAGTTTTCTTCCAGCGTGATGATTTCCGCGCCGGGAAAGTCGCGGCGAAACGACAAGATCTTCTCGATCTCGGCGCCACGAAACGCGTAGATCGATTGATCATCGTCGCCCACCACAGTGAGGTCTTCGCGCGGCCCGGCGAGGAGCCGCGCAAAACTGTACTGCGACGTGTTGGTATCCTGATACTCGTCGACCAGCACCGTGTCGAAGCGACTCGTCCAACGCGCGCGCACATCGGCGTTGTCCTCGATGAGGCGCACCGGCAGATAAATCAAATCATCAAAATCGACGGCGCCGAGGCCGCGCAAACGCTCCGCGTAACGGGCGTAAATGCGCGCCTGCAAATACTCGGCGGAATCGCCTGCGCGCTCGACCGCGTCCGTCGCGCTCACGAAGCGATTCTTCCAATTGGAGATCGCGCGCCGCGCCGCGTCGAGATTCTTCTCGGCTTCGCTCATGCCGACGATGGCGCGCATTTCCTCCGTCAACACGCCGCGACTATCCGCTTCATCGTAGATCGGAAAATTGCGGCGCAGGCCGGCGGGCTCGTGCTCGGCGCGCAGTAGCGAGTGACCGAGCGAATGGAAAGTCGACAGCCACGGGCCTGGATTCAGACGCGGATACATGCGTGCGAGCCGCTCGCGCATCTCGGCGGCGGCTTTGTTCGTGAACGTGATGCCGAGGATGCGTTCCGGCGCCGCGCCGCGCCGAATGCGCTCGGCGATGCGGTAGATAATGACGCGCGTCTTGCCACTCCCCGCGCCGGCCAACACCAAGAGCGGCCCTACGCCATGCGTCACCGCACGGCGCTGTGCGTCGTTCAGAACCGAGAGGTCGAGCCGCATTGCGTCACCGTTCGAATCGCGCTGTGTGGCGTTGTGATGGCAGTTCCCCGGAGGCCGGGGCCGCATAGTAGGTAGGAACACCGCCGTGCGAAAGCTTACCTTGGATTTCGGGCCGCTGGCGGCTCGACATCAGAAAAGCCGTCTTCTGTCGGCCCATTGTCTGCCATATCCTCTCGCTTCGTGCGATCCGATCCATCTTGCATTTGTTTGGAGGCCATCATGCAGCGCCGGGATTTTCTCAAGTGTGGCGCGCTCGCGGGCGCGGGACTTTTCATGGAACAACTCCCCGCCTTCGCGGCACCAGGAGGCGCATTCATGCAGAGCGGTAAGTCGCCGGTTGTCATTGCGACGTGGAGCCACGGATTGATGGCGAGCCAAGTGGCGATGTCCATCTTGCAAGTGTCGAGTCGCGCGCTCGACGCGGTCGAGGCCGGTACGACCGTCGTCGAAGACGATCCAAAGGTCGACAGCGTCGGTTATGGCGGACTCCCGAACGCGGACGGAATCGTCGAACTCGATGCCGCGATCATGGACGGCGCGACGCTCGGCTGCGGCAGCGTGGCGGCGCTCACTGGCATCAAGAACCCGATCCGCGTCGCACGCCGCGTCATGGAGCAGACTCGCCACGTAATGCTCGTCGGCGCCGGCGCGAAGCAGTTCGCGCTCGCGCAGAGTTTCAAAGACGAGGATCTCCTCACGCCCGAGTCGCGAAAGCGCTGGGAGGAATGGAAGGCGAAACCGCCCGGGGCGCGGCACCAGTTGTCGGGACACGACACGGTGTCGGTGCTCGCACTCGATCGCGGCGGAAGTCTCGCGGCGGCCTGCTCGACGAGTGGCCTCGCGTTCAAAATGCCGGGTCGCGTCGGCGATTCGCCGCTCGTGGGTGCAGGACTCTATTGCGACAACGAAGCGGGCGCAGCAGCAGCGACCGGAGTCGGCGAAGAGATCCTACGCGTCTGCGGCTCCTATCAAATCGTCGAACTGATGCGTCAAGGCATCGAGCCGAACGAAGCCGTGAAGCGCGTGATCGAGCGCATCCTGAAAGTCGCGAGCGCGAAGGGGAAGCAGGTCGCGTTCATCGCGTTGCGTCCAGATGGCGCCGTCGGCAGTGGTTCGACGACACCGGGCTTTCAAGCCGCAATCGCGCGTGAGGGCAAGAAGCCGGAGCTCGTCGAGGCACCGGTGTACGGACCGGGCGCGAACACGAAACCCAAATAGCCAAAGCGCGCGATGCAAGCAGCGATCTTCGATCTCTTCGGAACGTTGGTGCCAAACCTCGAGCCGGATCGCTATCGCGACTTTGCGCATCGGCTGGCGCATCAACTCGGCGCGCCGGCCGAGCCGTTTCGAGCGGCGTGGGCGCATTTTTTTCGCCAGCGCATGGACGGCACGATTCGCGACGGCGATGAGCAGTTCATTCCGATCCTCGAGCACATCGGCGCGCCGGTGCGACGCGAGTTGTTGCCGGGCGCGACTCGAATTCGGCGGGAGTTCATGCGGGCGGCGCTGACGCCGAAGTCGGATGCGCTCGAATGTCTCGACGCTTTGCGATCGGCTGGAATGCGGCTCGCGATGGCATCCGATTGCTCGACCGAGACGCCGGTGTTGCTGAAGGCGTCGCTCCTCGGTCCCTACTTCCCGATTTGCGCAGCGTCGGCGCTCCTCGGCGTGCGCAAACCCGATCTGTTGATGTATGAGCATGTGCTGAACGCGCTCGGCGTCGCGGCGCGTGATTGCGTATATATCGGCGACGGCAACTCCGAGGAACTGATCGGCGCCAAGCGCCTCGGCATGACCACGATTTGGGTCGATAACGGCGCGGAGCAATATTGGCTCGAGCGCTTCAGCAGCGAGTGCGACGAGCGCGTCACGGCGCTGCGCGAGATTCCGGGAATCGTCAGCGCGCTGCGCAAGTAGGAAAAACGAGGTCTGTCCACGCGTCAGCCGCTACGCCGTCCGTGCGCTCCAAGCATTGCGAAGCCGTTGCACGTGTCGCGGCGAGATTTCGGGCGAGCAGCGTAGCGTGTATTGACGTGGAGTCCGATAAATCCGGATCTTCGCGAGTAACGGCGGCTCCGCATGTAAAAGCTGTTCGCAATCCGTCAAGAATTGTGTGGGAACTTTGCCTCGCACACAAACGGCTCGCCCGGAACGAATCTCGATCACGGCGCTCGGCCGGCCGCGGATCACGAGGAAGACCGCCGCAACAACTATCCCGATTGTCAACGCACCGATGAACGGACCCATTGAGCTTCCAGAGTTCGAAGACGGAAGCAGCCACTAGCGCAACTTCTACCGACACCGCGACGCCGCGTCGAGCTAGCCCTTTGCTAGTGATCGCCCAGATTCTGCTGTAGCCCCGCGGCAAGACCGGTAGCATGCGCCGCTTTCCCGCCACCCGAACCAGAAGAAAAATCGACCTGTGCCGCGCGCTTTCTGGATTCTCATGATCGCTATCTTCGTGAATCGTCTCGGCTCCGTGGTCGGACTATTTCTCACGATGTGGCTCTGCGAAGTGCACAAGCTGTCGGAGATCGATGCGACGGTCATCGTAGGCTCGCTCGGCATCGGGGCGATGCTCGGCTCGCCGATCGGCGGTTGGATGGCGGACCATTTCGGTCGACGCACGACGATGGTGACGAGTCTTCTGCTGTCGGGACTCGTCATGGTGGTGCTGCCATCGCTGCCACCGAATCAGTTCGTCTTGGCGTGCGCCCTCGGCATTCTCACGTTCTTCAGCGAAATGCATCGACCGGCCGGCAGCGCCGCCATCGCCGACCTCGTCGCCCCCCCACGCCGACCGCGCGCCTATGGAATCTTTCGCGTGATCATCAATCTCGCGTTCGGCATCGGCGCCC
Source organism: Planctomycetota bacterium (assembly GCA_046154185.1). Taxonomy (GTDB): domain Bacteria; phylum Planctomycetota; class UBA8108; order UBA1146; family JAJFFE01; genus JBJXGE01. The sequence goes on from JBJXGE010000070.1 coordinate 296,484, forward strand.
TCGTCGGCGGCTGGGTCGTACGACATTCTTTCTCGGCGCTCTTCTACATCGACGCGATCACGAGCCTCCTCGCGGTCGTGCTCCTCATCCGGTTTTGCCCAGAGTCGCGCCCGACACCGTCGCGCGATGCCGCGACGTCGACGGCGCCGCTCGCGATCAGCACGTGGATTTTCATGGTGTTTTTGTTTTTCTATTTGCTCGTGTCGATCATCGCGACGCAGATGAACACCAACTTGCCGCTCTACATTCGGGATTTCGGCGCAAGCCGCGACGAGCAAATGCAGTTTTACGGCAGCCTCGTCGCCATCAACGGGTTCGGCGTCGTGATCGCGCAGTTGCCGATCTCGCGCTTGCTCGATCGCTTGAGCGCGAGCGCAGCGCTCGCGCTCGGCGCGCTCTTGTACGGCGCGGGCTATGGGCTGGTCGCTTTTCCTTATGCGCCCTGGCTGCTCGTCGTCGCCATGGCCGTGATCACCGCTGGCGAAATGGTGTTCATGCCGGCCGGCAGCGCCTATGTCGCGGACATCGCGCCTGTCGAGCGCCGCGGCCGTTACATGGGTTGGCTCATCATGATGTACGGAATCGCGCGCACGATCGGCCCAGCGCTCGCGAGTCTCGTCATCGCACGGCATGGGGATCGCGCCGTCTGGTTGCTATCGCCGGCACTCGGAATCTTCGCGGCGCTCGGACTCGCGATCGTGTGTCGTGGCCCAAGACCGCATGCCCCCGCGCTTCGTCAGAATTGATGGACAATCAGTTTCGTGACGAACACATACGCGTTCGTGAACTTTTCCTCGCGAAAAAACGTCACAGGCACATTGGGCGCACCGATGAACGGCCGCAGCATCCAGCCCATTTGGATGCCGACGAACGCATAGAGCGTCACCCACAACCACACCATGAGCCGATGGCGCGCGTCGCGACCGATGAGCGGCGCGTAGTGACGCATCATCACGCGGTGACCAACGAGCGTGGCGGCCGCGAACATGCCAGCGTTCACGAGTAGCGCCGATTGATAGGCGACGCCGGAGCTGTAGATCACACGCGTCAGCGGGCCGAGCGCCGCGAGCGCGGCCGCGAGCGCCGCTTGGCCGGCTAGGATTGCGCGCAGGCTGGCGCTGAATTCAGTTCGCAGACCGGCGACCGTGTTGAACACAAAGAAGCCGGGCAAACATACCAGGGAAGTCGCAAAGATGAGCAGCGGCACTTTGATCGCAGAGTACCAGAGCATCTTCAGACGAACGACGGTCTCGAACTCATAGCTGCCCATGAAAGCGCCGTAAACCGGCCCAAGGATTAGCACCATGATGACGAGCGGCCACACGCCGAGTGTCACGCCGACCCCGCGTCCGAGCGCGCCGAGCGTGTGATGAAAATCAAGAGCGCGAACGATTGGCATGCTATTGCCCAAAGAGCTTCTCCAGGTGGTCGAAGATCGCGGCGAAGAAATTACTCGTGCGTGCGCGAAACCACGTGAATGGCAATCCGGGCGAACCGATGAAGGGTCGCAAAAGCCAGCCCATTTGCGCGCCCACCAAACAATAGATCAGGATCCAAAGGCGGAAAATATGGTGCGCGGCATCTTGCGACCGCACCGAGTGCGTGGCCGCCATGCGGCGTTCCAATCGCTCTTCGAGCGGCGCACGCTCCGCGCCTTCGGCGCGCGGCGCTTGCGCCGGCGGTTGGTAGCTCATTGCCATCAGTTTGCGCAGCGCGTTGCGCAAAAAACCGAGCCCAACGAAGCCGGCCACCGCCAACAACACGACGTTGAGCAGCACCATGAAGTTGTAGCTCGTCGTACTCAAAGTGAAGAAGCCGAGGATCGGCGCGAGCGACGCCGCGATCGCCAACGTCACGACGATGACCGCGACCAGGAGTCGCAGCACGGCGCGAAAACCCATCTGACAACCGGCCAACGCCGCGAACACGTAGAGCGACGGAAACGTGACAAGCAACGTCAGGAGGAAGAGCGCGGGAATCTTGACCGCCGAGGCGATCAACTGTCGCCAGCCCTCGCCGCGCCCGTCCGTCGCGGCGAAAATCCCCATGAAAACGCCATACACGACGCCGAGAATGATCGCCATACCGCAGCAGCGCGGCAGCGGCAGGTCCCACTCGCCGGTCTCGAGCTGTTCCTTTCGCGTCTTTTCACCCCGGAGTAGGCCGTCGAGATGCCCGAGCCACTTGCGCATAGATAATCCTTTCGACACCTTCGCCAAAGAGCGGCGCGCGGATTACACCATAGACCCTTGACTCTGCGAAGAAATCGCCTGGAATCGCCTCGACCAGCGACGGTTCGCCGCGCTCCCTCGCCACCGCCCCCGCCACTGCCTACAATCGGGCGCTGCGGTTCCGCTCTTCCAATTCGCCCGAAGGAGTCCACGTGAGCTTCACCATTCTTGACAAGTCAATTCGCAAAGTCGGCGTCATCGGTTCCGGTCAGATCGGCCCGGATATCGCCCTTTACTTCGCCAAAGTTTTCGACGGTCACGGCATACCGATCACCATCGTCGACGTCAGCCAAGACGCGCTCACGCGCGGCCGCCAAAAGCTCGACCGCAAGATCGACAAGGGCGTCGAGTCGGGCGCGTTCAAGCCGGAGCTCGGCGCCGCGATGAAAGCGAACTGCGTTTTCACCAGTGAATACGAAGCGTTGCGTGGAGTCGACTTCGTCGTCGAGGCCGCAACGGAGGATCGCGCGCTCAAGGGCCGGATTTTCAAACAAGTGAGCGCGTTGTGCGCGCCGGGCGCGATCCTCGCGTCGAACTCATCGCACCTCGAGCCGGAGGTGATCTTCGGCGAGCTCACGGATCGATCACGCACGCTCGTGATTCACTACTTCTTTCCGGCCGAGCGGAATCCGATGGTTGAAATCGTGCCCGGCAAAGACAGCGACCCGCGCCTCGCGCCGGCACTGCTCGATTTCTATGAGCTGATCGGCAAGACGCCGATTCAGGTCGGCAGTCGCTACGGCTACGCGCTCGATCCGGTGTTCGAAGGCGTGTTCCAAGCGGCCGCGCTTTTGGTCGAAGCCGGCGCGGGCACGACGCGCGAAGTCGACACCGTCGCGACGCGCGCGCTCGGACTCACAGTGGGCCCGTTCACCGCGATGAACCTCACCGGCGGAAATCCCATCACGCATCACGGCCTCGGGCAGTACACGGCGAAGATCATGCCGTGGTACCGTTCGCCAAAGCTCCTCGCGGATGCGGTCGCTGCCGGCAAGGCGTGGGAGGTGCCCGGGCGCGGCGAAAAAATCGAGGTCGACGCGGCGCGCGCGCAAACCCTGACCGACGCGCTGCAGGGCGCTTTCTTCGGCATCGTGTGCGAAGTGCTCGATAGCGGCATTTCCAACGTCGGCGATCTCGACATGGCCGTCGAACTCGGTCTCGACATGGCTGCGCCGTTTCGACTCATGAACAAACTCGGCGTGGGTCGCGCGCGTGAGTTGGTCGAAAAATACGCTGCGTCGCAAACCGGCTTCAAAGTCTCGAGCCGGTTGCGAAAGCAAGCCGACACGAAAAGGCCCTGGGATATTCCCGTCGTATTTCGCCACGACATCGGTGATGTCGCCGTCGTAAGAATCCGCCGGCCGAAAGTGCTGAATGCTCTCAGCGCCGAGACCTTCGATCAGCTCGAGCGCGTCTTCAGTGAGATCAAGAACGATCGTCGCGTCGTCGGCGCCGTGCTCACCGGGAGTGGCGTGAAGTCGTTCGTATCCGGCGCCGACGTGAATTTCCTCGCGCGCATCGAAAGTGCGGCGCAAGGCGAGACCACGTCGCTCGCGTCGAATCGCTGCTTCAGCGTCATCGAAGATCTCGGCAAACCCGTCGTCTGCGCGCTCAACGGCTTCGCGTTTGGCGGCGGCAACGAACTCGCGATGGCTTGCACGGCGCGGATTGCCCGCAAGGGACTGAGTCCGCTCGCCGCGCAGCCGGAGCCGAATCTCGGCATCATCCCGGGCGCTGGCGGAACGCAGCGATTACCGCGGCTGATCGGCGTCGAGCAGGCGGCCGCGCTGTTGCGCACGGGCCGCGCTGTATCGAGCGCCGAAGCCGCGCAGCTCGGCCTGATCGCGCGCGAAGTCGATGGCGATCTCATCGCGACAGCCGTGCAGATGGTGCGCGATGCCGTGGGCGGCAAGTCGCCGCTCCGCGGCATCGAGCGCGGCCCCATCGCCGTGCCGACCCGCCTACCCGATGTCGACATCAAACATCTCAGTCGCGCCGTCGACCGGATCGTCTGCCGCGCCATCCTCGAAGGCTGCCGACTGCCGCTCAAGGAAGGCCTCGCCTTCGAGTCAAAAATGTTCGGCGCCGTCTGCGAGACGCGCGACATGCGCATCGGCGTCGAGAATTTCCTCAAGAACGGTCCCCGCACCCCCGCGCAGTTCACGCACGAATAGCTGCGTTTCCGCGCGCTCGCGAAGATTCATCCCATCGCCCGACTGGGTGCGGGCGTCTCATTCCCTAGCGGCAGTCATTGGCGACCGGCGTGTGCTGCGGCTGGAGACGGCGTGAACGACGAACTGTCCCTCAGCGAAGCGCGGCGCGCTGCGTCGTGTTGGGAGCGCGAAGCGCTCGCGGCACGGCCACGTCTGGTCGGAGTCGCGCGCCGCATCGTGCGGGATGACGCCGAGGCCGAAGACGCCGCCGACGAGGCCATCGCGCGCTTGGCGCGTGCAGCCGACGAGCGTGCGTTGCCAGTCACGGTCGTCAGTTGGCTGCTGCAGACCGTGCTGCACATCGCGATCGATCGCGCCCGTCGGTGGGTGCGTCGCGAGCGATCAGAATGGCGAACACAAGCAGCAAACGCGGGCGCGCGCGCCGCTGAAGGGCCGGAAGCGCAGCTCGAGCGCGCGGAAGCGCGCGAGTTCATCTGGCGTGCAATCCTCGAGCTGCCGACACGACAACAGGAAGTGATCGTGTTCCACGACATGGAAGAGTGCTCGTACGACGAAGTGTCCGACCTGCTCGGAATTCCCGCGGCGACACTGCGGAGTCATGCACACGCGGCGCGCGAGACGCTCCGGCGGAAGCTCGCGAAGCTCGATCGCGAATCGCGGCCGCCACAAGGATCCACACAGTAACGAGGATTTCACGCTTGCCGACACGCGCTTGCGAAACCGCGGAATTCTTCATTCAAGTCGAGGTCGATGGTGAACTCGACGCGATCGCCGGGCAAGCCTTGGCCCAGCATGTCGCCGAGTGCCAATGTTGCGCGCGGTTGCGCAGCGAGTATCAGCACGTCGCCGCATTGGTGCGCGAAGTCGGCGCGACGGCGCGGCGAGCGCCCGGACGCCGCAAGCCAGTCCAAGTTGCGCGGCGCACGCGCGCGCACTCGGGCCTCGCCGCAGTCCTCTTACTCGGAAGCGTGCTGCTGCTGATCCTTGCGCGTCCGTCTACGCGGCCCTCGCTCGCGCGCGTCGCCGAGCAAGTGCTTGCCATCGACGAAGAAAGCATCATCGTTGCGCGACCGAGTCGCAGCGATGCCGTGCAGATCGTCTGGATCTACCAACTCCCCCCACCGAAAGGATCTCTCTGATGTTCCGCTTCGTCACACGATTCGCGCTGTGCCTTGGCGTGATGTTCGCCGCTCTCGGCGACGCTAGCGCGCAAAATCCGCGTAGCCGCGACCTGAGCGTCAGCCAGATTTTCGCCGTTCAACACAGCCATGCATCAAACTTGGTGGCCACGCTCCGGGAGCTGCTGGGCGCCGAGGTCAACTTGGTGGCGGATAACCATGCGGGAAAGATCATCGCGGTCGCCGAGGACAAAGTGTCTTTGCAACATCTCGAGGCGCTACTCCGCGAGCTGGACGTGCCGAGCACGAATCAGCCGCAGCGCTCGACCCACACGTACGTGACGAAATTCCGCACGGCACGGAGTCTCGAGCGAATTCTCCAAGTTCACGTGCCGACGTACGCCATCGACGATGCGCGCAATTCCATCGTCTACACCTGCGACTCGGCGGAGCTGCTCAGCAGGGTGCAGACCGCGCTCACAGACGCCGACGCACGCCCTGCCTCCATGCGACTCGAATGTTGGCTTCTCAACGCCGCAAGCGGGCGGCCGGTGGCCGAACATCCCGAACTCAAGGACATCGCCAAAGAGCTCGACGCGATGAATCTCGGCGGCTACCGCGTCTTTGGTCGGGCGGCGCTTGTGACGCTCGACACGGAGGCCTTCGAGCTTGACCAACAATTCGGGGCGCAGAAACCGGATGAGTCGAGCAGCGATCGTCGTCCCGCTGAGCCGAAACGCGTCGCGTACGACGCGTTGAGCCTGCAAGGCAAGATCGGGCTCAACCGTGAAAACGAGTACACCGTCGAGCTGCGCACGAAACTGACGCTCGGCGGCGCCCAAATAAACTTTCGGAATACGCTTCGCACGCGCGACGGTGTACCGCTCATTGTCGGCTTCGCGCCGGCGGGCGGCGAGCAAACCGACCCCATCGTGCTCGTGTTGAAAGTGACAAAGCAACCCTGAAAGTATGCGAGCGCGTGGCGTCGAGGCCACGCGCTCGCGTTTCGCCGAACCGCGCCCGTCGCCGTTTCAAGACCTCTTGCACCTATTGCTCGCCAGAATTCTGCTCACTCATCTCTGGACAAGGCGCGCCATTTGTCGCAGAAATCTCTTCGTCCTGTGAGAAGTCGAGCCGCCAAACTTGGGATCCTGGCGTGTTCCGGCTCGCTGTCTCCTTGAGATCGATGTTGCATCGGCACGCACGCGTAGCGAAACTCGTCGCGCGAGCGCCGCCAAGTGGATCGATCAGCGAACGGGAGTTAGCCGCAACAGGTACGTTGTAACAAGCACGAGAAGTACAGACTGATGTCGAGCTTCAGCGATTGCGAGCCGGCAAGATCAGTCGAGGTCCGTTTCTAGTTCCTTGGATGATGCTGAGAGGAGTCGCGGATGGCGAAGAAGAAGGCCGGTAAGGGCGCGAAGAAGGCGAATGGGCCGAGCATGGAGATGTTGCTCGTCGGAAGTAAAACCAAAGCTGCCCTCAAGGGGCACGGCGTGAATGTCGCGAGCGATTCGCTCGATAGTCTAAACGCGGTGGTCTACTGGTACATCGAGCAAGCCGCAAAGCGCGCCGGCTCGAATGGCCGCAAGACTGTCCGCGGTCACGATTTTTGCATTATGTAAGCGCGTCTGTCGCACACAGCGGCGGCAAGCTGGTGAAAAGCCAGTTCGCTGCTGCTGTGTTTCGCGCGGCTCGAATGATTCGCAGAGATCAACGCCAGAGGTTGTAGCGCACGATGCACCAGAGCGCGACGACGCCGTCGCGCCAGCCGATTTTCTTGCCGTCCTCGTAGGTGCGACCGGCATACGAGATCCCCACTTCATAGATACGAATGCCGCGGATCGCCGCGAGTTTCGCCGTGAGTTCGGGCTCGACACCGAAGCGGCGCTCTTTGAGTTCGATGCTACTGAGCACTTCGCGCCGCATGAGTTTGAAACACGTTTCCATGTCGGTGAGATTCAGATTTGTGAACATATTCGAAATCAACGTGAGCCCACGGTTGGCGACGTAGTGCCAAAAAAACAATACGCGATGCGGGTCGGCCCCCATGAAGCGCGAGCCGTAAACAACATCCGCGAGACCGTTTTTCACCGGCGCTAAAAGTCGACTGTACTCGGCGGGATCGTACTCGAGATCCGCATCCTGAATGATCACCCACTCGCCGCGCGCGACCTCGAATCCGCTCTTGAGCGCGGCGCCCTTCCCGCGGTTTGACTCGTGCAACACAACACGATCGATCGCGCGCGCGGCTTCGAGCTCGCGCAGGGTTTCGCGCGAGCCATCGGTCGAACCATCGTCGACAGCGATCAACTCGATTGCTAAATCGACCGCGCGAATGCGGGCGACGATTTGTCGCAACGTGGCGGCTTCGTTATAGACCGGCACAACGACACTCAGGACGCCAGGAAGCAGCCCTTCGCCGGCCGCGGGATTCGCAGTTGGTTGCGTCATTTCAATGGCGATCCGGAACGAAAGTGGCGCGAGTCATGCGCCGAATTCTTCGCGCCGCACATTGTGCTTCTTGATGAGATTGGAGAGTTGCGGGCGGTGCACGCCGAGTGACTCGGCTGCGCGCGTGATGTTGCCGCGACTCTTCTGCAATTCCGCCGCGATATAGCGCCGCTCGAGCGCGATCTTCGCTTCCTTCAGAGTGAGATCGCCCCGCGTCAACGCGGCGATCTCGCCCGACACGTCAAAGCCGTTCGTGGGGCCTTCCAGAACGAGCACTGGTCGAGCACTGATCCAGCCGTCGACAATGCGTCGCAGCTTCTCCGGATCCTCGAGCTCGACCGCTGCGTCGATCGCACGCAAACTGCATGCACTCAATGGACCACCGAGATGCCGCGTCGCAATGCCTTCGAGATCTTCTCGCACCGAGCTGGTGAGCACTTCGGCCGGCGGCAGGCCGGGGCCATCGTACACAAAGCACAGCGTGTCGGCAGACAAGTAGGCGACCAACGCGGGCTCGATGGTGCCGGCTTGACTGAGTTCTTCCACAACCGGATCGAATTCGCGCCGCCCCGAAAGCAACTCATCAATGCCGAGCGCCTGCACGAGGACAACGCAGATCGGGCGCTGCGCGAGTCGCGCCGCGCGCACGACGCGCGGTAACTGCTCGCAGAAACCGAGTCGCGAATACACGGAGCTATCACGCACCATGCTCTGCGCAAATTGGCGGCGCATGCTCAAAAACTGCCCGCTCGCCGCCGCAAGCAAGCGCTCGAGCAATCGTTGATCGTCCGCCGTAAATGGATTCTGCGCGGACGGCCGCTCGAGATACAAAATGGCGACGACTTGCGCCCCGTCCAACATCGGCACGGCGATGAGTGAACGATTCTTGTAGAGCGGCCCTTCCGGCAGCGACTTCAACCGTTCCGTCCAACCGTCGTTGCCGGAACGCAGCACGGCGCCGGAGGTCGGCAGCTCACGCATGAGCGCGCCGATGAATTTGTTGGTCGCCATCCAATCGACTTCGAGCCCGAGATCACAGCTCGCAAGCACGCGCGGCTTGCCAGGGTCGCCAAACTCCGCCGAATTTCCGGTCTCCACCAGACAACCGGACGGCGCGGCAAGAATGAGGCGCGCCTCTTCGAGTAACTGTTCCGCCCAGGCGACCGCCGATCCCTGGCGCGTGCTGATTCGCGCCAGCGCATCCAGGCAACGGTCGGCTTGCAACGTCGCGTTCTCGTCGTCTTGCAACGCCTTCGCCGGCACGCGCCAGACGCGATCCCCGCGCACGGCGTTGCTCGACTCCGTGTTGATCGCGTTACCCGTGCGGCCGGCCGCCTCTTTTTGAAAGCGGCGCAGATCCTCGTAGAAACTCTTCCGCCGTCGGTCATCGACAAACACGACCTTCATGTCATCGGGCAGCTTTTCGAGAATACGGTCCAAGATTCGCTCGGCGCGGCGATAGCTCTCGGCGGCCTCCACAAATTCCATGTTGCTTTGAAAAATCCGCGAGATGGATGCGTCGAGCTCCCACATCATCAACAAGTGCGGATCGCCGGAGATGAGCTCGAAGCCTTTGCGGAACGACTCTTTCGCGCGGTCGACATTGCCGCCCTTGAGCGATCGATAGATATTGCCCTTCAGCAAGAACGCCTGCACTTGCAATGGCACTCGTTGCACTTCCTCCGCGATGCGCTGGCCTTTCGTGATGAGCTTGAGCGCCGCTTCATACTGCTCACGTTCCATCAACAGCGCGCCCAAACCCAGCGTGGCGCCGGCCTCGCAAATCTTCTTGCCGCGGCGCGCCGCGATTTCGATGGCTTTGCGATACTCGCGCTCGACAAGTTTGTCGTCGCCCCGCAGCGCCATCAGGTCCGCTTGCAGCCGATGGCCCTCTGCCTCGAGTTCGAGCAAATTGAATTCCTGCGACAAAATCAGAATCTGCTTGCACAGGCTGTCGACTTGCCGCAGTTCGCCGATCTCGAAATAGGCGCGGCCCAAGTGCAAGAACGCGCGCACCAAGCCGGCGGTATCGCCGAAACGCTCGCTGTTCTCGACGCTGAGCTTGAAGAATCGCAGCGCCTTTGGGTAGTCGCCGGCGTGCATATACAAACTGCCCTGCGAGTTCAGAGTCGGCGAAAGCCCCTTTTGATCGCCGATGCGTTCGCGCAGTCGCAAGCAGCGATTGAAGTACTCGATACCGCGGACGTGATCTCCTGAGTTGCGATACACCTTGCCGAGCATGTCATAGGCGCGGCTGAGCGCGCGCTGATCCTGCAGTTTGCGAATCGCGTCGAGCGCGCGAAACAAGTAGCGCGCCGCGCGAAAATAATTGCCGCGATCATAGTACACGCGGCCGAGCATGTTGAGCACGGCCGCGAGACGCACTTCGTCGCCGGTCTCTTCCACGAGCTCCAGCAGTTGCTGGAAGTGTTGAATCGCCGACACGTACTCGGCCTTCGCGAGATGCGCCTCGGCCAATACTTCGAGGAGCGGCACTTTGACGACTCGCGCGTCGGTTGCCCCCTCGAGCTGCCGGAGGCCCGCAACCGACAAGTTGATGGCGCGCTTCGGATCTTGCCGATCGAGTCGCATGCGCGCCAGTTTGCCCGCGACTTGCGCGCGCACTAGGTCCGTGACGCACGGCGCGCACAGTTTGAGCGCGCGATTGAGCACTTTGATCCCCTTGTGCGCCTCGCCCCCACGTCGATAAACCTCAGCGAGTTGGTACCACGCTTCGAGGCGTGCCTCCGGCGTTTGCGCGACGCCTTCCGCGATATGTCGTTTGATGTGTGCCTTCGCCACCGCGACATGCCCGAGCCGTAGTTCCAACCGACTCAATGCCAGCAACAGCTCGAGACGCCGCGCCAAGTGCTCGGCGCCGTCGAGCAGCGCAAGTACGTCGGTGCCGATTCGCGCGGCGATCGCCGGGGAATACGCCTCAGCGAAGTAGTAAGTCGCGGTCATGCCGACTTCGATCGCACGGTGCGGCGCGCTCGACTGGCGAAAATGTTCGTAGATCTCAAAAGTTCGCACCGGATCGCCCGCGCGGATGTCCGCGGCGAGCGTGCTGCCGATGGCGAGATGCAGTTCTTGGCGCTGCGTCGCATCGAGAGCGCCGTAGACCCGACGCACGTAATCTTCGTGGCCGAGATAGAAACGCACGACTTGCTCCGTGCGCTGTTCACGGACGAAGTCGCGCGCCGCGAGCTCCGCGAGCGCGGCGCCGACGCTGCCATCGTCGCTGCCGAGTAAATTTTCAAGAAAACGAATCTGCACCGGACGACGCAAAACGGCGAGCACGCGAACGACTTGAGTTTCGAGTTCATTGAGTCCGCGCAGCCGCCGATCGATCAAACGATCGATCAAATTCGAAACGGGGGTGGCGCCGTCGGGAGCGACTTCGACCGTCCGTGGCTCGGCGAAGATTTCATCGAGCAACTGGGCGCTGATCTCGTAGCGGCGATCCGTTTCGGTATTCGCACGCCCGGTAGCCGCGCCATCGATCGATGGCACCACACCGCCCTCTTCCGAAAGGACTCGGCAAATTTCGACGACTGTGAGCGGTGTGCCGGCAGCCGCGGCGTGGATGCGCGCGGCGACTTCCGGCGCCACTCGGGCGCGCAGAATCTTCTGGACGAGACCGTGAGTTTCGTCCAACGACAATGCCGGCACGGTGAGATGCGCCACGAACGGCTCGGCGCGCAAGGCGGCGAGCCGCTCAACCGCCCAACGCACGAGCTCCTCGTCGCGCGCGTCGGGTTCCGATTCGGTGCGCTCGAGATAGTCGGCGACGACCATCATGCGCTGGGTCGTCTCATCGAGCGTCGGACTCTGCGCTTCGAGACTGTCACTGATATATGCCAGCGACTTCCCGTCGCGCGCGCGGATTTGCTTCCAACTCGTTTCATCGCTCGCGCTCGGGCGTAGCCCGGGTTCGCGGCGGCGCAGCGTTTCGTCGAGATACGCGTTGCGACCCAGGTATTCGAGAAAGTCGACAGTGCCGCGGTCGCTGCGGTGGAGGTCGTGGACGAGCAGCAAGAGCGCGCGATCTTGTGCGAGGTCGCCGAGCATCCGCACCAACGCGTCGAAAAGTTGAATCTTGCCATCGTCGCCGGGCAGCTCGGCCTGCGGAGGCGCGGCGCCGAGCTCGCGCGCGAGCTCCGGGAAGACGCGCGTCAGTACCGTCGCGTATTTATGCCAAACGATCGTCCGGTAGGGCGATTCGTTGAGCAGCTCCTTGGCGACCCGCAAGATCGGCTGGAACGGGATCCCTTGGCGTTCAAAGCAGTGCACTTCGCGGACGAGCACTCCGCGACTCTCGGCGTGCGTCTTGAGCTGGGTCAGGAGTCGGCTTTTGCCGGCGCCGCTGCGCCCGCGCAACAACACTACCGAACGCGGCATTTCCGCCGCGAAACCACCCGACTCTTCGGGTAGGAGCGCGCGCAACTCGGCCAGGTCCGCGGCCATGTCCGCACCACCCGGCATCAAGGTTTGGTTGAGGAGCGCGCGCAGCTTCCGCAGCTCGGCCTCGCGACAGAGAAAATCGGGGGTGAGTTGAGAGCGTTCGCCGCCAAGGGCGTTCTGACGACCCTCAGCGTCCGGAATTCTGTCGGTCCGCTTCAATGACCTCTCCTCGTCCGCCGACCCACTGGGGTCGGCCAGTAGCCCCTTCGGAAAACCGGTCTCTCCGACGTAACAAAAACGGTCGCCGCAGCGCTCCATGGTCCGAACTGACAGACTTCGAATCCGCGCCCAGCCAGCATTTGCTTGAAAAACCGACACCCACGAACCGGCGGTAGACTAGCCAGGTCGCTGGCGTCTGTAAATATTTCGTTCGGATGGCGTGAACAATCAATACGGCGACGTCAGCGTCAACCTCAATCGACGGCAGCCGATGCCGCGTCGACGGTCGGTGTATTGAGATCCCGAAAGGTCAACCGACCCAGCCGCTCGGCGGTCTCGGCTTCTAGGCTCGCGATGAGTCGGCCAGCCGCCGAATTCGCGAGATCGATGCCGGGCAAACGGAAGCCGGTGCCGGCTGGAAAAAGGCCGAAGACTTCGGCGATGCCGCAGCGTTCGGGCGCTCGCGTCGGCAGGAGCGCGCCGCCGGCGGTGACCACGACGAGCTGCGCGGCGGATAGGCGGGAGAGCACTTCTTCGACCATCTGGAGCGGAACGCCGCAGTCGCGGGCGATCGCGGCGGAGTCCGGCGCGGTCGCGGTCCGGCCCGAGAAGCCGAAGTAAACGCGTTCGAGCAACAGCACTGCCAACACCGGCCGCGTGATGCGTTGGCCCTCGGAGCGCGTCCGGATTTCGCGCTCCAGCGTGGAGAAGTTCTGAATACAGTAGCTCAACTCGCAGCCGACGAACGCGATCAGCCAGGAGAAATAGGCCCAAAGTAAGAACAGCGGTACCACGCCGAGGGCGCCGTACAGACTTTGGTTCGCCCAATTTTGCACGTACTGACCGAACAGCCACGCGCCGAGTAGCCAAACGATGGCGGCGCAGATCGCGCCGGCTGACGCGGCGTTGATGGAAACTGCGGCGTCCGGCAAGAACCGATAGACCAACGTAAACCCGAAGAACGTCAGAACGAGCGGCAACAGTGTGTTTTGGATCGCCGCGATTTGGAGGTCGTCGACGACTTGTGATTTGAGCGCGACCGACACGCCGAGAATCAGCGGGAGCGCGGTCAGAAGGAGCCAAAAAGTCGCGAGTTTCTTGAAGAACCCGCCGACACTCTGCACATTCCAAATCACCGAGAAGCTGCGCTGCGCCGAGCGGAACAGCGCCGTCACTGAAATCACGAGGCCAAGGACGGCCAGCGGTGTCACGGCGCGGCCGGCGGCGATCGGAGTCGCAAGGCTCTGCTTGATTTGCTCGAACGCAGCGCCGATTTCGCTTCGGACTTCATCGCTTTTCCCGAGCGATTGCATCCAAGCCTTGAGCGCATTGAGCTGCGCATCGAACAGCTCGAGATTGCTGCGGAAGATCATAAAGAGCAGCACGACCAGCGGGATCAACCCGACGGTCGTTGCAAACGTGAGCGCGGACGCGCGTTCAAGTGCGAGATCGTGCGAGAACTTCCGGCCGAGCAGATAGAGCAACTTGCCGGCGTCGCGCACGCGCCGCGTCGACCAATGCCACGCGCGCTCGTCGAGTTCGAAGAGCGCCTCGAACCGGCGTTGAACCGCGAGCTTAATGAGCTGAAACATAAACTCTCGCCTCGCTGATGAACGACCAGCACGTGGGGGAAGGTCGATGCCTCGACGACTCCATCGATATCGACGGCGCACCACGCGCAAGATTCGGTTTCTTCGGCGATCTCACTTGCTTATCGTGCTCGGGCAGCCGCGCTGAACCATCACCTGTCGTCGGGTCCCGCGTCCCTGACGACTGTACGCAAAGCTCATCTTCTTGCGCATTTCTGACGGTAGCTGGCGAAAGTCTATAGTTTGGGCCATTGCGCTGGTAGTCGGCTTCGGGTGCGCCTGCGCGCTCGATCGGCCGATTTGGCAAGCGCTCCCAGATCCGCAATTGCGCACGAGCGAAACGTCGCGGCTTTTTCGCGCGGCGGGTCTGGTCACGACGCATGCGTTGTTCGCGCTAGCGCTCGTCCTCTGCGATTGGCCGCTCCGAACAACGCACGGACTCGGCACGGCGCTGCGGCGCGGGGGCTTACTCATCTTGTCGAGCGGATTGAGTGGCGCGTTGGCGGAGGCGCTCAAACTCGTCCTGCGTCGACACCGGCCCTTCCCGACTCGCATCGGTTGGGACGGCGAGTACTCGTACATCCCTTGGCGGGTCGACCCCTTCGATGCCGGTCACATGGGATTGCCGTCGGGTCACGCCGCTACCGCGTTCGGCGCCGCTTGGATGTTGTGCTTGCTGTTTCCACGGGCCACGCCGGTGTGGTTGTTCTTTGCGGCGGGCTGCGTCTACTCGCGGATCCTCGATCAGAAGCACTTCTTGAGCGACGCGTATTACTCGATGGTACTCGCGGGCGCGGTCGCGCTGGCGCTCTGGCGCGCGGCGGGCGCGATGAAACTGGGATTGGTCAGCCGGTCAACTGCCGAACGCGAGCGTCAATCCTGAAAATTGGCGGCCGAGGGCCCAAAAAAAATCTCCTCACTGTCCCTACACAATGAGGAGCTGTTTGGGTCTGAAATAAACGAGGAAAAAAGGGAAGCCTGTTCAGTGGGTGTAGGGACGAACAGGCCATTTGGGTCGTGGTCAGTAGCCGCTGCGGCTAATCTGGCCTCCTTGGGTTGAGAGTTGTGTTTTCAAGGCTGTCACATCCTGGTTGCGCGAGTTTAAAAAAACCTGCCGCTTATCGAAGCGAAAGCCACGAGTCGCAAGTGCCGGCACCGACGCCCGAGGTCAACGATCCGACTTAAGAGTGCGAGTATCAGAAGACGGCCATCGCGATACGTCCGCGTCGTACAAAATCGGCAAGCAGGCTCACGGCATCCGCAAACTGAAAACAGTCGCAGACTCAAACCCTGAGCAAAGACGCTTTCTGCCGAGTCAGCCGCCCGTACTCCCCTGGACTCCCCTAGACCCTGAGTTCGCCTGGGCCCCGATCGTGACAGGTCGCTAGCTGTGCGGAATTTATAAGCTGTCGAATCACGGGTCAAGAAGCGACCGCAATTTTTGCGAAATTGCCGACCAACGCGGGATTTCAGCCGGCAGGCGACGATCGTAAAACGCGGCGCGCCGACGTTCCGGGAGTCTCCCTCCCAGCCGTCGGCGCTTGACTCGTCGGGTCCGCGCGCTCACTTCTTACGAGTGGTGTCGACACCGATCCACGACTCGGGTGCCGGGCACCCAGATTCTCCGCTCGACCGTGCGGACGCGGCCCGGGCGATACACGCGCTCGTAGTAACCTTCGCGCACAACCACCCGAACTTCGCAACCAAACACGTCGACGATCTTGGTCCGCGCCGGGACCCAAACATCTTCGTAGTACCCGCGCTCCTCTACTTGCTCGCAAACCGTGCGGTAGTGGCCGGGAATCCAGCGTTCTGAGCATTCGCAGTTCGAGCGGTGATCGCGGTGATCACGATACCGGTCGTTGTCGTCGCAGCGCCGAGAGACTTCGATACGGCCGCGGCCGCGTGCGCGACGATCGGACGCCTCGAGAGCCGGCGCGACAGCGAGCGCCACTAGCAGGGCGGCGATCGGAGTGAAGAGCTTCGCGCTGGTCATGGGTCACTTCCTTCCTGGGTCGGCCGGTTGTTTCGAAGGGTGGCCGATCTGACAGAAAGAACGTGCCCGCGGAAGCGCTATTCAAAACGTCGCAAGTGAGCAAATCGACGGGCGGAAGCGGCGCCGCAGTGGGACCGCCAGGCCTCGGCCTTTCTTCGCTCCCAGCCTGCTGGCACGCTCGGCTTCTTCCGCCGGAAGCTACCCAGCTCGACAGCAGGCTCTATACAATCGCTTCCAACAGACTCCCGGATCTCAACGATGGAACTGGAGGAATGGCATGCGCCCGATTCCTGTCGTGCTCTTCGTCGGCATCGCGATCGGCGGACCGGCGTGGGGACAGAATGCAACACCGACTGCGACGGCGGGCCCAGCGACGGTGAATTCGCCGCTCGCGGCGATTCTCATCGATGAGCTCGATCACACGATGAAGAGTCTCACGACGGAAGATGGCACGAAGCCGTATTACGTCGCCTACACCGCGACCGATATCAGTTCGGTTGTGGTCGCGGCGAGTCTCGGCGCGCTCGAAAATCGCGATGCGGATCGCAGCCGTCTGCTCGATGTCGACCTGCGCGTCGGCAGCTACGAACTCGACAATACGCGCGAGATTCGCGGCGGGCGCGGCGGCGGCTTCGATGCCGGCGGCGCCGCGCGCGGTCGGCCACTCCCGCTCGAGGATGACGCGCTTGCGATCCAGCACGCGCTTTGGCGCGCCACCGATCGCGCCTTCGACGCCGCGCTCGAACGACTCAAGCGCGTGCAAACCAACATGAAGACCACGGTGCGCGAAGAGACCGAAGTCCCGGACTTTTCGAAAGAGACGCCGAGCGTCTATCAAGAACCGCGTGTCGAACTCAACCTCGACCTCGATGCGTGGGCCACGCGCGTTCGCCGGCTGTCGCGAGTCGCGCTCGCGCATCCGCTGATCTACGACTCGAGCGTCACGCTCGCCGGCACGGCCGAAAATCGCGTGATGGTGTCGAGCGAAGGCGCGCGCGTCATCACGGGACGCAAACTCATTCGCGTCATCGTCAGCGCGGCGACGAAAGCCGAAGACGGTATGGAGCTGAGTCAAAGCCAAATCTTCGACGCCGCCAGTGAGTCGGGATTGCCGAGCGACGCCGAGATTCAAGCGGCGTTCGAAAAAGTGATCGCGACGGTGCTTGGCTTGCGCGCCGCGCCGCTCGTCGAGCCGTTCACGGGGCCGGCGATCTTGATGAATCGCGCGAGCGGCGTTTTCTTCCACGAGATCTTCGGTCACCGCATCGAAGGCCATCGGCAGAAGAGCGCTGAAGAGGGCCAAACGTTCACGAAAATGGTGTCGAAACCGGTGCTGCCCGAGTTCCTGAGCGTGATCGACGACCCGACGCGTGCGCAGCTCGGCGCGCAAGACTTGCGCGGTTTTTATCGGTACGACGACGAAGGAATCCCCGCTCAGCGCGTCGACTTGGTGAAGGACGGACTCTTGCGGACGTTTCTGTTGTCGCGTTCACCGCTCGAGGGTCACTCGCAATCGAACGGCCACGGGCGTCGCGAGCCGGGGCGTGAAGCGGTTTCGCGGCAAGGCAACTTGATGGTCGAGTCGACACGGACGGTGCCGATCGAAAAGCTGCGCGAAATGTTGCGGGAAGAGTGTCGCAAGCAAGCGAGGCCTTTCGGCTACGTGTTCGAGGACATCACTGGCGGGTTCACGACGACGACGCGCGGCGGACCGCAAGCGTTCAAAGTGCTGCCCGTCGTCGTGTGGCGTGTGTACGCCGACGGCCGCGCCGACGAACTCGTGCGCGGCGTCGATATCGTCGGCACGCCGCTCTCTTGTTTCTCCAAGATCATCTGCACGGGCGACGACCCCGCGGTTTTCAACGGCAGCTGCGGCGCCGAATCCGGCTGGGTGCCGGTCTCCGCGGTGTCGCCGAGCATCCTTGTCGAGCAGATCGAGATCGAAAAACGCGAGCGGTCGCAGAGTCGGCTCCCGATACTACAGCCGCCTGTCGCCGAGCAGCCGGTCGTTGAAAAGAAAGAGCGGTAGTCATGAAGTCGATCTGCTCCCACGGTTTCGTGCTGGCACTCTTGGCCTGCGCAGAAGTCGTTGCACCACTCGCCCGTCTCGAAGCCGACGATGAAGATGTCGTGATCCGCGCGCTCGTCGATGAGCTGAAACGCTCGATGACGCTCCAGCTCGAAGACTTGGCGAAGCCGTATTTCATTCAGTACACGGTCGACGAAGGTGTGACGCAGCGCATCTCGGCGAGCTACGGCGCGCTTGTCGACTCGGACCGCACGCAATCGCGGCGTTTGCAAAACCAAGTTCGAGTCGGCGGCCCCGACCTCGACAACACGAATTTCCAAGGCAGCGGCGGCGCAGGTGGACGCGGGATCGGCGCGCGCGGCGCCGGCGGCGGTGGCGCGGCGGCGCTCCCGATCGACGACGACTACACGGCGCTGCGCCAAGTGATTTGGCGCGCGACCGATCAGGCGTACAAGTCCGCGGTCGAGACGTTTACCGAAAAACGCGCGTATATGGAGGGCAAGGAGCTCACCGATCGTCCGCAGGATTTTTCGCCCGGATCGAAGGTCGAGCGCATATCGCCGAAAGTGCGGCTCGATCCCGAAGTCGCGGCGTGGGAGGCGAAACTCCGCGAGCTGTCAAAGCGATTCAACGACTACGCGCACGTGCTGGACGCCAGTGTCGATCTCGCCGCGTGGGCCCGCAACCGTTACCTCGTGAACAGCGAAGGCACGCGCGTTCGCGATGGCGACGCCGGCGTCACACTCACGCTGCGCGCCGAAGTGCAGGCGGACGACGGCCAACGTCTTTTCGATCAGCTCGAGTATCGCGCGGACGCGGTCGCCAAATTGCCGTCGGTCGAAGTGATCGCCGCCGACCTCGACGCGTTCGCGGCACGGCTCAAAAAACTCCGCGACGCGCCGCGCCTCGATGAATTTCGTGGTCCCGTGTTGTTCGATGGCGCCGCGTCGGCCCAACTCTTCTTCGAATTGCTGGGGGCTGGCGTGGCTGGGCAGCCGGAAGCGGTTGGAACCCAGCGTCGGCGCTTCCGCGAATCAGAGAGTCTCGAAAAGCGCGTCGGCAAGAAGATCCTGCCCGACTCGATGAATGTCTACGACGATCCACGCGCACCGAGCTACCAAGGGCAAACCCTTGCCGGCTATTACGAGATCGATGACGAAGGGACGCCGGCCGAGCGCGTCGACCTCGTGGTCGAAGGCAAGCTCACGGAATTGTTGATGTCGCGCGTGCCGACGAAGCAATTCCAAGAATCGAACGGACACGGTCGTCGCGGGCTCGGCGGCGCGCCGCGCGCGGCGGCGGCGTGTCTCTATGTGGAATCACAAGCCGGGAAGCCCGCCGACGAATTGAAGCAGGCGCTCATCGCCGCGGCGAAAGAGCAAGGACTCGAATACGCGTTGCGGGTTTCGTCGCTCGGCGGCTCACCCGCGGGTGGGCGCGCCGGCGCGGGCGGTCGCCCGGGCGGACGCGCGGGCGCGCGCGGCGCGGGCGGTGGCGGCGAGAGCGCGCTCGTCAGCGACCCGCTCTCGATCCTGAAGGTCTACGTCGCCGATGGTCGCGAGGAACGCGTGCGAGCGTGCGAGTTCAACGAGCTCGATGTCGCCACACTCCGCACGATCGCCGCGACCGGCAACCACGGCACGGTCCTTAACACGAACGTCGGCAGCGCGCCGGTCTCGGTCATCGCCCCGGCGATCCTGCTCGACGAAGTCGAACTCGTCGGAATCCAGGACGAAGCGCAGCGGAAGCCGACTCTGCTGCCGCCACACGCGCGGCCGGTCACGGCGCCACAAAAGTCCGGCGCGAAAACTGGATCGTTGAAGTTCAAGCCGAAGACGATGTCCTTCAATGCGCTCTCCGAAGATGAGGCGAAGAAGATTGAAACGACAGTAAACCGCTATCTCCATTTTTGCGGTATCGACGGTACCGCGCACATCGATGGGGACTTGTTGGAGATCCAGGGTATTCGCGGAGTCACCGAAAGCGAAATGACCACCCTGCTGAATGACTGCGGACAGATCGTTATCTACCGGAATGCCAAACCGCAGGACGCGGACTACGCGACGCGCAGCAAGCGTGTGTTGCGGATGAAACGAATGTCAGACTTGTCGGCCGAAGTGTACGAGTCCCCGCGGTGCGTGCTGGGTGAAAAGTTCGTCGAGAAATACGAAGAGTCGATCGACATGTTTGGGAAACCAGCGCTATGCATTTGGCTCAAGGAAGATGCGCAGGGCGCGTTCTTCGAGTTCGTCAATGAGAACGTGCCCGTTCATCTCACGTGGGCACTAGGCACGCGAGTGCTAAGTACGGTGACGGTAGTGGAAGTCCTCGGTCGCGACCGCCGCGTGGGGTGGATTTCACTCGAAAATGCGAAACTGGCGCGACCCTTCTTGGAATTGCTGGAGTTCGGGTCACTTCCCGATGAACTCGCTTGGGTCGAAGATAAGTAAGGGAAAGGCTGACACAGGATGAAACTTTTTGGATCGCTACTCGTGTCGCTGTGTCTCGCGAGCGCGCCGGCGTTCGCCGGAACTCCGCAGCTCATCCGCGGCGAGTGCAACGGCGACGGGCTCTTCAACATCGCCGACGGCATCGCGCTCTTGGGGTTTCTGTTCCCGGCCGGACCGCCACCGGTGCTCGGTTGTGAGGATGCGTGCGACGGCAATGATGATGGCGCGCTCAACATCGCGGACGTCGTGACTATTTTGAACGCGCTCTTTGTGCCGGGCTCGCCACCGATCCCGGCGCCGCATCCGAGCTGCGGCGCGGATCCCACGGTCGACGCGCTCGATTGCGCGATCGACACCCCGACCTGTCCCCCGCCGGGCGGTTCGTTGCCGATCACGCTGATCGCACAAGGTTCGTTCTCGGGCCTTCCGAACGGCGACTTCCTCGCGACGACTTCTCAGACGTGGGGAATGCTGTGGACCCAACACTCGAGCGGGGTCACGCCACCGCCGCCCGTGCCGCCCATCGATTTCACGACCGACATGGTCATCGGCTCCATCCGCGACTACGGACCGGGCTCGACGCTCACGTTCATCTCCGTCGACGCGCTACCGGGCTTCGTCGTGGCATCGCTCGAGGTCGAACAGTGCCCGTCGCCGCTGCCGGTGGTCACGATGCCGTTCGTGTTCATTTCCGTGCCGCTCACGCCCGGCGCGTTGGATGTCGAGGAGTCACTCGCGGTCCCGCCGTGTCCGTGACCAGCGAAGGCACACACGGATTTCATCGAGCAGTTGGATGCGCGGCTGACGAATCTGAGAGGGCCTGAAGGTCTCGACGGAGCAATGCCCAGGGTTCGCCGGCTTGGCGGCCTACCCTCGATTCGGCACACCCCGGGTAACGAGTTGGAGCGAGTTCCTCACGCCCCCTCGAGGCCCAACATATCCGGCGTCATATTCGACGTGGGTTCGGCGCCCGCGGCGCGGGCGGCGGGTTTGGCGGCGGCCGGCTTCGGGGTCGGCGACGAGTTGGTCTCGGCGGAATCGGGCTCGAGCGATTTCGGGAGTGCGAACCCGAGGAGTGTGTAGATTTCGCGATCGCTCAGCACTTCCTTCTCGAGCAGTTCCTCCGCCAGCTTCTCGAGCTTCACGCGTTCTTTCCGCAACAGCTCGAGCGCGGTTTGGTAGGCCTTGTCGATCAAACGGCGAATTTCATCGTCGATCAGCATCGCCGTGTGCTCGCTGAAGTGTTTCGTCTCACCGAGTTCACGGCCGAGGAACACATGCTCTTCGCCCCGGCGGAACGACACGGGACCGAGTTTCTCGCTCATGCCCCACCGGCATACCATGCGCTCGACGAGGCCGGTCGACTGCATGAGATCGTTCTCGGCGCCGGTCGTGAACTCGCCGAACACAAGCTCCTCGGCCGCGCGACCCCCGAGCATGATCACCACGCGATTCGTGAGGTACGTGCGCGAGTAGCTGTTGATGTCCTCGACCGGGAGTTGCATGGTCACGCCGAGCGTGCGACCCCGCGGCACGATCGTCACGCTCTGCACCGGATCAGCGCCCGGCAACAGCAACGCGAGTAACGCGTGCCCCGACTCGTGGTACGCCGTGAGCCGTTTATCTTGCTGATTCATCGATTCGTCGCGCAACGTGCCGAGCAGAATCTTGTCCTTCGCGCGCTCGAAGTCGCGGTGCACGACTTGCTCTTTGCCTTCCCGCGCCGCCAGCAGCGCCGCCTCGTTCGCGAGATTGCGCAAGTCAGCACCCGAGAAGCCGATGGTCGCGCGCGCCAGCGTGTCGAGATCGACATCCGGTCCGAGCGGAATATTACGCGTGTGCACTTGCAGGATCTGCTTGCGGCCATCGCGTTGTGGCCGCTCGACCACAACTTGCCGATCGAAGCGTCCCGGCCGCACGAGTGCCGGATCAAGCACGTCCGGCCGGTTGGTCGCGGCGAGCACGATGACGTTTTCGTTGGTCTCAAAGCCGTCCATCTCAGACAGGATTTGATTCAACGTTTGCTCGCGTTCGTCGTGTCCACCGCCAAGTCCGGCGCCGCGCGAGCGGCCGACCGCATCGATCTCATCGATGAAAACGATGCACGGCGAACTCTTCTTCGCTTCGTCAAACAGCTCCCGCACGCGGGAAGCGCCCATACCAACGAACAGTTCGATGAACTCCGAGCCCGAGATCGAGAAAAACGGCACGCCGGCCTCGCCCGCGACGGCCCGCGCGAGCAGCGTCTTGCCGGTGCCCGGCGGCCCGACCAGCAGCACACCCTTCGGTATCTTCGCGCCGAGTTTTGAGTAGCGCTCGGGGTGCTTCAAAAAGCTGACGATCTCGAGTAGCTCCTGCTTGACGTTCTTGAGGCTCGCGACGTCGCGGAACGTGATGACACTCTTGTCCTTCTCGAAGCGCTTCGCGCGATTGCCGCCGAAGCGCCCGAAGAACCCCGGCCCGCCCATCTGCTTGCGCACACGACCGGCCATGTACCAAAAGAGCGCGAACAACAACAAGAACGGCAGGATCTGCATCAGGATCACGGTGAGGAATGGGTCGCCCGGCACTTTGAAAAACACCGTGTCCGGCGGAAGCGCCTTGAGAGTCTCGCCAAGCCGTTCGCTGAAATAATTGCCGTCCTTCGTCGCGCAGCGCAGCTTGCCAAAAGGTCGCAGCTCGGCGCCGGGCTCATCCGTCACGGGCAACTGCATGTCGTTTTTGAGCGTGAGCACGAAAACGTTGTGGCTGACCTCTTCGACTTTCTTAACGTTTTCGCGCGCCTCGAGCTCGGCGACGAAACGATTGAAGTCGACGTCGCGAACATCACGACCGCCGTAACCGTCCGAAAGTTGGCTGACGACGAGATACAGGAGGACGAAGAGCATCAGGATCCAAATCCAGCTCTTCGAGGAACCGCGGGCGCCGCCCTCGGGTTTCGCATCCCCACCCGTCGGCGGCGTATTCGGCTTCGTTGTCTTGACGGTCATTGGTTCCTCACTTATCGGTCGTCCACTGCGCGTAGAACAGGCCGAATCCGCCGCGAGTCTCTCACGGTCTGCTGATCTTGGCTAGCACCGCCCGCGACAATCATCGGTGTGTTCGCGCGGTGCAACCATAACGATTCACCCGGCTCTTGCGTCTCAAGATGTCGCGATTGCGCTCTCGGCGGTGCATTCGTCGGCACGCCAGGGCTCAAAACTGCGCGAGCGCCCGCGCCGCCGCCAAAATGTGTTGGGGTTGCGGCAGGATGACTTCCTCGAGGTCCGGCGCGTAGGCAACGAAGCAATCGAGCGACCCAACTCGGCGCACCGGAGCGTCGAGCTCGTGGAACAGCTCATCGCCGATGCGCGCCGCGATCTCCGCCCCGTACCCCCAACTCAACGATTCCTCGTGCGCGACCAACACGCGATGCGTGCGACACACACTCTCGCGAATCGCGTCCCAGTCGTAAGGGTTCAAGGTTCGAAGGTCGAGTATGTCCGCCTCGAACCCGTGCTCCTCGGCGAGTTGCTTCGCCGCCGCGAGTGATCGCTGCACGAGCGCGCCGTAGGTCACGATCGTGAGATGCTGGCCAGAACGTACTTTCGCCGCGAGTCCGAACGGAATGGAATAGTCGGGACCCGGATAAGCGCCCTTATTGTAGGTCTGGCGATAGAGGTGTTTGTGCTCCATGAAAATCACCGGGTCGTCGCAGCGAATCGCCGTGCGCAAAAGACCGTTCGCGTCGAGCGCATTCGACGGCATCACAACACGCAAACCCGGCACGTGCGTGAACAGCGTCTCCGCCGACTGACTGTGATAAACCGCGCCGCCGCGCAAGTACCCGCCCGAGGCGACTCGAATTACGACCGGGCAGCTATCCGCGCCGTTCGAGCGCCAACGGTAATTGGCGAGCTCCGAACGAATCTGATGGTAGGCCGGCCAGATGTAATCGAGAAACTGAATCTCGACGACGGGCTTCATGCCGCGCAGCGCAAGCCCGACCGCGCGTCCGACGATATTCGCTTCCGCGAGCGGCGAGTTGTAGACGCGTTTCGAGCCAAATTCGCGCTGGAGGCCAGCCGTCACCTTGAAGACGCCGCCCTTTCCCTTCACATCATTCAGCACGTGCTCGCGACTCGCATCGGCGACATCCTCGCCGAAGATCACGATGCGTTCGTCGCGCCGCATTTCATCCCGCAAGCAGGCGTTGATCAAATCCACCATCGTCGTCGGTTGCGCGTCGGCCGCCGGCTTCGGCTCCGTCGCCAGCGCGCGATCGCACGGATCGAAGTGCGGCGAGTACACGTTCTCGAGCACCGTCGCCGGCGCCGGCTGCGGCGCCAATACGGCGAGGTCGCTCGCGACGCGCACGTCCGCCAACACTTTGGCGCGAATGGCGTCGAGTTCGGCTTGCGTCGCGATGCCGCGCTCGATCAAGAAACGCGGAAACGCGCGCAGCGGATCGCGCGGCAATTCGCTCTCGCGCTCCGCGGCCGGCCGGTACGCACGTTCGTCGTCGGAAAGCGAGTGCGAGTACGGCCGCACGACGTGCGCGTGCACGAAGGCCGGACCGTTGCCGGCGCGCGTAAACGCGAGCGCGCGTTGAAACGCGCCATAGCATTCGACCGGATCACAGCCGTTGATCTCGAGAATCAGCAAGTTTGGAAAACCCGCCACAAGCTTGGAAATCGAGCCGCCGGCGGTATTCACTTCAACCGGCACACTGATCGCATAGCCGTTGTCTTCGACCACGAAAACGACCGGGAGTTTCAAGTTGCAGGCGGTGTTGAGACCTTCCCACACTTCGCCCTCGCTCGTCGTCCCGTCACCGATCGTGACGTAGGCGACCTCGTCCGCTTGCCAACGACGCAGTCGCGGCCGGAGCCCCGGCAAGTCGCGGCCCTTCGTGAACGCCTCCGCACAACCGACGGCGTGCAGCACTTGACTCCCGGTGCAGCTCGATTGATTCGGCACGTTCAAGCGCTCGTGGCCCCAGTGGCTCGGCATTTGGCGGCCGGCGCCCGCCGGTTCATCCGCCGCGGCGACCGCGGTCTTCAACATCTCGAGCGGCGTCTGGCCAAGCTGCAACATCAACGCGCGATCGCGATAGTACGGAAAGAACCAGTCCTTGCCGGCGCGCAGAGCTTTGCCCGCGGCGACACCGATCGCCTCGTGCCCAACCCCGTTGATCTGAAAGAAAATCTTGTTGCGCTGCTTCAGCCGAATCTCTTCGTCATCGATCTCGCGACTGAGCGCCATCACACGGTACATGTCGATGAGATCGGCCGGTTTGAGACCGTGCAGGGGATCGGCCGGCGATGAGGTCTTCGTCGTGGCCGCAGCTTCGAGACACGCGCCGGTCGCCCGTGCACCGCGATGGGAGTCGCCGTTATTCGAGGCTGCGCCGGAGGCGCCCGCCGCAGGTTCGGTCCGTTTGGTCTTCATGTACCCACCATCTGTAGCTCAAGACTCACACACCCGAGCGGGAATCCTCGTGTCGCGCCGGAGCGCATGGAAGTCGGCGATTGTAGGGAGGACGCTGCTGCCGTTCAATCGGGCCGTCCGGAGGACAGCAGCGTTGTGGCCGCGCGG
>JBJXGE010000071.1:0-25991 GCA_046154185.1 Planctomycetota bacterium
CCCGTCGACGTTGGCGGCGCAGTCATAGCCGATGACATGCCACCCGTCGCCAGGATTTCGCGACGGAGGAGCGAGCAAGAGTGACCCGAGGCTGCCCGGACAAAGAGGGTCAAAGTTGCCTGACACGGCACTAGCGGCGATTCCGCGCGAGCAACGAGCAACATGACACAACAACCGACACCTCCTCCTTCAGACCTTTCACGGCTCAGCATTCAGCGCCCGCTGACTGATTCGTCGCGCCGCGGCGGAGCGCCGTGGCTCCTTTGGGTGCTCGTGCTCGGCGTCATTCTTTACTTGGCGCTCGATCGAACGGGGCTCAATAGTCGACGCACGCCCGGTGCAGGCTCGGCGGATTCGCGGGAACTGTCGATCGTCAGCGTCAGTCGCAATGACGCCGCGCGCACGAATGCCGGCATTTCCACGAACGGCTACGTCGTCGCGCGCCGGCGCGCCGCGATCTCTACGGAGATCTCCGGCCGCATCGTCGAGCTACGCGTTGAAGAAGGTCAGCGAGTGTCCGCCAATGAGCTGCTCGGGCGACTCGATTCCCGCCAGCTCGAAGCCGCGCTCGCGCGCGAGCGCGCCGACCTCGTCGCCCTGCAGGCGGAAGCTCGACTTGCTCAGCTGCGCTGCGATCGTGAACGCTCGTTGTTGGCGACACGTAGCTCAAGCCAACAACAGGTCGACGAAGCGCAAGCCGAGCTCGAGGCGGCGATCGCACGCTGCGCGAGCGCGACCGCCGCCATTCTCGAGACCGAAGTTCAAATCGACAAATCGTCGGTCTATGCGCCGTTCGCAGGAGTCGTCATCTTGAAGAATGCGGAAATCGGAGAAGTCGTCGCGGCGACGGGCGGCGGCGGCAACGCGCGTGGCGCAGTCGCAACCATCGTCGATTTCGACACGCTCGAAGTGCAAGTCGAACTCGCGCAAACATCGCTCCGTTCGGCCCGCACCGGTGCACCCGTGCAGATCTTCCTCGATGCTTTCGCGGAGACGCCATTAGCAGGCCACGTGCGTCAGGTTTGGCCGACTGCCGATCGCCAAAAAGCCACCGTTGAGTTGCGCATCACGTTTGATCAAATCGACCCACGCGTGCTGCCCGACATGGGCGCGCGCGTCGTGTTCATGGGAGATGGCGACGCCGAACATGAGCCGACTCGCGTGCGCGTGCCGCGGCGCGCGCTCGTGACCGCCGCCGGTAAGACTTTCGTTTACGTGGTATCGGCCGGTCGTGTTGCGCGACGAGCGATAGAAATTGCTTCAGACTCGACGGGCGACTCGGTCTCGGTCAGCGCGGGCCTCGACGGCTTCGAGCAAGTCGTGCTAGACGCGCCGCCGGATTTGGCGGATGGTGACGCCGTGCGAAGTCGTTCTCAGTAACGACCGCGGCAAGCGGTCGGACGAGACCACGCTGGAAAAAGGAGTCGATGTCTACCCGCATTCGCTTGCGCTCGGTGACGAAGAGCTACACCCGCGGCGGAATACCGCTGACGGTCCTCGAGGATTTGAGTCTCGACGCCGAACCGGAATCCTTCGTAGCGCTTATGGGCCCGAGCGGCTCAGGCAAGTCGACGCTGCTCAATCTGCTCGGCGCGCTCGACCAACCCGACTCCGGCTCGATTCTGGTCGGCGACGTGGAGATATCGAGTCTCGCCGCCTCCGCGCTACCGGCTTGGCGAGCGCGTAACGTCGGATTCGTGTTTCAGTCCTTCAACCTCATTAGCGTCTTGACCGCCTTCGAGAATGTGCTGTTGCCGCTCAAGCTCACGCCGCTTTCGCGTGCCGACCAAAAAGCACACGCGGCCTTCGCGCTCGAGGTAGTTGGCCTCCAAGATCGCATGCATCACCGTCCCAGCCAACTCTCCGGTGGACAGGAACAGCGCGTCGCCATCGCGCGCGCCATCAGCACCGATCCGGCATTGGTGCTCGCGGACGAACCGACCGGTGATCTCGATCGTCGCACAGCGGACGAGATCATGGAACTTTTGCGACGCCTCAACACGGAACTCCATAAGACGATCTTCATGGTCACGCACGACACACGCGCCGCCGAACAAGCCAAGACCGTTCTGCACCTCGACAAAGGTCGGCTCGATCGCACAACTCCAAACGATGGCGACGCCGAGAAGCGGAAACCCACCTAATGCGCGCTCCCCCATGGATTCTGCTTTACCGCCATTTGCTGCACCACAAACTCCGCAGCACGATGACCTCCGCCGCCGTACTGATGGCGATTTTCCTTTTTTGCATGCTGACGACTTTTGTCGATGCGTTGCAAAAGTCCGTCGCGGAGGCGGCGGCCAATCGCTTACTGGTGATGTCCGCGGTTTCTCTGTACGTCGACCTACCGATCAACTACCAAGCGAAGATCGCAAATGTGCCGGGCGCGAAGAAGATCACCAAGTTTCAATGGTTCGGAGGTTACTACCGAGAGCCGGCGAATCAGTTCGCGCAGTTTGCGGTCGACCCAGAGGTCTACTTCGACTTGTTCGGCGCCGATTTTCGCATCGTGGATGCGCCGGACACCGGGTCGGATCCGACGCGCGCGGCACTCGCGGATCTGCTCGCCGACCGCCGCGGCGCAATCGTCGGTCGCACCGTTGCGGAAAAATATGGTTGGCGCGTGGGCGACACGATTCCGCTGATCCCAACGATTTTTCATCGCGACGATGGCGGCGCTTGGGACTTTCGTATTTCCGGCATCTTTGAGTCGGTGCGGGCAAATTTTGACGAGAACCAAATGCTATTCCGATTCGATTACTTGTACGAAACGCTTAAGGCCTCGGAACTCGGTCCGCCCAACGTCGGCACGTACATGTTTGAAGTCGCGCCGGGCGCGGAAACCTCCGCCGTCTCGGCGGCCGTCGATGCTCTGTTCGCGAATGGCCCGCAAGCGACGCGCACCTATACTGAGGCCGCGTTTCAAG
Organism: Planctomycetota bacterium; assembly: GCA_046154185.1. GTDB lineage: Bacteria > Planctomycetota > UBA8108 > UBA1146 > JAJFFE01 > JBJXGE01. The sequence continues at coordinate 2,928 of JBJXGE010000071.1, forward strand.
CTGGGATGATCTCAATGCTGGGCAACGTGCCGCGCTTTATCGGTTTCATCGGCGGTGCGGTCGTGTGCGCCGTCATTTTCACGGTCATCAATACCATGCTGCTCACGGCGCGTCGGCGCATCCGCGAAAGCGGAATTTTGAAGGCACTGGGTTTCACCAGCGCGCAAGTCGCCGGGTTGCTGCTCGCGGAGTCGATTTTGATTTGTCTTGTCGGCGGAATACTCGGCTGCGGCGCAGCGTTGTGGATAGCGCCCCTGGGTCGAAAGTCGGTAGCGGTGCTCTCGGGTCTCATCATCGACGCGAAGACATTGGTGCTTGGAATCGGCATGGCGCTCGCAATCGGCGTGATCGGCGGCTTGATGCCGGCCGTGCTCATGGCCCGACTCAAGCCGGTTGAAGCCCTACGGAGCGAGGGATAATGGCGCTGCCATTTCGTTATTCATTGCGCAGCGTCGCCGTGCGGCGCTCGGCGGCTATTCTCACGGCGCTCGGAATCGCCATGACCGTCGCGGTGTTTGCCGGCGTGTTCGCGCTCGATCGCGGCTTCAAATCGGTACTCAAACCGCTCGGCGACAAGGGTGTCGCGGTCTACATTCGGCGCGGCTCGACTTCGGAGGGCGAGTCGGCGATTCAGCGCGCGACGGCCGAGATCCTGACCAAAGAACGACCAGAGATCGCTGTCGATCCAGACGGCACGCGCCTCGCCGCGGCGGAAATGTACCTCGCGGTCTACATGAACAAAGTCGGCGGCGGCCAAGCCAACGTGCCGTTGCGCGGCATTCAGCCGACGTCACTTCGAATCTATGGCAGCGATGTTCGGCTCGTCGCCGGCCGCTGGCCCGAGTTCGGACATGACGAAGTCGTCGCGTCGAAGCGGCTCCTCGAGCGCATCGAAGACATTGCACTCGACGCGCCGCTCCGACTCAATGTGACGCCGTTCAAAATCGTCGGGATCTTCGAGCACTCCGGCTCCTACGGCTCGGAGATTTGGGGCGATGTCGATCGACTCATGCGAGCGCTCGAACGACCCTTTTACCAACGCGTCGTCGCGCGTTTGAAGCCCAATATCGATGTCGCCGCGCTCAACCAGGAACTCGAGGCCGACCCGCGCACGCCGATTCAAGTTCTGACTGAACGCGATTATTTGGAAAGGCAGTCGATCGCATTGAGCGCGACGTTGGCGATTCTTGGCGTCTTCCTCACCAGCGTCATGAGTGTGGCCGCGGTGCTCGGCGCGATCAACACCATGGCGGCAGTCGTCGCGGCGCGAACGCACGAAATCGGCGTGCTGCTCGCGATCGGTTATTCGCCGTGCGCGATTTTTGCCGGGTTCTTGCTCGAGAGTACGGCGATGGGACTCCTCGGCGGCGTGTTGGGATTGCTCTTGGTCTGGCCCCTCGACGGCATCGAGACCGGCGCCATGAACTTCAACACCTTCACGGAGATCGTATTCGCGTTTCGAATAACCCCTGAACTCGCCGCCCAATCGTTCGCACTCGCGGCCGGCCTCGGCCTTCTCGGCGGGGCTCTGCCAGCGCTGCGCGCGGCGCGCCTGGCGCCGGTCGATGCGTTGCGACGCGGATGACACGGCGGCAGATGCCAAACTCGACGATCGATGTCATATTTTAAAGACAACACGATGATGCCCGATGTGGGCCTCATCGGACCAATCGCGAGTTATCAGTTTCAGAAGCGAACGATCGAGTGAGTGAGTGGCTGCCCGAGGAATCCGAGACGCCGGCGGTGCTCGTCGTCGACGACAATCTCGTCATGGTGAAGCAAGTCATCCAAGTGTTGACTCCGCATGGCATCAATTGCCATTGGGCCCATAGCTCCAGCGAAGCCAAACGCATCGTTCGGCTCAACCGCATCGACCTCGTCATCGCCGATATTCGCTTACCCGCGCTGAACGGGATCGAACTCGCGACTTGGCTGCGAGCCGAGGAATGCTATCGTGAGTTGCCAGTGTTGTTCTTCACGGCCGCGAGTGATCGCGCCACTATCGAAGAAGCGGCGCGCATTCCCAACGTCGATTATCTACTCCGGCCATTGCGCCCCGCGCAGTTCTGCGAGCGCGTGCTCAAACACATTCGCTCAGTCGAACAAGGCTAAGCAAGCGGCACTACAGGCCACAACCGAGCAGGTCGCAGGTCGGATCCGGTCCTAGCGTCGGGAACGGCGGGAGTGGGCCAATGCCGCCGGCGAAGGTATAAAGCAACAGCCAGATCGGATCGGCGATGTTCACGTTGCCATCGTCGTTCGCATCGGCCGCGTCCAAACAGACCGGCTCCACGCCTGCGGCAAAGATGTAGTTCAGGGCAGAGATCGGGTCCGCCACATCGATCAGTCCATCGTTGTTGACGTCCCCACGAACAAACAGTGGGTAATCGGGAGTAGGCTGACAGGTCGCGGCGCTCGCTTCGGCGCAGAAGGCGCCGAAGGATAAGCCGATGACGTCGTAATCGAGCGGCCCGTCCGGCGGGAAATCGATGAAGCTCGTCGTCGTGCCCGGCACGGTCGCGACCATGCCGCCATTACGGAAAATCTGCACGGCTGTGTAGGTGTCCGCGAGCTGCCAATTCATCGTAATCGTCAGCGGCAGACAGTCGTTCGCCGTGCAAATGAGATTCGCTATTGGATTCAACACTCGAACTGAGCAAGTTGCGGCGACTGACACGAATGCATCGATGTGGCCCACGATGATGTACCCGTATTGCCCGGCGCTGACTCCGGTTTCGACGTAGCAAGTCGTGCCAGCCGGCACGGAAGCGACGAGTACTCCCTCGCGTAAGATCGAAAGGGAAGTATAGGCGAGCGGATTCGTCCAACAAAGTTCGACGTCGGTGCCGATGCTGCAGCAATTGACGATGATGGGTCGAGCCAGCACTTCTACCGTGCAAAGCACGGGCGCGCTTTCGTTGGCGCCGATCAGTCCGATGACCTCGTAGCTATAGAGACCGGCGCTCAAACCGGGGTCGAGCGCGACGACGCTATCGCCCGGCAACTCGTCGATGAAGAGTCCATTCCGATAGAGGCGAATGAAGTCATAGGCGGTCGGCGAAGTCCAGTTCAGCGAGACCGCGGACAGGTTAAACTCGCAGACCAAATCGGTGATCGTGGGCGGCACGGGTGAACTGCATATCGTGCTCGCCGATTCGAACCCGGAGACGAAACCCCGCAGCGCATAATTATGCGTGCCGCTCGCGACTGTCGTGTCGACAAATGAGGTGAGGTGCCCCGGCACTGCCGCCACCAGCAAACCATCGCGATCGATCGTAATGCTCTGATAGTTCTCGGGGTTCGCCCACGCCAGTTCGACTCCGCCGTCGCGCGCGAGACAACTCAGACTCGTCGGTGCGTCAGGTACGACGACCACACAGCAGTTAAAATCGCTGCGATTCCCGCCAAGCACATTGACGACGCAGTAACTGTAAGAGCCTGGCGTTTCACCCGCGGCCGAGTATGTACTCGCTGAGCCAGGCAGCGTCGCGACGACGGCGCCGTCACGAAGTACTTCGATCGCGGTACCGAGTTGAGTGTTCTGCCAGTCGAGTTCGACGACCGTGCCGTCGCTCAATGCGCACGACAGGCCAGTCGGCGCCAGCGGCAGATTCGCCGCGCAAGTCGTCGACGCCGTATGGTTGACTGTCAAGCTGCCGACCAATCGGTACTGGTAGAGACCCGCCGATAGGCCGGTGTCGAGATAACTCTCGGCGGTGCCCGTCAAGGTCGCGATCAACAAACCATTCCGCTCGATGGTGATGCCATCGTAGATTTCACCGGGCAAGAAGCTCAGCAGCACATCGCCTTCGACACCGGAGCAGGTAAAGTTTGTAATTTCGGAAAGAACTCGCGCGGTGCATTCGGTTGGTGCGGTGCTGGCAGCGCCGATCAACGGCGAAACGCCGTAGATGTGATCTCCCAAGGTCGCGTTCGTATCGACGAAAGTCTGTAGACTGCCTGGCAACGTTGCAATGAGGTTTCCGTCGCGAAAGATGCGCAGACTCGTATACGGCTCGGAATTCGTCCATGCCAGCTCGACAACGGCACCGTCTCCCGCACAACTGAAGTTCGAAACCGCCAGCGGTAGCACGACGTCACAACACGCCGGATTACTGTCACTCACACCGAGCACACCGATCACGCACAACGTGTGCGCGCCCGACGTGAGGCCCGGCACGGTGGTCGTGGTCAAGCGACCCGTGAGAGTCTGCACTTCGAGACCATCCAGCAGAATTCGAACCGCGGTGTAGCTGCCACCGTTCAGCCACGTCAGTACGGCGCTATCGCCGATCACGACACAGTTCAGACTCGAAGGCGCACCCGGATCGATGATCTCGCAGTCCGCGCTGGCTTGTGAGTTTCCAGAGATGCCGGTCAGCGCATAGAGATACGTGCCGGGCGTGACGGCTTCACTGTAAGTCGTCGCGCTGCCCGCCAGCGTCGCAACCAAACTGCCGTTGCGCCGCACCTCGAGCGCTGAGTACAAGGCACCGTTCGACCAAGTGAGAGTTGCGGTCGACCCGATCGCGAAGCAGCTCGTGAAGCTCACCGGCGCCAACACGTCGATCGCACAGAGCGCCGGCGCTGCGGTCGAACCCGCGACGCGCGGCGTTACTTCGTAGTCGTAGCTGCCGACCGCGACACCCGTGTCACTGTAGGATGTCGAAGCGCCGCCGAGCGTGGCGAGCAAGACGGCGTCTCTTCGCACATCGATGAATTCGTAGCTACCGCCGTTGCCGTTGAGCCACGACAAGAAAACTTCGCCGTCGACCGCACTGCAGCTGAGTTGCACGGGCTCGAGCACTTGCACCTGACAGGAGACTCGCGCGGCGAAGACGGCACCGATTTGAGAAGAAACCTCGTACTCGAAAGTTCCGATCGCGAGACCGGGGTCCATGAAGCTGGTCGCGGTGCCCGCAAGCAGCGCGACTTGTACGCCGTCGCGCTCGATGCGGACGGCGCTGAACGGGACCGGATTCGTCCATTCGATCGTCGCGGTGTCGCCGCTCACGCTGCACGTCAGATTCTCGACTCGCTCTGGTACCGAAACGCTGCACGTCGCGGCCGCCGACAAATCGCCGTCGATGACTCCGAAGAGCGCGTAGATGTGCGGTCCTTGCGGAACGCCCAATTCGGTGAAACTCGTCGCCGTACCGGGTCGAGATACGATGAAATTCCCATCCCGGAAAATGTGAAGTTCGTCGTAGAGTTCCGCGTTCTGCCAGGTGAGCAATACCGAATCGCCGTCCGCTTCACACTCAAACGCTGTCGGCGAAAGTGGAATGGTGACGATGCAGCAGGTATCCGTGCTGCGGTCGAGTCCATTGACGCCCCGCACGCAGTATTCATAGATGCCGGTCCCGGGCGACGCCTCCGCGAAAGAGATCACCGCACCGGGTAGCGTCGCGACGAGCAGGCCCCCGCGGAGAACTTCGATACCGCCGGAATAAGTTTGCCCGTTCGTCCAAGTCAGCGTCACAGAGCTGCCATCGCTGCCACAATCGAGACTGGTCGGCGGATTGACGAGCACGTTGACGATACACGTCGCGGCGGCGCTCGCGGTGCCACTGACTAAGCCGGTGACGGCGTAGGTGTGCGTACCCGCTCCCGCGCGCGGAATACTAAGGCTCGTCGCCGTCCCCGACAGCGTGGCGATCAGATTGCCATTGTCCGTCACTTCGAGGCTGTCGTACGTGACGGGGTTTTGCCAGCTCAAGTTCACGGCCGTGCCGGTCATTGCACACGTGAAGTCGCTGACTGCAGGCACCGTCGCGCCGAAAACGGCGTAGACTTCGCCCCCCAGCGGAAAACCCGGCGGCGAGCCGAAAAGCGCTGAGACCAAGAAATCCCGCCCGCTGTCACCGTTCAAGTCGCCCGCGCGCGCGACGCGCCAACCCGCGACGCCGGACGGATCCGGCCCTTCGTACACTGTCGCGTAAACAAAGAGATCGGATCCGGTGATGAGGTCGGGCAGGGCCTGCCCGCCGTGGAACAACAACGCCGCACCATTGCCGAGAAACACCGAGGCGCCGACGACGAAGTCATCGATGCCATCGTTGTTGATGTCTCCGGCGCCGGTGGTGGAGCGTCCCAATTTTCCGCCCACGATGCCGCCGCGGATCACGACACCATGTGGCGCGAGACTGCTCATTTGCAAAATCGCGGGAACGCTCGCGCCACCGTACACCAAATACGCTTCGCCGAGGTCGGCGAAGCCGCCGCGTTGCGAAAGCACTGAACTCACGAGCAAGTCGTCGAAACCGTCGTTGTTGATGTCGCCCGCGCCGCTCGTTGAATGCCCCAGCTCGTCGCCCACGGCCGCGCCCCGCAACTCGATACCGCTGAGTCCCGCGGCCGCGAGATTCGTCAAGCTCGCGGCGACCGGCGGCGTCGCGCTGCCAAATACTACAAACGTGCGCCCATCGTCGGTGGCCGCCACATCATCTCGCGGCACGCTAATAGCGATGTCGTCGATCGTGTCGCCGTTGAAATCACCGATTCCCGACAGCGTGTCCCCGGCGGAAGAGTCTGGACCAGCGAAAGCAATCGCGACACCCGTCAGCGCGCCGCCGAGATCGATCACTGCCGGCAAAGTGCTCGAACCATACACCACGTAATCGCTGCTGAACGCGCTCGCCATTAGGTCGGGACGTCCATCCGCGTTGAAGTCGCCGGCGGGTGCGACGCGCGACCCAAAGTTGTCAAAGCTGAAACCGCCGTAGACTTGGAGGCCCTGTATGGATGTCATCGTCGACAAATCGAAGCTGCCGGCGACGAGTGATGCGCTGCCGTAGATGACATACACAACTCCCGCGTCGAGTCGCCCGAGTGGGTCCAGGCCGCTCGAGCCGAGCGCGAAGTCGTCGATGCTGTCACCGTTGAAATCGCCGAGCCCCGTCACGGACAGACCGATAAGTTCGAAATCCTCGTTGCCGTCAATTGTCATAAGACGACCAGCGGGTGCCGCCGCGAGATCGATGATCTGCGGCGCGCCGGCAGCGCCGAAGATCACGTAGAGGCGCCCGTTCGAATCGAAGCCACCGGAGGAGAGCGTGAATGCGCCGATCGCGAAGTCATCGAATCCGTCGTCATTGACGTCGCCGATTCCGGCCATCGAATTGCCGAAAAAGCTCCCCTGGCCATAGACCGTTAGTTCGGCGTCTGCAAGCGACAACACTTGCGCAGATGCGCTCCTCGACGCGTCGAACAGTACGCCGAGCATCAGGATGATGATGAAAAATCTGCAACGCATTCCGGCGATCTCCTCAATGCTGCTTCCAAAGAATTGGTTGGTGAGTTCTAAGAACGATGAACCACGGGCTGCAGTCCAAAGCCGACGGAGAGAGACACGGGTCCCATTCTCGTGCGGCGGTTCATCCATTTTTAGAGCGGCCACATGATACCCAGGCGCGCGACCGACACAAACCCCGTGTCCCAAACTTGACGCGCCGGCATGCGAGAAGTCCAGGTCACCGCGTCGGTCGTTGCCGGCTTTCAGACATTCCCCGCATGCACCGCACTGCAAGGAAGATACGCACCAAACCTCACCGCAGATTCGCGTGTTTCCAGCCGCTGAGCTGGAATTCCGCCGGCGTGCGCGTGCGGCTGCAGGAACCACCGGCTCTCCGCACTCAGCCACGGGCTCGGCGAGCGGGCCGTCAAACGGCCGCGGCCATGCGCGAGCACGGCCGCCAAACAACACGGCCATGCGCGAGCACGGCCGCCAAACAACACGGCCATGCGCGAGCATGGCCGCCAAACAACACGGCCTTGCGCGAGCATGGGCCGCCAAACAACACGGCCATGCGCGAGCATGGCCGCTAAGTAAAGACGGCCATGTTCGCGCATGGCCGTCTTCGTAGTTCTTTGGTAGCGGGGGCAGGACTCGAACCTGCGACCTCCGGGTTATGAGCCCGACGAGCTGCCAACTGCTCTACCCCGCGATGGGTTCCGTCAAGGAGGCGTCTATATATGAGAGGTGCGATGCGCGGTCAAGCCCGCGTGTGTTTTTTCGAATGGTTCAATGCTTGAATAAGTCGCACTTCACCAACAGGTTTGCCGATGATCTCGGCGATGCGACTCGAATCGTGTCCTTCGTCCGTGAGTCGCGCCACCTCTTGATGCGTTGAATCCACTTCGTCGCTCGAATAGGGGCCCGCTGCCGCGCGCGTCGGGTCAGCGACTTGCTCAGCGAAAAGCGGAACTGCATCCACCACGGCGCTGCTGACGGGCAACGTCGAAGTCGATGTCGCTGACGTCAGCTTTATCAAGTTCTCGAGTCGCTCAACCGCGCGATCCGCTTCGGCGATGACGCGTTGCGCCAGGCGAACCCGCGTGTCGAGTCGCGCCTCGAGTTCTTGCGTCGTTTCGCGCAATCGAATCAGCGCTTGCTGCGAATCCTCAGCGCGCGCGCTTGTCTGGACACCTGGCGCGCCGGCCCCGCGCGCGCCCGCAAGTCTCGCACCGGCGGAGGCGGCCATGCGGTCAAGTCGTCGACGGCGCCCAAAACGCGCCATCGCAAAAACCAGCACCGCAATTCCGAAAAACAAGAGGAATGCTTTTGAAGGCGTGCTGAAGAATCCATCCGGAGCGACGAGCACGTCAGCAATCCAAGTCATGAGAGGCGTCGACAACGGAATCCCCTCTATCCGATCGCACGGCGTCTACTCTGCTTTGACGAGTGAGCGGCTGCAAATCGAAAGCGCTCGCACCGCATATGCGGTGACGACTTGCGGGTCACCCTCCCACCACCGATCGACCGGATTCTGCCATTCGCCCGCCGGGCGTTGCAGCGCGAGCAGTCGACCGGCAAGTTCGTTCGCCCAAAAATGACGTTGGCCGGCGCCATCCTTGATTTCCTTGACCTCGAGCACTTCCAACGTGCGAGCCATCAGTAAGTAGTAATAAAAAAGTCCTTGGTAGCCGCGCGTCGGGTTCTGCGGATGCACCATGCCTGGATTGTGCTCAACTGAGTAGTTCTTCTCGATCCATTCCCAGGCTTTTTGCACGCGCACATCGTCGCGCTTCAGACCAGCGTAGACATAGGATTTGACCAACGCGTACGTCATGCTACCGTACGAAGAATAAGTGCGACTGCCGTCGGAGTTCTGCAGCACTTCCGCTTTGGTGTCCACCGGGGCGTACATTGCCCCGCCGTCTTCGCTCGATCGCGTGCCCTTTTCCGCTCTCAACGTGTCATTCACCGCGGCAAGATTTTGGCAGCGTTGCAAGAAGATGATCGCATTCCGCATCTCTTCGGAATCCTCAGTCTTCCCCGCCAATCGCAACGCTTCGATCGCGAAGTGCGAGTTGGAAAGATCGGGCCGCCGATCCGAGCCATAGCCGATGCCGCCGTAGGCGCGCGGATGCTGGTTCCGATCGTAAGGATGCTCTGATGACTCGTCACATTGGAGACCGGCGATGAAATCCTTGAGTCCCGCGACGATCTCGGAATAGCGCGGCTCCTTGCGCCCGCGATCCAGCTCGATCAACGCCATCAAAGCAATCGAACTCTTGTAGTTCTCGAGGCCCTGACCGGCGTTGTAAATCCCACCGTCGGGTTGGCGATGAGCGAGCAAGTATTCGACTGCTTTCGAGACGAACGGACCATCCTCCTCGCGATACGCTCGCGGCGACGCAGCGAGCGCATGCACGACCAGCGCGGTGATTCCGGTGTCGGCGCCTCGCGAGCCATAGGCGTTATCAGGACGTTGATGATCGATGAGAAAATTCAGCGCGCGATCGATCGCCTCGTTGACGCGCTCTCGATCGGCGACGGGTTGCCACGGCTGTTGGAACGTCGCGACGGAATCGTCCGTCGGCGTCTCGCGCTCGGCGGTGGGCGACGCGGGCGGTGTTGCAGGCGCTGGCGTCGCCGGCGGTGCTTGGCCCACCGCGATCGGCGCGAAGAAGCAGACATGCACAGCCGCGCAAAGCAGCTGGCGCTGCATGCGCACAAAACGGCTGCGGCGCACTTGACTCATGGCGCGACTCCTTTTCATCAGCGACGCTCATCCTTGCCAGCGGCTCGCGCGGGCCGATCGAGTTCACCATCGCGGACCGGTTTCGCGGGTGCTTCGGAACCCGGTTCACGGTCCGCCCCCTTCGGCGGTTCACGCGGAGTGATCGTCATGCGCACGATCTTCTCGTCGATCTCACCGGGCAGCGGGCGCCGAATCGTGAGCGTGACGGCGGGTGGATTCTCAAAATCGACCGCCGGCAATACCTCGGGATCGGCGCCGTATTCCGGGTCCGGGTAGGGCAACTCCACGGGATTGTCGAGGATCGCGAACGGCCGGTGCACCAAGCTGATGAGAAAACCGAAGTAAGCGGCGGCATAGACGCGCTCCTTGGCTGGAGCGACTTCGGAGTCCGGAAGCGGCGGCGGCGCGACGTCCTTGGGCGACTCTTCGCGCGCATCGCGCCGCGGCTCGTCGACCGGCGGTCGTTGCGGATCGAGCTCGAGTTCGAGCGAACCGGTGTAAACCCAGCCCGTACGCTCCATCGAAGTCCCCGCGAGCAAATTCACAATACAATCCTCGGCGCGCTTCTCGACTACGACTTCTTCACCCGCGGCGTTCTTGACTTTCCATCGCAACAAAATGATCACGCGTTCACCGGCGATCGGACGCAAGTCGGCATCGTTCTCGGGCGGCTTCGATGGCTTGAGCCCAATAGAGAGCAGCGCCGCGTTGAGCACAATGGGATCGACGTCGAGACCGACCAGCGTTTCGTGTCGCTTGACGCCCGGCTCGCAGGCGAGAAATTCGAGATAACCGTAATTGAGGTTGAGAACGCCGTCGACTTCAATCAGCTGACGCTCCAGATGCACACGGACACCGCCCGGCAATCGCAAGAAGCCGGTGGCATCGACGGTCGGCACTGGCTGAGCACTCGAGTCGCCCGCTCCCACTTGCTCGCTGGTTTCCGGTGGCGCCGCCGTCGCCTTGAACCCGGCGGCGGGATTCGGAGTCGCCGGAGTTTTTTCTTCCAAATCCGTGGGCGGCGGTAAGGGCTCGCGAGCGATGACCTCGGCAGCGGCGGCGGGCCCGATTGACGAAGACGCCGACGCTGGCGGCGTGACGCCGTTGTTGTTCGTGAACACGACGGGTCGATCGGTTTCCACTTGGGACCCGTTGCGACAGGCAATAACGCCGCAGCAGAGCGCGAGGAGTGATGCCGTCCAAATCAAACGCATGAGGCGTGACACCGTTCTGCAGTCGTCCCGGAGAGATTCGGTAGTCCGGATTCGGCGCGCGGCGGCCGGTCGACCGAGCCGGATCTTCCCACTAAGCGGTGGCAAAATCCATTGCGGCCTTATGAGTCGAATCGGGGACGTGCGAAGTCGGCGCACGAGGCGTTGCGCGGTGCGACTCCGAGACTAAGGCAGATTCGCTAGACCGAGAGAGGCGCCCGCTCCGCCTCGTATTCGTAGACCCGCTCGACGATCGTGCGGATATCGGTGTTCGGAGCGTAGCCGATCTCTTGTCGAATGCGCGTGAGATCCGGGACGCGCCGCGGCATATCTTCGAATCCCCGCTCGTACGCCGACTCATAGGGGATTTGCAGGATCGGTGAACTCGAGTCCGTGACATTTTGCACGAGTTCGGCGAGCGCTCGGATCGAGATCTCTTGATCGGAACCAATGTTGAATATGCGCCCCACCGTGCCGGCGCGTTCACTGAGCGCGATCCAACACCGCACGACATCTTCAACCGCCGAGAAACAACGGCTCTGCGTGCCCGGGCCATAGACCGTGATCGGTGAGCCCTCGAGCGCCTGGCGCACAAAACTCGGCAGCACCATTCCGTAGTGCCCCACTTGCCGAGCACCGACCGTGTTGAAGAGTCGGAAGATCGTCGCGGGCAAACCGCGCTCGTGCCAGTAAGCCAAGCACAGAAACTCATCGAGCGCCTTGGAACAGGCGTACGACCAGCGTCCCTTCACCGGTGCGCCCAAGACGAGTTCGCCGTCTTCCGAGAATGGGAACTGCGTCGACCTCCCGTAGACTTCGCTGGTCGACGCGAAGAAAACGCGTTTGGATTTCTTCGCCGCGTGCTTAAGTACGAGCTCGGTGCCGTGTGTGTTGGTTTCGATCGTGTGGACGGGACTGCGGATGATGAGCTGGACGCCCACCGCGGCGGCCAAGTGATGCACTTGGTCGGCGGCGTCGATGAGTCCGGCGAGCCGGTCCTCATTCATGACACTGTCGATGGTGTAGCTGTAACCAGAGTGATGGGAGAGCCGCTCGATGTTCTCGAAACTGCCCGTCGAAAGATTGTCGAGCACGTGCACGGCGTCGCCGCGCGCCAACAGCGCTTCCGCGAGATAGCTGCCGATGAAGCCGGCGCCACCGGTGATGAGGTGTCTCAAGAGTCTCAGTTCCGTTTGCCCCCTCGGAGCTGCTCCGACTCCATTTGCCCACGCATGGGCTACCTCTTATTTCGGCAAACGACTCCGCGCGCTTTGGTCTCGAAATCTAAATCGCGCGCCAGCGCAGCGAAACATTGCTTGCGGCGCGAGCCGAGAAACCTATACCTTAGGGGCGAAACTGACCCATTCCGGTGTCGCCGCTACGCTGAGGCGCCCGCGCGCCGGCTTACTCACGCAGAAATCCTCCCATGGAAACGTCGGATACCGAAAATCGACTCAAGGAAACTGAGAGAGTATTGTTTCGCGTGAAAGATGCGGTCCGATACGACGAACGACGGGCGCGCCTCAAGGTGCTCGAAGCCAGCATGGGCGCCGAAGGATTTTGGAACGACCGCGAAAATGCGGACAAAGTGATTGAAGAGTTGAAGCGCAACAAGGACGCGATCGAAGACTTGGGCCGCTTTACGGACGAGCTCGAGGATCTCAAGACGCTGTTAGAGCTGGCGAAAGACGCGAACGATGTGACCACCGCCAGCGAGGTCGAGCGTGGCAGCGTGAAACTCGAGCGTGACGTCGACCAACTTGAGCTCCGCACGCTGTTGTCGGGCAAATACGACCGCAGCAACTCCTATATGCGCATCAACGCGGGCGCTGGCGGCACGGAGTCTTGCGACTGGGCGGCCATGCTCCGGCGCATGTACCTCCGTTGGGCGGAACGCAACAATTTCAAAGTGACGATTCTCGATGAGCTGGCAGGCGAGGAAGCCGGCTATCGCAACATCACGATGGTGCTGCGCGGCAATTATGCCTATGGCTACCTCAAAGGCGAAAACGGCGTGCATCGACTTGTCCGCATCTCGCCGTTCGATGCCAAGAGCAGCCGACACACTTCGTTCGTGTCGGTTTCTGTCTGGCCCGAGGTCGACGACCTCGACGAAGTTGTTGTCAATGAAGCCGATCTGCGCATCGACACTTACCGTTCGAGCGGCGCCGGCGGTCAGCACGTCAATACGACGGATTCCGCGGTCCGCATCACCCACATCCCGACGAATATTGTCGTGCAATGCCAGAACGAGCGCTCTCAGCACTCAAACAAGGCGACCGCCATGCGCATGTTGCAATCCCGCCTCGTGCAACATGAAGGGCAAAAGCTCCAAGATGAAATTTCGAGCTTGAGCGGCGAGAAGGGCAAGATCTCGTTTGGTAGCCAGATTCGCTCGTACGTGCTGGCCCCGTACAAGATGGTGAAAGACCATCGCGCCGGAGTCGAGACGGGCAACGTCGATCAGGTACTCGACGGCGATCTCGCTTTCTTGATCGAAGCGAACTTACGGCTCGCCGCGCGCTCGACTAACCCGTAGCAAGAAGCAGGAAAGGTGTTTGATGGACGCCCTCGCTCGCCACGACTCGGAGATTGCGCGACTCATCGAAGCCGAAGAGCGCCGGCAGGAAAACGCGATCAACCTCATCGCGAGCGAGAACTTGGTCAGCCGCGCGGTACTCGAGGCGCAAGGGTCCGTGCTCACGAACAAATACGCAGAGGGCTACCCGGGTAAACGTTATTACGGCGGCTGCGAGCTGGTCGACCAGGTCGAAGCTATCGCGATCGAGCGCGCGAAGAAACTCTTCGGCGCCGAGCACGCCAATGTGCAACCGCATTCTGGCACGCAGGCGAATCTCGCTGCTTATGCCGCGGTGCTCAAACCGGGCGACAAAGTAGTGGCGATGGATCTCGCGCACGGCGGCCATCTTTCGCATGGCTCGAAAGTCAGCTTTACGGGCAAGGCCTATGAGTTTCGCCATTATCAGTTGAACGAGAAGACGGAACGTATTGACCTCGAATTGGTCCGCAAAGCTGCGCGCGAAATGCGTCCAAAACTCATCGTCGCCGGCGCGAGCGCCTATCCGCGCATCATCGACTTCGCTGGCTTTGCCGAGGTGGCGCGCGAAGTCGAGGCGTTACTGATGGTCGATATGGCGCACATCGCAGGACTCGTCGCAACCGGACAGCATCCGAGCCCCGTGCCGCACGCGGATATCGTGACGACCACGACTCACAAGACGCTGCGGGGACCGCGCAGCGGGATGATCCTCTGTAAGGAAGCGCTGGCCAAAAAAGTAAACTCGGCGGTGTTCCCCGGCAATCAGGGCGGCCCGCTCATGCATCTCGTCGCGGCGCGCGCCGTTTGTTTCAAGGAAGCCGCGGAACCTGCCTTCCAGCGCTATAGCGCCAATTTGGTCGCGAATTGCAAGCGCCTCGGTGAGGTGTTGGCAGCCGAGGGTTTGCGACTGATCACCGGCGGCACCGACAATCACATGGTGCTGGTCGATGTGCGAAATTTCGGCATCACTGGAGACATCGGCGAGAACGCGCTGTCACGCGCCGGCATCGTCGTCAATAAGAACATGATCCCGTTCGATCCCAATCCGCCGGTGACGCCGAGCGGATTGAGAATCGGCACACCGACCATCACAAGTCGCGGGATGGGACTCGAAGAATCGGCGCAAATCGCCCGCTGGATCGTGCGCGTTCTGCGCGCGCCGGCCGACGCCGCCGTCGCGAAGAGCGTCGGCGCCGAAGTGCGTGAATTGTGCACTCGGTTTCCGAACCGCGTTTGACGCGCGCCGACTACGTCATTCGCGCTGAAATCCCTGTCAGCGCGCGGACCCGATCCATGGTCTCTTCGACGATCGGGCGCACGCGTTTGGCGCCAGCGACGAGAATCTCCTCGACGTCGGCCGGGTTTTTCTCGAGCTTTGCGCGCCGCGCCCGCGCCGCGGCGAAGTAATCGAGAAACGCGGCATTGAGCTCTTGCTTGGCGGCGCCATAGCCGTAACCGCCGGCGCGCAGTCGCGCCGCCATCTGCGCGGTGCGTTCGGCGCCGGCGACGAGCGCATAAAGTTCGTAAATAACGTTTCCGACCGGTTCCTTCTTGTCTTCGACTCCCGCTGAATCCGTCACGATTCGACTGATCGTCTGCTTGACCTTCTGCTCGCTTTCAAACACACCGATGTCGTTGCCGTACGACTTACCCATTTTCCGGCCGTCGATTCCAGGCACTTTCGCTACGGCTTCGACGATATGCGCGTTCGGGAGTGGAAAGTACTCGCCGTAGGTGAGATTGAACTTCACGGCGATGTCGCGCGTCACTTCGACGTGCTGCTTCTGGTCCTGTCCGACCGGAACGAGGTGCGAACGCGGCAGCAGGATGTCCGCCGCCATCAAGACCGGGTATGCGAAGAGTCCATGATCCGGCGACAGCCCTTGCGCGACCTTGTCCTTGTAGGCGTGACAACGCTCGAGCAGTCCCATCGGCGTGAGCGTCGACAGAATCCACGTCAGCTCGCACACCTCCGGAACATCGCACTGGCGATAGAGCGTCGAAGTGTTTGGATCGAGGCCGAGCGCCAAGTAATCGAGCGCGACGGCGCGCGTGTTGGCCGTCAACGCTTCACGATTTCGCACGCTATTGAGTCCGTGATAATTCGCGATGAAATAAAACGACTCGACGCGTTCGCCAGGCTGGCCACCGAGGTCGACCACGCGCGCAGTCGGCAAGTCAATCCACTGGCGTATCGCGCCGAAGTAGTTGCCGAGATGGACGCCGCCCGCCGAAGGTGTGAGGCCCGAAAGTACCCGCATGTGATCACTTCCTGCGCAGTCGAATGGTGTCAACGTCTGAGACGATCCAGTGCGCGCGGCATGCTAACGATCCGCGCTGTCGTTGACAAACCGTGCGTAGTGTTCGTCCGAACCTCGCGCATTGCGCCGACCGCCGCCGTCTGCCAAAGTGAGCCGCGCAAGGAGCCTTCATGTCACAGCGACGGCAAAGCTGGTATCGACGCCTATTTTTCGCAGGCATTGCGACCCTCCTGCCCACGATCCTCACTATCTCCGTGCTCGCTATCTGCTACGACTTCTTGCAACAGCGCATCGCAGCGCCATTGACACAGCAATTGGAGCGAGCGCTGAAAACCGACTTCGCGCGGCAGTGGTATTGGGAGTGGTTGCTGCACACGCCATCGTGGCAACTCGATGAAGTGAAAGACAGCAGCGAGCGTCCTCAGGAGCTGGCGCGCATGCCGGATCTGCCGTTCACCGAAATGGTGGATGCGCACGTGCCCAACTGGCTCGGCTTCCTTTGCGCGCTCGTGCTCGTGCTCTCGGTCGGATTCGTGATCAAAGGCTACCTCGGCCGGCAGTTATTGCGCGCCCTCGAGGCGACGCTCTTGCGCGTGCCCATCATTCGCGTGATCTACCCCTACGCGAAACAACTCACGGACTTTTTCTTCGAGGACAAGAAGAAAATCGCGTATGACCGAGCCGTCGCCGTTGAGTACCCACGCGCCGGCATTTACTCGCTCGGCTTTATCACGAACGACGGACTGCGCGAGGTGTCGGCGGCCGCTGGCGCCGAACTTGTAACGGTCTTCATGCCGTCGAGTCCGACGCCAATGACGGGGTACACGATCCTCGTTCCGAAGCGAGATGTCATCCATCTGACGCTGAACGTCGACGAAGCGCTTCGGTTTCTGATCACGGGCGGCGTGATCATGCCACCGAGCCAGGCGCCCGCAAAAGCGCTAGCGCCGCAACGCGACGGGAGCGGCGGGTCGGCCCCGTAATTCGGCCGGCCCCCGGCCAACTTGGCGCAGGAGATTCGCCCTGAGCACGTCCAAAGAACTCGCGATCGAGTTGTTTTTTGACCTCGCGTTTGTCTACCGGCGCGTCGCAAGCGACGTTCGAGCGCTAGCGAAAAGCGAACGGCCGCTGGTCGAGACCGAAAACCTGATTCGCAACACGGCGGTAGCCGGTTCGATCGTGCTCGAGTTCCTGCGCGACAAGTGGCGAGACCGGTCCGACGAGATCGCTTTCGCCAAAGGGACGACGTCTGCGCTCAAGGAAATCGTCGCGAGCCACGACTGCGGCCGCGCCGCGAATCGCGAAATCGTCGCCGCCGGACTCACGATCGCCGCGCGCGCACTCGACTCGGCCGGCCACCTGTTGCAGCAGCCAGTCACGAGCTGACATCCTTCGGCGCAAAAGGAGTTCATGAAATCGCCCACTCCGGTCGCGAACCTCACAGAAGTCTTGAGCCAGCTCGATGCGATCGTCGTGGACACGCACGCCGAGTCTTCGCGACTCGGCTACTTCGCCACGCTTTACCGTCGAGTGACGAGACGCGTGGCGCAAGGCATCACGGCTGGCACTTTCGATGACGGAGCGCGCATGGACCGTCTCGACACCAACTTTGCCAACCGCTACTTCGCCGCGTTGAGCGCGCATCTCAGGGGCCAGCCGACGCCGAAGGCCTGGGCCGTGGCGTTCAGAGCGGTGGCCGACGGGAAAACCATCGCGCTGCAACATCTCCTCCTCGGTATGAACGCCCACATCAACGTCGATCTCGGCGCGGCGGTGGCGGAGGTCGCCCCGGGCAATGATGTGAAACGGGACTTCGACCGCATCGGCGAACTCTTGAGCGAGATGATCGACAAAGTCCAAGCGGACCTCGGCGCCGTCTCGCCCCGCCTCGCCGAAGTCGATCAATTGGCGGGCGCGGCCGACGAGCACCTTGCGGTCTTCAGCATCCGAGCCGCGCGCGACGATGCCTGGGTCCTCGCGAAGTCGCTAGCGCTGACGCCCCCACCGCTTCGTCCATTCGTCGAGTCGCTAGCGGACCAGAAAGCCGCATTCCTCGGCCGAGTACTGGCGCATCCGCCGCCTCCCGCACGGGCTCTCATTGCGATCGTGCGCGCGGCAGAAAGTCCCAACGTCAAAAAAGTGATCGACATCCTGGCGAGCTGATGCGGTCGCCGGAGCTGACGTGCGACGCGGGCTGTCCTTCCCGACCGCAAAGGCATCCCGTGTCTAGAGTCGGTCCTGATAAGAACCTGGTGAGAATCTGTCCTGATAAAAAATGGTCGGGCTGGCGAGATTTGAACTCGCGACCCCCACCCCCCCAGAGTGGTGCGCTAGCCAGACTGCGCTACAGCCCGATCGATTGCAAAATGTGAAGGCGCAATACTAAGCTCGCGGGACGGCAGGTCAACCCCCCACTGGAAGTGCTGCTCGGCGGCGAGCACGCGCGGGTTCACGCGTCAAGTTCAACGAATGTGGAGCGTGCATGGCGGAGTCGCTACCCGACGGATTCGCCGACCATCGCGAGCCGAACGGACGGCGCGTGTACTTTCGCGCCGATTTGGCCGCGCCGCTCGCTGCGCTCGGATTTCTGTCCGGCACGTGTCGATTACCGGCGACCGGGAGGATTGCCGGTCGCGGGTCGCACTCGATCTACGAACTACCCGATCACGCGATGCACGTCATTTGGAAACACTGTCGACGCGGCGGCATGATCGAGCCCTTGCTCGGTGATCGGCATTGGAACGTGCGTCGGTTCTTGGACGAACTGCGCCTCACCGAACGCGCGCGCAGGGCCGGACTGCGGGTCGCAGAAATCGTCGGCCTCGCGATCGCCGGCGACACCGGCCGCTGGAAGCGGGTCGAGATTCTCACGCGTCTGGAGCCCGATGCGGTCGACCTCGCGGAGGCATTGTCGAGCGCCCAACTCTCGACCGACCTGCGCCGCGCGATCCTGCTCGCAGCCGCAACGGAGCTGCGACGTTTTCATGGACTCGGGTTTCTACACGGTGATTTGAATGTCAAAAACTTGTTGTGGCGACAGCGCGAGTCCGCCGACGTCGAAGTGATCTTGATCGATCTCGATCCCGCCGGTACGCGATTGACTCTGAGTGGTCACACCGCGCAAGGCAACTTGTTGCGCCTCCTGCGCTCTTACTACAAAGGGCTCCGCCGCCAAGAATGGCATCTGAGCCGCACCGAGTTGTTGCGGTTCGCTTTGCGTTACTTTCGCGGCGATCACACGAGTCTTCGCGACCTGTGGCGTACACTCCGACGCCGCGGCTGGTTGCGAAAATTGCAACTCGACGAACTCACCGCTCCCGACCAACAGCGAAGGCTTCAGCTGTGACGCCGATCCGCCCCGCGCTCCGCATCGGCGGGCTCCGTTACCTCAACGCACTCCCGCTCGTCGACGGTCTCGAGACCCACGCGCTGCGACCGCAAGTGCATTACGAGATTCCGAGCCTCTTGGCGCGCGATCTCCGCGCGTCCGCACTCGACCTCGCGCTCGTGCCGCAGGTCGAGGCGACGCGCGACGCGGACTATCGCATCGTGCCCGACATTTGCATCTCGTGCTTAGGCGCGGTCGACTCGATTCTCCTCTTCACACGGCGCAAATGGCCGGAACTGCGCCGTGTGGGCGTCGATTGCTCGAGCAACACATCCGTCGAACTCCTGCGCGTGATCTTTCATCTGCGTGGATTGCCACCGCCCGAGCTCGTGGCAATCCCACCTCGTCTCGACGCCTTACGCTCCCACGTTGCGCAAGACGCGCAACTCGATGCCGTGCTGCTGATCGGCGATCGCGCACTCGCCGAAGATACCGGCGAGTATCCGCGCTTCGATCTCGGCGCGACTTGGCACGAAGCGACCGGGTTGCCGTTCGTCTTCGCTGTGTGGCTCGGCCGCCGCGAAATGCCGACGGCAGCGGCGGAGCTGGTCACTGAAATCTACCAACGCAATCTCAGCCGCCGCGCCGAGCTGGCTCGACAATATTGTCGCGAGCACCCCGATGTCATCGACAGCGAGCGAGCGCGCCGCTACCTTGAGGACCGCATTCGCTACCAGCTCGGTGCGGCTGAACTCGAGTCCATGCGAGTTTTCCATGGGCTGCGTGCCACGCTGAGCGACCTCGATCCGGCATGGCGTCCGCGTTTCTTTTGACCCCAACGCGTGCCGAGAAAGTCTGTAGCCGCGCGTGATACCGCTGACCGCCACGATTATCACTTTCAATGAAGAGTCGAACCTGCGCGCGTGCCTCGAGAGCGTGCGCTGGATTCCGAACATCGTCGTGCTCGACTCCGGCTCGACCGACGCAACCGTCGCGATCGCCCGCGAGTACACGTCGCGCGTCTACGTCAAGGATTGGCCCGGCCACGTCGAGCAGAAGAATCGCGCCGTTGCGCTCGCGCCGACCGAGTGGATCTTCTCGCTCGACGCTGACGAACGCTGCACCGCCGAATTGCGCGCCGAGATCGAGCGCGTGCTCGCGACCGAGCCGACCATCGGCGGCTACTCGGTGCGGCGCAAGACTCGTTACCTGCAACAGTGGATCCTGCACGGCGGCTGGTACCCCGACCGCAAAGTGCGGCTTTTCGATCGTCGGCGCGCGCGCTGGGGCGGCGTCAATCCGCACGATCACGTGCAAGTCGACGGTGCCGCGGCGGACCTCGACGCCGATCTCCTGCACTACACGTACCGCGATATCTTCCACCATTTGCAAGTCATCGATTTCTTCACCGACATCGCGGCGCGCGAGAAAGAAGTCGCCGGCAAGCGCCTGGCGGTTTTCGGCATGCTCGTGCGACCACCGTTCAAGTTCGCGAAGATGTACTTCTTCAAGCGCGGTTACCGTGACGGATTGGCGGGATTCATCGTCGCCACGCTCGGCGCGTTGTACGTGTTCTTGAAGGACGTCAAACTGTGGGAGCGGCGCTTGCTCCGCCGCCGCGGTCTCAATCCCGATGCGATGCCGCGCTACTATCGAGGTCCCGAGTGGCGAGCACCGCGCGTCCGCCCCGCCGAGGAACCATGAGGGTTGTTCATCTATTCGCCAACCATAAATTCACGGGTCCCGCCGATCCGGCCATGGTGTTGGCGGCGGAACAGCAGCGGCTCGGACTCGACGTGCTGTTTTGCGCGGGCGCCGACAGCGAAGGTGAAAGCGGTGTGCGCACCCTCGCGCGCGCGCGTGGCTTGGTAGTGAATGATCGGTTGCGCCTCGCAAAGCATGGTCGGCCGTGGCTCGTGATGCGTGATGTCTTGCGTCTGCGGCAACTCTTGGCGGCGCATCGTCCGCGCATCGTCCACACCCATCTCGCCGCTGATCATCTCATCGCAACTTTGGCGGCGCGCCGACTAGGAGTCGCCGTCGTGCGCAGTTTCTACGAGGCCGAGCCGCCGAGTGGTTGGCGCGCGCGCACTTCGCTCCATTACACGCACGCGTTGTTAGTGCATTCACCCGCGGTCGCGGCGCGCTTTGTCGAGCGGCACGCAGCGCTTGCCACGCGCATTTCGGTCGTCGAGCCGCCGCTCGACCTCGCGCGCTTCGCCGCGCGCGAACGCGAGCCGAAGTTGCGAGCCGAATGGAACGCCGGCCAAGACGAGTTTGTGATCGGAGTCGTCGCGCGCATGCAAACCCATCGACTCTTTCCCGAGCTCATCGAAGGTTTCGCGCGCGTCGCCCGGACGGACCCCGGGCTTCGATTGGTTATCCTCGGTCGCGGGACGCATAGTGAAACGGTCGCGCGCGCACCCGCCCGCCAATCTCAGGTCGACGCGCAAATCTACTTTCCGGGGTACATCGAAAACCGCGAATACCCGCGCTACCTGCCGTGCTTTGACGCGCTGATTTTTTTGGTGCCCGGGTCGGACGGCACGTGTCGAGCGGCGCGCGAAGCGCTCGTCAGTGGAGTTCCGGTCATCGCGAGCCGCCGTGGGCTGCTGCCGGATCTCGTCGAGAATGGCGAGACCGGCGTGCTGCTCGACGCGGAATCGCCCGCTGCGATCGCCGACGCAATTCGCGCTTTGCGCGCCGATCCGGCACGGGTCGAGCGGCTCGGCGCCACCGCGCGGACACGGGCACGCGCACGCTTTGACGTGCAAGTTGTCGCGCGCGCCGTGGGGCAAGTGTATGAGCGCATCGTCGGCGACGGAGTTGACTCGTGACGCACCGGCAACTGAGCGCACGCGAACTCGCCACGGCGTATGACGAAATCTATCACCGCGCGCCGCTCGAAGATGGTCCGCGACTCTATCGCTGGGTTGCGAAGCTCGCGCAGCTCAACCCGGGCGTGAGGGTCCTCGACCTCGGCTGCGGAACCGGGGGCGCGGCCCGCGCCGCCCAAGAGCTTGGTGCCGCGACGACCTGCCTCGAGCTTTCAAATGTCGCGCTGAGTCTCGCGCGACAACGACTCGCGACTGGTGCATTTGTATTAGGCGATGGCGCCCATTTGCCATTCGCGGATCAAAGCTTTGATTGCGTGTTCAATCTCGGCAATCTCGAGCACTTCGCGGAACTCGAACGCGGCATTTCGGAAATGCGCCGAGTGTTGAAGCCGCAGGGACGCGCGTGGATTCTGCTACCCAATCTCTATTATTCGGGCTCGGTGTGGCGGGCGATTCGCACGGGCTACGGTCCCAATCATCATCAACCGATCGATCGCTTCGCAACGCGCAGCGAATGGCGCGATCTGTTAGCGTCGCAGGGGCTGGCCGTGCATCGCAGTCGGCCGTATCACAAAGGGAAATGGTGGAAGCGCTTCTTGCCGGCGAATCTCGCTTGGCATTTTCTTTATGAAACGGGTCGCGGTGATCGGAGCGCGGCGGCGGCGCTACCGCCACTGACCCGTTTGCAACCCCCCGGGGCCCACCGTCAGTAGGCCGTTCGCCTTGCCATCGACATCGCGCACGCGGCACATTACCGGCGCGAGGCGAGGATTCTCCTCCGGCCTTGCAGGCCGGAACGCTTCTTTACCCGGACCCGGGGTAGACCGGCCGGGCCGGCGGACCGACCCTGCCGGTCAACCCCGGGCTATAACCCGACGGGC
>JBJXGE010000073.1:0-60949 GCA_046154185.1 Planctomycetota bacterium
CCGCGCGCGGAATCGTTCGGCTCGGCAGCACCGAATTCGTTGTTCAAAACCTCACGCGACTACGGACAA
Source organism: Planctomycetota bacterium (assembly GCA_046154185.1). Taxonomy (GTDB): domain Bacteria; phylum Planctomycetota; class UBA8108; order UBA1146; family JAJFFE01; genus JBJXGE01. The sequence continues at coordinate 70 of JBJXGE010000073.1, forward strand.
GCCGCGTAAGCGCCACAGGTCAGCGCGTCGGCGGTCGGATCCGAGCCGCAGCCGGGATGTGGCGACGGCGGCATCGGGCCGGCCGAAAACTGCGCCGCGAGACTGTGCACTGGGTCGGCGATGTTCAACGTTCCGTCGTCGTTACTGTCTCCCGCGTCGGCGCAGCTCAACGCCGTGCCGGCCGAGAACAAGAAGTTCAACGTGTAAACCGGGTCAGCGATGTTAAAGAGCCCGTCGACGTTCGAGTCGCCGCGACGAAACAGCGCGCCACCCGCGATGTTGAAGACTCCGCTCACGAGATTCGGCACTTCGCCGATTCCGGTACCCACGGAGAAGATCGGCACCACCGCGGGGTTGCCGATCGTCGTGATCGTCAACGTGCTCGAGCTTCCGATCACTGCCCCAGGAGCGACCGTGAACAGCGACCGCACGAGCGGTTGGTCCACGCCCGGCGCGAGCGTATCGACGATCGGCGGCGAAATGTCGATCACGACGCCGGCCGTCAGCCAGCCTTGACCCGGCGCGTTGTTGAAGTTCGGCGCAAAGAAGTCCGCTCCTAACGCAACCGTGCCGGTTAGATCGACGGCACTGACCGACAGGACCGCTTCATTGAAGTCGAGTGCGACCGAGTAACCATTTACGACTTCTGGGAAAGTGCCGGCAACGAATTGCGCGACCCCGGTCTGCCCTGGCGCGCCCGACGCATTCATCGCCCGCATAATGAAGAACGGACACTCGTCCGGGAAACCGTCGCCGTTGGCGTCGGTCAGGACTCCGCTCGTAATGTCGCAGCTGTCAGGAATCTGGTTCGCGTTGCAATCGGCAGCGGTGCCCGCTTCGATTTCGCACAAATCCGGCTCGTCGTTGCTATCGCAATCCACGAGCACGCCGCTCGTGAGATCGCAATCGTCCGGAATGCCATTCGAGTTGCAATCGGTCGCTTGACCCGACGCGATCTCGCACGTGTCGTCGATCATGTTGCCGTTGCAATCCGTCGGTACGGTGCCGCTCTCGCAAGCATCGACAATGAAGTCGCCGTCGCAGTCGAGCGTCGCGATGTCGAACGGCACAATCTTGAAGACTTCGCCGCCGAGGTCACAGATGTAAATCTCGCCATAACCATCTTCACCGAAACCCGCGATGGTCGAGATCGTGCCCTGTCCGGCCGGCGGCACGAGTTCACTCGTACGCGTCGTCAACTCTGTGATGCCCGTGCCAGCGACGTTGATTCGAAACGAAAACAGCGCACTGCTGCAGTAGTCCCCGAAGAAGTAAACGCCATGCATTGCCGGCATCGCGCAGCCGCGATACACATAACCACCGATTCCCGAGCAATGGCCAGCGGCGTGGGAGAAATCGTGCACGGGGCTGACAATCGAAGGGCCCGGACACGTGCAGCCGCTCAAGCCAGTACAGATGAATCCTTCAGCACAGCGCCAACCGTAATTGCGGCCACCGACGCCCGCGAATTCAAAATCGATTTCCTCGCGCGCGTCTTGGCCGACGTCGCCGATGTACATGTCCCCCGTCAGCCGATCGAAACTCCAACGGTACGGATTGCGCACGCCCTTGGCCCAGATCTCGTCGAGATGCGTGGGATCCGACACGAACGGGTTGTCGGCCGGAATCACATAAGGCGAACCGCCATCCACATCGATCCGCAACATCTTGCCGAGCAGCGTCGCGCCCGACTGTGCGTTCCCGCCGGTTGCGTGCCCGGCGCCCGTATCATCAAAGTTTCCGCCGTCGCCGAGCCCGACGTACAAGTAGCCGTCGATCGGGCTAAACGCGATCGTGCCGCCGTTGTGGTTCGATTGCGGCTGGGAGATCGTGATGATCGGTGTCGCACTCGCGGCAATCGCAACGTCTGGGTTGACGAGGGGATCGACGGTGTAACGCGCGACCCGCGTCGTGCTAGAGGTTGTGTAGTAATAAACGTAAAAGAAGTTGTTCGTCGCGTAGTCGGGGTGGAAGGCCATTCCCAAGAAACCGCGTTCGTCGCCACCCGAAATGCCGGGTGACACAAGCGACGAAATGTTGAGGAAAGGCGTCGTCAAAACGGTGCCAGTTTCCAACATCAGAATTTTGATGCGACCCGTTTGTTCGACGATGAAAAGCCGCTCCAAGTCGCCGGGCGGCGCCGTGCAGAAAACCGGCCGTGTCAGCCCGCTGGCGACCCGACGCGTGTCGAGGGCAACAGCGCCCGCCAGCGCGGATTGTGTGCCGACCGCCTGAGTCAGGCCCACGCAAACGAGTAGCGCGAGCGTGAAACGAAAACCGCGAAACTTAACCATCGAAATGCACTCCTCACACCGACTCGCGCGACGCGGAACTCGCTCGCGAGCAGTCGACGCTCCTAAATGAACTCCATCCAAGATCAGCGACGAAAAAACGGATCGGCAATTGACCGCCCACCGATGGAAGGCCGACTCGATCGTAGAACTTGCCCAATCCAATGACCCACTCGGCGAACATCCGAATCGCCGAGTCAGATGAGGCGTCGGATTATAGCCGGCCCACTTGAAAACGTCAGCGTCACCGCACGCGTCGAAATTACCGACATTTTCCGACCGTCGCGGGCGAGCTGCAGATACGAGCGACAGATAAAAGTGTTGGCCGATTCTTTCGGCCTAAGAACGGCTTACAGATAAAGTCCGAGAGCTTCGTGCTAGTTCTTGATGGGGTGAAGATCAGGTCCTAACATATGGACCTTCGGCGCAGACCCTGATTCTGTCCGCTTTGCTGCTGAGGTGCGCGTTACTTCTGGAGCCTGCAGTTTCTCCAAGAAGCGCCTCGGCCGCGTCGGGAATCGGCAAGGTAGACTGGATGATTTGGGGGTGGACAGGAGTCCGTTCGGTTGCGGTGGAGCGTCGTGCGTGGACCGATGTCGCCGCCGCAGGTGTGGATTTCGATTCTCGATCTCGATACCGTCCCTCTGGTTTGACGCGCTCTCACGGTTCAACGCGCATCCACGGTGCAACGCGCATCCACGGTGCAATGGCTCAGTGAACATCATTCGGCGCTCGCTGATCGTCGGGTTCGTACTACCCGGACTGCCTTGAGTTCTGTCCGCAGTTGGCTGCGGAGTTTGCGTTGAGAGAGTCTCGGACAGCGCGCGTCGTCCTAAGCAGTGCGTAAATCGTCGGCGCCGGCAATTCTAAGTAGGCTCGGAGTGTTTTGATCGATCGCTGGCAGGTTTGATCGTGGTCATTTGGCGCCAGTAACAGCCTCGATTCGCGAAGCCGTGAAGCTACCGACGTGGTGTGCGCGGCGATTGCGCGACTCTTGCGTCGAAAGTCCTGGCTGGGTGCCGGCTACTGTCGCTGTGGTTGCGGTTTTTGGATCTCGTGTCGGCAGCGCACGAAGCGTTGCCATCGAAGGACCTAAGGAGAGGAATTGTGATGAGGATTAGTTTGTGCTTGTGCGTGCTCCTGCTTGCAGGCGGCATCTCACAGTCGACGCTAGGACAGTCGTCATTGGTCGGGCCGAGCGCTAGCCTGGCGATTGAACAACCGCCGACGGCGCCGACGCTCGTCGATCCAGCGCGCATCGAGACGTCGCGCGCTGGTCTCGTGCCCACCGGGATTGATGGATCTCCGTTCACGGCTCGTGAGGGTGTTCGCGGAATGCCCGCGGTCGCGTCGCCGTTTGGACCGCCGTGCACGATTCCGTGTCCGCCGGCCGCGCTACAAGAAGGCGAAATCTGCGGGGCCGAAGACAACGAGGGTTGTAGCGGTTTCTGCGGCGGCTACATCGACATCGTGAGTTCCGATACCTACTGCGGCAACCTGTGGGCGGTGAACGGTGTGCGCGACCTCGACTATTACCGCTTCACCGTGACGGACGTGACGCAGTTGGCCTTCACCATCAACTCGGAGTTCCCGATGCTCGCCGTGCTGCTGCGCGACGAGTTCGCGGACTGCGCCGCCGCATCGACTTACGTGGTGCGGACCGCGACGTCGGACAACTGCGTCGCGACGCCGACGACACTCTTCATCGTGCCGGGCACTTACTACTTGCTCGTCGGCGCCGGCGATGCGGACGGCCCGATCTTTGACGGCATTCCGTGCACTGCAGCCACGAAGGATTACGTCCTGTCGATGACTCTCACGGCGGCGCCACCGACGCAACTCTGCGCGGTCACGTGCACGCCGGGCGCGGTCGACGAAATGTGCGGACTGGCGCCCGATCCAAACGGGGGCTGCAACCTCATGCCGCCGGTCTTTCAAGCGTACACTCCGGGCTCGACGCTCTGCGGTACGCTCTGGGCCGATGCCGGCATGCGTGACCTCGACTGGTACACGTTCTCGATTGCCGCGACCTCGACATTGACGGTTAGTCTCACCTCGCAATTGCCGGCGACCGCGATCGTGTTCGGCGGTGACTGCGCGGGGCTTTTCATCATCGACGAGATTCACGCCGACCCGTGCGGCACCGCGACGAGTTCGCTCGGAATGGCGCCGGGTAACTACATTCTCTTGGTGTTGCCGGAAGACGCAGGACCGTACTTCGAGGGTTTCCCGTGCGGATTCAGCAACGCTTACCGCCTCAACACCTCGATCGGTCCGATCATTCCGGGCGGATGCACGCTGCCTTGCCCGGGTGGCTCGCTCATGGAACCCGAAGTTTGCGCGGGCGTTGATAACAACCTCTGTCTCGTCCCGGCCGGCAGCCCGCTCGGTGGAACGACGCCGATCGCGCTCGGCAATACTTTCTGCGGAACTTTGGAAGCCGATGGCAGTCGCGATTTCGACTTCTACGAATTCACGCTGGCGGCCGCTGCGAGCGTGAATTGCACGTTGTCGAGTCAGTTGCCGGCTTCGGTTTCGATCGCGTCTGACGCACCGGCTGGCTGTCCCAACTTCATCATCAATGATCTCGATGTCTGTTTGGTCGCCGGTGATTGCATGGCACAAACCAACACGAGTGTGCTGCTCGCAGCGGGCACGTACTACGCGGTCGTCACGCCGGGTGGCTTGCTCGCCGCGTCCGCAGTTCCGCCGCTCTTCTCAGGCTTCCCGTGCGGTAGCGCGAACAATTACGTGTTTACACTCGCGGCTTCGACGGGTCTCTGTGATCCGCCGACCGGAATGGTCACAGCGAACTGTGCGACGTCGGATCTCACGGTCGATCTCGTCGCTGGTTCTTGCTACAACTCGATTTCTTACGTCGTCGAAGACGAGAACGGCGCAAGTGTCCTGACGTCGTCGACAGGTGCCGCCACGGCTGGCCAAGCGATCATGACGACACTTGGTCCGATCGCGACCCCTGGCGTCTACACGGTCGTCATCACGGCGAACTGCTGCAATGGCGACACGGACGAAGTTCAGGCGACCGTTGGCTTGTTCCCGTACTCGGGTCAAACCGACATCATTTGGAATGCCGATCTCGAACCGGGCTGCATCGATTCCGCTGACGCGTTGCGCGCGGCGCTCGTCGCAAACGGTCGCACGGTGCTCGAAGTGACGTTCGTCGATGGCTACGATTGCTTCGGCACGCTCGATAGCTCGAACGCCATCTGGGTCGCGGGTGGAACCTTCCCGAACAACGTGCCGATCTCGGTCGCGTCGGGCCAGGTGCTTGCGAACCTGATGACGGTGCAAGGCGTCGCGGTGTACATGGAAGGTGCCGACATCTGGGGCTTCGATCCGCCGCAGCCGTTCTACGACTTCGACGGCGTCGCGGGCATCTCCACCGACCCGAACGTCATCGCGGACGGCGATGATTCTTTCACTTCGATGGTCGGCGCCGCAGTAGCTGGCGAAATTGACACGACCACCTACGGCGTCGTGCAATACGGCCAGGACAACTTGCTGCCGGGCGGGCCTGGCGACGATTTCACCGACCAATTGCTGTTGTCGGGCGACCCGGTCGCTGCGGTCGAGGATTCGCCGAGCGGTTCCACCGCGAGCGTCATCTGGACCAACAACGACGACGGTATCCCCGCGCCGGGCGAGCCGACGTACATCACGGGCTTGCTCTACGTTCCGAGCGACACCGCGTTCGGTCGCGTCATCAGTCAGTCGTGGGAATTCGGCGGCTTCCAGGGCAGCACCACGAACCTGATGAGCGATTACCTCGACGCGTTGGTCAACTTGACGGTCGTCGTGAACTTCATTCGCGGCAACTGCAACAACGACGCTTCGTTCAACATCGCGGACGCGATCTTCTTGTTGAACGCGTTGTTCGTGGCGCCGGCGGTGTTTGGTTGTCAGGATGCGTGCGACGCCAACAACGACGGGCTCCTCAACATCGCGGACGCAGTCGCGATGCTGAACGCGCTCTTCGTCGTACCGGCCGTTCCGCTCGCGCCTCCGTACCCCGGCTGCGGTGTGGATCCGGCGAGCCCGGCCGACGCATTGACTTGCATCAGCACGCCGTGTCCGTAATCGCGTTCTGAGGAAACTGTCGAGTCGCGCTGCGAGCGAGCAGGCGACTCGCCAGTGAGTCGTGAAAAGCGGCGCGCCGAGCTTTCACTCGGCGCGCCGCTTTTTTTGGGGTGCTGTCCGCAGCACCCGTTTTTTTGGGACTGCTGTCCGGAGCCTGATCTTGAGCCACCGCTCTCTTCGCGCTGGTGCGACTCGGCGTTACGGAGTCGCAGCCTTTCAGGCTGCATCGTGTTCTGGCCGTTTACCCGGGGCTTCGCGGCTCCTGGCAGAATGGCTGATGAATCGCGCCCCTCCGGGGCTTCCGTTGAACAAGCGCGGCATCGCAACGCGATCAGGGCCCGTGAACTCTCGAACGGCATTGGCCCGGCGGAGGCCCGTGAGCGATGGCTGCTGTGGTAACGGCCTTTACAAGCTGGGATCCGTTGGCAAGATGGCGGCCGGCTCGATCCAGTCTCCCAACACGAATCGTCCGGCGCGCCGCCACGCGGAAACTCCGCGCGGTTTGCGCACCCGCCGCAAGAACAAAAGGAACAGCATGCTGGTCAACTCCTACGCGCCACGCGCAAAAAATCGGGGCTCCGAGATTTGGTCAGTGGCCGGCATGTTGTTGATCGCTTGCGGCTCGACGGCCCTGGCGGGCGAGCTACAAGTACTGAGCATCGTTCCCGCACTCAACGCGAGTAATGTCCTTCCGACGACCAGCATCGCCATTCAATTCGATCGGGCGATTTCGCAGAGTTCGGCGCAAAGCGGCAAGATCGCGGTCTTCGGATCCGCAACCGGCCCGACGCTCTGTGCCTTTTCGTTCTCGAGCGGCGACACCACTCTCCTCCTCAGCCCACTGACGCCATTCGTCGCCGGCGAAACCGTCGCGGTGCAGATGGCAAATTCGCTCGTGGCCGCGGATGGATCGCCGTTGCGTGGCGCTGGCTACGCCGCGTCGTTTCGCATCATTGCCGCGCCCGCCAGCATGACGTTCACGTTGATTCAAACGTTGAGCGTGCGCACGACGCCGTCGGTTGGCACGCGGATTTACGGCGGACTACCGATCGATGTCGACAACGACGGCTGGATCGACTTGTGCTGTATCAACGAAGATAGCGCCGATATGCGAGTCCTGCTCAATACGGCCAACGGCAGTGGACTCTACGAGAACTTCCTCACGCCGCCGAGTCCGATCGGATCGGGCGCGAGCCCAAACGAGCCGGCGGATTTCAATGCCGACGGCATCATCGACGTCTCGACCGCAAACGTCTATTCCGGCGACGTGACGGTCGTATTCGGCGTCGGCGACGGGACGTTCTCGCCGCCGCAGAATATTCCGGTCGGGTCTGGCCCACATGGACTTGCCGTTCTCGATTTTGACGGCGATGGCGATGCTGATATCTGCACCGCGAACATCGGCTCCGACAATCTCTCACGACTTCAAAACAACGGCGCCGGCATCATGACGGCGATGACGCCGATCGAAGGCGGCGGTTTCGGCGAGTACGCACTGACTGCCGCGGACATGAACAACGACGGTATTGTCGATCTCATCGTCGGCGCGCAAGGTAACCAGCGCATCATCGTGCAACTCGGCGACGGCGACGGCACGTTCACGACCATGCCATTTCAAAGCGCCGGCGGCTCGGTCTGGAAGATCGTGTGTGGTGACGTCAACGGCGACGGCAACATGGACGTGAGTTCCGCAAATAGCGGCTCGAACTCGGGGTCGATCCTGCTCGGCAACGGTGACGGTACGCTCGATCCGCCGCTCGTCACGCCGACCGCCGCCCACGTAGTTGCGACCGATCTCGGCGATCTCGATGGCGACGGCGACCTCGACTGGATTCTGTCGAGCTTCGGCGGCGGCGAGTGGCGTTTGTTCGAAAACGACGGCGCCGGAGTTTTCTCCCTGCAAGAGACGTTTGACGCCGTATCGAACCCCGCGTGCGCCGCGATCCTCGATGTCGACAACGACACCGACCTCGACCTCGTAATGTTCGATGAGATTGCCGACTTGGTTGAAATTCGCCGCAACAACGGTTCACCGACAACTTGCCTTGGAGTCACCGGCTTGCAATGTGTTGTGACCGGCACCGATGTTGCGCTCACTTGGACCAATGCGGACAGCTACAGCCAGATTACGATCGTGCGCAACGGCGCCGCAATCGCGACGATTTCCGGCGGCGAGAGCGCTTTCAGCGACAACGTACCGGCGGCGGGCACTTACACGTATAGCGTGCAGCCCGTGTGCGTGGCCGGCGGCACGGGAACGCCCGCGAACTGCTTCGTGACGATTGCCGCCGCCGCGAACTCGTTCAAACGCGGCGATTGCAACGACGATGATGGCTTTAACATTGCCGATCCGATCACGGTGTTGAGCTTCCTCTTTCCAACCGGCGGATCACCGACCCTGAATTGCCTCGACGCGTGCGACGGCAATGACGACGGCGCCATCAATATCGCCGACGCAATCGCCCTCTTGAGCGCGCTGTTCGGCGCGCCGACGCTGCCACTACCCGCACCGTATCCGACTTGCGGTGTCGATCCGACCGTGGGCGATGTGCTCGACTGCGACGTGTCCGCCTGTCCGTGACGGGAATGCGCGCCCCGCGCGTGACCGCATCTTCTTGTCGTCGCCGTTAGCCCACGCTCAGAAAGAAAACTCCCATGGACTCGCGAACCGCCATCGCACTTGAAGACCAATACGGCGCGCACAATTACCATCCGCTTCCGGTTGTGCTGAGCCGCGGCCGCGGCGTGCACGTTTGGGACACGAACGGCAAGCAATACTACGACTTTCTCGCGGCTTACTCGGCGGTGAATCAAGGCCACTGTCACCCGCGCATCGTGGCGGCGCTCGTTGAGCAAGCCCAGATTCTGACGCTCACGTCCCGCGCCTTTCACAACGACTGGCTCGGTCGCTATGCGCAGCACATCACGCAGTTTTTCGGCTATCAGCGCGTCTTGCCGATGAATACCGGCGTCGAGGGCGGCGAAACTGCCGTGAAACTCTGCCGCAAGTGGGGCTATCAAAAGAAACACATTCCGCCGCTCCGCGCGAAAATCCTCTTCGCGGAACGAAACTTTTGGGGGCGCACGCTCGCCGCCATTTCGACCTCCGCGGATCCACAAGCGCGCGCGGATTTCGGCCCTTACATGCCGGGCTTCGAGATCATTCCGTTCAACGATCTCGCAGCGCTCGATCGCGCCGCCGCCGATCCGTGTGTCGCCGGCTTCATGGTGGAACCGATTCAGGGCGAGGCTGGTGTGTTGGTGCCGGATGCCGGTTACTTGCGCGGCGTCGCCGAAATATGTCGCCGCCATCGTGTGCTCTTTATCGCCGACGAAGTGCAGACCGGGCTCGGTCGCACCGGACGAATGTTGGCGTGCGACCATGAGGATGTGCGCCCCGACATCGTGATCCTCGGCAAAGCGCTCTCGGGCGGCATGCTGCCGATCTCCGCCGTGCTTTGCGATGACGAGATCATGTTGTGCATAAAGCCGGGCGAACACGGCTCCACTTTCGGCGGCAATCCGCTCGCTTGCTGCGTGGCGATCGCCGCGCTCGACGTGTTACGCGACGAGCGACTCCCTGAAAACGCCGCTCGACTCGGCGCGATTTTTCGCGCCGAACTGGCGCAGCTCCGTTCGCTCTCTTGGGTCAAAGAAGTGCGCGGCCAAGGTCTCATGAACGCGCTCGAGGTCGACCCGCGCGCCGGAGTCAAGGCCTGGGACTTCTGTTTGCAGCTCGCCGCGGAGGGTCTGCTCGCGAAACCCACGCACGACCACATCATTCGCTTCACGCCGCCGCTCGTCCTCTCGGAAAGCGAACTCCGAGACTGCGTGGCAATCATCGCGCGCGTCGCCCAAGCCCAGCGGCCAACCGCCGGCGTCCGCGCCGCTGGATCTTTATAAAGCGCCGCGGCTTGCCATCTCAACTCCGTGGATGTCTGACACTTGCCATGGCATATTCAGCCGTTCACGCGAGCTGGTCGAAGGTAGGAAGACGCCAGATTTCGAACTCACGGCGTCGTTACCGGCGGATCTTGCGTGCGACAGAAAGCACCGATTGGTGAGCAAAGATAAAGAACAGCGTAAGGAGTCGATCAACACCGACTCGGCTCCGGCATTCATCAACCGTGAACTGTCGCTCTTGGAATTTCAAAAGCGCGTGCTCGCCCAAGCGCTCGACCCCGGCACGCCGCTCCTCGAACGCTTGCGATTCTTGACGATTGCCTGTGCGAATCTCGATGAGTTTTTTGAGATCCGCGTCGCCGCCTTGAAGGAGCAAATCGAGGTCGGGCTCTCGACCGCGGGCCCCGACGGTTTCAGCCCGCAAGAGACGCTCCGCCAAATCCGCGAAAAGGTGCTCGCGTTGGTGGCGGAGCAGTATCGAGTTCTCAACGATGTCTTGCTCCCCGAGCTCGCCGAACGCGGAATCGTGCTCTTCACGCGCCAAAAACAGACGCCAGAAATTCAAGAGTGGATGCGCGAATATTTCGTGCGGGAAGTGCTCCCGGTCATGACGCCCGTCGGACTCGATCCCGCGCATCCCTTTCCGCGCGTCCTCAATAAGAGTTTGAATTTCATCCTGACTCTCGACGGCAAAGATGCCTTCGGTCGCAAGAGTGGCACAGCGATTGTCCAAGCGCCGCGCATTCTGCCGCGACTCATCGCGGTCCCGGTGGAGCTCGCCAAGGTGCCGTTCGGCTTTGTCATGCTGAGTTCCGTGATCCAAGCGACCGTCGCAGAACTGTTTCCCGGCATGAAAGTGCTCAGCAGTCATCAGTTCCGCGTCACGCGCGATAGCGACCTCTGGGTCGACGAAGAAGACGTCGAGGATTTGCTGAGCGCGCTCAAAGGCGGCCTGCCACGCCGCCACTATGGTAACGCCGTGCGCGTCGAGATTTCGAGCGACATGCCTGCCGAGATTTCGCGCTTCCTGCAAGACCAGTTTCAACTGTCGGAGAGCGATGTCTACAAGGTCGATGGACCGGTCAACCTGCACCGGCTAGAAGAAATCTACAAGCTTGCCGATCGACCCGATCTCAAGTACCCGCCGTTCATCCCGGGCCTACCGAAAAAGGTGAACAACTCGAGCGACATCTTCGGGCTTCTGCGCGAGCGGGATCTCTTGCTCCATCACCCCTACCAAGGATTTGCCCCGGTCTTGGATCTCGCGCGCCAAGCGGCGCGCGATCCCGATGTGCTCGCGATCAAGCAGACAGTCTATAGAACCGGCATCAATTCGCCGCTCGGCGAAGCACTGCTCGAAGCCGCCGAACAAGGCAAGGAGGTCACGGCCGTCGTCGAGCTGCGCGCGCGCTTCGATGAAGCCGCCAACATCGAGCTGGCTTCGCGCCTGCAAGAGGCCGGAGCGCGCGTCGTCTATGGCGTCGTGGGCTTCAAAGCGCACGCCAAAATGTTGATGGTGGTGCGGCGCGAAGGCGGACGCCTGCGCCGCTACGTGCATCTCGGCACGGGCAACTACAACACCAAGACGGCGCTCGCGTACACGGATATCAGCCTACTCACTTCGCGCGACGACTTCGGCGAGGATGTCCACGCGCTGTTCCAACAACTCACGGGGCTCGGACGGGTGCGCCAGCTCAAGAAACTCATTCAAACGCCTTTCGGGCTCCACGACCGACTGCTCGAGCTGATTGGCAAGGAGGCGAGCGCCGCGCGCGACGGCAAGAAGGCGCGCATCATCGCGAAGATGAACGCGCTCGTCGAACCGGACATCATCCGCGCGCTCTACACGGCGTCGCAAGCCGGCGTCAGTATCGACTTGATTGTGCGTGGCACGTGTTGTTTGCGGCCGGGAATCCCGGGGCTCTCAGAAAATATCCGCGTGCGCTCCATCGTCGATCGCTTTCTCGAACACCATCGCATTTGCTACTTTCATGCGCAGGGTGAAGAGTTGGTGTATTGCGGAAGCGCCGACTGGATGCCGCGCAATTTCTTCACGCGCGTCGAGCTGTGTTTTCCCATCGAAGGCGAAAAGCACCGACGCCGCATACTCTCGGAAGGTCTCGATCCGTATTTGGAAGACAATTGTTCCGCTTGGGAGATGCGCTCCGACGGGACTTATCAGCGCGTACAGCCCGGCTCGGGTCAACGCTACTGCGCGCAGGAGCGCCTGCTCGAATCGCTCGCGAAGTTGTCGCCATAGCGGTGCCCTTACGACACGAGCGGCGTCACTCGCGCCGCCGTGGCCCGCGGCTCTTCGACGACTCGCAGCGCGAGCTTGAGCGCTTTGAGATATCCTGCCTCTTCGTCGAGGTCGGCGGCGGTCAGCGGATGCGCGCCGAGCCAGCCGGCGGGAAACGTCAACGTGATGGAACCGCCATCGGCGCCGGCTTCGAGGACCGGCGTCGCTTCCGTCGAGCGCCCGCGATTGAGCAGCACCGCGAGTCGAAAAATCACACACAATCGTTGGGCCAAGAGCGCGCGACTGGTCGGCAGATTCTCGAAAAACGTCCGCGCGATTTTCCGGCGATGGCCACGGATGATCGCAGCGAGCAGTTGCTGATCGTCGGCCGAGAATCCCGGCATGTAGGAATTCGCCACCAAGTACGCACCGTGCTTGTGAAATCCGGCATGTGAAACCGCGAGCCCCATTTCATGCAGCTTTGCCGCCCAGGTCAGCAGCTTGCGAGCTTCAGAGGCTTCGCCGCCGACGAAGGCCTTGAGGTGATCGAAGAGTGTGAGCGAAGTGCGCTCGACGCGCACGGCTTGATAAACGTCGGCGTGGTACATGTCGACGAGCCGCCGAATCGTGCGGTCGCGCATATCTTCCTGGCGCAAGCGGCCATCGAGGTCGTACAGAATTCCCTCGCGCAGCGCGCCGGGCGAAGCCGACATCGAAGCAATACCAAGACTCTCGAAGAGTGCGCGCAGAATGCTGAGACCGCCCGCAAGTACCGGCGCGCGATCGGCACGCAACCCCGGCAACTCCAAGCTCCGGACATGACCCGCGCGCGTCATGGACTTGCGTAGGCGGGTGAGACCGTCGAGCGTGATCTCGCTCATGGCGGTCGCGCCACTCCGCGCGTCACCGAGTCGCAGGATCTCACCGATCGCGTTGACGGTACCGCTCGAGCCGACCGCGGAATCCCAGCCCAAACTGCGAATCTGCTGCTCAACCGCGCGTAGCTCGAGTCGCGCCGCCGTCTCGGCGTGAACGAAGTTTTCGCGACTCAGCTCGCCGCCGGGGAAAAATCTCCGGCTGTAGCCGACGCAGCCCATATGCAGACTGTGTGCGCGCAACACTTCGAATCCCTCGCCGACAATCACTTCCGTGCTTCCGCCGCCGATATCGACGACCAGTCGATACGCGGAATTCGACGCATGACTATGGGCGACGCCCAAGTAGATGAGGCGCGCCTCTTCTTGTCCGGAAATGACTTCGATCGGGTGACCGAGCGCCCGCTCCGCGCGCTGGCGAAACGCGACGCTGTTGCGCGCCCGGCGCAAAGTACTCGTACCGACCGCGCGCACCAGCGCTTTGCGCACGGGCCGCAGCCGTTGGCCGAAGCGCTCGAGACTCGCGAGCGCCCGCTCTTGCGCCTCCTCGGTCAATTGGCCATCGGCATCGAGTCCGCCCGCCAGGCAAACCGGTTCGCGCAGACGATCGATGATATGCATGTCGTGCTCGAGCAGCCGCGCGATCACCATGTGAAAGCTATTCGAGCCGAGATCCACCGCCGCCACGGTGGTCTGGCCGGCACCGCCACTCGGCGTTACGGAATCAGTCGCTGCCGGATCATCGATCATCATGCGCTGTTATTCCTACAGCTTCGCCAACAAACGCAGCATGCTCGGTTTCAACAGCCACGCGAGTTGGGCCGGCAGTTGCGGTGGATCGCCGAGTTCGAGGCACGCGACGGCGGCCTTCCCGAGCGAAGTGATTGCGGGCGTGCGACTGCCGACCGCGGCGGCGAGCAGCATGTCCAGATGCGGCGCGTGCCCAACGATCAACATGTTCTTGCCTTCGAAACTCGCAAGACTATCGAGCAGAGCATTGGGTCGACTCTCCGGCAACAAATCCTCCGACACCATAAACGCTTCCGCGGACTGCGACAGATGCAGGCAGCGCGCCGCTAACTCGGCCGTCTGTACGCAGCGTCGGTAGGGGCTCGTGAGAATGATTTGCGGTGTGAGTCCGAGGCGACGCAAACCCTTCATCGCTCGGCGCGTGCGCTTGTACCCGAGCTGCGTGAGTTCTCGTTCCGGTTCCGCCGGACAATCCGGATCCTCGCGGTCAATCGCGATGCCGTGGCGAATCAGATAAATCTGCATGCCCGATTCCCTTCCCGTCAAATTGGTTCCGCTTCGACTCCGCATCACGATGGATCGCCGGAGAGTGCGCCCGTGCGGTTGGAGTTCATTCTCATCGACGCACGGAGTATAGAGGCTTCAGGAGTCGGCGTGAATCGCTTCAACGCGAGCTGTGTTCGTGGTCCATAGGTCTGGAAAGTCCGTGCAAACCGCGTCGACCGGTGAAGCAACGAGCCGTGCTCGAAACTCCGCAATGCGCGTCGCTGGCGCGCGCTGAAGTTCCGGCGAAACGAGACAGAGCCGGTAGTGCTCCGCGAGCTCCCGATAAGAAGATTCGGTAAAGGGCAAGCGCGTAAAACAGTCGACCCACACCCAATCAGCGCGGCCGTGAAAGTTGCGCACCCACTCCAGGGGCTCGAACTCGCTGAACCGTACGGCGACGCGGCGTTCGCCGCTCCGCACCAAACGCACTAGGGTCGGCGCGGCGCAATCGAGAAAGAAGAAGTTTTCTATGCCGCGCGCCGCGAGCAGGCGGCGCACGGAATCCTCGAGACCGTCGCACTTCACGTTTACGATCAAGAGCGCATGGTTATAGGCCTCGAGAAAGCCTTCCAGCAATTCGCCGCTCTCGAAGGGGTCATGCACGAGCCGGAGCGCGCCATCGTAGTCGCGCACATCGATTTCGACACCGTGGTGTGCCGGCACGCGCTCGAGCGCCGCACACGTATTGATGCGATGCTCGACGATCAGCAACGGATTCAGGCGATCCACCATGACGACTGCTGCGCTTTCAACTCAACGCGAGCTGTGGCGCGCGCAACTCGGGCGCGCGCTGCCATTGCATGGCCCAGCTCAAACAGTACAAGCAGGCGAGTTGCAGCACGCCATTCAAGCCGTCGCGAAACTCGATCGGCTGGCCGTCACTCAACTCGTCAAGATTCGGCACGATCTCGAGCGCCACCGCGAGCAACTCGCCGCGCGCCACTTCTCCGGAGAGTCGCACGGCATGAAACGTCAGGTCGCCTTGCGGATGGTCGTGGACCACCAAGCGCGTGCGGTCGCTCAGTGCCAACGCGAACAACTCGAGGTGAAAACTATTCCGCGCGACTAGTTCGAGTTCGATCGCGCTCGGCGGCGCTCCGGCGAGAATCTCACCTTCCTTCGCGGGCAAGAAACGGACGACCAAGTCGGCGAATTCACGCTGCGGCAGCACGTGGCGGGCCCGATCGTCGGACCGCGCGGCGAGTGACGCGATGACGGACTCCGGCGACTTGTTGCGCTCGCGGTGATCGCGCTCGATTTTCCATTGCCGTCGCAACGACTCACACGGATCCATGAATATCTTGAGATCGAGTAACGCGCGCATTCGTTCGATCACGAACGTATGGAGGCCAGCGCACAAGACGAAATTGGCGGGCGTCACCGTGTGTTTCGGCCGGAACTGACCCGTGCCGTGATCATAGTGCGCTTGCTCGATGGAGGCGCGCGAGCGCAATGCGTCGGAGTCATGCGCGAGTTGCGCGAGACTATTCGAGCGAAGATCTAAATGCGTGTAACGCTGCCAGTTTTCGTGACCACGCGGCCACCGGTGATAGTCGTCGCCCGACACGTGCGTCACTTGCTCACGTCCCAACAGCTCTGCGAGTAATTGCGCCAGCGTGTCTTTTCCGGAGCCGCTATCGCCCGCGATTCCGATCATCGTCGGCCGGAGGGAGAGCTTATAGACTTCGTTCGAACGGACGCCGAACCGCCAAACGAGACCGAGATTCACGAGCAGCAGCGATTGCATCACAGTGAAAGCGAGGCTGCCGCCGCGATCGATCTCGACTTGCGAGGCGACGCCCGCGGTGAGATCGGTGCGCAGCGTCGGGTTCCAAAGGCCGAGCGCGTCGGCGTAATCGCCCGTCGGTCCGAAAAGGAAGTACGCGACATACGCCACGGCGAAACCGTGATAGGTCGCGACTTGGTGACGGCCGGACTTGGCGAACGCGTAGGCGAGGAGCGGCAGCGTCCACAAGTACCAACCCGGACGCGGCGGGACGAGCAACACGAAACTGCAGAAGCTGAGTCCTAGAAACAGCAGCAAGAGGTCGGCGTTTTTCTTCGGGTAGGTTGCGAACGCGATCACCAGGACTAGCAACACGGCGGGCGTCACGTACACCTCGGTCGCCGCGCCGAGCCGAAGTGCGAGTTCGAACACGAGACTCTGCTCGGGGGATGCAAGCACCATCGTGCGGTACGCCGACGACGCCAAACAAGGCGCGATGCAACCGACGCCGACCACGAGCGCCATGCCGACGAAGCGCAGCGCCGCACCCCAATCTCGACGTCGAACTAAGAAAAGCGCCAAGAACGGCAACGCCACGAGCACGTGACTCTTAGTCGCGAGCGCGAGGCCAACGATGACGCCGCCCGCAATGACGCGCCGATGCAGCGCGCAATACACACCGGCGAACAGGAGTGCCGTCGGCACGAGATCGAGTTGACCATGCCAGTACGTGGCGTAAATCACAATCGGCGAGCACCAGTAGAGCGCGCGCACGCGCGCGATCCGATGCGGGAGAAATGCCGCAAGCGTGAGATAGACGAGCACGTCGGCCGCCAAGAGCGGAATTCGCATGACGAGCAGGTGGCCCGCACTCACGGTCTCCCAACCCGAGCTGAGGAGCCCATCGAAAAGTAAGCGCGGCAACGCGAACACGACGAGCATCACGGGCGAATAGGGGAACGCGTTGCTCTCGCCGCGCGCGTAGAAAAATGCCCAAGGATTCGAGCCACCCGACTCGACGAAGTAACTCACGAACGGCGTGAAGAGGTCGCGCAAATAAGCGGATGCGCAGACCGTGCCAAGCGCCAGTTTCAACGCCAACACACACAAGAAGGCCGGATGCAGGAACAGCGCCGGCAACTCGGTCTTGAGGAGCGAACCAAGCGACGCGGCGCCTCCGAGTCGCAGAACGCGCACGGGCTTGAAATCCAAAGGCGGCGCCGGGGCGCGTGGTGTCGCGGGCGGCGCCGGAGCGTCGTCGACGAGCGGGCTCACTCAGGCTCCTCCTGACAACCGCAGCCGAAAGATATAACGAAACACACCCAGCATTGTCCGCCAGCGCGAGAACACACTAGTCGCCCATTTCGACACGCCGTGGGCGCGGGGCCCAAACTCAACCGGCACGGTGCGAACTTGGTAGCCGGCGCGCCGCGCGCGATAAAGAACGTAGAGATCGAACTCGAATCCGTTCGGTGGCGCCGAGAGATCCTCGAGCAACTCGGACGGGAACAACTTGGGTTGCGCGTTGATATCGCGCAGGCGATAGCCGAGCACAACGCCGGCGACGACGCTCATGACACTGGTCACGAAGCGCGACTGAAGCGCGCGGCCACGGCGGCGCCCCTTGACCAACGTCGAATGCGGCGACCGTGAGCGAAACAACTCGTGGTATGCGGTGAACACGTCCGCCGCATCGCATTGCTGGTCGGCGTGGCTAAATGCGAGTGTCTCGCCACGGGCCGCCAGAAGACCTTGCCAAATCCCGTAGCCATACCCGCGATTCACGGGCACTCGCACCGTCCGCGCAAAGCGATAGGCCGGTTGCGCGATTAACGACGCCAAGACTTCCGCGGTGGCATCGGTGGAACCGTTGTCGACCAAGATGAGCTCGGCCGGTAGATCCTGCCAAACCTCTCGATAGCGCTCGACGACGCCGGGAAGATTGGCCGCTTCGTTGTAGCACGGCAGCACAATGGAGAGTCGTGGCCGAATCATACGAGCGCCGCTTCCGGCAGCTCGATATGAGAAGCACTCGTGCGCTCGTACGGGTGGTGCGATGCGCTTGCGAAGTACTCTTCCCAATACTGGTAGGTCCGCAAGTCATCGGGCGTGCCCCAGCACAGGTAATGAGTGACATCGAGAAAATGCACGTTGAGTCCCGCCTCGAGCGCGTGCGCGATGCAAGTGTCGACGTAGTATTCGCCGTTCACTCGGTGCTCGGCCGCCATCATGCGATCGGCGGCGCATTGAAAATCGGCGGTGCGCCGAAACCAAAACGCGCCGACAATGCCATGATCCCGCGCCGGCTGCGCGGAAACCGGAGTCTTGATCGAGACGCGATCGATGCGACTGCCGCGGCCGGGCACGATCCATCCGTAGGACTCGGGATGGCGCGCGGCATGCGGGTGGCCACGAAACGTGAAGACGATGCAATCGATCGACGGATCGCGCACGAGTGCGGCAAACGCGTCTTCCTCCCAAACGATGGCGCTATCGCACGGCCCGATCATGAGCGGCAACGCGGGATCGAGCGCGCGGCACGCGATCAAGCACGTGGCGGCTTGTCCCGCTGTTTCGTAATCCACCGGCACGACGATTGCCTCGCAGGGCAGACTCGCGCTCAGCAGCGCGGCGAGCGCGCCGTCACGAAGGTCTTCAGAGCGCGCGACGAAAACAGCGCGCTCCGCGCGCGGCAGACTGCGAGCGGCGCGGATGACCATCGGCACGCCACCGACGTCGATGAGTGGCTTTGACGTCGTGTAGCCGGCGGCCCGAAAGCGCTCGCCGCGGCCAGCCATGGGAACCACGACTTGGCCACCGAACAATTGCCGCGGTTGCCAATCGGCGTGGCGCGCAAAATAGCTCGACCAACCGCAGTACTCTTCCCAATCCTCGGGAGTTCCCCACTGCAAGAATTTCTCGAGTTCGTAGACGGAGACTGGCAGACCATCTTCGATCAGCAAGTTGTAGCTCATGCTGACGTAGTACTCGCCACGCAAGTGGAGCTCGCGGGCGATTTGCTCGCGAAACGCGAGTTTCATGAGTCGTCCACTCGCGAAGTAGTACGTCCCGGACGACGCGTACTCCATGAGGCGATTCGTCGTGAAGTGCTGCTTCTCGCGCACTTCCAGGATGCGGCCGTTCGATTCGCGCAGGTACGCGTAAAGCGTCGGACCGAGCGAATGCGGATGAAAGCCGCGATAAGCCGGAATCGCGCCCGCGACGCCGCTCTCGGTGACGCTGCGCGCGAAGTGCCCGTAGTCCCAGACGGCGCTGAAGTCGCAGTAGTTGACGATGACCTGCTCGTCGTCGCGGATCAGGTCGGCGGCCTCGAGCACAGCATGGACGGGGCCGCGCTTGTGTGGCTCGATGACGCGCACGCGCGCGTGCGGGACCAGACGACCGAGAATCGCCAAGATCTCGGTCTCCTCGGCGTGCCAACGATTCACGATGAAGACGAAGTCGTCGGCGCCCGGAAAGAGCCGCACGACGTGATCGATGACCGTGCGCCCTTCGACCTCAAGCAGCGGTTTGGGTGTCGTGTAGCCCGCGGCGCGAAATCTCTCGCCCATGCCGGAAAGCGGAATGACAATCTGCATGAACTCTGGTCCCCCTGAGGTCGTCCCGCGCTCAACCACCCGCCGAATGGTTCGGGCTGGTCCCGCTAAGCCGTTGGTGCAGGGTCGACATCTCGCTCTATCGGCGCGTTTCGCGAGCGGCTGAAGGAACGAGACCGGGCGCGGCGCTCGGCGCAGTCGACGCGGCGACGTCCGCAAGCGTGGCCAGATATATGTATTGAGAGTTTGTGCCGTTAAACAGCAGCCGACTCGTCTCGATGGGTGTCGTCGAGTGGTGCTCGATCAGTGTTTGAATGCTATAGCCGCGCGCGAGCAACGCCTCGTA
This sequence comes from Planctomycetota bacterium, assembly GCA_046154185.1. Taxonomy (GTDB): domain Bacteria; phylum Planctomycetota; class UBA8108; order UBA1146; family JAJFFE01; genus JBJXGE01. The sequence continues at coordinate 20,401 of JBJXGE010000073.1, forward strand.
GAGGCTGTGCCCCTTGTGAGTGAATTCGTGGAGGCCCGTGAAGTACGACACGAACAAGACGCGTGCGGGGCGTGGGTCGAGTCGGTCGAGCCGCTCGAGCTCCCAGCCGCGTGGCATCGTGATCACCGTCGCCGGGCCGCCGTTTCTAAACATGAGCGAATGTTGAACGGTCCACGCGTATTCGACAATCGCGTCGGCGTGTGTCTCCTCGACCAGCGCGGAGAGTCGCTTTGGATCGAAAGGGTCCTGCCGTGCCGCCTGAAACTCCGAGTAGTTGTAAGCGAACGCGCAGAACGCGATCGCACTGAGCATCGCGGCGATGCCATCCCCCGCGCGTCGCGCGCGCGCGCTGAACTCACTCACGCCGATCCCGATCGCAAAGGCAAGCAACGGCAAGAAGACTAACGTGTGGCGGGTTGGACTCAGCGGCAATCGGCCCGCGAGATTCAACACGCCCCACAATGCGAGCGTGCCGACAACGAAGATTCCCACTCCGAAACGCGCCGGTTGCGACGAACGCAGACTTTGAATTGCGCCCCAACCGCCTAGCACGAGGACCGGCCCCATCCAAAACGCAAGCGCCGGCGTCGCTGGGTCGACATTGGCGAGTTGGTTCGCGAGCGCGTGGTAGTAGCAGTTGGCGAGATAGCTCACAGTGTCCCACACGAGCGTCAACGAACTCGCCGACGGGTCGAAGAACGGAAAGAACTGTTCGGCGCCCTGCCAGCCGAAGTTCGCGCGCGCCCGCATGCCGAGGATGAACTTGAGCGTGATCGGCGCCACAACCGCAACGAATACACACGCGGACACCAGCCAGCTCGACACGACGGTGCGCCAACGGCCGGCCAGGCGCTGCGAACGGATGTCGCAGAGCGCGCAACTCGCGAGCGCCACGCCGCTCAGCAAGATGAGTTGGTACGAGGCGTAGGGCAGGAAGCCCGCGACGAGCGCCAATAGGTGGCGCCGACGCGGCGACTCTGTTTCGAGCGTCCAATGGAGCACCAACACGAGCGTCGCGGCGCCGAAGAGACCGAACGCGTAAGGTGACATTTGATGCGCGTAGACGATGCTCAGCAGCGAAAACGCGGACACGCCTGCGCCGAGCACGACGCCCCAATCGCAACGACCCTTGGCGCGCCAAAGGGCGATCGCGGTGAGCAGGACGGCGAGGGCGCTCAGGATTGCGCTCGGTAATCGGCCAAGAAAGAGCATCGTTCGATAGCCGGTGTCAGGACTCAAGAGGAGCGGGTAGAGGAGATACTGAAGCGGCGCGTACGTAGAGTGCGTGGCGACTTCTTTAGCGTAACGGTAAGGCTGCCACTCATGGCCTGCTGCCGCGCCGTACAACTGTGTCATGGGCAGCAAGTCGTCGGCGGACGTGAAGTGCCAAGCGAGACGATCGAAACGCGCGAAGACACCGAGGCCCAACACAATTACCAGTGCCGCAACGGGCGCGGTCAATGCGCGGCGCGGCGCTGCCGCGGGGCCTGGCGACTCGGCCGATACTCGCGGTCGCGCTCGAACTATTGCATTGGATAGCGTCATGGCCCGCTCTCAATTCCTCCCTCGATGTCGGGAAGATGAAACGCAAGCTTGAGCGCGAGATTTCTCAGAGTCGAGGCATCGACCGCACAGTTATGGTTTCGACGGCGTGGCGACACGCACCGAGATATTGCGGAACTCCACCGGATCACCGTGGCCGAGAAAACCGATATGGCCCACTCTGTTCTTGGTGCCGGGATGCGGTTGGCCATCCGCCGGTGCGCCGATTCGGTCGACATCGCAGTTCAAGATGCGAAACCCATTGAGCCAAACTTCGATCAACGAACCACGCACGAGCACGCGCTCGTAGTTCCACGCCCCCACGGGCCGCAAGAAACCGCGGTGCGCGGGCGCCACGCCGTAGATAGAACCGTGCGCTTGGAAGGGTTTCAAATCGCGGTAACGCTCCGACGTGTCGTCGAGAATCTGCAACTCCATTCCCGCGTAAGCTGCGTCGCCCGCCAACGGCGAACGGATTCCGAGACCATTGTTGCCACCGGGCGGCAACTTGAACTCGAACCGCAACTCGAAGTCGTCAAACTGTTCGGCGGTCCAAAGATTGCCGCCTTCCCCCGCTTTGCAGCGAAGTGTGCTCTCGGTCGTAACTTCGTAGCTCGAAGTGGCGCCGGTCCAACCGGCAAGACTCTTGCCATCGAACAGCTTTCGAAACTCGGATTCCTCGCCCGCGCGCAACGCGAGCGTCGCGTCGGTCGCGGTGAGTTCGCGGATCGCGAGGTTGCGAAAACGCATCTCACTGCCATGGGTTTGCAATTGAATCGGACCGCGCGGAAATATAGGCCGCGCGCGATCGAAGAAATTTTCCATCACTTCATCGGCGACCGTGAGTTCGCCGTTGAGACGCACCGTGACGCGACTGCCGATCATACGGATGCGAAACTGATTCCATTCGCCGATCGGCCGATCGGCGCGAACGAGCGGGAACTTGCCGGCCGGCGCGTTGTTATTCCACAGCGCGCCCGAGCCCTTGTCGGCGCCGTTCTTGAGTTCGCCGGCGTTATTCGGATCCCAGATTTGTACCTGCGGGCAGCCGCGCAAGTAGATGCCGCTGTCGCCGGCCGCCGTCATCATTTTCCACTCGAGCTCGAGCTCGAAATCGCCGTAGTCCTCTTTGGTCGTGAGAAAAACACCGTGGCCATCGCTGATGATCTCGCCGTTCTCGACACGCCAATGCGCACGCAGATCCGCGTCGTCGGCCGCCTGCTTCTGAGCACGCGCGGCTGCGTCCAATTTCGCGAGTTCGTTCGGATCAAAGTGACCAAGTCCGCGCCACCCGCTCAGGTCGCGACCATTGAAGAGCGCAATGAACGCGGCGGCGGTCTGCAACTCGGCGCTGGCTGTTGGCGTCCATGCGAAACTGCAGCTGACGATCGCCAGCCAGCTGAGGCAGCGAGTGATCATTCGTCCGAGATCTCCTGGTCTGATTCCCACGTCTTAGTAGCACGACAAAACCGCGCGGAGGATCTGCGCTCTCGCAAAGCCTCCGCGCGGCCAAGACAGATTTTCACCGCATGTCAGCGCGCTCGCACTTAGCGGTTGCCGCCGCCGGTCGGCTTGTTCTCACCGGTCGGCTTGTTCTCACCGGTCGGCTTGTTCTCGCCGGTCGGCTTGTTCTCGCCGGTCGGCTTCGGCGCGTCCTTGGTTTTGTCCTTCGGCATCGCCGCGTCCTTCGGGATCATCACCGCGTCGATCGCGTGGATGATGCCATTCGCGCACGCGATGTCTTTTTGCGTGACGTGCGCCGCACCGACGAGCACTGCCTTGTCCTTGACCGTAACTTCGAACTTGGCTTTGGTCAGCGACTCGAGCGACTTGCCATTCAGTTTGGCCAAACCGTCGGCGAGGTTCTTCCCTTTGACGACGTGGTACTGCAGCAGCGACGCAAGTTCCGCTTTCTTCTCCGGCTTCATGAGTTCTTCGAGTTTCGCCTTGCCGAGTTTCTCGAACGCCGCGTCGGTCGGCGCGAAGACGGTGTACTCGCCGGCTTTGGTCAGCGTCTCCGCGAGTCCAGCGGCGGTGACCAGTTTGGCGAACGTCGAAAACTGCTTGTCGGCCGAAGCCGTCTCGAAGATCGACTTCGCTTTCGCATCGCCGCTCTTGTCGGCGCCCCCTGGCGCGTTGGAACCGCCAACATTTTGCGCGACAAGCGTGCTGGCGCCGATGAGTGTGAACGCGGCCACCGGCAAGACAAAGCATGCCAGTCGATTCAAAACCTTCATGAGTTCCTCCAAATTCTTGCGACTTCGAGTTGAACCAATTGGATCGAGACACCAGTCTCGATGCCCCCCGCTCGTTACTACTGATTCAACCCGAGCCTGAGGTTGACATGTTCGTTCCGCTTCCACCGACATGCAAGCAATAGACGGCAAAGCCGGCGAATCGACTCAGCCGCTTCGAATTCGACCGAAAACACGACATCGAATGGCGACAGAATGGGGCTTGACGCTTGCCGACTCTGGATTTAGGAACCGCGCTTGAAACTCGCAGGTTGCGATGAAAACAGCGTCTGGCCACTTTCGGTAGCGATTGGCAGGAATCTCGATGGAAAAAAAATCTCGCCGGACGGGCGGCGACGGTTGGTCGCTAACGCCGGCGTCGTCAGAACTCGCAGGCGCGCCAGCGCCGCCGCTGCGCCACGAACGCGGGACCGCACAACGTCTCAAGATCTCACTAGAGCGACGCAAGCGAGGGAAGATCGTCACCGTTATCCGTGGATTTCAGCTGAGCGCAGGAGAACTCGAAGACGTCGCGCGCCGGATGAAGAGCGCGTGCGGTACCGGCGGACAGGTGAACGAGGCGTCTATCGAACTTCAGGGTGATCTGACAGCAAGAGTCGCCGATTGGCTCCGCGCCGCCGGCTTCCAAGTCACGTGAATCATCGTTGGTAATAGGGTGAACCGCGCCCGGGTCTGCACGAAACGACGAGGGGTGCTGCGGACAGCACCCCTCAGAAAAATCAGCCCGATCGCGACGATCCGCTAACCGAAACTAGTATCCGAAGTCGACCGTCACGATGTCGACGATCGGCACTTGGAACGTGGTGCTGTTCGAGTAGAGGAACCAAGTCATCCGCACGAACTCCGCGCCGTTGAGGAGTGTCACGTCATCCACGGCGGGGACGAAGTCGGCCGGTCGACCCGGGTCCGCTTCACTCTCCGGCCCACCTTGCAGCAACAGCAAAATGTCGGTACCGGCCGGCAGCGGTGCAGCAGTCGCAATGAGCGGCGCGTCGAACAACGCGCCGGACCGGCGAGCAACTCCACCCGCTAACACTTGGTAACTCAACGAGCGCGCCGTGCTCTCAAACATGTCGCCGCGCCGGAAGTTGCCGAGACTTGGCGGCGGGTTGATCGCGAGGTCGCCAGCCATGACGAAGCCAAGCGGCGTCTCGAAGCGAATGCGGCCGCTGCCGCCATCACCCGCCGCGGTCGTTGTGCCAGAGTCGGGACTCGCGCTTGTGACGTAGCCTGTGCCGGGCGGGAAGTCGGTTCGATTCGCATCGCCGCCACGCACGTCGACCACTGGACCGCCAACTTCGACCAACATGAATCCACCGCACTGCACGTGAATGCCACCACCGGCACCCGCACCAGCATTTCCGCCATTGGCCGGCCCGCGAAACGCGTTGCCACCGCGCGCCAACAATTGAGCCGCCGCGGTGATCGTGAGTCGTTCACCGACCGCCACCTGGAGGAACCCCCCGCCACCGCCGCCGCCCGTACCCGGCGCATGTGAGTAGAGGACACCCGCTGCCGGGTTCACATTGCCACCGCCACCTGCGCCACCGCCGCCACCGACTTGGAGCGGCGATCCGTCGAGCGGGCTGACGAACAAGAGCGAGCCGTAAACGGTTCCACCCGCGCCATCGTCCGCGGACGCCAGCGCCGATGATCCCGCACGACCGACTACAGCGTATCCGCCACCACCACCTTTACCGGCGTGCAACGTGGTTGCGGTCGTGACGGACTCCCCACCGATCGCGGGGATTGCGAGGGCGAAGCCGATGGGCAAACCGCCACCACCCGGCGCATCAAAGGGCGGATCGAGATCGACCAGCTCAGCCGGCAATATTTCCAGACCGCCGAAACCACCGTCCGCGAAATCCGTGGCGGAGTTCGCGAAGCCTCCGGCGCCACCTCTCCCGCCCGCGGGACCGCCGACTCCGCCGAGTCCGCCCGTCGGCGTTGCTGGAGTTGTGAGCACATCGGCCACTCCACCGTCGAATCCAGAAACATCGATGATTCCCGCGATCGTCGCTTCGTCCTGGACTCGCAAGATCAGCGGATTATTCGCCGCGACAAAATCCGAAGCGAACCCGCGCAGCGTAACGCCGACCGGCACGTTCAAGGTCGAGAGATGAAACTCGCCATCGCCGGATGCATTCTGCAGGAGGAGTCCACCCGTCGGACTCAACACCCGACCCGTCGATGTATCGATCGTCACGATACCGCTGAGTCCCGCCAGATTGAGCGCGCCGTCTACCCCTGTGCCAGCGTCGATCGCCAGCGGCGAACATTGACCCGAGCTGACGCCGGGAGTACCCATTGCCGGCTGCACATCGGTAAAGTCGGCCTGGCTCGGGAAGTTGATCGAACCGTTCGCTTCCAACCGAATGCGACCGAGTGCCCCATCGCCGCCAATGTATGTCGGAGAATCCGTGAAGCCGATGCCGGGCAGCGCTTCCAAGACGATGTCTTCCGACATCGCAATATCACCCGTTGCACTCACGCGAATCGTTCCACCACTCCCGCCGCCCGCCGGACCACCGGTGCCAGCCGAACCTTGTCCGCCGTTACCACCGTTGACGGTAATCTCGCCACCGATCGCCACGGAGCCGCGTGCGACGAGCTCGAACGCACCGCCGCCACCACCACCGCCGCCGCCGCCCCGGTTGATGAGCATTCCCGTCGTGGAGCCGCGGAATGCCCCACCACCACCGCCGCCGCCACCCGAGCCGGCGATCGCAGTACGGATCGACGAATCACCGCGTGCTGGGCCACCCTTGGCGCCGGGCGCCTGAATTGTTGTCGCCGCAAAGTTGACGAAACCGTCTTCACCACGCGTCGCGCAGCCACCGCCACCACCAGCGCCCGACTTCGGCCCGCTCGTCCCGGAGTCGAGTCGGAACGTAATGTTCGTGCCACCAAAACCGCCGTTATTGCCGCCATTTCCGGCGGGCGTGTTGGTCATGACGGACGTTCCCGCGATGACGACGGCACCGCCATCACCACCGTCTCCACCGCCGAGACCGCCTAAGCCGCCGACACCCGGCGCGCCGGTCGCGGTAACTCCGGGCGTACCGTTTGCACCATCGAAGTGCATCGTCGCATTGATCTGACAGACCAACGTGTCCGGGTTGCCGTCTCCGGAAATGCGCAACACGAATGGCCTCGTGCCAAAGAACGACAAGTTTGGTGTCGCACCCTCCGTCGAAAGTCCGGCGGGCATCAAGAAACTTCGGAAGTGATATTCGCCAATACTCGACCCAGGGTTCGAGACGAACAACGGAACGAGATCGGTCAGGTCAGAAATATCGCCAGAGTCGGTGTTGAACTCGTAGACATGGTCCGACTGCAACACGACGTCATCCGTGCCGTTCCCCCAGGGCGGAACTCCGCCGCCGATCGGCGACCCGACGAGGTTGCCCGGTTGCGATTCGTTCCATGAGGCAGTGGAAGGAGCGGTCAGGTCCTGGAACGCTTTGCTGCCAAATGTCTCGATGAGCTGACCGTCGCCAAACGGCACATCGTCGTCTTGGTTCAAGATGACCAGGCGGCCAGTCTCCCACTCGCCACTGGCATTCGTCGTCACGTCGGGTAGGTCGTTACCCGGCCGCAAAGTCAGGATCACCCACTCGGGTTGGGGCGCATTCCCCGGTGTCGCTGGGAAAATGTCTTTCGCCGCGTCCCACCGGAAAACCTGCGAAGCGCCACCCCCGATGAGAGCAGGGTACGCGCTTTGTTGCTCTTCGACTCCCGACAACATTTTGAGGCCGCTCTCACCGATCGGCGTGCATGGACCAGATTGTCCGAGTGAATTCGTCCAGCGCGGAACGAGTCGGGTGCCGAGCACTTCTGGACCGAGGTCGTAGCGAGCGTTGGCGGGCATCGAAGTTAGGTTGAACTTGATCTCGATGATCCCGGAGCGAATCCCGGTCGGGAGAATCAAGCCAGTGATCGTGCCCGGCATGTCTTCATTGTCACCGGGACCAAAGACCCCGCGCACGGCCACTTCGACCGCATTGCTGGTCTGGGTCGTCGCTCCGCCGGATGCGACGAGTTCGAGTTTCAAGTAGTAGAAGAATGCCGGCGCGATCAGCGCGGCTTGAGCAATCGGATCGATATCTACCTCGACGGCGTCCATGCCGCCGGCGAGTCCCGGAATCACGGCGCCGGTCGCGGCGAGTCCGGCAAAAACCACCGGCTGCCCGGCGGGACCCGGATGCGTGACCGTCGCTGACGTCACGCTCGAAAAGTTGTAGCCGTAGACGAAGAAAGTCGTCGGCGATTGAACGCCCACCGCGTCGAGCAAAAAGGTGCCGGAGGCGCCAACGACGTAGCCGACGATCTCGGGGCAACCGATGTAGTTAACGATCCCTGCATCTGTCTGGGTGCCGTCTGCCGCTGCGACGATCAGTCGAATCGTGCCGTCGCGGGCTCCGGTCGGCACCACCACTTCGATGCGACCATAAGGGCATTCGAAAATCGGATGATTGCCGAGCATTATCAGGTCAACCGTGACGCCGGCAATCTCTATGGGATTCGCACCGGTCGCTCGGAAGAAAGGAATATTGTCCGCGACCGTCGCGCCGGGATTCAGCACTTCTAGACTGATACTATCGCCTGGGCAAGCCTCAAACGTGCCGGACAGAAGTACCGGCACTCCGCCAGTGCAATTCACGGGAACCACCGTAGTTCCCTGGCTCAAGTTCCGCTGCCCCGTATCGCATCCCGACAATCCGAGCATCGCCAAACCGATGATCATTGCGAATGACCATTCCCCGAGCTGGCGAATTCTTGCCGCAAATGTCACGCGACGAACTCCTTTCCCCCACTGCAGAGTTGCCCATCCGCTACGGGGTCCGGTCTGTGCCGGATCGTTATTCTTCAGGCTGCCATTTTTCTTCAAGCTGCCATCCTCGATCTTTCCGCTACCGATCCGGCAGCAAGCTTCACAGCGACTCACTTCATTTCTTTCACGATCAGCTTATTTCTTTCACCAGCAGCTTATTCCGGTCACCGCTCACTCGGTGACATCTGTGGCTCGAGAGCGAACAACTCTTTCACGCGTCAGCAAAAGGACCACCAAGCCAAATGCGACGGCGCGCGTCACCTAACTATTGGTCCCTCGCAAGACTTTCAACTCCGTGGAGCGTTGCATCTGGTAAATGGACCTTTACCGTCACGAGTGCATCTGTATCAAGTTCGACACAAGGGCGTCCCGCTCAGGTCGAGAGAGAAGCCTCTCAAGTTGACAGCTGGTCGACATCCACGACATGCACCGACCCAGATCCCCCGCACCCATATCGCGACCGGACTTCTCGCGCCGGCACATCGCCGCTAAAGCAATATGTCCAAAGCCGTCATTGAGTCCGGTCACTGCGCGCGACCAACTCAAATCACCAGCCTTCGGTACGTCTTGCTCCGCAGGTACCACAACGATTCACGGAAGAGTTTCGCACGCGATCGACGCTGTGGACCGGGGATGCTATCGCAGCGACCAGTTTTGTCAATGCAGCCGCGCGCCTCGACGGTGAAGTAAAGCGGAGTCTGGGATAGTGTTAGCACCGTGCGGGGCAGCCGCGTCGGCAGCCAAGATCGGTTTCGGCAGTGAGCGGGAATTGCCGATATGCTATGCAAGCGTTTCGGCGCGAGACTTGTTAGCGAAATGACCCTCGCGGCGGGCAAATTTCGGCGCCCGCCGGGAGACCCAGATCTGCCAGCATGCCAGAGCGACCGATACTTCGGCCGATACGTCAGGAGATTGTTGAGTCAAAATCCGCTCAGACTGCTCTTTGAGTCGGAACGCCGCATTCTCGCGCGGCGCTTGAAGCAGTTCTTCCCAAGTCGCGTCGGCCCTGACACGACTCAAGTGATTGAAACGGCGCCGAACGAAAGAGTGAAGCCACCGCCGATCGCGGCGACACCCAACGAACCGACGGCGGCCGAGCTCGAGCGCGCGAAAAAACTGATCGCTCCAGCGGAGACCCCAGTCGTCGTGGAGCCTGCACTGGCTGCGGCGAGTGCGGATCGGATCGGCCCGTATGAGCGTCGCTCACTCAACGCGGTCGGACTCGTGACCTCACTCGCGTTTCACTTGATCCTCCTGGTCGTGTCCACGCTTTGCATTTTGAGTTTCGATTCGCCGCCGGCCGCCGAACATTGGGTCGATATTCGTTACACGGTCGCGGGCCGAACCTCACAGCCGACACTGTCGTCACCTACGACCGAGGCGCCCCCTGCGGAGACTCCGCCACCCCCGCCGGTCACACAGTCGGACCCGACCGATCCGCTCATCGCGGCCGTCGCACCAGCGCCCGTGGCCATCGATTCGCAACTCGATGGGCGCGGCAACGCCGAGGCCGAACCCACGAATGAGCCGAACCAAAACGTTTCTGCGTCATCTTCTTCCGCCACCGCGACACCTGTCGTCGGCGTCGGCAGCGAGAGTCGCGGGGGCCACGGCGATGGCGACAGCGGACTCGGCGGTCGGGTCGGCGATCACGCGGGCGCGCTCGAGAAATTCGGCGGCGGCGCCGAGACCGAACTCGCCGTCAGTGAGGGACTCGAATGGCTCGCGCAACACCAGGACGAAAACGGCACCTGGGATGCGCAGCGATTCCATCGCCACTGCGGCGGCAACGCGCGGCGCTGCACCGGCGACGGTTTTCGCGAATACTCGACGGGAGTCAGTGCGCTCGCGCTCCTCGCCTTTCTCGGCGCCGGCATCGACGGCACGAGCGCGAGTCCGCACCGCGACACAGTCGCGCGCGGCCTGAGCGCACTGTTAGCCGCGCAAGACTCGATCGGCTGTTTCGGTCCGCGCGACGGCAATTACATGTACAACCACGGCATCGCCGCTTTCTGCATGACGGAAGCTGCGATTCTCACCGGCAACTCGCTCTATCGTGAAGCGGCCGCGCGGGCGCTGCGATTCGCGGCGGCGGCGCAACAAGCAGGCGGCGGCTGGGACTACACGGCACAGGCGACCGGTCGCAATGATCTGTCGGTAACGGGTTGGCTCGTGATGGCGATCCACGCGGCTCGCGAAGTCGCCATCGACATCGACCCGACCATGCTCGCGCGTCTCGACGGCTTCATTCGGCGCGCGGTGCAACCATCGGGATGGAGCATTTACGCCGATCGCGGCACGGGCGCGAATCGCGGCGGCATCTCGATCGCCGCGGTCGGCATGCTGTCGAAAATCTATCTCGGTTGGTCGCTGCGTGGCCGCGAGATGCAACGGACCGCGGACCTTATCGTGCGGCACCCACCGGACCTCGCGCGGCGCGTCGATTGGGAGAGTAGTTATCAGTCTTCGTACTACTGGTACTACGCGACGCTCGCACTTTTTCACGTCGGAGGTGAGCACTGGGAAGCGTGGAACACTTACATTCGCCGCACGGTGTTGCCGGCCCGCCATCTCGAAGGACACCGCAAAGGCTCGTGGGATCCGGATCCGAACTGGATTGGCGCGTGCGGCGGTCGGGTGGCGACCACGGCTTTGTGCGTACTGACGTTTGAAGTGTATTATCGCTACACGCCGCTCAACGAGAAGTTTGGCCACCGCGGCGCCGAACGCACGCTCGTCGAGCCGGCGCCGCGCACGGAGCGGCCGTAGTCGCGACATCACAGAGGTCGACGCACCCCATCGAAACGGCGCAATGGCAATGCCGACGCATCCGGATCTCGACAATCTGAGCTGCGCCGCGGCTCGCGAGCTCGATCGCCGCGCGATCGCCGATTACGGCCATCCGAGCTTGCTTTTGATGGAGCACGCCTCGATCGGCGCCGCACGACTTGCGCTTCGACTGCTCGCGGAACTTGGCGCCGGCTCCGACGACGCTTCGGTTGAGATTTACTGCGGACCCGGCAACAACGGTGGCGACGGCTTCGCCGTCGCACGCCATCTGCACAACGCGCGCGTCGCGGTCCGCGTCGTCGAACTCTGTCCGCACGACACGTACCGCGCCGGATCCGATGCCGCGCTGCAACGATCGATGTTGGAACGACTGCCCATCGAACGCACGCGCGAATTCGCGGACGAACTTCCGAGCGATCGGCGTCGAACTCCGACGTTGATCATCGACGCGATCTTCGGAACCGGTCTCGCGCGCGCGCCGACGGGCGTTTTCGAGCGGGCAATTCACGGCATCATTCGTGCGGCGACGCCGGTCCTCGCGATCGATGTCCCCTCGGGACTTGATGCCGATCGCGGCGAACCGCTCGGCTGCGCGGTGGAAGCGGATCACACCGTGACCTTCGGGCTGCCGAAGCAAGGCTTCTTCCGCCCGGGTGCGCGACGTTACGTCGGCGCGCTCTACCTGGCGCCGATCGGCGTTGCGATTGAGTTATTGCCGCCCGGAATCCCGGCCTTTCCGCCCGACCCCGTGCGTTGGCCATCGCCGTGAGCCGACAACACGGTCGATCGTTCGGATTGCGATTGATGCCGTCGCGGTCGGGGTATACTCCAGTCGCCCATCCGTTTGGGCGCGCGACAACGACTCACTGACTGTACCGGGAATTCGTCATGACAACGCCTTACTTATGCCGTTGCGGAGCCGTGCTGAATGTCGGCGACATCGCCGCAGGCGGACGCTTCCGCTGCCCCGAATGCAAGTCGGAGACGGTGCTCGACCGATCGGATCCCGCGTTACTCGCCAACAATCGCGGGAGCGACGGCGTCTATGATCTGCTGCTCAAACGCCGCTTCGCGCAAGACCCGCGGGTCTTCGAGGCGATTCCGCTCGATCCGCGGCCGACTTTCCAGGCGGGGACGGGCCTGCAAGCGGAGAGTGGCGGTCTGGCGGTCACTGATCGTGCTCAGGCAGCGACGGCTCGCGCCGACGCGAACGCCGGCATGACTCTCACCGCTCCCATCTCGCTGCCGCTTCCAAACGGCGCGGGCCGACCGATCGAGGTGGCCTCGTGTTCAGGCGCCATCGAGTCCGGAAAACTGCTCGGACCGTTTCTCATCGATGGCGTGCTCGGTGCCGGCGGCATGGGAGTCGTGTACCGCGCAGTGGACACGTTGCTCGAACGCACCGTCGCGCTCAAAGTGCTCGGCGAAGAGCACGTGCGTGATTCGGGACTGATCGAACGCTTTCGCCGCGAGGCGCAAGCCGCCGCCGCGCTCACGCATCCGAACATTACGCACATCTACTCGATCGGCGAGGATCAAGGCCGACACTACTTCGCCATGGAGCTGGTCCGCGGACGCACGCTCGCGACGCTGCTCAACGAATCGTCGCAACTCGACGAAACGACGGCGATCGATTACTTGGCGCAAACCGTGCGAGGCCTCCGCGCCGCCCACGAACGCCGCATCATTCACCGCGACATCAAACCATCGAATCTCATTCTGTCGGACGAGGGCTTGATCAAGATCACCGACTTCGGGCTCGCCAAGGTGCTTTCGAGTCCGATCGATATTACGGCGACCGGCGTGATCATCGGGACGCCGCTCTACATGTCGCCGGAGCAGGGAAAGGGCGAGCCGCTCGATCATCGCTCGGATATTTATTCGCTCGGTTGCACTTTCTATCACCTCCTCGGCGGTGCGCCGCCATTTGGCGGCGACTCGGCGATGCGGATCATCGTCTGTCACATCACGGAAGAGCCCGAGCCGATCGCGAAGCGCTGTCCGGCGCTGAGCGGGCAAGTTGCCGAGGTCATTACGCGCATGATCGCCAAGGAGCCACGCAAACGCTTTCAGAGTTACGAGCAGATTCTCGACGCGCTCACGCGTCGCCAGACCTTGGTCGGCGGCGCGAGTTCTGTCGTCGACGACACCGCGGCCGATCCGCAACCCAATCGCGTAACGCTGCGCAGCGAGGGCGGCCTCGACGCTGCGGCATTGAAGGGCATGAGCCTCAAACAATTGTCGGTCGCCGACGCCAATCTCGAACTCCACCGCCACGACAAGGCGCAAGCGCTGTATCAGCGTGTCTTGACCGAGCACCCGAAGCTCGAAGTCGAGCTCGGATTTCGCCTACTCAAGATTGCGATTGAGAACGGCCAAGTCGCGGAGCAGGCGGCTTGGCTCGCGCGACTCGAACGCGCCAGCGCCAACGAAATGGAGCGCTTCTTTTGCCGTTGGAAAATCCTCGCGAGCGAGTTGGGCGCGGTGCGGGCCCGGCTCGCCACGATCGCGGAGCGAATCGAAGCGCTGAGAGCGGCGCCGGTGCCGGAGGGGATCCAGCTGGATCGGCTCGAGCAGCGCCTGCTCGAAGTCCGCCAACTCGATGCTAAACTCGCGAGCGACCTGGATGTGGAAGTGCGACTGGTGCGGCGCTCGGGCGATCTCGAACTCGAGTTGGACTGAGCCGCGCACCGGCGGGCACGGAGTACTGAACCTTGCGCGCTCGCCAACCGATGTCATCATGCCGATGTACTGCGGTGCGCCGCGCGCTCCGCCGCAGTTTGCGACCCGTGCGATGGTCTTGCGAGTCAGCGCGCCGGAGAGGCATCGATGCTAGACATCGTTGAGAAGATTGTTTGGGGCCTGGGGATCGGGCTCGTCGTCATCATTATCGCGGCCTACCTCGTACTCGGGGCTCCGTCGTTTATCCCGAGTATCGCCGCCGAAGGGCGCAAGGTCGAAAACCGCGCCGAGTTCGAGGGCATGCTCAATTCTCCTGCACAACAGGATCTGCGCGACAAGCTCAGCACGCCGATCCCTGGGGGCTCATCCAAGACACCGGTGACGGTCGAGACGCGCGTGATCAATCGCGCCGCTTTCAATCGCGTCGCAAACCCATCGGACGCGCTCCGCGAAGCGCACCTCGCATCGAGCGCGGTCGTCGAGGATCCAAATGGCGGTAATTCGCTCGAAATCTCGGCGATCGAAGAGAACAGCCTGCTCAAGAAACTCGGCTTTCAGAACAAAGACATCCTCGACAGTGTCGACGGCCTAAAGATCGATTTCAGCAGCGCGCTCGAAGCCAACGAACTCTACAACAAAGTGCGCGCCTCGGTTGAGGCTGGCAATCCGGCCGTCATCACTCTGCGTCGAAACGGCAAGCCGATGCGAATCGTCGTCGGACTCGTGCCGTAGCCCTATGAGCACTGTCGATCGCGCACCGGCGAGCGGCTCGCTCGCGTCAAACTTGATCGTCTGGATGGATCTCGAGATGACGGGGCTCGATCCCCTGCGCGAGCAAATTCTCGAGCTCGCGATTCTCGTGACGGACGGCGAACTGCGCGTCGTTGCGGAGGGACCGCAGTTAGTACTGCATCAGCCGGCGTCGGTATTGGCCGCCATGGATTCGTGGAATCAAGAGCATCACGGCGCTTCCGGGCTCGTCGATCGCGTGCGCGCCTCAGACGTGACGGTTGCGGCGGCCGAGGCGCAGCTCCTCGAATTCCTCACTCCGTTGTGCGCGCCGCGCGTCGCACCACTCGCGGGCAATTCGATCCATCAAGATCGCAGCTTCTTACGCATTCATATGCCGCGCTTCGAAGCTCACCTTCACTACCGGAATATCGATGTCTCTACGATCAAGGAAGTCGCACGACGTTGGTTTCCTCAAGAACTCAGTCAAGCGCCACCAAAAGCCGAAACGCACCGCGCACTCGACGACATCCGCGCGTCCATCGCGGAGCTTGAGTATTACCGACGCAGCATTTTTCGTTGAGTCGCGCGAAACGCGCATGAGAATCACGTCACCGATTGCGGAACCAGCGTCGCCGGTCGAGCGGAATCTTCGCTCACGGGATCCGCGCCAGCGCCGGCGCGCGCCGCGGCTGCGGGTGGCACGGCTTCGGGCGGCACGGCTTCCGGTGGCGCGGCGCCGAGGAAATGCACGCGCTCGAGGCCGGCCGCCTTCATCTTGTTATAGAGCGTCTTGACATTGATCCCGAGCGCCTCGGCCGCGCGCGTCTTGTTGCCACGAAACTGCCACAGCACGCGCCGAATGTGCAGCTCTTCCACTTCCCGCAACGTCATGTCGAGCGGAAATGAACCGACGGGCCCACTCGCTTGTTGCGGCTCGGGGCTTTGCGTGTCGAGCTGCACATCCTCGAGTTCACGCAATACGTCGGGTGGCTCGACGTCGCCATCGGGATGCAAGATCAGCAGCCGTTCGACGACGTTCTCGAGTTCGCGGATATTGCCGGGCCAGTTGTGTTGCGAGAGTGTCGCGAGTGCTTCGCCACTCAGCGAGCCGGCGCAAACGCCGCGTTCATGCAAGCGACGCGAGAGCATCTCGACGAGCTCCGGGATGTCGTCCATGCGTTCGCGCAAAGCGGGCAGTTGAATGCCGATCACATTGAGTCGATAGAACAGGTCGAGTCGAAAGCGACCGCGTCGCACTTCCTCGCGCAAATCGCGATTCGTCGCGGCCACGACGCGAAACGAGACATGGACGGTTTCCGTCGCTCCCACCGGACGGACCTGACCGCTTTGCAGCACGCGCAGCAGTTTCACTTGCATCGAGAGTGGCAACTCGCCGATCTCGTCGAGGAACAGCGTGCCGCCGTCGGCCGCCACGCAAAGACCATCCTTGCGAGAGAGCGCGCCGGTGAACGCACCTTTCTCGTGCCCGAAGAGTTCGCTTTCCACGAGCTCATGCGGAATGGCGCCGCAATCGACCGCCACCCACGGGCCGGCGCGACGGCGACTCTTGCGGTGGATGAGTCGCGCCACGACATCCTTGCCCGTTCCGCTCTCGCCCATGAGCAGCACGGTCGAATCGGTTGGCGCGATCGCGTCGACGGTCTTGAGAATCTTCACGAACGCCGCGTTGCGGCCGCAGACGACCAGTTCATCGGGCGCGTCCACGACCGCCACCAAAGTCGAATTGTTGGGTGATGAGTTCGGCGAGGCGCTGGTCATGCTGGCACTTCTTTCTCCATCGTCAGCGGCGCGACATGGCAGTCGCGACTCGCACCGGTGATCAACGTCAAGTTGTCGAGAAACACCTGCGTCAGCGCGGAATCCAACTGTGTGCCGGAGACTTCCTCTAGGATCGTCACCGCACGCGCTATCGGCATGGAACTTCGATAGGAACGTTGGCTTGTCATGGCGTCGAAACAATCCGCAATCGAGATAATGCGCGCGAAATACGGGATCGCATCGCCCTTGAGCCCATCAGGATAACCGGCGCCGGACACTTGCTCGTGGTGATGCAAGACCGCCGGCAGACACGGCTCGAGAAACTTCACTGGCGCCAGAATGTCACGCGAGTAAACCGGATGCCTGCGAATCGCATCGAACTCCTCGGGAGTGAGACGACCGGGCTTGCGCAGGATGTCCTCATGTACGCCGATTTTGCCGACATCGTGGAGCAGCGCCGCGTACTCGAGCACCTTGAGATCCTTGCGCGGCAGCTTCAAGCAGCGTCCGAGGCCGGTCGAGTAACTCGCGACGCGCGCCGAGTGACCATTGAGATACGGGTCCTTGCTTTCCAACGCCGCGAGCAAGGCCCCGATTACGTCTCGGATGCCGCGCAACTCCGATAAGCTCGCCACACGCTCGCGCGCGCGATCGAGACACGCTGTGAATCGATCGAGCTCAAAGGGCTTAGTCAAGAAGTCAAACGCGCCCAATTTCATCAGCGCGACGGCGCGCTCAATCGTGCCGAAGCCGGTGATGACGAGCACTGTGAGATCGGGCTGGAGCTTAACAGCCGCGCTGATGAACTCGTCGCCTTTCATGCGCGGCATATCCAAGTCCGTGATCAAAATGTCGTAATCGTGTTGCCGCAGAATCTCGAGCCCCTCGACACCATCCCTTGCGAGCGTCGGCACGCCGTGCCCCGAGTACTCAAGGATCGAAGTCATGAGATCACGAACGGCCGGCTCATCGTCGACCACCAGTACCGCGACGTCGTCGGTCACGAGCGGACTAGACATGGTCCTTGAGCCTCTCCGCGGTGCGAAGCCCCGGCAATGCCAAGTCGCTGGGGCCGCCAAGTCGCTCGAGCTCGAACGAACGCACGAGTTCGCGGTGCCATTCGGCGAACTGGCGACGCAAGGACTCGACGGCTGCGACCGTGCTGAGTTCGACCTCGTCGGCGCGGATCGCCATTGCACCGGACGCGCAGAAATGCGCCACGACGTCGTTCAGCTCCCGCACGTTGCCGGGCCACGCATACGTCAAGAGTCGCGGCAACACGAGGCGCTGGAATTCTTGCCAGCGCGACTCGTACTCCGCGGTTTGAGTGCAAAGCCAAAGTTGGTAGTGACTGAGGATCGGAATATCTTCGAGCCGCTCGCTGAGCGGCGGTATCTGGTAGCGATATCGACCGAGCTGATCGAGCAACGCCGAGTCGATGGTGCCGGCGTCCCGCAGTTGTTCATAACTACGCAGGCTGCCAAACAACAGCCGCGGCCCTTGCTCACCAGCCGCACGACTCGAATCGAGCCATTCCAATAATCGCCGTACGATTCGAGGCCGTAGAGTTTCGAGCCCGGACAGATAACAACTCAGACGCTGCGTCACTTGCAGGAGGCCGGAACTCAAGCCGTCGCCACGACTATCAAAGAGCAAATGCGCTAGTTCCGGCTCCGAGTAGCGACCACAGCAAACCAACAGGAATGGCGCCTGCGAAAAATGGCCGACCGCGTGAATCTTGCGGGCCGCGAGCGCTTTCCCAGTGCCTTCGCGACCCAGCAATAACACCGGCTCGCGGAGGAGACTCACTCCGACGATGAAATTGCGGAGTTGTTCAATCGCGAGACTCTCACCGAGAAGTGGTGAGAGCTTGCGAGTCGCACAGTTGCCGGATCCCATTGAACACGTGACTTCCCATTCGTGATCCGAGATATGTCGTCTCGGTACTCGGTCGCAACCGAGTGGCGACTGATAAGGCGCTGACCATTCAGCAGAGTCTCGATTGATATTCTTCTAGTGGTGTGCGCTTGTAACACTGAAGCATACAATTCGCGCGCGCGCGGCGTCAAACGACGCAATTTGCGCCCAGATCACCGCGCGCGCCATCACGCGCTAGACTTTGACGACAACACGACTCCCGGCGCGTCGCAGCTTGGTGGCGAGGCTCAGGAGTTCATTCAATAGCGGCTCGACCGCCTCCGAGTCCCCGAGTTGCCCAACGGCGATTCGCAACAAGGTCCCGAGGGACGAGCGCGTCGCGTCGAGCTCGTCGCCCGTGAGCGGCGAGGCGACGTCGAGCACCGCAGCCAATAGCCCGAGCCGGCGGCGCGCGACGGGCGATTCTCCGGCGCGCAAATACACGGCGAACTGTGGTTGTGACTCGATTCGTTCCACCCACACGCATGAGCCGTTCTCTGCTTCGCTACCGGTGCAAACACCGAGACCGTCAATAGTTCGCTCGAGGCACGCCAGCCACGCGCCAAGCTGTCCCGGCGCGACGGCACGCAGATTTAGTTCGAGCACGAGGCGCTCACGTTCTGGCGTCGCCATGCCATCGATCTCGGTCGCCGCGCCATCGGGCTTCGGCAACAACGTCGCGAGCCCGGCGCAGGTCTCGAGCTCCTCACGCAGCGCGCCGACTCGCAGGTCTTGCGCCGAGCAGTCGAGGAAGGACGTGTTTTGTAAGAGCGCGCCCGTGAGGTTTACGTCGCGAAGGATCGCTTGATCGAATCGCGCTGCCGTCAATTGCGCATCGCTGAGGTCCACTTCGGACAGGGTCGCGCTCATGAAGTCCGCCGTGTCGAGGTTTGCCGCGGCGAACGATACACGCTCGAGATTGGCTTGTTTGAACAGCGCGCGATAACAATCGGCGCCGGTCCAGTCCGCGGCGCTGATCTGCGCGTCGCGGAAAATTGTTCGCGCAAATGACACCGACTCGTAGCGGTTGTCGTGAAAACCGGCGCCGTCACAACTGGCACGCAAGAAGCGCGTGTCTTGGATTTCGCAATTGCGCACTTCGGCGCCACTGAAGTTTGCGTCGTCGAAGTTGGTGCCCTTGATATGGCAGTTGTCAAAGCGCGCACGAGTGAAGTTTGCGCCGTTGGCTTCCACGCGCTCAAACCGCGCGCCGGGCAAACTGGCTTGGAACAAATTGCAACGATCGAGGCGCGCGTCCTTGATGCTGGCGCCCGCTAGATCGACATCTTTCAAGCTGGCGCCGGACAAGTCGGCGCCGTCGAGCACCGCGCCTTCTAGGCACGCGGCGGTGAGATTCGCGGCTTGTAGCCTGGTCTTTCGCAGGCACGCACCCCGCAACACGGCGCCGGCCAGCTCGACGCGCTCGAGATCCGCGCCGTCAAGATTGCATCCACTCAAGTCGCGACCCTTGAGATCGACACCGCGCAGCACGGCGCCCGCGAAGGACAGTCCTTGCAGCGATGCCATCGGAAAAATGGCGCCTTCGAGGCTGACGCTGTCGAATGACAATCCCTCCATGCTGACCGCGGTGAAATCGAAATCGTCGAAGCACGCGCCGCGCAGATCAAGACCGCTGAGCGCCGTGTGTTCGAATCGCACGTGGCGGAAACTCGCTTTCGCGAACGTCGATCCGCTGAGCACGCAACGCAACAGCGACGTGTTGTGGAAGTGGCAGCCGGAAAAATCGCACTCGAGAAGCTGGCAGCCTTTGAAAACCGCGCCGCCGAGATTCGCGTGACTAAAATTGCTGCGCGCCAACTGTTGATCGTAGAACTGCGCGCGAAAAAGATTCGCATGGCGAAAGCTCGTGCCTTTGAGCCCACAGCTCGCGAACTTGACGAGTCGCATATCGGCGCGCGTCAGGTCGGCATCTTGAAAATCCGTCAGCTCGACTTCCGCCCCGCGTAACACCGCCGCGACGAGACTCGCCGACTTGAGGCAAGTGCCGCTCAAGTTTGAATTGCTCAGCTCGGCGCCAGACAAGTTCGCGCCGGATAAGTCAGCGCTCTCAAAGTTGACCTGTTGGAGGCCAAGACCGCTCAAATCAAGACCACGCAAATCGCAGCCACGGAGCGATCGGCCTTCGCGGGCGGCGAGGATCACTTGTTCACGCGTAAATACTGCCAATGGAGTCTCCGCTCCCTTCTCATAGAGGAACTCGTGACCACCGCTCCCGTGCGCGTCGTCCACCATCGCACAAGTCGGCGGATCGCAATGATGCGTCCGTTGCAGAAGTCAGTCTCATTGATAAAAGAGTACCCCGCGAACAGAAGTGCGGCCACGCGGTGCGCTTCGCGGCGCGGGTAAGCTGCCCGCGCTCCCAAGCAAGTGCACGGGTTAGCGCCGCTGGCGCGGCGGCTACTGCGCCTCGAGTGTCGCGGGTTCGCCACGGAAGACGGGCGCATCCAAGTGCCGCGAAATCGGCGGAAGCTTGAGTGCGTGCTGCGGCAATTCGGAGTCAGCGCCATTCTTGTGACGAGAAGCGCGATGCTTCTTGTCGGCCAAGTCATCGATCTCCTCGAGCCGCACGGCCAGGCGTCGAGACACGCCTTCTTCTTCCATTGTCACACCGTATAAGGTCGCGGCCTCGGCCATCGTCACCTTGCTGTGAGTGATGATCACGAACTGCGACTGCTCCGCGAATTCGCGCAGCAGCAGCACGAACCGGCGGTTATTCGCCTCATCGAGTGGCGCGTCGACTTCGTCGAGGAGACAGAACGGACTCGGCCGAGTCCGGAACAACGCGAAGAGCACCGAAATCGCGGTCAGTGCCTTTTCCCCACCCGACATCAATTGCAGCGATGTGATCCGCTTACCTGGCGGACTCGCGGTCACAATGATGCCAGCCTCTAGCACATCGACGCCCGCTTCGAGTTGGAGGTCGGCGCTGCCCCCGCCGAAAATCTTAGCGAACAACTCGGAGAAATGTTGCCGCACGGTCGCAAACGTGGTGACAAACATCTCCCGACTCTGTGTATTCAACTCGTCGATTGTCGCGACTAAACCATCGCGTGCGCGCAACAAGTCATCAAGCTGCTGGGTTTGAAAAGCGTGGCGCTCTTCAAGCTCTTTCAATTCGTTCAAGGCTTCGAGATTGACGTTGGAGTTCTTCCGCAAGCGCTCCTGCACTTTTTCGAGTTCGGTGCGGGAACGTGCGACCAGCTCGCTGTCGTCTGCGTCGTCCGCCACCGCCAGCGAAAGTCGCAGTCCCGCGCGCCATTCAGCGAGTGGGATTGCACTCATTTCGAGTTCGAGTTCCTCGCGCAGCTTGTCGCGCAATCCGTCCATGCGCACGCGAATTTCATTCTCGCGCACCATATCGGTCTCGCGCGCACCGCGTAGTTGATCGTCGGCCGCACGCAGCGCGGATTGCGCACTCTCCAGCTCAGCGAGCGTCGACTTCCACTCTCTCGCGCGCTCACTCGCCGCGGCCTCCGCCGCTTCATTCGTCGTGAGCAACTCACGTTGCTCGAGCTGCTCGTGTTCGAGCTGGTCTTCCTCCCCATCGAGGAGCGCGGCCCGGGCTTGATCATTCGCGCGCTCCGCCGCAACAAGTCGCGCGCGGTCAGACCGCTCGCGCAGCTCTTCGGCAAGTTGTCGTTCTTCGCGCCGGGCCGCGCCGATGCGCTCTTCGCTTTGCGTCGCCGCGACGCGGGCGAGCGCCACCTGCTGCATCGCCGCCTGCAGCAGCGCCTCGAGCATTTCGAATTCGGTCTCGGCGCCGCGCTGTTCTTCCTCCAGCGCTTGCCGCCGAGCGCGCACTGCTTCGAGTTCCAGTTTCAGCCGCTCGATTCGCACGACGAGTGCCGCGCGCGTGCGCTGGATCTCATCGAGCTCGAGCGTGATGACGGCGCGACGTTCCATCACTCGTCGAAGTTCGCGGTCGAGCTCGACATGGCGACGCGCGAGATTCTCCTTCTCAAGTCGCAAGCGGCCGGCCTCTTCGGCGATGCGGCGTTCCTCGATTCGACGCGCGTGAATCATCATCTCGAGTTCTTGCCCAGCGGCTTTGAGTTGAATCAGCCCGGCTTCCTGCCCGGTCAGCTGTTGACGAAGTTGATGGATCTCCACTCGACGCGAGACGAGACCGCCTGCGCCAGCGGCGGGAAACGCAACAGCGCCCCACGGTTCGACGAGGCAACCTTCAATCGTGACGTAACGGTAGCGATTTCCCTGCCGCATCGCGTGCTCGAGCGCAAGTTCAAGACTCTCGGCGAGCAACACGTTTTCGAACACTTTTTCGAGCAGTGGCTTCGAGTGCAGTGCGCTGCGGATGCAGGCCGTGAGCCGCTGCGTACCCGCAGGAAGTTCGCTGGCCAGCGTGGCGTTGCCAGTATCTGATTCTGCCGTGCTCGCTGGCGCCGAGCGCTCGCTTCCGACTTGGCAGATGGCCGCCGATTGCCCGGCCAGGAGCGAAGCAATGACTCGCAGCTGGTCGGCAAGCGGCGCGTCGGCGCGCAGCACGACCGTCTCACCGGCACGACCGAGCACAATATCGACGGCGCGCGCGAGACGCGCATCGACCTCGATGAATCCAGCCAAGAGCCCGAGCAGATCGGCGCCAATGGGATGCTCGGTATTGAGCAGGTGTCGAGCGCCTTCACCCACGCCCTCCTGCGTGCGTTCGAGTTCCTCGAGCAGCACGAGCCGCGCGCGCGCGCGCTCAAACTCCTCGCGCAAGTGCGTGGCGCTGCGCTGATTCTCGGTCAAGAGCGCATCGCGGCGCTCGAGTTCGCGCGCGATGAGCGACCGCGCCGCTTCCGAATCCGCCAAGCGTCCGTCGTTCTCCGTGCTGCTCAGCGCGAGCGCTTCGCGATCACGCTCCCGCTCGGCTTGCTCGCGTTGAAACTCCGCTTCCTCGGCGAGACGGCGCTCGCGCCGACCAGCGAGTGTGCGGTCTTCGTTCTCGAGTTGCGTTCGATCGTTATTGCAGCGCGTCTCGCGAAAAACCTGCTCCAACGCAGATTCTTTCACCGCCCGTAGGCGCGCCGCCACCGCGGTTTTCTCTTCCAGTACAGCTCGGCGCCGCTCCTCGGCAGCGTCGAAATTGCCGCGGCACTCGCGCAGCAGATCGAGTTCCTCGCGCAGCCGCGCCCGCGCCGCCGCGCGTCGCTCCTCGTACGCCTGGATGACCTTGCAAAGCTCCTCACTGAGGGCGGCGCGCCGCGCTTCCGCAAGCTCGAATTCAGTGCGTCGCTCCATGATATGCGCGGAGCGCTGGGCAATTCGATCGAGTGCCATGCGCGCTCGCACGCCCTGCTCGCGCAACTGCGCGAGTTCTTGCTGCAAGTCTTCCAGCATCGCTCGCGCTTCACGACTCTTCGTGTCGACACCGTTACCAACATCGACCAAGAGCTGCCGCCGCACGTCCAGCTCCACCAAGTGATACGTAACCTGCTCGCGCTCGGCGCGAAAATCAGCAAGGTCACTCGCCGCTGAAACCGCACGAAGCCGTTGGTAAAGCTCGCGATCTTCGAGAAAGCGCTGGGCCTTTTGCGCCTGAATCCGCACGCTGCGGATTTGCCGTTCGACTTCGGCGTGCACGTCGCCGAGTCGCGCCAAGTTCGCTTCGACGCGCTCGAGTTGCAGCGTGGCCTTGCGTTGGCGACTCTTGAAGCGCGATATCCCGGCGGCTTCCTCGAAGATGGCGCGGCGCTCTTGCGGATTGGAGTGCAGAAAACCGTCGACGGCGCCTTGCTCGAGCACGGAGTACCCCGATGTGCCGATGCCGGTATCCGCGAAGAGCGAGTGCACGTCCTTGAGTCGGCACGGCTGCCGATTGATCTCGTACTCGCTCTCGCCAGAGCGATACAAGCGGCGTGTCACCGCGACTTCGCGGTAATCGACTGGCAAACGCCCGTCTTCATTGTCAAAGACGAGTGTCACTTCGGAGCGGCCGAGTGGCGCGCGTGTCGCCGTGCCTTTGAAGATGACATCCATCATCTCCTTGCCGCGCAGCTCTTTTGCGGAGCGCTCGCCGAGCACCCAGCGAAATGCGTCGACGACATTCGATTTGCCGCAGCCATTCGGTCCGACAATGGCGGTGATGCCCGGCTCAAAATCAAAGTCGATGGGATCGGCAAAGGACTTGAATCCCAGGCAAGAAAGCCGCTTCAGGTACATTCGCGCTCTTCCTCTAGTAACCGGCGCTCGACGCCGGCGTCAGTGTTACTCTGCTACGCGCGAGTTGCCGCGCTGCTCCTGGCATGACTACCGACAGGCTTCTTCGAGAAAGGCGATCAGAACTTCGACGCCTTCCTTCCGCAACTGACCGATGTCGTCGAGCCGATCGAGCCCGACGAGCGAGTCTTGGTACGTTCGACTTTCCGTCCAGCATTCGAGTGGATCGATGGGCGCATTGCGCGCGAAGCGCACGCCGTGCGCATAGGAGCCGCTTGCGCGCCCGGGTTGACCGCTGCTCGTGGCGCCGACGAGCGCCGAGAATCGTTCGCGATCGAGCGCCTCGAAGCGCCGCAAGGGACCGCGGTTCGCAGTTTCCTCGAGGATGATCCGCGGATCTCCGACGCGTCGACATGCACTCAAAGTGCCGGATAGGAGCTCGATGAACTCGCGTCCGCGGCGCCGCAGAACTTCCGAGCTGTGCATGGGCGCCCCCCACAGCAGCTCGACCGCCTCCGCCAGTGCGATGACGCCGAGCGCAAAGTCGACCGACGTTGCGGGCTTCTGCCCGAGATTCTCCCCGAGATTCTGCCCAAACTTCTGCCCAGGCTGCTCCGCGACTTCAGTCCAGTCGTCCGAGTGACTCGACTCGCCCGCCGGGGAATCGTCCGCGATCAGTACGTCGCGCGGATCCGTCAGCCAGCGTTTCAGCGGCCCGGCCGGATGAGCTGCAACTCGATTCAAGAAAGCTGCGCGCTCGCGCAGCGCTTCGACACCGCGCTCCATCGCCGCCGACAGGGCGCTCTGAACTTCGCGGGTATTGCGCGCGCGACAATCGAGCGCAATGCGCGCGAGGTTGATGGTGACTTTGCCCGCCGTCACTCGCGCCGCGTCGTGGCGCTCGGTCCGCGTCGGCCGCCCCTCGGCTTGCCGTTCACCAGCCGCAAACGGGCGCGAATGCGAACCTTGGCGTGTGCGCGCCGCACTCGAGTCCACTGCAAAACTCACGCTCGTCTCGCGCGTCATTCGACTCAGCACATACTGGAGGACTTCGCTAAATCTCCGCTCGCTGAAAGTCGCGGCCGAAACCTCAAAGCGCCACGCGCACGCTTGCACCGCAACGCGTCCCCGCTCATCAGCCAGCGCGCTGCGCAGCACTTCGACGAGAAAGAACGCGGCATCTTCCGTCATCGTCTGGCCGCCTGCGAAGAGTCCGCCACTCGTCGCCTGCGTGCTGACGAGCCGCGGCACGAACGGTACGCGCATTGTCACGGTCGGCGGTCGGCCGGGGAGTGTCTCGCGCGTTAAGGAAAAACTCTCGAGTGCTTGCACCAAGCGCGCCGCATACTCCGCCGGTGCGTCGCTCAAGTCGACGGCATCGTGCTCTCGCAGTCGATCGACGACTAACGCTTCGCCGAGCCGCACGACCTCCAGCTCTTCCGCGATGAGCGGCTGTAATTCACGCAGTCGCCGAAATAGCGCCCGTAATGCCGCACCGCGTTCGGCGCCGCGATCGGCCGTCGTCAGCGCGATTCGATCAGCGAAAAGCGGCGCGCGCAAAAGTTGGAGCGCGCCTTCTAGTTGATGAATGTGCAAGAGTCCTTCGAAGTCCGCTTGCCTTACATCCGCCGAATAAATTTCCTCGAGCGCGTATTGCCGCAGCAGTAACTGGCCGAGCAAACTCGCGACTTGCTGCGGATCACCGACGAAATGACCGCGCGCTGGATCACCGCCGTGAAACAACAATTGTTCGAGGTCGCGTTTTGGAATCGAGACCGAAGACTGGCGCGTGAGCGGCACCGTCGCACCGCGCTCGAACAATTCGCTGTCGACCAACTCGCGAATCAGCGCGGTCGAGATGACTTTGAGGCCGGAGCGAATGACACGAGCTTCGACCGTTTGGCTGATCGCGACCGCCACTTCGCGATCGAGGTTCGCTTCGCGGACGAGCGCGTTCGCGATGCGCGCTCGATCCCACACGCTCATCTTGCGAGGCTCGCGACTCTCGACCGCGACGGTGCACGGTGAGAGTTCGACGCGTTCAGCTTTGATTTGGATTTGCGGCATACCCATCGGCGGGACGCTCATCTCCAATGAGTGGGGTTAGCTCGCGTAAGAACTGAGACACATCCGCGAACTCACGATAGACCGAAGCGAAACGCACATAGGCCACTTGATCGATCTTTCGCAGTTCCGCCGCGAGGATCTCACCGATGAACCGTGACTCGACTTCGGGCTCCATGGTTTCGTGAATGCGCTGCTCGACAAAATCGACGAGCTGCTCGAGTCGCGCGAGCGGAACCGGTCGTTTGCCGCAAGCGGTCAGGAGGCCCTGTAATACTTTGTTACGACTGAAGGGCTCGCGACTGCGATCCTTCTTGATGACGAGTCTCGTCGCCTCTTCGACTCGCTCATAAGTCGTGAATCGACGGTCACAACCCTGACATTCGCGCCGCCGCCGAATCGCCTCGCCCCCCTGATGGGAGCGCGAGTCGATGACGCGATCTTCCTCACAGCCACAGAATGGACACTTCACTCACAGCTCCAGCAATCGATGAGCGGCACGTGAGACGAGTCACAGACACTCGGATCACAGGCGCGCCGTCGAATTCCAGGCACAACCGCGGTGGTTTGGCGTGACCCCACCAGATATGGCGCCGGTGCGGAAGTTAACACACTAGATTTGGTGCTGCAAGCATGCGGACTTGAAGTGCGAGCGCCGTAAGAAAATCGTGCACCCCGGGGCGAGATCGCCGAGTTTCATGAGTGGGGATCGCGCGTCACTTGCCGAGACAAAACTCCGCAAAGATGCGGTCGAGCGTGTCCTCGGTGGTGATCGCGCCGGTGATTTCGACCAAGCAGGAATGCGCCGCCCGCAAATCGATGACGACGAGTTCCGGCAACATCGGCGCCTGCGCGAGCGCGGCGGCGCCGAGTTGCGCGTCGAGTTGCTCGAGCGCATCGCGGGCGCGCGTCAACTCGCCGAGTTGGCGCGTGGTGAAAAGGAGACTATCGCCGCGGGCGCCGAAGGCGCCCCCGAGCAGCGCGCGATCGAGCGCCGCCCAAAGTCCCGCGAGTCCCGCGCCCGTCCGCGCCGAAACGAGAAAGCTCGGCGCGCCAAACTCCGCGGTAGCCACTGCGGTCGGCGCCGCATCGATCTTGGTCATGATGATCCAAGTGTTCGACTTCAACACCTCCGGCCACTTGCTCCATTCCGCCGCCAGCGCCGTGCCGGGTCGCGTCGCATCAAAGGCATAAAGCACCAGGTCCGCATCGTTGAGCACATGCTCAGCGAGTTCGAGCGCCGTGCGCTCGGCACCTTCGGCTTCGCTCCGTTCACCCGGCAAGTCGAGCAGTTCAACAACCGGCCAACTGGCGGGGCCAAACGCAGCGCGCACGACATCGCGCGTGGTGCCGGGAACGTCCGAGATGATCGACTGCGGTCGACCGCACAGCGCGTTGAAGAGCGTCGACTTGCCGGCGTTACTTTGCCCGGCAATCGCGATGCGAAACTGCGCGGTCGGTTGGAGACTGAGCTCGGCATCGGCGAAGAGACGTGACAACTGCGCGCGGATCGCATCGATCTCGAGCCGAATCGTCGCCGGATCGGGCGGCTCGACTTCCTGCTCCGAAAAGTCGAGTCCCGCTTCGAGCAACGCGATGAGACGATGCAGCGCATCGCCCACACTCGTGACGCGCTCCCCGAGCCTCCCCGCCAACACGCGCTGCGCCGCACGCGCGCGCGTCACGTCTTCCGCCGCGATGACCATCGCGACCGCTTCGGCTTGCGTGAGATCCAGGCGCCCATTCAGAAATGCGCGCCGCGTGAATTCCCCGGGTGTCGCGGCCCGCACACCGCACTCGCGCAATGTCTCGATGAACCGCCGAACAATCGCTGGGCAGCCGGGTAAGTAGATCTCGAGCATCGCCTCGCCGGTATAAGAGGCGCCCGCGGCGAACAAAAGCGCAACCGCCGGGACCGGCGGTTGCGAAGGCGACCAACGGAGTTCGATCGCGCACGGGCGGCGCGGCGCGAGATCGCTGGGATCTGCGAGAATAAGCAGCGGCGCGACTTGCTCGAGCACATCGCGGCCGCTCAAGCGCACGAGCGCTAGTGGCGCCGCGCCGTCGACGGTCGCCGGCGCCGCGATGGCATCGTCCTCGATAGCAGCCTCGATGGCTCGACGCGTCTGCCAGCTCATGATTGCCATCCTGCACTACGAAGTGCGACCCGGACCGCCGCTATGCGCCCTCCCGCGCGAGTTCCAACTTGATGATTTTCTGCTCGAGGATGCCGAGCGCGGACGAGGTCAAAAAGTAGAGCAACAGGCCGGCGGGAAAGGAATAAAAGATGAATCCAAACGCAACCAACATGTACTTCATCAGGTTTTGTTGCTGCTGCATATTCGGGTCCGGCGACTTCGGCATCATGTTTTGATTGATGACGGTGACGGCCACATAGAGCACCGGCAGCAAATTGAATGCGCTACCGAGGAACGGGATCGTGAACGGCAACTGAAAAAGTTCATCCGGCCGGGTGAGATCATCGATCCAAAGAAACGGCACGAGACGGAGTTCGATCGCGAGACTGAACGTGTTGATGAGGCCGATCCAAATCGGCAACTGCAAGAAGATCAAAAGACACCCGCCCAACATTTGCGCCGGATTGACGCCTTGCTCGCGCATGAGCTGTTGGATCTCGCGGTTCGCTTTCATCGAATCGTTCTTGTGCCGTTGGCGCAGCTCCTGCATTTGCGGCTGAATCTTCGCCATCTTCTTCTGTTGCCGTTGCATCATGCTCTGGTTCTTTTTGTTGATCGGATGCAGTAGCAATTTGACGAGCACGGTCAGCAAGATGATCGCGATGCCGTAGGAAAAGCTGATCGACTTGAAGAACGAAAGCAGCGCAAGAAACGTGCGCACCAACCAGCCGAAATACCCATAGTCGATGAGATCGTCGTAGTGGCTGCCGGCGTAGCTCTTGAGCAACGTGCGGTCTTTCGGCCCGAGAAATACTTCGAAGGCCGCAGTCTCGCCAACGCGCACGGAGCGCAGAAATCCAAGCTGGTACGGCTGCACTTGCTTCGAGAGCCGCTCGAATTCCGCGACATCGATACCAACACGCGGCGGCGGCGCGTACTCGAAACCGTCCCAGGGTCGCGTCGGATCTTGCGTCTTTGGTCGAATCACGAACGCGAAAAAGTTGCTCTCCAGGCCCGTCCAAAGCGGACGATTCGCGTCAGTGTTAGTCAGCGTCACAATGGGTTTGAGCGTCTTCCGCTCGACTTGCGCGTATTCCCACGCGCTGTTGGCGTAGCCGGTCACGCGCTGATTCGGCGCGCGCGAGTTATCCGCGCGGATGCGATCGGGGCCGAGGAAAATCGCGCGCACATCGGTGGCGACTTGCGTCCAGGGCGCGCCGGAAAAGACGATTTCGACATCCAGCAAGTACGGGTTGTCCGTCAGTCGTACGACCTTCTCGATATTTGTGCGACCGCCGGCGAGTGGATAGGAGAATCGCACCGCACGCGCACTCGACTCGACCACGTTCCAATGCACTTTGTCGAGTGCGAGCGGCCAGTCTTGTAGGCGCAGCGTCAACGCCGCCCCGGACTCGAGGTCGGGCGCGATCAGTCGCAACCGCGGCCATTCCTCGCGGCGCAGCTTGCCAGCCGGGTCATGCTCGAGGTGTTGGAGCAAAACCGCGGTGGTGAGACTCGCGCCGAGCGAAGAGAAAGTGAGTTCCAGGTATTCGTCTTCGAGTTTCACTTCCTTGGGCGGAAAACTCGGTGGAATCTCGCTCGCCACTTTTTCGCCACCGGGCGGCTCCGCGACGGTGCCTGGTCCGGGCGCCTTCCCGTCGGTCGATGCGGTGGGAGCGCTACTCAAAGTGATGGGCACCGGTGATTGAGTCGGCGGTTTCGGCTTCGGCGATTGTTCCGCTGTGCGGAAAAAGCTGCTGCTCGCGATGGCAATAAGCATGCACAACACGATGGTGAGGATTAGACGCTTTTCCATGCGGCTCCGGTTGCGCCCGCAGAGTCAGCTCGCGATGCTGCCGAGGGCGATCAGGGTAGGCATTCTCGATGCGCGTAGAGCGCGGAAGTGTAGCGAGGCCGGGCCGCGAGCGGTATCGAAAAACCACTCGCGGGTTTCGCGCCCACTGCGCGGTTACTTACCTTCAATGAGACGCAAGGCGAGGTACTCGGGTAACACGGGGGTTTCACGAAAACGGCGAATGGTCCGTTCGACGTCGTACGGCACACGGCGAAACTGCACTGTCTCGCCGTCAAAAATCACGTAGGACGAGCGTGGATCGCCGTCGCGCGGCTGACCGACTGAGCCGACGTTGATGATCACGCGCTGCGCACCAAGCTTGTACGTATTACCGAAACTCGACGGCGGCAAGAACTGGTAATCCTCGGTGAAGACACCCGCCGTATGCGTGTGTCCATTGAAACAAACACGTTGGTCGAGGCAGGCGAAGATCGCGTCCATTTTTTCCGTGTTGCGAATATCAGAGACAAAAATGTACTCGCGAATCGGCTCGCGTGGCGATGCGTGCACGTAGAGCACTCCATCTTCGACGTGGCGATCGAGCATGCCGCCAACCAAATCCCACAGCGCGCGATTCTCATCGCGCGGCGCGTCTGGCAAGTTGAGTTGATCCTTGGTCCACTCAATCGCCACGCGCGCCTTTGGATTGAAACCGATCGGCTCGAATAGCACGGCTTCTTCGTGATTGCCCATGAGATTGAGTTGCACGGCTCGACACATCAGCAAGCACGCGCGCGGATCGGGGCCGTAGCCGATGATGTCGCCGAGGCAATAAATGGAATCGACGGATTGCTTCGCGATGTCCGCCAATACTGCTTCTAACGCCGCCGCATTGGCGTGAATGTCGGAAATAATCGCGCGCTTCACGCAAACTCCCGCATCGGCGTCGCCCGTTTAAGTCGACTAATTATCGAGCGTCGCAATCGCACTGAAACACTGTCGATTCGAGGGAAGTAAATGTTGATCCGGCTACCAGATCTGAACATACCCAACCGCAGAAATACTGTCAAACATGAAGTCGCTCGCTGCGCGTTTCGCGCGGGTCATGGTTTGCGAAAGGGCGGCAAGCCGCGATCGAGGAGCGAGGTGTAGCCGCCGTCGCCGACAATGACGTGGTCGAGGAGTTCGATCCCGAGCGTGCGACCGGCTTGGTGCAGTCGGTCGGTGATCTCGAGATCGTCCGCGCTCGGACTCGGATCGCCACTCGGGTGATTGTGCACGCAGATGATCGCGTGGGCGGCGCGCGCAACAGCGGCCCGAAAGACTTCCCGCGGATGGACGAGGCTTGCCGTCAGCGAACCGGTCGAAATGTGGTGTTCGGCGAGCAAGCGGTGCCGCGCGTCGAGTAACAGGGCGAAGAACTGCTCGCGCGCATCCGCCCCGAGCCGCGCCTGAAAATGCGCGTGCACTTGGCGCGAGCTGACGAATGGCTCGCCGGTTCGCCACGCGCGCGTGGCGGCGCGGCGCCCGAGTTCGAGCGCGGCGAGGAGGCGCGCAGCGCGACGCGCGGTCCAATCGCGCACGCTGCGGAGTTCGACTGGCGATGCGCTGGCGAGCGTTCGCACGTCGCCGTAGTGAGCCAAGAGACGCTCGGCCCAACCCAGCGCGCGACGATCTGTCCACTTGCCGTTGCTGACGAGCGCGAGCAACTCTACGTCGCGCAGCTCGATGGCGCGATCAGTTTCCAATCGTTCGAGCAGATCGGCTGAACTGAATTCCTGTGACATCGGTGGCGAAGGCACCGACGGCAATACAACTCGCATGGATTCCACGACGACCCCGACGCTTTCCATCGGGGCGCGTTCGCCAGGGGCCCGGAGTATAACCGCTCCGAGCGCGCGTTCCCGCGCCAGAGGCGCGCTCGTGTGGGGTGAGCCGTTCGGGTCCGCCCGAAACGGCGAGATGGGTGCTGCGGACAGCACCCTTAAAAAAACGGGTGCTGCGGACAGCACCCCAAAGCGAGAACGGCGGACGCGCGCGCGCCGAGCAAACTAAGGCGCTGCGGAGGAGCAGCCGTACAAGTTGTCTGCGGTGGGATCGGGACCGGGAGCTGGGTACGGCGCAGGCATCGAAAAAGTCCCCGTGCCGGTCACGAATGCGCGCAAATCCAAAACGTCCTGGGCACTGATCACGCCGTCGTCGTTCACGTCCGCCGCGTCGAGCACCACGGGCGCTTCGCCCGCGAGGAGGAGCGCCTGCAAGACGCTCAAGTCCGCGATGTTGACGACACCGTCCAAGTTGACATCGCCGCGCACGAAGTCAGCCGACACAAAGTCAAAGGCGCCCACCAGCGTCGCGGTTTCCAGCGCCGCCGCGAGCGGCTGCGAAAGCTCGACATCCACATCCGCTTGCGGCGCCAATGTCGTTGGCGACATCAACGTCGCGGAGCGACCGAAGTCAAAGACCTGCACGTCGGTTCCCACCCACTCGTCGGCGCCGAGTTTGAATTTCACAGTCATGCTCGCCACCATGCCGGTGCCGGTAATGACAATCTGCGACGACGAGCAGTAAGGCGACGCCGCTGGCGAAACCGCCGCGATCGTCAATGCCTCGACACTGAAAGTCGGTCCATCGACGGATTGACCGTCGAGCGTCAGCCGAATCGGGTGCGTTCCCGCCGCCAAACCAGCGGGATACAAGACGCTCGCCTGCGTCGACGAAGTCACCGACTTCTGTAGCGTCATCCCATTCCACGTCACGGTCATTTCGGGTGCGAAATTGCTGCCCGTGAGAATCACATTCGTCGCGGCCGCGACCGGTCCATGATCCGGCGCGATGGCGTCGAGCGCGAGCACCGCGGTGCCGGCGACGCGCACGCGCCCGTCGACCAACAACGGATGGATCGTCAACCCCGAAGCAAAGACGGTATCGATCACCGGCTGCGTGCCGAACTGATACTCGTCGAGTAAGACCAAGGGCGAACTCGCGCCGGGCTCGGCGGCGGGATTGACCGTGAACTGGAGGAAAAACAGCAACGTCTGCACAGCCGGCGGTGCGCCACCGAGTCCTACGACCGCCATACGGGCGACGCCGGCTTCGTCATCGACAAACAAGTCGGTGAAGAACGGGTTCAACTCCGCGTCGATCACGGCACTCAACACGTAGCCACTGCACACGAGAAGCGCCGGATCGAAAGCAATCAGCGCCGTGAACGCCTGAATCTCTTGATCATAAGTGCCGAACACCGGCACGAAGATCTCGTCGCCCGGCTCGACCTCGAGCAACTCGCCGACGTCGAGCACATCGCCACGAACGACGAGACTGCCGTTGTCGAGCGCCGGCGCTTGTGCGAGGTAGTCGAAGGTCGCGTTCGAGAGTACGAGCGAAGTCTGACCGACGACTGCGAACGTGCTCGGCACCTGGCCATGAATCCTGGCGAGCAAAACGTCTTGGCCGGGATCGAGCAGCAAGCCGCTCAGCGAGACCGTCAAGGTCTTGCGCGTCGACCCCGCGATGTCGGTCGGTCCCGACGGTGTGATCGTCTCGCCATTGGGTCCGGTGATGCTCCCGAACTGGAACGGCGCGCCGTCGTACTCGAGCGTGAAGCCAAAAGCGCTCATCGGCTCGAGGGTCTGCGCGCGAATCTCAATCGTGCTCGCAAGACCGACGCCCGTCGTGAGGTCGGCGACGCGCAGCAGATTCTGTATGACCACGACGCACGCCGTGGAGTCGGACTCGAACGCGCCCAACACGCCGCGCACCGTGTAGCTGTAGGTGCCATCCGTCAGCACCGTGTCGACATGCATGGTGGCGCTGCCCGGGAGTATCACCCGCGGCACGAGCGGGGCGTCGCTGCGGTAGATCTCGATCGCGCTGTAGGCGGCGCGATTGTTCCACGTCAACTGCACGCTCATGCCGACGGACGCGCACACGAGCTGATCGGGCGCGAGCAACGCGACTACCACCGAGTTGGAGGTCACGAAAACGCTTGGCGGAGCCGTCGCGGTGTCGCCGCTGACACTATAGGAATAAAGGCCAGGCGCGAGATCCGGGTCGGCGAAGCCGACGGTCTGGCCATCTGTGAGTTGAACCGTGCTGAGTAGTGCACCGTCCTTGAAGCGCCGAATCTCGATGCTGGTGTAGAGTTCGCCGTTCACCCAGCTCAGCTGCGCGTCATCGCCCGTCACGCTCAGCACGACGTTGGTCGGCGGCGCGGTCGCGAACGGATTCAAGTCGGGTAACACGCAAACCGCGGGCGCCGCCGAGTCGGCGCCGATGCGGCCGACGACCTCGATGGTGTGCCCGTTCTGGTCGATCGTCGTGGTGTAGCCTTGTTGCGTTCCGCCGATCTGCGCGACTTGCGCGCCATCGATGAAGATCGCGATCGACGTGTAGCTCGCCGGCAAACTCCAGGTGAGCTGCAAGGTCGAGCCGGTCCGCAAGCAGACGAGGTCTTGGATCACCGCGACCAGCGTGATCGAGCATTCCGCGGCGGGCGACGAAACGCCCGCCTGGCGGCCGATCACTTGATACGTCGCGACGCCATCGGCGCGCGGATTGAAGTCGGTGAAGGCCACCGCGGTTCCCGGCAGCTCACCAATCTCGGAGCCGTTCCGCAGCACGCGAATCAAGTCGTAGGCGGTCGCGCCCGTGAGCGACGGAATGGTCCAGGTCAGATGCACGACATCCGACACTTCGATTTGTTCTCCGCTGCCCGTCGTCACTTGGCCGGCGGCGCACGTGAGGTTCGTGACGGCAGGGACCGAAGCCGTGACTTCGAATCGCCCGCTCGCGGGCGTGAAAACCGGATTCGCCGTTTGCGAGCCGCCGGTCAGAAACACGAGGTTGCTCGTGTCATCCATCGTTCCATCGCCGTCGTCGAGCGAATTCGTCAGCGTGTAGGCGTAACTGCCGGGCTCGGCGCTCCGCAAGGAAAACACGTATCGCACGAGCCCGACTTGGCCGGCCGGAATCGGTGCGGCGGTGGCGCTGGCCTCGACGATTCCGAATCCTTCCGCAAGACCCGCGCCGGCGGTGGCGTTCGAGTTGTTGATTGTCGTCGAGAGTGTGACCATGCTCGCGATCGCTGAGTCGGCCTCGATGCGTTCGAGCGACAGCGCCGTTTCGTCGAAGTCGAGCGCGACGCGAAAGCTCTCGGCGGCTGCGCCGAGGTTCGCCGTCACGACGAACTCGAGTGGCGTGTCGCCTTGCCCAGGCCCCAAGTCGTAACTGCGCAACGCGGGCACCGAGTACGTGAAATCCGCGACGCTGAGGGCGAGCACATCGCGCGCGGTGGCGACCCACAAATTGGTGCCCGCGGACGCGGCGCCGAAGAGGAGCAAGTCGAGCCCGCTGTCGTCATTGGTATCGACGAGTGTCACGGCCGGGTCCGCGAGCGCGCCGGTGACGGCGAGGCTCTCGACAGCAGCGAACGCGCTCAAGCTGTCGGTATTGTTGCGTTGGTAGTAATCGAGTCGCGGCGCGGCGCCGCCAAAGTACGCGACCAAATCGACGAGCTGCGCCGGGTCGCTGTTGGCGTTGCGAACACAAATCGCATCCGGCCCGCCACCCGCGAGCGGCACGACTTCACCCACCCACGCCCCGCCTTGCGCGAGGCCGTTGCCCGAGTTCTTAAACACGAGGAGTCCCGTGGTGGTGCCGATGACCACGTCGAGGTCGCGATCCCCCTCGAAGTCGACGAGTTGAAAATCGGTGCGCACGATCGTCGGGTCGACGGTCAGCGTGCCGATAGGAACGAACTCGAAGTCGCTGTTGTTCGCAAAAACTCGGTAGCCGTCGCTGCCGCGGGTGATGAGGTCGAGACGACCATCGCGATCGAGATCGCCGATTTCGAGCTCCGTGACGTTACGCGGAATGGTCAGCAGATTCGGCACGAACACTCGAGTGGTTCCGCCCGTCGCGGAAATCGAAATGCGCTGCTCGAAAAACGCCACTCCTTCGCGACCCGCAAGTACGAAGTCGAGGAGACCATTGCCATCGATGTCGGCGACCTCGAACTCACTCGGCTCGCTCAAGCCGGGGAGCTCGATGGTTTCCGTCCGCACGAGGTCGAAGTCCAAGACTTCGAGCACCGACACTTTACCGTCCGCGGTCAGCACCAAAATGTCAGAGTGACGATCGGCATTGAGATCCGCGCGTCGCATGGCGACCGGCGCGGCTCCGAGGCCGGTGAAGGCGCTCTGCCGCAAGTAACGGCCGTTCGAAGTACGGTACAGGAGACTTACTCCGCCGTTCGACTCGAGCACGACCAATTCAAGTCCGGCGTTCGGCAGGAACTCTCCCGACACGACCGCCATGGGCGCGGGAAAACTCAAACCAGCCTGTAGGTTCAGCGGCGCCGGCGCCGCGAATCCTTGGCGCGCGTGGCCGCCAGCGATGTCGAAGTAGTAAGTGTAGGGACGCAACTTGGGAGTCGTTGTCGAGGGCGCAACCGGCAGACTACTGATGGCGCGCGTCAGTGTTACGGCCACTCGCTCGCCGGGGACGAAGTCGGCGCCGGCGTTGAAGGTCGCGGAGTCGACGCCCGGACTCGAAGTGGCGCCGACCGGCGTCGGCGCGGCGCGAAACGTCAACGCGCCGGGAAGCGAACCGCTGATGTCGCCGTAGACCCAGAACGATTGCGAGAGCACCGAGAAACCGAGCGCGGCAATCGCCGGGTCGAGCGCAACGACCGTCGACTGCGTCGCTGGCACCGAGAAGTTCGCGGTGATCGCTGGGCGCAAGTTCTGTGCTTGAGAGTGGGCGATGGGAAGCGTGCTCGTGAGCGTGAACTGATCGGGGTCGAGCGGACTCAGAGTCGTACCTGGCAGATCGCCGGCGATGCGAAAACTGAATGACGCGCTGCGGATTGGGCGTGCGACCGTGGTGACGATGCCGCTCGTCAGGCTGACCGTGACGGTTTCGCCGGACGTGAAGATGTTCTCGTCGCCTTCAGCCAGCACGAGGAGCAGTTCGCGCGTCTCTTCGTCGTAGGTGGCGGTCACCTGGTGCGTGCCGGAATGGGAACCCATCACCGTGTAGTTGTTGGTATCGGTGACGGTCTCCGGTTCCATCGGCGTCGAAAAACCAACCGCAATCTCGGTGTCGGGGGCGACGCCGGTTGCGCCCGCTTCTGGGCGCGTATACAGAATGTTCGGCGCGAGATCGCAACCCGCCACCAAAAGAGTGAGAGACAACAGCAGCGAAATTCTACTGAGACTCATGCGGGTGCCTCCTCGGCGATGAATCAATGCAGCAACACTCAGGCGCAACTAAAAATCGGCGACGACGAAGCCGCTAGGTCGCGACCTCGCGTGAGGAAGATAATCGACGAGCCGCGCTCGTCGAGAAACACTCAGCGCTGAGTCGCGCCTTCGCGCAGTGAACAACGCCAACGTCTGAAGTCTTGCGTGATCCTCGAAACGTGGCGGAATTTTATCACCGCATTGCAAATCGTCAACGCGGGCGAAAAGCCCACATACGCCAAAAGAGCCTCCGCGCGCCGGAGGCGCGAACGTGTGGGGTGAGCCTTTTCGGGTCCGCCCGGAAAGGCCAAAGGCGAGATGGGGTGCTGCGGACCTGATCTTGCCCCACATCTCTACGCGCTGGACACGGCAGCAGTTCGAGAGTTCAGAGGCCAAGATCGTGAATCGATGTCGCACGTGCGACGTCGAGTTGCAGTCGTGGTTCTCAACGATCGACAGTCGAAGCTATCGGTGTCCATTGCATAGAGATGTGGGTCAAGATCAGGCTGCGGACAGCACGCCTAGAAAAAGAGCAGCCCGGTCGAGTCGACCGGGCTGCTCAAATTCAGACTACTGAACCGGCCGTGTTACGGGCAGGCGGTATCGACGCAACCGAGGGCGATGTCGCCAGCGGCAGCGCTGCTACCGCAGTTCGGGAACGGCGCCGACGGAGCCGGGCCATCCAGGAACTGGTAGCTGATCGTGAACATGGCGTCCGAGATGTCGACCATGCCGTCGGCGTTCGCATCGCAAGCCGCGAGGCAAGCGGCCGAATAGCCGTAGAACATGGTACCGATCGTGAAGATGCCATCCGCGACGTTGTTGATTCCGTCTTGGTTACAGTCCGAACGGATGATCGTGACGGGCTGCGGCCCGCCCACGATGAAGTTGATCGCGCCGTCAACGAAGCCAGCGGGTTCGCTTTGACCAGCGATCACAACCACGTTCGCGACCGGCGGCATGCCGAGCGAATCGGTCCAGGTCAAGGGCGTGCTGTCGCCAATCGCGGGCGAACCGTTAATGGTGTAGTCGACAGAAATGACGTTCTTGAGGACGCCAAAGCTGAGGAATTCCGCACCGACGAACGAGTACACGACGCCAACGGTCCAGCCGTTCGGCAGCACTTGCGCGCCGACGAAGTCCGGACCGAGGGTCGCGAGTTCGCCGATCGGCAACACGTGCGATGCCGCCGGCCCTTGCGGCGTCAGATCCGCGGCGACGTTCGACAGACCCATCGAGAAACCTTGAGTCTGAAGAACAGGCGTCGTGTTCTGGCGAATGCCGAACGGAACGGTCACGCTGGTCGCGTCAAACGCGACGTCTTGCGTCGGAGCGACGTACTCGAAGGGAAGCGGACCGATAGCCGCCGACACTGTGCCGCAGCTCTGCACCGGGATCACCGACTGGCCGGAGACGACGACGACGACCGCGACGGGCGGCATGCCGAGCGTGCTCGAGTAACACACATCCGAAGTCTCGCCAGCGGCGAGGCCAGAAAGCGTGTAGCTCGCGAGGTTCAGTTCGAAGCCGGATCCGGGCGGCAGCGACGCTGCACCGATGAAGCTGATCACGACGCCGACCGTCCAGCCGGCGGCAAGTTCGTTGATCTGGTTGAAGTCCGGCGGCAAGCCACCCTTCACGGTAGCCGTCGTCGAACCATTGACGACACTGCCAGCGACCAGCGTCAGATCAGCGACGTTGTGTCCAACACCGTAGGACCAACCGGCGACGTTGTTCGGGCTCGCATTCGAGTAGTTCACTTCAAGGGTGACGGTTTCACCGACCCCCGCCGTAGCATCCGAAACCGACAACTGGTGGTTCGGATCTTGCGCGCTCACTTGCGCGCCGAACGTCAGAACCGCGGCCAGTGCCGCGAGGCACGAGAAGTACTTCACTGTCATTCCAAAACTCCTCATCTTTGAGTTCATGTTTCTAGCGTTTGCTTCGCTGCAACTTAGCAAGCGGCGGTTTCGCAATCGAGAGTATCGTCGGTCGGGTCCGCACCGTCGGTGATCGGGCCCGGGTTCGGCGGCGGCGCACCAAACTTGAACAGGTAGTTCAAGAGGTAGACCGAGTCAGCAAGGTTGATCTTGCCGTCGTCGTTCGCGTCGCACGCGTCTTCGCAGTTGATCGGGAAGCCAGCGAACTGGTGTCCGAGCACCGAAGCCGCGTCCGCCAAGTCGACTTTGTCGTCGTCGTTACAGTCACCGCGCTTGAACGTCGGCACTGGTTGGACGTACACGCAGCACGGGATGAACGAGATGTCCTGGAACGACTGGAAATCGACCACCACGATGTTCTCGATCGGCACTGAGCCGGCGCCGTCGGCGCCGTTACAGAACTCGACTTCGAGACACGCGTCGCACGGCGCGCTCGCCGAGATCGTCGCGTCGATGCAGCCGATCAACAGCGGCGTCGCGGTCGACGGCACCGTTTGACCAGCGAACGGCGGCAGCGCGTCGAGCAGGATACCTGCGACGAACTCGCAGCCATCGCCGTCCGACGGATCGTTGTCGACGTTGTAGTTCACGAACTCAGCGCCGACCGCGTCAGCGATCGAGCCGTCGATCGAGAACGTGCCGAAGGTCAACAGACAA
>JBJXGE010000078.1:0-3685 GCA_046154185.1 Planctomycetota bacterium
AACGCATCGATGTCGTCCGGCTGGCGATCCAGCGCGAATCGATACTCGCGCTCCGCCCCGTCACGCAACACCTTCACCCGCGCCTCATCGCCCGGCGTGATGTTCGCGACGATGCCCTGCAACCTCCGAATGTTCGTCGCCGGCTGTTCGTCGACTGACAGAATGATGTCATCGGGCAGCAACCCGGCCCTGCTCGCGGCAGTATCTTCGTAGAGTTGTTCGATCAGCACGCCGCGCGCGTCCGTTAGGCCGAGAATCTTCGCATCCGTCTCGGTCACTTCGGCGAGACTGATGCCCAGCCAGCCGCGCGCGACCGACCCGCTCTCGATCAGTTGTCCGGCGATCTTGCGAGCCATGTTCGACGGAATGGTGAATGCGACGCCGGCGTTGGTCTGCGTCTCGTTCGTGGCGATGGCCGTGTTGATGCCGATCACTTCGCCGCGCAGGTTGAGCAGCGGCCCGCCCGAATTTCCCGGATTGATCGCCGCATCGGTCTGCAAAAAATCCTGATAGAAAATCGCGCTGCGCGTGGCGATGTCCGTGCGGCCCTTGGCGCTGATGATGCCGTGCGTGACGGTTTGCGACAGCCCGAACGGCGCACCGACCGCGAGCACCCAGTCGCCGACCTGCATCGCATCCGAATCGCCGATGGCGAGCGGATGCAGTTCCGCGCCCGCAGCACGGATCACGGCCAGATCGGTCTTCGCATCGGTGCCGACGATTTCGGCCGGAAACTCGCGTTCATCTGCGGTGCGAATCGTGATCTTTCCGCGCCCGCCGACGACGTGATTATTGGTGAGGATGTGGCCCTTGTCGTCAAACACAACGCCGCTGCCGGTGCCGTCCTGCTGCCGCTCGGCGAGCGCCTCGCGCTTCGACTCGATCTCGCGCAACTCACGCAGCATGTCGGCTACGCGCGTGTTTTGCTCGTCGAGTTCGCCGCGGCGGCGCATCTCTTCCAGCTCGGTCATCAACTCGACCCGCTTCTCGCTGAGCTCGCGCAACTCGACTAGCGATTCGCGACTGGCCGACACCGAAATCTGCACCACGCTCGGCTGGGCCGCCGCCGCGACCAGCCGGAAACTGTTCGCCGTCACGTCGGCCTTTGACAACTCGTCGCGCACGGCGGCGATCCGACCTTGTTCGGCCGCAAACGTCCATTGCGAAACCAGCCGATTCGGAACGCCGAACGCGATCAGCGACAGCATTACGACCAGCGTCATCAACATCCCCACCTGCGAACGTGGCTGCGTCACGGGCGATCACTCCTGGCATCGAGCCGCCGTCCTGCGCGGCGGGCAATCGCCTTGATTCTACACCGACGAGCCGCCGCGGCTGAAAAATGCGCAGCGGAGCGGCAGTATTAGGCTTGGGCCCGGTCTTTGCATCCAATGCGATCCAAGCCGCAACCGAGCCCGACGCGCAAGCTAGGATTCCGCGCGGTCGAACGCGAAAAACTAGCTTGCGCGTCGGGCTCGGAACGATCCGAAATTGCGTCGTCACTGCGCGCTGCCCTATTCTCTACCCCATGTCGCACCATCGGCTCGCTTGTCGGCGATTCGCTCGCTACGGGAGACTCTGCATGTTCGCCGCCATCTCAACCGCCGTACTTGGCTGCGCGGCGCCGCAGCGATCCGAACGCGACGCGCAAGCGAGTGAATGCGAACGGCAGCGAGCGAGTGAACAAAGCTGGTCGCCGCAAGTCGTCGAAATCGGTCGCTCGGTCCAGAACCGCCCGATCGAGATGCACATTTTCGGCCGCGGCCCGGTCGCACTGCTCGTCTTCGCCTGCATTCACGGCGACGAGATCGGCGCGCGAGCGGTCGCCGACGGCCTGGTCGAGGAACTCACACGCGAGCGATTCAATCTCTCGCGCCGCATCCTCGTCATCCCCGTCGCCAGCCCCGACGGCGTCGCCCGCGGCTCGCGCAAGAACAGCCGCAGCGTCGATCTGAATCGCAACTTCCCTGCGAAAAACTGGGAACCCGGCGTCGGTCGCCAATATGGCACGAGGCCCGCCAGCGAACCCGAAACCCGCGCCCTCATCCAAGTTATCGAGGATTACGAGCCGGCGTTCATCATCAGCATTCACTCCATCACCGGCGGACGCGAATGCAACAACTTCGACGGACCCGCCGAACACCTCGCGAATGTGCTGCACCAACACAACGGCTATCGCATCACGCCCAGCATCGGCTATCCCACGCCCGGCAGTTTCGGTAGCTGGGCCGGACATGATCGCGGCTTGCCGGTCGTCACGTTGGAACTGCCGCGCGGCCTGATCGGCAAAGCGGCGTGGATCGCGCAGCGCGACGCGCTGATGGCGGCGGTGGATTGGGCGATGTCTCAGGCATCTTCAAAGTAGTGCGTGCGTCCGCCCGCTTGACGACCGCCGCCCTACGCGAAATCGTCCGCCGTGCGATATGCCGCGATGACCGCCTGCTCGCCGTCCTTGCCGGGGTGCTTGTTGCCGTGCTCCATGCCGACCACGCCGGTGAAGCCCTTGGCGTGGATGTGTCGAAACACGTTGCGGTAGTTGATTTCGCCGGTGCCCGGTTCGCAGCGGCCGGGATTGTCGCCGACCTGAACATACGCGATCTCGTTCCACGCGAGATCGATGTTCGGGATGAGATTCCCCTCGCTGATCTGCTGGTGATAGATGTCGAACAGAATCTTGCAAGCCGGACTCTTGACCGCTCGGCAGATCGCGTAGGCCTGGCTGGTCTTGCTCAGCAGCAGCCCAGGATGATCGCGCCGGTGGTTGAGCGGTTCGAGCACCATGACCAGATTGTGCGGCTCGAAGATCTCCGCGCCGAATCGCAATGCGTCGACGACGTGCGCATTTTGATAGTCCAGTTCGAGCCGACCGTCGAGCGTGCCGGGCACGACTGTCATCCACTTTGCGCCTACGCGTTTGGCGACGTCGACGGCCTTCTTGCATTCGTCGATGAACTTGTCGCGATCCTCTTTCTTGCCCGTGGCGAGCGTCGGTCCCCATGCGGTGCCCATGTTCACGACGAATACGCCCATCGTGATCTTCAAATCGGCCAGGCGCTTGCCGATTCTCTCCTGCTCCTCGACCGGTCGACCGGCCATGCCGTTGTCCTCCAGCGCGGTGAAGCCGTGATCGGCCATGAAGCGGATTTGATCGAGCAAATCCTTCCCCGCAGACTGTTCGAACATGCCAAAGTGTGGCGCATATTTGAGCTTGAACGGTTTCG
The DNA here is from genome assembly GCA_046154185.1 of Planctomycetota bacterium. Lineage (GTDB taxonomy): Bacteria > Planctomycetota > UBA8108 > UBA1146 > JAJFFE01 > JBJXGE01. The sequence goes on from JBJXGE010000078.1 coordinate 3,222, forward strand.
CGGCGCCGCTCGCCGCACCGCGCGCGGAACCGTCGACGTTTGTGGCCTTCTCGGCTGGTTTGGCTCCGGTGTCTTGTGCGAATGCGACGGATGACACGGTCGCCGCGCTGACGGCGAGGAATTTGCGACGATCCATCGTGCTCTCCCGTTGAAGTGTGATCGACGTCCGAGACGCGACGTCGGAGACGCGGCGACAGTCGGCAGTGTAGTAGGCTCGGTCGGCAGGTGTCGAGCGTCGCGAACCGCTCCAATCGCATCGCGCCAGCGATCCGAACGCGACGCGCCAGCGAGTGAACGCGAGCGCAGCGAGCCATCCGAACGCGACGCGCAAGCGAGTGAACGCGAGCGCAGCGAGCCGTCCGAACGCGACGCGCAAGCGAGTGCCCGGAGCGCCAGCGACCGGGACGCCCGATCCGAACCCCGAGCGCGATCGAGTGGGGTAACGTGCTCGAAGCGGCGACGTT
>JBJXGE010000084.1:0-119169 GCA_046154185.1 Planctomycetota bacterium
ATGGAGTCGGTGCGCCTCGCGACGTCCGAATCTGAGAGGGCCTGAAAGGCCCGACGGGATATAGCCCGGGGTTGGCCGGTCTGCCGGCCTACCCCGGGTAACGAGTAGGAGAGAGATCCGGCCTGCAGGGCCGGCGGAGATAGCATGAGGGCTGTATCCCGACGGGCCTTGCAGGCCCGCAGATCGGATCGGTTCTCTTCGATCACGGCATCTCATCGCGAAGTCCACGCGATGCGACAGCATTCGATTGGCGACGACTTCGGACAACTCGATTAGCCATCGCCCATCGGTAGGCCGTTCGCCTCGCCATCGACATCGCGCATGCGGCGCACTATCGGCGCGAGACGAAGATTCTCCTCCGGCCTTGCAGGCCCTCAGATTGGATCGGCTCTTTTCGATCACGGCATCGCATCGCGACGTCCACGCGATGCGACAGCACTCAATTGGCGACGACTTCGGACAACTCGATTAGCCATCGCCCATCGGTAGGCCGTTCGCCTCGCCATCGACATCGCGCATGCGGCGCACTATCGGCGCGAGACGAGGATTCCCTCCGGCCTTGCAGGCCGGAACCCGGGGTAGACCGGCCGGGCCGGCGGACCGACCCTGCCGGTCAACCCCGGGCTATAACCCGACGGGCCTTGCAGGCCCTCAGATTGGATCGGCTCTTTTCGATCACGGCATTGCATCGCGAGGTCCACGCGATGTGACAGCACTCAATTGGCGACGACTTCGGACAACTCGATTTGCCTTCGCCGATCGCTTGTCTGTTCGCCTCGCCATCGACATCGCGCACGCGGCGCATTATCGGCGCGACACGAGGATTCCCTCCGGCCTCGCAGGCCGGAACGCCTCCTTACCCTGACCCCATGCGCGTTGTCGGCGGCCGTCTTCGAATGCAGGCGCGACGACTCCGTTGCGAAAATGGATTCGCGCTTTCGAATCTGAGAGGGCCTGAAAGGCCCGACGGGATATAGCCCGGGGTTGGCCGGTCTGCCGGCCTACCCCGGGAGATGTCGGGTTGGCCGGCCCCGCAGCGTCCCCCGGGGTCACGATTAAGAAGAAGGGTACGGCCGGCAGGGCCGGCGGAGTTACCGCGAGTTTCGATGGCTGACCGAATCCGCGAGAATCTCAAACGCCTCCGGTCTCTGGAGCCGACCGGACTTTCGAGTTCGACCGAACTGCGCACTCTCCTCTGGTGAATCACGGCGGCGACGATACGCGCTACGACTTCTTGAGCGTGCGTTGCAGATAGCCGCGCATGGCTTCGCGCACGGGTTCGGATCCCCACAGGTGATCGACTTCTCGATCAAACGATTCACCCAAGGCGCGATATGCCTCGCAGACCGGCGCGCGCAATTGGCGCTTGGTGATGGCGAAAGTCGCTGCCGGAATGCCGGCCAATTCGCGCGCGCGTGCGATGGCGCGCTCGCGCAGCTCCGCGCTCGGCACCCGTTCGTCGACGATGCCGAAGCGTTCGAGCTGCTCGCCCTCGAAAGTCTCGCCACGATAAATCATGCGCGCAAACTGCGCGGGCGGCAGTACGCCGCGCAGTATCTCGAGCGCGATCGCGGGGAATGGCACGCCAACCCGCAGTTCCGGCACGCCGACACGGCCGCCGCCTTCCGCCATCATTCGGTAATCGCAAGCAAGCAAGAGCAAGGCGCCGCCCGCGATTGCGTGGCCATTCGCTGCCGCGACGACCGGTTTCTCGAGCGTGAAAAGCGCGTGCAGCGCGCGTCGCAGCGCCGGCAAGAAGCGCGACAAGTACTCGGCGCCACCGTCGCTGACACGAAACAAATCGACACCAGCGCAAAAAATCGCGTCGCGACCTGTCAACACCGCCGCCCGGATGCCCGGGTCGCGCAGGTGATCGATCGCCTGCTCTAATGACTCGAGCAGCTCGAGGTCGAGCACGTTCGCTTTGCCGTGCGCGAGTCGCACGATCACGATGCCATCCGCTAAGACTTCACGCTCGATCATCGACTGCTCTCCCGCATCTGTATGGCTTGCACCGGTGGGCCCGAACCGCTCCTCAAGACTCAAACTCGGCGAAACTCGAGCGCCGGTAAATCGCCAACACCGGATCCGCCGAGTCGTGCGGCAGCTCGGCGCGGATCCGTGCCTCGGAACGCTCGATGAGTCGCTGATCCTCGGCGCCCAATTCGAGTGCTGCTAAGAGTTCGCTGTAGAAGGCGTCCTCCGCCGCGACGAGCTCACCGTCCGAGTGCGCGACGATGCGCACTCGCAACGCCACCAAGAATCGATCTTCATAGCGCGTGAGCCGACGACTCAAAGCGGCGAGGTCGGTTTGCGCGGCGACATCGAGCATCTGCTCGACGTCGCGGAACAAACCTGGGTTTCCGAGCATCTCGCCGAGCAAGTCCCGTTCACCGCTCACGGCCACGCCATCCGCTAACGCCATCTTCGCAATCAGCGTCAGCGCCGCTGCCCGCGCGTCTTGTCGATCCGAGTGCGTGCGCAGCAGCGCCATTAAATCCTCGATGCCCGCCGCGACTTTCCACATCGAACGACAATTCGTCGGCAAGAAGCGGCCGGTGAGCGCATCATCGAGTTGCCGCAAGAGCGGATCATAGTAACCGCGCCAGTTCGCGATAATGACGGGATCCTCGATGAGGCCAAGACGTTTGAACGACAGGCACTCAATCAACTCTTCAAGAGTGCCGATCCCACCCGGGAGCGCGACGAACGCATCCGCGAGCTGCAGCATCTTCTCTTTGCGTTGATACATGCTCTCGACGATGTGTGACTCCGAGACTCCCGTATGGTGCCACTCGCGCTCCACCATGAAGTTTGGAATCACCCCGACCACGCGACCGCCGGCTTCGAGCGCGCTTTCGGCCAACACTCCCATGAGTCCGAGCGAACCGCCGCCGTAGACGACACCGACACCACGCAGAGCGAGCTCGCGCCCGAGCGCGCGTGTCATGTGCACGAAACTAGGATCGCAATCTGGACTCGATGCGCAATAGACGCACACGTTGCGAATCGGTCCGAGGTAGCGAGCCTTCAACACGTGCGTCTCCGTCCGACGACTGGAATGATCAAGCGCTCAAGACCGCAAATGGTAAATGCGACCGCCAGACTTGACCGCACATTCTTTGGGGCGCACGACGGGAATAATTGCCGAGTTGGCTGACGATGGTTCGCGCCGCGAGCGAGCGCGCCACCGCCGAGGCGACGAGCGTGGTCAAGCGCCGCGGCTCTCAATCCCGCAAAGCTGCGCTGACGCTCGGCGTAAGCTCCCGAGCTTGGCTAGCCTCTTGTCCCCATTCAACTAAGACGGTAGCTTGTGCGCTTGAGAGTCTGGGCTGATCGCACTTCATCGACTACCGGAAACGCTCAACGCATGGCACGTACTTACATCGCCGCGGTGGCCCGACGCATCTCGCTTCGTCGGTTGCGCGCGAACCGCGGTCGATCGACCTCCTGGGCGATCGGCTGGGCGATCGGTTGCGCGGCTTTGCTGTTGTCGGCGAGCGAGCGCGCGACGGCGCAGTGCGAGCTGCCGAAACTCCTCGCGAGCGATGCCGGCGTGCTCGATCAATTCGGTTATGGCGTGTCATTGTTTGGCGACATCGCCGTTGTCGGCGCAGCGACCGACCTAAACGGAAGTGATGCGACCGGCTCAGCGACCGTGTTTCGCCGCGTCGCGGACGTTTGGGTGGAGGAACAAAAACTCTTGGCGCTCGACGGCGCCGACGCCGACTTTTTCGGCAGCACGGTGGCGTACGCCGGCTTCGACATCGTGATCGGCGCGCCAGGCGCGAACACGGTGGCCGGCGCGGATGCTGGCGCCATTTACGTCTTTAGATTCGACGGCACCACCTGGCAGCAAGTGCAAAAATTGTTGGCGAATGACGGCGCAGCGAACGTGCGCCTCGGCCACAGCGTCAGCACGTGGGGCGATTTGATTATCGCCGGCGCGCCGCATGCATTGGTCGCGGGTCAAGTACGCGGCGCGGCCTACGTGTATCGGCGCTCTGCCGGCGTGTGGTCGCAACAAGTCAAGTTGACGGCAACGGACGGCGCCGAAGGCGATGAGTTGGGCTCCTCGGTCGCGGTCAGCGTCGACCACGCCGTAATCGGCGCGCGCTTCGACGACGATGCCGGCACGAATTCCGGCTCCGCCTACGTGTTTCGAACTTTTGGATTCACTTGGGTGCAGAACGCAAAGCTCGTCGCTTTCGATGGCGTAGCGATTGCGGAGTTCGGCGGAGCGGTCGCGATCGACGGGCTCGTTGCAGCGATCGGCGCGCCGCTCGACGACGACTCCGGTGGCGGCTCGGGCTCCGTCTACATGTATCGCAAGATCGGCAGCGCTTGGACCTTTGAGCAGAAGCTGGTCGCGTTCAACGGCACGAGCCTCGACATTTTCGGTTACGCCGTCGCGGTGACCGGCTCGGAACTCGTGGTTGGTGCGCCACTCGATAACCAGTTTGGAACCTATTCGGGCTCGGTTTATCTCTTTCGCTTGTTGGGGCCGACTTGGGAATTCATCCAAAAAGTCGCGGCGAGCGACACGGTCGCGGATGATCGCTTTGGATATGCGGTGGCGGCGAACGGTGTGTCGGTGCTCATCGGCTCGGTGCTGAATGACGAAGCGGCGTTGAATGCCGGCGCGGCGTACGTGTTCGACAACGTCGACTGCAACAACGACGCGATTCCCGACGTGTGTCTCGCGCCAAACCCGATCATCACGCTGGCGCCCGTTGCGGCCGAAGTCTGCGTCGGCGCGTCCGTCGAATTCGAAGTCGCCGGGCAAGGCGTCGCGCCGTACAGCTATGAATGGCGCCGCGACGGCGTCGTCATCGCGTCGGCGACGGCGACGGCGAGTATTTTCGCGCTGCGCGAGGCGACGATCGATGATGCCGGCGTGTACGACGCGATCGTCTACGATCAGTGCGGCGCGGTCATAAGCGATGGCGTCACGCTCACGGTGCTCGCGCCGGCGAGTGTGATCGACGCCCCGACGTCGGTCGTCACGTGCGAAGGCACGGCCGCGAGCTTCACGGTGCTTGCTGCCGGCGAATTGCCGATTTCGTATCAGTGGCAAAAGGATGGAGTCCCCGTCGTCGATGCGACAACCGCTAGCCTCTCGTTCGCGGCCGTGACAGCCGCCGACGCGGGCGTCTATACGGTGATCGTGACGAATAGCTGCGGCGCGGAAACCAGCGCGCCGGCAAGTCTGACGGTGCTCGCACACGTCCAAATCATCGAAGCGCCGACGGGCGCAGAAGTCTGCGTCGGCGCCGACGTGACCCTGAGCGTTACGGCGATCGGGGCGGCGCCGCTGAGTTACACGTGGTTTCACGATGACGTGGCGATCGGCGGTGCGACCGGCGCCACGCTCGAGCTGAGCGACGTCGACCTCGCCGACGGCGGCAGTTATCGCGTCGAAGTTGCGAATAGTTGCAACACGGTCGCGAGCAAGCCGGTGACGCTGACGATCGACGAGCCGCCGAGCATCGAAGTCGAGCCGGTCGGCGCGGCCTTGTGCGCGGGCGCTCCGCTCACGTTGTCGGTGACGGCGAGCGGCACTGCGCCTTTGAGCTACCAATGGCAACGCAACGGTGTCGATATCCGCGGTGCGACGAGCGACACGCTCGAGTTTCCGGCGACGGCGGAATCGGACTCGGGCAACTATCAAGTCGTGATCACGAACATCTGCGGGAGCGCGACGAGCGCAACGGCGGTGCTGGCGATCAACGCCTGCTTCTATCGAGGCGACGCGAACTTCGACGGGTTCTTCAACATCGCGGATCCGATTCGCACACTCGAATACCTCTTCGACTCGGTGCCGGTGCCCTGCATCCGCGCGCTCGACGCCAATGACAGCGAGGCGATCGACATCGCCGACGCCGTGTACTTGCTCACCAGCCTGTTTTTGGCCGGACCGTTACCGCCGCCGCCGTTTGCGAGCTGCGGCGTCGATCCGACGCCGGGCGCGCTGACGTGTGTGTCGTTTCCGCCCTGCGCTCCGTAGCGCGGTGACCGCAGAGCCGAGTTCGAAGCATTGTCATCGGCTCGTCACGCGTGTGGTAATCGTCTAGCCCGCAATCGCCGGCCTCGATATCGTCTCGATCATGGTGAAAGCCGCTTCGCGTCCTCGGCGTCCGTCGTTCTGCGCAATTCTGATCGCGTTCACCGCTTGCGCGTCGATTCGCGCGGAAGATGCGGCGCAGCAGCTCGCGCTAGTCTTCCAGCAGTCGGCCGGCATGCTGAGCTTGCCGAATGAGCCAGCGGCCGCGTGCTACGGCGGAGCGGACATCATCTATGTCACGAACCCTGCGCTCAGTCAGATCACGGTCATTACGAGTCGCGGTGAATCCGTGCGCGTGTTCGGCAAGCCGGGCGATGGCGCCGCCGAATTTCGGCGCCCGACCGGACTCGCATTCGCCGCGGAGCGCCTCTATGTCGCCGACACCGGCAACGGACGCGTGCAGGTTTTTTCGAGTAGTGGCGCGTTTCTGTCGACGATCGGGCGCCGTGGCACGAGGCCCGGCGAGTTGCGCGCGCCGAGTGGCGTCGCGGTCGCGGCGCATCGCGTCGCCGTCGCCGATACCGGCAATCATCGCGTGCAGGTCTTCGATCTCGACGGGCGGGTGCTGTTCGTTGCCGGTGGTCACGGCAGTGACACGGGACAACTCATCGCGCCGGCCGATGTCGCGCTCGATGGCGAAGGTCAGCTCTACGTCGCCGACACGGGGAACGATCGCATCGTGAAGTTCGACGCGCACGGTGCGCACGTTGCCTCGTGGGGCGCGCGCGGGACGGCGCCCGGATTCTTCCAGCGACCGACCGGTATTCGCGCGCACGCGGGCGCGATCTATGTCGTCGACTCCGCGAACCATCGCGTGCAAGTTTTCGACGTGAATGGCGCGCACTTGGGCGCGTGGGGCGTGCACTCGATTCGACCGCGCGACGGCGACGGCCGGCTGCATTACCCGGAACGCGTCGACTTCGATCCAGTGGGCGCGCGCGCGCTCGTGTGCGAGCCGTTCGAGAATCGGCTGCAAGTTTTCCGCGCGCCGGCCGTCGACGCGCCGCCCCCGCCGCTCAGCGTTCCCGGCGGACCGGTCGAGCTCTCGCACTTCGGTCCGACGGTTTCCGTGCGCGGCTCGCTCTTAGCGCTCGTCGAGTTCGAGGCGGCGAGCGTCAGCATTTATGATTTGCGCCGGGCGGCGCCGATTCTCATTCACAATATCGGCACGCACGATCGCAAGCTCGGCGGATTCCTCGAGCCGGCCGGTGTGCTGCTCGACAACCAACGCCGGATCGTGGTGTGCGAACCCCTCCAGCGCCGATTGCAGATTTTTCAACATGAGTTCGATCCGCAAGGGGACACGCGCTACGTTCCAGATCTGACGCGTCTCGTCCGCTCCGTCGATTTTGCGGCGCGGCGCGCGCACGACCCCAAGCTCGCGGAACTCGACGTGATCGAGCCGTGGTGCGCGCGGCGCGGAGCCGACGAAAATCTCTACGTGCTCGATCGTCTGCAGGGCGTGGTCGTGGTCTTCGCGCCCGACTTCTCTTGTCTGCGGTACTTTGGTGGCCGTGAACAAGCGCAGAGTCGCCTCAATTTGCCGAGCGACTTCGCCTTCAGCGCGGACAACAACACCATCTATATCGCCGACACCGGCAACTCGCGGGTGCAGTTGCACGCGCTCGGCGGCAAACCGATGTACTCGTTCCGCGACGCGAGCGATGGCGAACTCGTCGAGCCGACCGGCCTCGCCATCGGCGCCGATGGCTCGTTGTATGTCACGGATCGCGCGACCCACCGCTTGTTGCAATTTCGTCAAGACGGGCAGCACCTCCGTTCGTGGGGCGCGATGGCGACGGCGAACGAACGACTCAGCGCCGGCGCGTTCTACAAGCCCGCGGGCGTCGCGCTGCTCGTGAATGGTGATCTCGCCGTCGTCGATCACGGCAACCATCGTTGTCAGGTGCTCGGGCCGAACGGCGAGTTCCGGTTTGCATTCGGCGCGCGCCTCTATGTCGCGCCGACACTCACGAAGCCCGCGCTACCGGGTGGACAATGAACGCGCGTGCGACGGCTCGTTGTATTCTTGCGATCTGCCTGAGCGCCGGGCTCGGCGCGGGATGTCGTTCGAGCGCAGGTAATTCGCCGCCGGATTCCAGCGACCTGCGGAACTCAGAGGCGACTGCGCTCAAAGCCGCGCCACTCGTTGGCGCAAAGCGCGTGGCGTCCGCCGACGGGACTTTCTGGGTGCACTTCATCCCGCCGCCTAAAAAGTTTCCGTTCAACGAAGCCTTTGATCTCGAAGTGCGGATCACGAGCGATGAAAAGGGCCAAACGCCGATTGCGGCACACGCACTGGTCGTCGACGCGCGAATGCCGGAGCATCGCCACGGGATGGTCGTGACGCCGAAGGTGACACGGACAGGCGTCGGCGCGTTCCAGGTCGAGGGGTTGTTACTGCACATGGATGGTTTTTGGGAACTCTACTTTGATGTGACGCGCCGTGGCATCACCGATCGCGCGCAACTACGCGTGGATTTGGAATGATGCCGCGCGACGCTCGCCACCGATGGGCTCGCATGCGTCGGGTTGCGCTTATCGCGCCGTTCGTATTCGCGATGTTTCTTTCTAGCGCGCAAACGCCGGCGCCGAAGACGCTCAATTGGACCGAGTCCGAGCGGCGCGTCATTCTCCGACTGTCACCGGTCAGTCCGCCGCCCGACGACGCCACAAACCGCGTCGCCCGCAGTGAGTTCGCGGCAGAGTTCGGCCAGCAGTTGTTCTTCGACGCGCGACTTTCGGCGTCGCGTGAGGTCGCGTGCGCGACGTGCCACGACCCGGCGCAAGCGTTTAGCGACGGTAAGTCACTCGCTCAGCTCACGACGCCGCTCACGCGCAATACGCCATCGCTTTGGAACGTCGCCTATCAGCGCTGGTTCTTTTGGGATGGTCGCAACGACACGCTGTGGGGGCAGGCGCTCGAGCCCATCGAGCATCCGCGCGAGATGGCGTTCACCCGACTCGAAGTGGCGCACGCGATCGCCGCGAATTCCGATTTGCGCCGCGCGTACGAGCGCGCGTTCGGCGCACTCGATGATTGCTCGGACCGCACGCGCTTTCCCGCCCGCGGCCGACCCGCGCTCCCATTCGACGGCACACTCGTTCCGAGTTTCTGCGCGGACTGGCAACGCATGGCGGTCGCCGATCAAGAGACGATCAACCGCGTGTTCGCAAACGTCGGCAAATCACTCGCTGCGTACATGACGCGGCTCGTGCGCGCCGACGCGCCGTTCGACACGTTCGTCGCTGGACTCCGCGACAACGACGCGACGCGCATCGAGTCGTTGTCACTGGCGGCCCAGCGCGGCCTCAGGCTTTTCATCGGTCGTGCCGGCTGCCGGCAATGTCACTCGGGCCCGCTCTTCACCGACTTCGAGTTTCACGATATTGGCTTGATGACGCGCGACGCCGCGTCGCGGACCGCCGTCGAGCCGGGTCGTTACGATGGCATCGCGCGCGCGCGCGGGAACCCCTTCAACAGCGCCGGCGCGCACAGCGACGCGCGCGATGGCAAATCGGCGCGGCTCCTCGCCGGCGTCGTGCAAGCCTCGCATCAAGTCGGCGCGTTCAAGACGCCGTCGCTCCGCAACGTAGCGCTGACCGCGCCCTACATGCACCAGGGCCAATTCGCGACGCTGGCCGAGGTCCTCCACTATTACTCGACTCTCGAAGGCGCCCGCCCGCGCGAGCATCACGACGAGCAAGTGCTGACGCCGCTCCAGCTCACCGACGGCGAACGCTCCGATCTGATCGCATTCCTCGAAAGCCTGACGGCGCCGGTCGCGGATCCTGGGTTACTCACGCCTCCGAAGAGTCAGGGCGATGGCACACAGGACGGAGAAAAGTGAATCCTATTTCACGACTGCGGTCGCTGAGTTTGACCAAATCAGCGCTGCGGACAGATTCGCAATACAACCGCGCCGCCCGCATCGACTGACGCTTGAGTCGTCAAGCCGTAGGAACTGAGGAGAACCTTTAATTTGTCGCAATCGACGTCATTGACTTCTCCAACGTTTGTTAACTCCGAAACGCACTCACTATCGACAATCACCTTGGCGTCGCAGAGTAGCTCCATGAAGGCCGCGAATGATTCGAGCGAGATAGTGCCGCCGGCTATATTGCCCCGGCGCATCTCGCGAGGGAGTTCCGTGATGGCTGGGACCGTTGAGGTTGCCCTTTTTTGCCGCGCTGATACGCGTGGCGCGGTTGACGGGACGCTTTCGAACGGCGACCCGAGATTGGGAATCTGCGCGAACTTGATCTCCGTCTCGGACGGCGCACTGAAACGCTGCGTGTGAACGACTCTCGGCTTTCTGTATTTCCCGTGGTTGTCCTCGACGATGAGCGCCTCATAATCGCCTCGCGGCAGCCATACCCGAAAACCGCGGTCGAATGCGCGCGCTTGATAACGGTTCGCCTGATAGCAAGCTCTCTGAAACCAGATATTGCCTTCCGAATCCCGGATCTGAACATCGCTATCGACGTCCGGCACCATCAGCAAGACGAGTTCCGTCGGCAAAAGTTCAAGCTGGAGCGGCAATGTCGGCGCGGCCTGCGAGGGACCACCGAGGCGCACGGCGTGTAGATGTGAAGCCATGAGAAACTCGCCATCCGAGGTTTCAACGACGGCGCTGAGTATCCATTCGGCCTCGGTCAGCGGAATTTGAAATCTGCCGTCAGCCTCGGGCGACACAATAAACTCGGTTGTCGGGATGTCGTCGAGTTCGCACCTAACGAAGAGTGTTCCAAGACCCGGTCGCGCGCCCTTGATCTCGATCTTGCCGGTTGCGACGAGTCCTTCTGTGAGGGGAATGGAGTAACGCGCGTGCGGTGGGTCTTTGTCCAAGTAAAGCCTCTTTCGCTCGCTGCGGTAGCCCGCGGCCTCAATCCAGACTTGGCCGGTACCCTGCGGCACCCCCCAACCGCGGAGCAGCGACTGGCCTACAACTTCGCAAGCGATCAAAGTGTCATCTGGCGAGCGCGTATCGCCCGACCGAGTGCCGAAGATCGCCGCAAGGAGCCCTAACGTGGTCGGAAAAAAGTTCGCCTGAATCGCCTGAACGATTGGACGCTTTGTTTTTGCATCGATCAACTCGATCGTGAGCGTACGATCATCTGCGGCGACGCGACGCGGAAACACGTAACGCTGGTTCGCAGTCAACTCGACGAGCTGATCCGCGGTCTGCCCCCAAATTCGTGCGCCATTCATGCCGAGAAGCCTCATTCCTTGCGACAGCGGCAAGTCAAACGAAGCCGTGCTTGTTCGCGGCCCGAGACCGTGACAAACAAACTGCCCAGCCGAATCAGTCCCGTGGGGATAATTCAAGCGATAAACGACCGGTGCATCCGTGAGACTAAGTTCGCAACCGACGATCGGCTGATCGCGCTCGTCGACGACAACTCCCGTTCGCAAGGTCTCAGCGTCGAGTCGCAGCTCGACGAGTTCGCCATGCCAAACGCGATCGTGCCAATCCATGACTAGAATCTCATAGCCGGGCGCGTAGACATAGAGTCGATAGGTTCCGGAGAAGTTATAGAGCGCGAAGCTGCCGTCGGCGTCCGTCGTGTCGTAGTAGCCCGGCGCCGACCAAAGCGCGTAATGCTTCTGGTCGGTCCAACCGACGGCCGCGCCCACGATGCGCTGCCCCTCGTCGTTGCGCAGGATTCCGCGAAAATGTCGCACCCACGGCTCACCGCCGAGGCAAAGCGGCTTCTCAAGTTGAACGATTTGACCGGCGGAAACCACAAGCTCCGTTGTGCTGAACAGGTCGTGATCACTCTGTGCCGTGATCAGCACTCGGCGATCGTACTTGCCGTGGCTGGGGATTCCCTCAAAACGAAACTCACCATCCGAGTTCGTCAACGAGAAACTGACTTGCTGCGCTGGATCACTGCCGATGCGAAGTGTAGAGATCATCGTGGGCATCGCTATTCGGCATTCGACTTTCACTCCGGCGACCGGGAGCCCCGTGGAATCGATTACTTTCCCAAGCACCGTCGCGGCCGGCGAGAGTTCGATCGGTTGCTCCAAGACCGCGCCCACGCGAGACGCCAGTGGACACGGCAAGAAGAGCGGGTCGAAACCTGCTGCCATAATTAGCAACCCGCCACGAAAACGAGGTTGCGCGCCGCTGACGATTCGATCGATAAAATGCGCCGGACCGAATCTCGTTTGGGGCGGAGCCAACGGCATGTGTTCGAGTTGAAAGGCGCCGTCCGCCGTCGACTGGCAGTTCGCGACGATCCACTGATTCGGGGAATCTCGCGTGAGGTCGATGTCGGTCCAAGATCCAAACGGCTCGTAGCTACCCCAAACGATGATGTTTGCGCCGCCAACGGGCATGGTCCCCGGTCCGAAGACCTTGCCGGCGAGTGTGCTGCCAACGCTCAATGCGACATCGAGCTGCCAAACTCGAGGTTGCGACTCTCTCGTGTCTCCAACGGCTTGCGCCATTCGTATGCTGACGTGCTCGCTCGCATAGCTTGGCTTCGACGCGATCAACGTAACCCGATCGTGGGACACACGGCTCGGCTGGTACGGCAAGTCAACGAGTCGGTATTCGCCGTTCGAATCGCTCACGGTCGTGACCTCGAAAAATCCGCGGCCGATCTCGGTCACGAATCGCAGCGTCGCGCCCGCAATTCTTTTTCCATCCTCGGCACTGACAGCGCCGTGCAGATTCACGCCCAAGGAAAGCACGACGCGTGTTGTGCCAGCACTGGGAGATGCCGCGTCGACGAAAGCGGGCGCGAACCCTTTGGCGGTGACACCGAGACTCACCAAGTAACCGAGTGTCTCGACGTTTACGCGAAACGTGCCGTCAGTCTCGGCGACAACTGAAAGCACTTCGTCGTTCTTCGACGAGACGAAGGAGAATTCTCGATTCGGTTGCCAACGAGACACCAACAGTTGCGCTCCGGGCACGGCGTTGCCAGCGGTATCCACGACTACACCTGACAACATCGAAGCCGTCCGAACGGAGCCTTCGCCTCGAACAGACAGTGTCGACGCGAGGCCCATTGCCATCGCGCAAACTACTAGACGAATGCGATTGTGAGTTTTCATACCCGCCCTTCGTCAGACCGAATTCACCACTGACGCCGCGTCTGCGCAATTAGAGCATCATCTTCTTGCACCGGGAATCCTATCGCTCTCGAACGAGCAGCACGCGGAACGGATTGTCGAGGCCGATGCCTTCGGCGTTGAAGTCTTGTGAAGATCTAGCATCAGCGCGGGAGCTGCGTTGCTACCGAGTTCGCGCGAAAACTAACGGACCCGACCGGCCCGGGCGCTTGCGCGCTCGTACCGATCGGGTCCGTTTCCTTATTGGGTTGCTTAGAATTCTCGAACTCGCGCGGCGTCGGCCGCCGCCTACGGCGTTTCCCCCACTCTCCAGAGTTTGAGGTCGAGGTGTTCGCCGTCGAGGTTCGCAGTCACATAGTCGCCGATCGCGGCGGCGCCGGCGGGGATGCGCGCGATACGGACGAGCGGGCTCGACGCGTACGTCGTGCCGTCGGTGAGCACGTACGTCTCACTCGCACTACTGAGCGCGTAGAAGTCGCCGGTGCCAGGATCGGTGCTCCACACGTTGATGCGGAGTTCCTCGAAGTCGTCGATCACGGCTGTGACGCAGGCGTCATTCGCGATCGTGTCGAGCGCGAACGCGCGAACGCGCACCGGACCGTCGGGGCCGATGATTCCGCCCGTGGTCGGGAAGCTGAGTTCCGCGCGGCCGTCCGGCGTGAACACTTTGCGGAAGCCGTGATCGAAGAGGTCCTGCGAATCACCCGTGCGATCGCCGGTTTGTTGCAGCGAGATCGCGAGCGCGCGGTCCGCGCGTTCGACGATCGCAACTGCGCTCGACGTGCACCACGGAATCCCGGACGCCGGCTGCGAACCCCACCAGAGTCCGCCGTTGCCACCCTTTTGCGCCTGACGACCGGGGTAGTCACCAATCGTCTGATGCTTCGGGAATTCGCCGTTACATTTTGGCAAGCCGAAGGCGTCCGTGCCACACAGCTCGAGCGCCGGCAACACGTCACCGTAAAGCTCACGGCTTGCGATCTGCATGAAAAGCGGATGCTGCGAACCCTCGCGGATCAGCGTGATCAGATCCTGCGGGTCCGTGATCATCCCACCCGCCGGGTGTCCGCAGATCGTCTCCGTCATGCCGAGTTCCACGGCCCGCTCGTTCATCATATTGACGAAGAGATCCGGGTTGCCTTCGACCTGGAGCGCCACCCACTCGCCGATCGCGACGGACGAACGGTTACAGGAGCGCATCATCATCCCGTGCAACAACAGTTCGAGCGGCATCGTGTCGCCCGTCTGAATGAACCGAATCTCATCGCCATTCATGTCGAGCACCGGACTGCCCGAATCCCAAACTTCGAGGAAACTGCCGCCCGTCGTGCCTGCGAGCGAAGAGACCCAGACCGAATCAGACAGACTGACGTCGCCCGCCTCGATCGCCTCCACGGCGAGGAGCAGCGTCATGCACTTGGTCACGCTCGCAACGTGGAGCGGATCGAGGAACTGGCTCTCAGCGTAGAGCTGCCCGTTGCCTTCGCCGGCCGCTTCCCACGTGAGGTCGCTCACCATCGCGCGGACAATCTGCCGCGTGCGGACGAACCACTCTTCGTCGACCGAGTAATCGAGACCGCCACTGCTGCCCGGCAGAATGTGGATCGCCCCGCTGTTGACGTTGTCGTCGTTGTAGTCCTTCGACGGTATGCCGACGATCAGGTCGTCCTCGCCGTCGGCGTTGAAGTCGCCGGCCGAGACGCTGTAGCCGTACTGATCACCGGTGGCAGCGCTCCCGTTCGCGACGAACTCAGCGTCGCAGGCGTTCTGGTGATGGAAACTGCTGCCGGACGGCGTGAGCCCGGTGCTCGTGCCGAAGATGGTGAACACCGCGCCGGCGTTCGTCACCGCTGGATTGCTGCACGTCGACGGAATGTTCTTCCCCGGCGCGCCGACCGCGAGATCGGCGTAGCCGTCGCCGTCAAAGTCGCCACCCGCGAGCGAGAAACCAAACTCGTCATCCGCTTCGCTCGAACTCGGCAAGCTGCCCGCGAGCGGATCGAACTCGTTCAGCGTGATGATCGTGTTGCCGAACTGCGTGAGGCCGAGGAACGTCCCGTAGAGAACGTTTACCGCGCCCGCCGACGCGAGCGCGCCAACGGCCTCACCGGGCACGCCGATCGCTAGATCTTCGGCGCCGTCGTCGTCGAAATCGCCGACCGCGAACGCGCTGCCGAAGAGATCGCTCGCTTCGACCGCTCCGAGAATATCGGCGCCGCCGTCGAACCCGCCTTGTGAGATGAAGTTGTTCCCAGAGAAACCGGTGCTCGAGCCGGAGTTGCCGTAAAGGATGTGCACACCGCCCGCGTTCACCGCGGCGCCGACGTCCTCGCGCGGTACGCCGATCACGAGATCGGATTGACTATCGCCATCGAAATCGCCGGCGGCGAGCACGCGCCCGAACTCGTCGAAGTCTTCGACTGTATCGAAGATCCCGGTGCTATCTTGGTGAAGAAGCGTGCTCCCCGACATCGTCAGTCCGCCTGCTGTTCCCCACACGACGTAAACCACGCCGCCGTTCGGGTGACCGCCGACTTCGCGACCGTAGGCGGAGATCGCGAGATCGTCGCGCCCGTCGTTGTCGAAGTCGCCGGACGCGAGCGCGAAGCCAAAGTAGTCGGACGCGGCCGTCGTCTGCCCCAAGTCCTCCTGCGTGATGATGAAGTTGTCGCCGGACGAGAGACCAAACGGTGTTCCGTAGATGATGTTGACCGCGCCGCCGGACGACAGCGCGCCGACGTCCTCGTAGGGTACGCCGATCGCCAAGTCATCGTTGCCGTCGCCATCGAAGTCGCCAACGGCCAGCGCTTCGCCGAATCGGTCCTGCGTTTCCCCAACGCCGTCGATGCCGGAAGTCGACTGCGACCACACCTGCGTGTACTCGTTGCCGGTGATGCCGCCCGTCGAGTCGCCGTGAATCACGTAGATCGCGCCGACGTTGTCGTCGGTCGAGTTATCGCGATACGGCGCGCCGATGATCGCGTCGTCGTAGCCATCGCCGTTGAAATCACCGACCGCCACGGTGCGACCGGCCAAATCGCCGGCCGCGAGCGGGTAACTCCACGAATCGGTCAAGCTCGGCACCGGCAAGAAAACGCCGGCCGCGTCGGGCACGAGATCGCGCGTGCTATCCGAAATCTGATAAGGCTCGTAGTTGAGTACACCTTCCGCGCGCCGTTCCCAGACGTTCATCACGAGTTCGCCATCAAGATCACGATTCGCGGTGATGTAACCGGACGCGGTGACCGCGGCGACTGCATTCGCTTCTTGGTCGATTTGCAGGAAATTGTCCCCGCGGATGTCCTCGCCACCGGAAGCGCCGCCGGTGTAGACGATCGCACCATCGTCCTCGACCCAGAAGAAGCGGTTCTCGAGGTGATTCGAGTCATTCGTGTACGTGAGCACGTACTGGATGCCTTGGAGGTGCGACACCGTCACCGCGATCTCGTCGGGCGTCAGCGACTGTGGGAACGCGAGCGGCAAGTTGCCCGAGTCCTCGAGCCCCGTGATCGCGCCGGTGGTCGCGTTCACTTGCCAGCTCACGAGCCGCAACGCCATCGGGCCGCCCGCCGTCGGCTCGACCACGACCGGCGTGACGATTTGATAATGCGACACGAAAAAGCCGGAGTAGATCAGGCGAACGGCGAGGTCATAGCTCAGGACTTCGACGTTAGCGTTGTCGCCGTAACCGATTGTGCCGTGATGCGTGAAAGCGCCCGCGGCGTTGAGTTGACGGCTCGAGAGAAACACGTTGCCGTCGGCGACGATGCGTCCCGTGACGAATCGCGGCTGGCCAGCGGCGACGAGCGCGCCAGTGAGTGCGTTCACGCGTGCGTGGTGTCCGTCGATGGCCGCCGTCGTCACTTGCGCCGTCGGTTGACCGTCGCCCGCCGCGAGGCTCCAGCTCGTCAGCTGATGCTGCGCGCCAGATCCCGTGACGGAGACGAGTTGGCCGTTGCCGCTCGGCGCGACCCCGAGATACGCGACGTCGACTTCACGCAAGTTCGCGCTCGGTCCCGGCGATGTGCACGGCGGAATCACGCACGAGAGCGCGCTCGGCGTCGGATCGCTGCCGCAGTCGGGAAAAGGAGCCGCCGGCGCGGCGCCGCCCGAAAAGATGAAGCTGAGCGTGTAGATCGCGTCGCTCAGTTGCACGGCGCCATCGTCGTTCGCGTCGCACGCGAGCTGACAACCAACGGCGCCGCCGCCGAATAGGTACGAGAGCATCGCGACGGCGTCGGCGATGTTCACGGTTTCGTCGCCGTTACAGTCGGCGCGTGTGAATTGCGGCTGCGCTGCGGCTGGACGCGCGAGCGCGAGCAGAATCAGCCCAGCGAAGAGCCAAGTCCCGCGCGCTAGTCCCTGCCCCATTCCACTGCGTTTCGAACAACTACGCGAATCGAGTTTCGAGCGACGACCATCGCTCCCCAGAACTTTCAGAGTCGGCACGTTATGTCTCCCTTCGACTTCGGTGCACGGTTCGAGCCCGAACGACCGCGGCGCGCACGACGCCCATTCAAAGGCGCCGAAAACGCCCGCGACTTGCGAGCTCCTATTCCGCTCATCACGAAAGCCGAGAGTTGGAGACCGGAATTCTTTTGCTTCTTGAAACAACCAGGCCTGAGGCGAGGGCCGAACCCCTCGAATCACGGGCTGAGCGCATTACTTAGAGCGCCTCGGGCTGTGCCCGACGTCGCCGCTCTTCAGGAACGCTCACCGTCTAGCCGGCGCATTGACAACTCTCGCAACCACGCGGCGTCGACGCAGGCTACCCAGTTGAGCCGCTCTTCAAACGGCTTTGACGCAGCGCGCAGGATGGCAGCGAAAGCCAGCACGCGGAGTTCGCGAATTTCCGACCATGTCAGCGACCGCATTTTCGCGGCTCGACGGATAGTTATTCCTGCATCATCGACAAACCACACCGTTCGCCGATCCACATACCACTGGAGGAGTAGGGGTACTCCGAGGAGGCACATGCAGACCATCGCGCCACAGATCCATTGAGCCAGGCCATTCTTTAGAATCTTGTGCTCCGGCCACCAGATCGCGGCGTATGCAAGTGAAGCCCGCAACACAGAGCCAGATCCCGCCATTCAGGACAGCCGCTAAGAACAGCAGGCGCCGACTATCGGGTCGAACTTCGCGAACAGTTTCCAACAAGTCATTCTTCTGCATCGACGATGCGAGCTGCCACCGAGCTGCTTGCCATCCGATCAGGGAGTATAACGAACGTCGGTTTCCGCGACCCCTTCCGGTGCAATCTCCGACATGTATTCCCACAACCCGGTCTGATGTAACCAAATGGCGTCGGCGTTTCTTTCGATGAACTCATCGGGATCCATGCCTTCTATCAAGGCCGGTCGGCGCACACGCTTCTGCTTCCCGTTGACGAAGATGATTGTGAACTCGGCGCGCCGCTGGGCCTTCGCTCTTTTCTCTGCTGAAGATAATTTGCGCTTCCGCTTCGCCATGGTGTGTGCGCCGAACGCCTTTCCGATCAGAGGACGCCGGGAAGCGGCCGTCCCACCTATTCGGCCGGACGGACAACCTCCTCGTAGTGAAACTCGGGTGCCAAGTCACATCCGATGGTCAAGTCATCGTGTTGACGACTTCCTCCGACGAACTCGAGCGGCGCCGACGCATGGGCACGCAAGATTCCTGGTTGTCACTTCGCTCTCAGCGAGGTCCGTCGACGAGACAATCTGATCGGCCCGCTGAAGACCGTCTAAACGGAGAAAATCGTCAATCCCGAATAGCGGGAGGCAGCTCGGCGCCGCTGACGAGCGCTTCGAAACGCTTGGGCATGGCCTCGAACTGCTTACTCTGCTCTGAAAACCAGCGCAACCATTTGCGGATGTGGCCGAACTCGAGTTTTCCTTCGTGACGCCGCAGGAGACCTCGCAGGTCGGGGATATCCTTCTCGCGCCACGCGGAACACTTCATGACGACCAAGTCCTCGGGCGTCGCGACTGGCACTCGGCGGTCGAAGAGACGTGTGACTTGCGCTCGCCACATTACCTCCTTGAAATACGCTGAGGCGTTGCCCATCAGGTCCGCGGCAACTTGATGGCCTCGGGGCCCGAGGAAAAAGCGCACGAAACCGGTGAAACGCCATTGAGTCGTCGCGGCGACCGGATCGATATTCCAGCCCGAAGCCTGCGCCGCATGGGCGAGTTTCGAGACATCGGCCGGGGCAAGTGTGACCAATACGTCGACATCCAGAGTCGCCCTCGGCTCGCCCTGAAGACCAACGGCTAGTCCCCCGATGACGACGAACGGAGTCTGGTGAGCTTCGAGCAAATCAACGAGCCTCTGGAAAGTTTCGCGAACCGTCGGCATGGTGGTCAAGCACGATCCCCGTCGTTGCTCGTTGAGTCAGAGTCTCGCTCCGCTACCAATAGCAGAATGGATAGGTTAGCTGACGGCAGTGGAGGCGGGGAAAGCGGCGCCAGTCCGAGAGCCTCTCGCGCAGCGGCGAGTTCCTCTTCCATCGCGAAAATCGCGTCCATCTCTTCGGCAGCCGACTCCAGAGTCAGCGCGCGCAAGTGCGTATCTCGTGCGCGTGCATTCGCGCTGGCGAGGGCTGCTGGATCTGGAAAGAAATCAGTTTCCATGTCGATCGACAGTATAGCGATTGACCGGCGAAAGTCGCTCACGGTGGCGGGTCGGCGCGCCGCCGTCTGCCAATGGCCCCGGTCTCTGAGCTTGAGCCGCAAAAAAAAGTTCGGCCGGCCGAGTGCACGTGACGCTTGTGGTCACAGGTGTACACACGGCCGGCCGAAGTTATCAGTCAGTCGACACCGCGGATCACGGACACGAATCGAAGCTCGCGCAGTCGTTCGGGTCAGCAGAGGTCGGGTCGGTGCCGCAGCTGGGGAACGGCAGCGGCGGAGGCGAGCCACCTTCGAACAAGTTGGTCAGCGAGAATATCACGTCAGCGATGTTGAGTGAGCCGCTGTCGTCCGAGTCGCACGCGTCGACGCAATCGGGCATGGGGACGCCGCTGAACAAGACCGACAAAAAGAACGTCGCGTCTGCGATGTCATTGCCGCCATCGTCGTTGCAGTCGCCGCGCACGAACGTGACGGGGCCCGAGGCGCACGTTACGTCGTGGACTTCGAAATCGTCGATCGCGGCTTCGATGATGGAACCGGGTGCGGCATCGTTGGCTATGAAGCGAACGTGCACGGCCGAACCCAATGTGATGAAGGTCGCGGGATCGAAGGTGTGCTGAAACCACGAGCCCGACGCTTCCGCGCCAGTCGGGCCAACGGTTTCGACCGTCACCCAGGTCGTGCCGTTCGCCGAAATCTGGACCACAAAAACATCCAGCGATGGCGACGCGCCTTCGTCGTTCGAGTACCAACGCCAATAGCTGATCGTCGGCGCGTTGAGTGCCAAGAGATCAAGTGGCGGCGACACCAGCGTCGTCGTGCCGCTGTCGACATCGGCCGCACCGATTCCACCGCCCACGGTACCTTGACCCGTCACCCACGCGAAAGTGCCAGGCGCCGCGCTGTGATCGTCTTCCGGTTGCGCGGCCGTCCCGACGGGATCGACGCGCACCCACTGTCCCAACGTCGCGGTATCGCCGGCCACACCAGCGGTCCAGCCACTCGCGCTCTCCATGTCGTAGGTGACGACAACTTCTTCGGAATCCGCAACGATCGCGGCGTGACTCGAACTTGGCGCATCGCTCGGACTCACGATCTCAAGACCGCTCGTCGTTTCAGCGCTCAAGTAGTACGCGAGCGCCGTGCCACACGGCGCTGCGGGAATCTGCGCGGCAAAGGTGAGCGTGCCAGTTGGGACGAGCGCGATCGGCGTGAAGCCGCTGCCGGAATCGAGGAAAAGCGTCCCGCTCCCGGATTCGTACACGCCACCGTTTTGTTCGACGATGACAACGGGAAAACTCTGGCCGAACGTGCTCACGAGGGACGGCAGACCGCCGGGAAACTGGAAGGCGAGCTGCGGCGGAACAGTAATGACACAGCTCACGGTCGGCGACGTCTCGATGCCATCGGTGCCCGTGAGTTCGTATGTCGTGAGTCCCGCGGCCGCCGTCGTGTCGAGATAACTCGTTGTCGCGCCGCCGAGTGTCGCGAGCGGCAAACCATTTCGCTCCAGCGTCAACGATGTGTAGACCGCGCCGTTTAACCACGTGAGCTGCACGCCGCCGGACACGTTTGAGCACACCAAGTTGATCGGCGGCGGGTAGGACGCGCCGCTCGGCGCCAAGACCGACACATTGACAGAGCCCACCGTCTTAAAGAGCCCCACGGTCGCGGTCGCGAGTTCGGGCGGCGTGTTGGCATCGAATCGAAAGTTGACCATGCGACCCCAACGCAGCGCGCTGGCGTTGGGATCGACCGCAAAGGTCGACGTGCTCCAAGTAATCGCACCGCTTGTTTGTACGCCGGGCCACGGCGCGTTCGAGTACGGTTCGCCACTGTGGTGTGGAACGCTGTGATAGGCGATGTTGCTCAACGTTGCGCTGGTTGGGATCGGCAAGTTGAACGATCGCGCACAGACATCGGAATTGACGTTTAAGAGCGCATACTCGTAGTGCCACATGCCGCCACCGAGATCGGTCACTTTGTAGCCGAGTAAGAACTGCCCCTCGCCTGGTGCGTCGAACGCTTCGATCGTTGCGCCGGTCCAAGCGTAGAGCGCCGGCAGCTCGCGCACCGTGCTCGCACCCGGGACCGTGCTCAGCGGATAGGTCGCTGGATTCGTTCCGACTTGCATGCGTCGATGCGAGAAGTTGTTTTCACCGTTGCCGGCGAGCGCGTCGTCGGGCGTCACGTATTGACCCTCGACAAAGTAGAGCGCGCCCGCGTTGAGCGCGGGATCGACGAAGTCGCGATGCACTTGCAGACGGCGACCTATCGTCGCCGCGGCCCCGGGCGCCGTGAACGGATACGGAAACGCGCCCGTGAAAGCATTCACCTGTGACGGCGGGCCGAGATTGCTTTGCTGTCCATTGCGACTCGACGTGTACGGATCCGAGCAATTGACCCACAGGAAATCGCAATCCGCCGACGTCGTGCAGTTGTCGCAAACATCGCCCGCGAGAGCGCAAAAACCGTGCTTCAACCAACTCGTACCGATCTGCTCGAGCCGGTCGTCTTTGAGTCGATACATGCGCTGAGCAATGACGGGATGATTGTTGGTCGACGCAAACCAACTGAGGGGCGCAGTACCGACGTTGCATGAAGTGGTGCCAACTGAGTAGGCGAAGATATCGCCGACAAATCCCCAGCTCGACGCGGATTGCAAGTCGCCGACGATGACATCAGGGCCGGTTTGAGCGCCAACGGGCGCCGCCAAAGTCAACAGCAATCCCACGCTCAAGACGCCGCCGAATTTCGGTGCAAAGTACATCCCGCCGTCTCCTCTTCCGCTCGCGCTCAAGACACTCAGTGTGTAACCGCCCGCGGCGCGCGTGCGCCGTGCGCCGCGCCAGCGCGCAAATTTCGCGCGTGGCGAGGAGCCCAATGTTTATTCAGGAGGGCGAGATTCTACGGCGAGGTGGCCGGCGTGACAAATGCACGTTCGTCGTGAAGTCGCCACCGAGCAACAAAGAACCAGGGTAGCCGGTTACGCACCGTCGCTACCCTGGTTGCAACTCAAATCACGTGTCGCTCGCCGGCGTTAGCACGGCGGATACGAAACGCACGCCAAAACCACGTCGCTGTCCGGATCACTGCCGCAGCCCGGGAAGGGAGCACCCGGAGGCGGGGCGCCGGGCACAAACAGCGCCGAAAGCGCGTACACCGCGTCAGCGATGTTCACGGTGTTGTCGGAGTTCGCATCCGCCGCATCCGCGCAACTCGCGGCCGGCGAACCGGGCACGAACAACGCGGACAGTGTCGACACCGCATCCGCGATGTTGAAACTGCCATCGGAGTTGGAGTCGCCGCGCTTGAATTGCGGCACCGGCGGTCCACTGGCGCTCAGCGCATCGACGTAGCGTTGCGCCAGCAGATTGCGATCACCATCGTAGCCACCGAATTCCCACGATTGGCAATGCACTTTGCCGTTCGGTGCGTCGGTGTCGTAGAAAACGCCCGTGGCATACCCGCCGCCGGTTCCGTCTTCATTCCACACGACGCCCGAATTCAAGCCGGCGGCATCGCCGAGCGTCGTTGCCAGTTGATCCGTCCAGTCGTTGCCGGCTTGATCCTGCGAGTAGGTCGAAGCGAGCCCACCGACGAGCAACGGACCGTAGTCGGTGCCGATCATGCTGACAAAAGTATCGTCGCCATCGACGACAATCGCGCTGTCGATGCCGTCGTAGCCATCGAAGCTGGTCGCGACATCGAATCCCCACGTGTCAGGACCCTCGTGATAGACGGCGCCACCGCTGGTGATGTGTGCGACCAGTGCATCGCCTTCCGCCGCCGAGAGCGGATGGTTCGATGGGAACGTGCCGACGAGCGACCAGATGATTTGGTCGCTCGTGAGCACTGAGCCGCACGGCAGCGCGGTGATGCTATCGACGATATTGTAGGACTCGCCGATCGCGGTGAATGCTGCCGCGAGCGCGGCGACGCTATCGATTTGGCTCGTCTCTTCAGCAGCCCAAATGATGTTGTCGCCAGTGAGGGTTGTGGTCGTGTTGATCGTACAGGCGGTCACGGCGGCGCTCGTCGCGCCACAGGACGGAGTCACGACGTAAGTATGGAAGTTTGGACCCGGCGCGGGGTCGGTATAGCTGCTCGCGGTTCCAGCGAGCGTCGCGATGCTCGTACCGTCACGCGAAATGTCGATTGCGGAGTAGATCGAACCATTGGTCCAGGTCAGGCCGACGCCACCCGTAAGGCAGTTGAGAGTGCAGCTCAATCCCGAAACCGGGAGGCACGACGGGATCTCGACGAGTATGTCATCCATGTAGGACTCCGAGCTACCGTCCGAGTAGAGATCCATCGCGCCGAGTGCGATCGCCGCTCCGGAGAAAATGTCGCCGAGACGCAACGGCAGATTGTTGTAATAGATGTTGTGGAGGTTGTTATCGAGATCGATTTCGACGCGCACGGGCACCCACGCGTCCGTAATCAACGTCATAGTCGTACCTCCCGGCGGTCCACCGAGTGACCCACCTTGGTCAGCGACGAGCCCGGTGCTCGCGCTGAACTGCAACTGCACCGACCAGTTGTACGGTCCACCGGAAGCATAGGTATTCAACAAGATGAAATACATTTCGCCGGTCTGCGTCGACGGCACGTACGTCATCGCCGAGACAATCACGAACCCGGAGGTCAACGCAGCGAAGGTCTGGACGATGTCGGCCGCGCCCGCGACGAGCAGTGAATTGTCGCCGCTAAAAGACTGCACATCGCTCACGGTCGTGTCGGCAAGGGCCGAGCCATCCCACGTCGTCCACGGACCCTGGCCGCCTATCCCCGAGCCCACCGCATACGAATCGAAATTGTCCGACGAGATCACTTGCCCAGAAACCGGTGTCGCCAATGCGAGCCCCACTACAGTCGCCAAACACACGAAACGACAAGTCCGCATTTTGCAGACCTCCTCTTCTCTACCAGGGTCCCACTCCACGGGCGAAGTCTTCCCACGCGAGCTCGCCTGCAAAGAGCCGGTGGCGACCGACTATTGACGGTCGCCTTCGCACGCGCCCTTTCGCGAACATCCGTTCGCGGCAACGTGCGCCCACACGGCTCTTCGAATGCGACTTCGCAAGAAATCGCCGCCAGCCTCCGCCCACCGGAGGCCGAACCGATTCTCAAACCGGCGGTCCCACAACCGCCGTTTCGGTACAAAGCACTCACATCCCGCGAACGACCCCACAGTCGCCCACGCACGCGGCCACGTGTTTCGTCTGCGACACTTTGGTCCGCAAACGTCCGCGGCTGCCAACTCTACACAATCCAGCGTCAGCCCATTCACGATCTGAATTCACTGCCCGTCTTGGTTTTACGTGATAGCCCAGCGACGAAAAGCGTAGGGATCGACCGGAGACGTGTCAAGGGTCCGCCCGGAATCTCACGCGCGGGGGAGCAGCAACGGGCCGTGCGATGGGCCTACGGGGCCGGCCTGAACTCGATCACTCCGCTCACTTGGAGCGGCGTGATCGCGAGCGCGCCCGCCACGACGACGATATTTTCGACCGGGATTCCAACACCAAGCGCATCCGTCCATTGGAGTTCCGTGCTGACGCCGCCAGCTCCCGCGCCGGCGAGTGCCGCGGTGAGGGCGAGCGGCTGGGTCGCGTAAGCCACCGTTAGAACTTCGATCGGTGGTGCTGCGAGCAGCGTTTCCGTCACGGCGAAGTCAATCAACACCCCGGCCGTGACGCCTTCAGCATGAATGTCGAGATCGAGAAAATCGGGACCATTGCCGCCATTGAGCGCCGCCAGCGCGGCGCTCGGTCCGAAACTCACGACTTCGAGGAGCGTGGCGTCGTGCGCTATTCCCATCGAGAATCCGAAAACACTGGTGGCGCCCGCGGGTGCCGACTCGGCGAGCGTGAGACTCTGCAGAAACGTCGCAACGCCGACGCTGGCGTCCACCGTGACTTCACGGCCGGGCGCGAGGTAGTGAAATCCGGTGGAATTCCAAAGCGGTGCGAATGTGAGGAGGACGGGCGCCGCCAGGTCAATGGGCGCGACGACCGCCGTGACCCGCTCCTCGATGGCGCCGGCGATTAAGTGGAGTTCGGTCGAACCACCAAACGCATCGCCCCGCAGCACTCCGTCCCGCGTCTCGTACTCGATGCGCACGATCTCCTGCGCGAAAGAAAGATCGAGCGATGCGGCGCCGCTCGCGGACAGCAGCACCGTGACGCGCACCCGATCACTCAGCAACTCCGTTGCGAAATCCTCTGGGCCGGCGCCGCCGTTGAGCGCCGCCAGCGCGGCGCTCGGTGCGATGCCCACCGCCCGCAAGACGCGCGAATCGTGCGCGAGCTCGAACGAGAACCAAACTATTGCCGGCTGCGCGGGCGGGTTGCTCGCATCGGGAGCGAGCGCGAACGGCACGACCACTGCGCCAACTCCGCTCTCCACGTAGTAGCTCAGGGTCTGGGGCATCGCTTGAAATTGAAATCCGAGTACGGCGATGCGCGCTTCGGCTTGCGCCGTATTTCCAAGCGCGTCACGAACGCGATAAGTGAAACGGTCCGTGCCGACGAAATCGGCGGCGGGCGAAAAACGGATAGCGTTCGGCCCGGCGAGCTGCGTCGCACCAGCGAGCGGCTGCTGAAAATCATCGATGGTGAGTGCGCCGCCGCGCGGATCGATATCGTTCGCGAGCACATCGATCACGATCGGCACGTTGCTGGTCGTGGTGAGTTCGTCATCCACCGCGGCGAGCATCGCGGGCGGTCCGACGGCGACGCTCGAACTTCCGCCGCCGCTCGGCCTGCAGCCCCCCAGCACGAACAGCACCGTCCCAAGCGCACCAATCAGCAGGAAGTCGCCATTTCGCATGAAACGCTCTCATAGGCGAGCCGGCGGCTCGCACGGTTTGAGGAGCCAATCGGCGGGAGGCGAATTATAGCCGTCCGAGCGCTTGTTCGTCACCGCCGATTGCCTCGAGGGTTGACGGTCGCGGTCCAAGCAATAGAGTGGGGTCGTGAGTTCGCCGCAGTCGGGGCCAGCAGCTCCGACAATGTTGCGATGAACGAATAGCTGTCGGTCTTAGTGGGCGGCCGACGCGGGCTCGGGCTAGTACTCCCGCGAACAACAAAACGATCGATTGGACCGTGACCATGACGCGAGTACTTCGCCGATGCACATCGTTCGCGCTGGCGTTTGGCGCCACCGCGCTTTGCGTACTCAGTTGGCTCCACGCGCATCAAGATGACCCGAAGATCCTCGACCGCCAACCACCCTACGTCGGCGCGGGATACCGCACCGTTGCCACCGGCAGCGCTCCGTTTTCAGGAGGACCGCCCATCACGTTTCCCGGCAGCGGACTCGCACTCCTGAGTTGGGTGACGCTCACCGAGATCGATCCGGCGCTCGACAACGCGAATAGTTGCTGGGGCTATGTCTCGCCATCAGGACGCGAGTACGCGCTCCTCGGACTTTCGCACGGCACCGCGTTTTTCGAAGTAACGAATCCGGGCGACCCGCAATTGCTGACCGTCATCGCCGGCAATCAGAGTTTGTGGCGCGACATGAAAGTCTACGGTCAATACGCCTACTCGGTGACCGAGAACGACGGCGGCATACAAGTCATCGACATGGGCAACATCGACAACGGTGTCGTGACGCTCGTGAACACCGTCACCACGGGCGGCTCAGGCAACACGCACACGCTCGCGCTCAACGAAGTGAGCGGCTACCTCTATCGCTGCGGTGGGAGTGGGAATGGCCTGCGCATTTACGATCTTTCGAATCCGGCGGCGCCGAACTTCGTCGCGAGCTGGCCGGACCGCTACGTGCACGAAGCCCAAATCGTTAGCTACACGAGTGGACCGTACGCGGGTCGCGAGATTGCGTTCTGCGGCGCCGGCTACAACGGCGGCTGGGTGGAGCCCGGCCTCGACATCGTCGATGTCACGAACAAGTCGAGCATTTTCCTAGTGGCGCGCAATCTTTATCCGGGCGCCGTCTACTGCCATCAAGGGTGGCTGTCGGAAGACCGTCAGTATTTCTTCGTCGACGACGAACTCGATGAGCAGACTTTCGGCGTCCCGACCAACACGCTGGTGTTCAACGTTAGCAATTTGACAACTCCCCAACTCGTCTCGACGTTTTCGACCGGCTCGACGGCCATCGATCACAACCAGTACGTACGCGGCAAACTGCTGTATCAAGCGAACTATCGCAGCGGTCTGCATGTCTGGGACACTACGAATCCCCTGAGTCCGACCGAGATTGCGAACTTCGACACGTACCCGCCCGACGACAACGCGAATTTTAATAGCCTGTGGAACAACTATCCGTTCTTTCCGAGCGGCACAATCATCGGCAGCGACATCGAGAAGGGGCTCTTTGTGTGGCGGCTCACGACGCCGCTCTCGATCGCCTATCCGCTCGGCACGCCGACTCAGCTCGCGGCCACGGGCGGCGATGTGTTGCGCGTGCAAGTGCTGGAAGCGAGCGCCGGGGCGCTCCTCGATGGAAGCGTTGCATTGCATGTTGACGTCGGCTCGGGATTCGCGACGGTGAGCCTGACGCCCATTTCGCCGCTCGTCTTCGAGTACGAGTTTCCGGCGCTCGCGTGCGCGACAACCGTGCGTTACTACGTGACGGTGCGGTCCGACGCAGGTGCGATCATTACGGACCCACCGGCGGCGCCGGGAATCAGTCATGTTGCCACGGTGGCCGGTGGCGTTTCCGTCACCTTCGACGCGCTGGAAACGGCGCCGGATTGGCTGGCGGGCGCACCCGGCGATGACGCCGCGACTGGGCTCTGGGTGCTGGTCGATCCCAACGGCACATCGGCGCAACCCGAAGACGATCACTCGAACCCCGGCGCGGTTTGCTGGGTGACAGCGCAGGGCGCGCCGGGCGCAGCGGATGGCGCGGCCGATGTCGATAGCGGCACGACGACGCTACGCTCGCCTCTCATCGACTTGTCACTCGTCACGGACGCGAGTATCGGTTATTGGCGGTGGTATTCGAATTCGACGGGCGCGGTCATCGACGATGAGTTTCGAGTCGACATCAGCTCCGATAGCGGCGCGAACTGGGTGAATGTCGAGACGATCGGTCCGAGCGGCAACGGGACCGGCGGCGGCTGGATCGAACATGAATTTCGCGTCGCCGACTTCGTGCCGCTCACCACACAAGTGCAACTGCGTTTCGTGGCTAGTGATCTCGGCGGCGGCTCCATCGTCGAAGCCGCCATCGACGACTTCACCGTCACGCGCGTCGCCTGCGTCGACTGCAACGCGAATGGGCTCGAAGACAGTCTGGAAATCGCCGCCGGCGCCAGCACGGACTGCAATCTGAACGGCGTACCGGATAGTTGCGATATCGCGGCTGGCACGTCGCTCGATCAAAACGGGGATAGCGTGCCGGATGAGTGCGCGTGTCCGATATTGTTCGTGCGGGGCGACACGAACGGCGATGGCAGCGTCAATGTCGCGGATGCGATTTTCGCGCTCAACTACCTGTTCACGCTCGGCGCGGCGCCAATTCCGCTCGCGGCGGCTGATGTCAACAATGACGGCAGCGTGAATGTCGCGGACGCCGTGTACTTGCTCGACTATCTATTTGGCTCGGGACCCGCGCCCGCCGCGCCGTTCCCGGTCCCCGGTTGTCCGTAGTCGTTCTTCGCAGCGAACGACGCGCCGCCGCCGCTCAGCGCGCGGGTCAATTCCGCCGCTGAGCAAACGGCGCGTTCGAGTTGCTCGAGATTCTCGAGTGCCGATGCGCCGGCCGATAGTTGCACACGCACCAAGTGCACATTCGCCAGCAAACTCTGGAGCGTGTTCGTGAGTTCATGGGCGATCTCGTCGATGCGTGCGAAGCGCGCGTCGGTGCTTGCCCCGAGTTCCTCCAAAGTGGCGATCAAGTGCTTGCGATCGGTCACGTCGTGGCACGCGCCGAAGAATCCGATCGTCGCGCCGCGCGGCGATCGGCGTGGAAGCATTGTCGCCGACAGCCAGCGATAACAACCGTCCGCGCGCCGCAGGCGAAACTCAAACGCCAACTCTTTGCTGTCCTGAATCGCCGCGTGGTAGCGATCGAGAGTTCGCGAGTAGTCATCCGGATGCAGAGACTCGGCCCAGCCCATGCCTTGCATCTGCTCCGCGCTGCGGCCGGCGAAGTTGAGTAACGCGACGCCGCATTGCGTCCACGCGCCGTCGGCTTCGGCGCCCCACAGCAGCACCGGCGATGCGTCGAGCAGCAAAGCGGCGGCTGCGGGACTACGAGTGTGAGCCGTGCGATCGTTCGTCGCGCCATTTGACTCGTTCGAGTGCACCCATCGTTCGAGTCGGCTGAGTCGCGCCTCGAGCAATTCGGCGTCGAGCGGCAAGACCAGCGATTCGTCGGCGCCGGAGCGCAACAAATCGACTAATTGTTGCGGCTCGTCCGACACCGTGAGCACGACCAACACGGCGCGCTGACCGCCGCGCGTCTTGCGAATCCGCCGACACAGCTCGAGGCCGACGCCGCCGGCGAGCAATCGATCAACGAACACGAATTGGGTCGGCTCGGCGAGCAACCGAAGCGCAGCCTCGGCATCGCAGCACTCATCGATGAGATAGCCACGCGCCGCGAGCGCGGCACAGATAATGGACTTCGGAAACGACGGCTCGACGATGAGTAACGCGTGCATTGGTTTCGTTGGAAACGGCTGGGTGGGATTCTGCGGCGCGCTCAACCTCTGCGCCGCGGCGCTCGTCGCGCGACCGCCGGTAGTCACTAGCGCCCCGCGGCTGCGCTCGATCAAACGCCGCAGCCACGATCCAAGATGGGCGGCGCCGAGAGAGCCGTTAACGGCGGGCCTGTGGTTTGTGCCGGAGGTGTCCAGTCGTTGACACCGCTCTCACACTTGGGTTCACAGGTTGGGCGCAGTGAGGTTACTCGATTCCGGGTGAGCGTCAATAATTCGGACTCAGCGGCGTGGCGGCTAGCACGCGCCATACGGTGCGGACGCCGGCTTACTTCCCCGCGCAGAACCGGCGCGATTGGCTGACTATCCCAACTGCGCTCGCGACAATCAGCCCGACATTCTGCGCAAGTTTGTTGCAGACGTTGACCACCCCGCTCCCGCAGCCGCAGTCAAATGCAACCTGGCAATAAGACACCGCCAGCTTGGCTTGTTCAGCGAAGCCGCGCACGAAAATGGCGATCGTGAACGCGAGCAGCATGACGAACAGCACGATGAATGCGCTGCGCACGAAGACGCCGCACAACACCGCGATGCCGAGCGTGATCTCGAGCCACGGGATGAAGATCACGACGAAGTTGAAAAACTGATACGACTCGAGCGGGAAGATGTTGAAAGTCTTGAGCACTTTGTGAAAGTCGAGCGGCTCGAGTGCTTTCACGCCCCCCATCCAAACAAAACAGAGACCGACGATAAGACGCGCCGCGAGCAGCGGCAACCCGGTCGCGTCGAGTCGCCTCAACGAATTCACGGCACGCGGTGCGGTCACCGGCGCTGCGTCAGAGACCATCGAATCTTTCACCGGCGCTCACCCCCCGTGACGATCGAATACTTGGCTTTCTCCCAAGCTTCATAGCCCGCTTCGAACACCCGCAACTTGGCGCGCTCGACTTGATAGTCGTACTCGAGGCTGGCCGCGAGATTCAAACTGTCTTCGCAATTGCCGCCGTTGCAATAGAGCACGATGATCGCCGCGGCGTCGAGCTTGTCGCGCATCGCGTCGATCATCTCTTTGTTCAAGCGGTAGAAGTCGAGCGAGTACGCGCCGGGGATATGCCCCTTCTCATACGTATCGTGCTTCCGCGCGTCGACGATGATCGCGAACTCGACATCCTCATCGGCGAAGGCCTTCACTTCTTCGAGATCAATGAGTTCGTAGTCGCCGAGCTTTGTCGCCGGCGCGTGATCTGTCGGCGGCGTCGCCGACGATGGCATTGGGGCTTCAACGCTTACCGGCTGCTCCGGTGCGGGGGTCGGATCAGCGGGTTTTGACACGTGCTCCGTCGCGTCAATGGCCGCGGCGGTCGACACGCTCCCGCGATAATAGTTGCGACTGAGGTCGACCGGGTTCTTGATCAGGCTGTTGCCTGCGAACGCAAGCGCGACGCTGACCAACAGCATCGCCGCCACCTCGATCGATGTTCGGAGTGCAAAACTCATGTGCGCTTTCCTGAGCTACAGACATTTCGAATCGTCGGATCACTGCGATGATTCGCTCTAGGATCTCGGCCGCTCGGTGCTCAAATGTATCCGCACTGTTCGCGTCTTCGGAAGCGACGCAACACTTGGCCCTTGCGCGACCTTCGGCAACTCGCTTATATCACGCCGCGCCGCCACAGCGGAATGCACGGCGGGCGCCGCACCTGTCTATCGAGAGGATCCGCTTTGAGCGACACGCAGAAAACGCGGTCATTTGGCTTGGCGCGCACGCGCGTGCGATCGGTTGTGGCGGCGGCGATCCTTGCTACCGCGACGAGTTGCCAAACCGTGCCGTGCCAGGAATGCGCACGCGCGCAGGACAACGTGAAAGTCGAAAACCACACGGCCGCGAGTCTCACCGATCGCGCCGCAACACCGACGGAGAGTGCGCCGACCGAACCGCGACCCGGTGATCGCCTACCTCGTCGCGGCGACGAGATCTCCATCGCGGGGCAGCTCTTTCACACTGGGACACGCGTGGTCTTATGGAACGACGTCGGCGGCTACGACGCCTACCGCGCGCATTGCCACTTTCGCCCGGAGGACCGGGGACCAAGCTCGAAGCCGGAGGCCGCCGCGCGCTTTGACAGTTTGCGCCGCGGACTCGCGGCACCGCTCGAGACGCGCGTGCGGGCGCAAGGGTGGACGCTCGAAGACTTGCAGCAAGCGGTCACGCAAGTGGTCGTGCACTACGACGTGGCCGGCACGTCGGACAATTGTTTTCGCGTGCTCCATGACATCCGCGGACTCTCGGTGCATTTCCTCCTCGACCTCGATGGTACGCTCTACCAAACGCTCGATGTCAAAGAGCGCGCCTGGCACGCCGCGGTCGCCAACGACCGATCAGTCGGCATCGAGATCGCGAGCCTCGGCGCGTACAGGAGCGAAGCTGAACTCCAACGCCGCTACCGCACCGTCGGCGGCGAAGTCGTGATCGAGGCGTCGGGCGGACAAGAGGCCGGAGGATTGCCCGCCGGCTTTGCGAGTCGTCCTGCCCGACCCGGCGTTTGGCGCGGCGCGGTGCACGGAATCGACTACTACCAATACGACTTCACCGAAGCGCAGTACCAAACGCTCGAGAAATTGCTCGTCACCCTCCTGCGCGTGTTACCGGAGATCGAGCCGCGCGTACCTCGCGATGCAAGCGGCAACTTGGTCTGGTCGACGCTCGACAACGAAGCGCGTGAATTCCGCGGTGTGCTCGGGCACTACCACATTACGACCGACAAACAGGATCCGGGCCCAGCTTTTGATTGGGAGCGCATCGAGCGCGTGCTACTCGCGGAAGCGCAGTAGCTATCGATGAACGCAAGAGGGGCGGAAAGTGGACAACGCGACTTCTCGCACTTCTTTGCGCGACGCACCGCCGGCGCCCCACCGTATCGAGATCCGCCTGCGCGAAATCGCGCAGCTTTTCAATTCGATGGATCCCTCGCCGTTTCACGAGAAGGATCTCGATGCGGACGCGGAAGAGTTCATTCTGAGTTGGGGCGAGGACTTTCCAGTCGAGGCACCGATCGAGCTCATGATCCACTTGGACTCATGCGCGACTGCGGTGCCGGACGGGGCGCTGCTCGAGCAATCCGTTCAACATCACTTCGCTTACCTCGCCGACGGCGCCGAGAAGTCGTTTCGGCGGCTCTTGCGCACCGGTCGCATGAGCCTTGCCATCGGGCTCCTCTTTCTGGCTACCTGCCTGTTGACGGGCGAGGTGTTGTTGGCTTACGAGAACCGGACCTTTCTGCGACTCCTGCGCGAGAGCCTGAGTATCGCCGGTTGGGTCGCCATGTGGCGACCGATGGAGATCTTTCTCTACGAGTGGTGGCCGCAGCGCCGGCGTTGCCGATATTTGCGCAAGCTCGCCGCGATGCGCGTCACAATCACGCGCGGCGCGACGATCTCGGACCACGCGTTGACGCCTCTCTTACCCCACCACCGCGCGCCCGGCTCGCCGCCAGAATCGAGGAACCCATGAATCGCCGCGCGACTCTCGCGGTCTCTCTCACGCGTTGGTTGGTGGTCGCGCTGCTCGTCGTCGGTTGCGCAAAACCTCGGCAATCCAATATCGAGACCCGAAGCGCCGAGCTTGCGCGTTCACTCAGCACGGTGGCGCCACTCGAAGCGGCGCGTCACGGCCACAGCGCGCAAATCGTTGATCACCAACTCATCGTCCTAGGCGGATTCGCGGACGGAAGTCTCGAAGCCGATCGCGGCGGTCGCGAAACCTGGCGCCAAGATCTGACAACTCGCACCTGGCGCCGCGGCGCCGACATGCCGACGGAACGGGCGTTTTTCGCAACCGTGGTGATTCAAAATACGCTTTACGCCATCGGCAGCGGCATTGACAGCTACGATATCGGGCTTGATGCGTGGCGGAACATCGTTGCGACAGATTCAACGCCGCGCTCGCACTTCGGCGCCCCGGCGCTCGGGACCAAGATTTACGTGCTCGGCGGATTTCCCGCTGCGTTCGGGGGATTCTTCGCGATCGATATCGAGACGCGCGGGATCGACGACCTACCCGAACCCCCCAATTTCAAAATTGGCGACCACTTTCACATCGTTTCGGCGCTCAACGGGGCGATTCATGTCATCGGCGGAATACTGCACGAGAAGTTTGATGTTTCGACGCAGCATTGGGTGCTCGATGGCTCGACTTGGCGCGCCGCGGCGCCGCCACCTACTTCGGTGTGGACAAAGTTCGCCGTCGTGCAAGTCGCGGATGATGACCTCTACTACTTTTGTGGTCCGTGCGGACTGCGCTTCGACGCCACCACGGATCGTTGGAGCGATGCCGCGCCACTCGAGCCGGTGATTTGTATGCCGGCCAGCGTCTACTGCGACGACAAGATTCTGGTGTTGGGGGGACTCTACGTCGACAGCGGTCCGAGCCGAGTAGTCCACCAGTATGACATTGATAACGATGAGTGGTTGCGCCTGGTCAAACGCTCGTGATCGGCAACTTGATGAGAAACGTCGTGCCTCGACCGAGCTCGGACTTCGCGGTGATCACGCCATCGTGCGCCCCGATGATGCGTGCGACGATGGCGAGCCCGAGCCCGGTGCCTCTACCGGTCGTAAAGAACGGATCAAAAATGCGGGGCAACGCATCGGCCGCGATTCCCGCCCCGTTGTCTTCGACTTCGAGACGAACGTGCTGGGGTCGGTCCGGGCCCGTTGGCTCGACGCGCGCGCGTAGCACGAGTCGCGTCGCGCCCGTCGCGTGCTTTAGCGCGTTTTCCAGCAAGTTGACCAGCACTTGCACGATCCGTTGCTGATCGACAGCGATGGTCGGTAGCCCCGCTTCGCAATCGACGATGACTTCCGCGGCGTGTTCGCCATGCTCGGAGCGGTGGATCACCGCGGCTTCGTCGAGCAGCGCTGACACGGCGCACGCGCTTCGGAACAATTCACCGGGTCGTGCGAACTCGAGCAGATCCTCCATGAGCCGCCCCATGCGTTTGGTTTCGAAATCGAGCGTGCGGAGTTGGTTCGCAAGCTCGGGCTCCGGAGCGAGTTTCTTACCGAGCACATAAGAACTCGCTTGAATGGCGAAAATCGGCTGGCGCACTTCGTGCGCGACGCCCGCGACCATCTCGCCGTATGCCGCCATGCGTTCGGCGGCGCGCAGCGCCGCTACGCCGGCCTCGACGCGACGCTCGAGCGTGCTATTCGCTTCCTCGAGCTCACGCGCCGACGCTCGCAGCTCGTGCGTTTGCTCCGCCACTTTGAGCGCCAAGCGGGCTTCACTCGTGCGCAGAGCCGAAGTGCGCAGTCGAAACAGCAAATACAACGAGGCACCGGCGAGCGCGATGATCGAGCCGCTCATCCAAGGCCGCTGCCAAAGCGGCGGCTGGATCGAGAATGCGAAACCCGCGAGTTCAGGACTCGTTTGTCCGGCTAGGTTCACTGCCCGCACCTGAAAACTGTACTCACCGGGCGCCAAGTGCGCATACAAGACGGAACGCGCTTCGGTCGGCGCGCACCAATCGGAGTCAGCGCCATGCAACCGGTACTGGTAGCGCAACCGCTCGCCGATGCGAAAGTCGATCGCGCCATACTCGATGCGAATTTCGCCCGGCGCTACACCGAGGGCGAGCGCCGGCGCGCCGCGCTCTACCAACGCGGTCAACGAACGCCGCTGACCATGCACGCGGAGGCCGCGTAGCTCGGCGCGCGGCGCCGGATCGTGGCGCGGTTTCTCCGGCAGAAATTTGGACAGTCCCGTGAGTGTAGCGATCCACAGTGCGCCGGAGTCCGTGCGGTGAAACCCGTTGAGCGCGCTCGCCGCCAGGCCATCGCTCGCGGAAAAATAAGTGAACTGCCCAGTCGTCGCGTCGAGCCGATCGAGCCCGGCGGGATGGCCAAAATACATGCGGCCCCACGCATCCTCGCTCACGCAGTTGATCGAGTTGGACCGAAGCCCTTCCGCGCGCGTGTACTCGATCGGACTGAGCTCGTCCGCGAGGGGATCATCGATGCGCAACGCGCCGCCCAAACGAAAGCTTGCCCACAAGCGCCCAGCGTTGTCCGTGAAAAGCGATCGCGCCATGTTCCGCTTCGGGCTCTTTTCGAGCAGCAGCTCGAATTTTCCCGCGCGGAACCGGCCGAGACTGCCTTCGTAGAATCCCAACCACAATTGACCCTGCGCGTCCTCACCGAGAATAGTTACGGCCTCCGGTGGCAATCCGTCGGCTATACCAAAATGCTCGAGCGTGCCGTCAGCCGATCGCCAACGGGAGAGCAAGTCGAGCTTTGGCCCGATCGTCGCGATCCAAACGTCGCCATCGCGATCTCCGAAGAGACGGAATATCTCATCATTTGCGAGTCCGTCAGCGACTCCGTAGTGAGCGATGATCGGCGCCGCCGCCAACTCGGCGGGATGCGAGACGGGGCCCAGGCGGTAAACACCCGTCGTCGTAGGAATCCACCACGAGCCTCGCCGATCTTGGAAATGGATTTGGTTCCAGCCCCAGCCGAAGTCAGTCACGTCGGGCGGAACCGCCGGTCGGACAGGAACGAATCGCTCGCCCTCGAGATAGTGAAACGCGCCATTACTTGAGACGACACACAGATGGCCGGCGAGGTCCTCCACAACCGTCGCGATACGCGCATGGTCGAGGCCATCGCGTTCATCGAACGAGATGAAACCATCGAGAACTACGCGCGCAACGCCGCCCGCCTCGGTGCCGACCCACAAATTGTTGGAGCGATCGCACGCAAGCGCAAACACCGCGTTGTCCGGCAATCCGTGCGCGCGCCGGTGCACGCGCCAGACTTCATAGTCGCCGTTCGATCGCGCGCGCAGTTCGGCGAGACCATTGCCGGTGCCGACCCAGATACGACCATCGGTCGACTGCGCAACAGTCGTGATCTGCGAACTCGGGAGGCCGTCCGCGCGGCTGTAGCTCCGTTCAACGACGAACTCGTCGCCATCGGGGCTCGTCGCGACTCGCTGAAGATGTTTCTCCGACGCGATCCACAAGCGCCGATCTTGACCGCGAAAGACGACTTCGATTTCAACGTCTCGCAGCCCGTGATCGCGATTGTAGTGCACGCGCCGACCGTCGGGCCGCACCCGCAACAAACCTCTGGCGTGCGAAACCCACAAAGTACCGTCGTCGTCCTCGAACATCGTTGAGATCCTCGTCGCGTTCCAGTGTTGCGACGGCAAGTCGGAGACGACTTCGACGACGGTCCAAGTCTCGTGGCGGCGCTCGAGGCGAAACAGGCCCGCACGGGTATGACACCAAAGCGCGCCGGAGCGCGTTTCGATCAAATCGACGATCGTGTCGGCGGCGAGCGACCCATCGAGTGGAATTCGGAATTGGCGCGCGGCGGCTTCGGGATCCTTCACGAGTGCGGCATTACCGCCTTCGTCATCGAGTTCGACGGTTTCCCACGTGTAACGCAAGATGCCGCCGCGATCGGTGCCGATGATCAGCTCCCCGCTACGCGTGACGACGATTGCCTTGATGCGAGTCGTCTCCTCGAGTCCCGGAAAGCGAACACGCGTCATGCGGTTGCCGTCGAAAAACGCGTACCCACCGCCAGTGAGAAACCAGAAGTAGCCGGAATGGTCCTGATGAATTGAGTAGACCAATTCGCTCGGGAGGAGACCGTTGGCGGCGGTGAAGACTTGCACCGGGAGTCGCTCGGCACGCGCGGACGCACACGGCGCGCCGGTGGCGAACACGATCGCCAACAACAGCGGCCAGGCTCGGCGAGCGCTTCGTCGATGATTTGTTCGGCAGCGGTGAGTCTTCACGAAAGCTCCTGTGCGGCTGAACATCAGCGTCTCGAGGAATGCGATGGACAAGATACAGAACGAAGCCGTTCAGCGCCCCACGAAGTGGCGCGCGTGCGGTCGAGTAGGCCGCGAGCGGCCATTCCATCGCGAACGGATCGAACCCGGTCAAGGCGACTCGGCGTCTGCCGGCGCGTCGCGGATCGCACGACGACACGACTCCTCGAGACACTTCAGCGTCCCGCGCCCGGAGGCGCCTTTTCGGGTCCCCCGAAATGGCACGGGGTGTTGCGGACAGGCTCCTAAAAAAAACCAGCGTGCTGCGGACAGCACGCATAAGAAAAATAGAAAACCGGCCCGCGGGCAAAGCCCACGGGCCGGCATTCAAATCAAAAACTCACGGCGTGAGTCGTGATTACTTCGTACCAGCAGTCGCGCCTTTCGACGGCTCTTTCGAGCAATCGCCGCCACCCATGACGGTTGCGCTCTGGCGCATGATTGCGCGCATGTCGCGCAGCAAAGCGTAGTTCGCCTCGCAGGTCTTCTTCGCCTCTTCGGACACGCCGGCCATCACGGTCGGGTTGGCTTGCGCCCACTCGCCGAATTTCGCGTGCATCGCGTCGAGCGCGTCGAAGCCATCGGCCAGCGCCGAGACGGTCGAAGGCATCAGCGCCATCGACTTGCACGAAGTGCTCATTTCCATGAAGGCTTTGTGCAGCTCCTCTTTCTTCGCAACCGGCATCGCGGCGAGCTCGGCGCCCACCGTGGACCACGAAGTCTTGAGCGTCGCGAGACGAGTCGCGAGCTCTTTCGGGCACTGCTTCGCGCAATCCGCGGCTTTGGCGCCGGCCGAACAGCCTTCGCCTTCGCCGACCATGGACTGCATCGAACCGCCAGCGGCTTTCGCCTTGTCGCAGCCGGCTTTCGCATCGGACGAGCAGCTCGTCGCATAGGTCGCGAGTTGGTGCAGTTCTTTGATCATCTTCGTGTTCGCCGCCATCAGCTCTTGCGCGGCCTGGAAGGCCGGCATTTTCTTCTGCTCATCAGTCGCTTTCGCGATCGGGCAGTCTTTCGAGCAGGTCTCGGCGCACTGAGCGAAATAGCCGAGCAGATCGCGCGAGGCGACGAGCGTCGGGCTGAGACGCTTACCAATCGGGCAATCGCTAGCGAGTGCAGCCATGCGCGCCGCCATTTTCTCGCGGTCAGCGGCCGGGACCGCTTTGGCGGCTTCGGTCGCGTCTTTCCAACTCGTCAGCAGCTCCGTCACTTTCGCCGCGACCGGACAGCCGCCGGCTTTACAACAGCCATCGCCTTTGGCCGCGGGCGCGTCGCCACCGAGCGTCAGCGCGGCAGTCAGCGCGGTCACAATGAACAGACTCATCGAATCTCTCCTTCTGGTTTTTCCGTGTTTGTCACGGAGTACTTCACGGACGTTGAACTCACGAACAACAGAGTTCACAAGTTTGATCAAAAACAGTCACCGAGCGTAAACTCATCGCGGTATGTCGAGCGTCGGGAGTCTCCTTTCGACGAGCCAACGCGGGGCCTTTCGGACTATTCACACATCGCTACGCACGTCTTCTCTGCGCGGATCAACTCTACGAAGCTCACAGCGTGTTGGATTTTGGTCGCGGGCGCACAACGCGCGCTCAGCGAGCAAACAGTTTTTCCAAGTAGCCGCGAAAGTGTTTCAAATTCGCGAGCATCTGCCCACGATCACCGTTTACCTTGAACACGAGAAACGAACCTTGCACGAGCGCGACGAACAAGCCGCCCAAACTCGTCGGGTCGACTTCGGACGTCGGCGCGTATCGTTCTTTCGCCGCCGACAGGTCCCGCGCGACGGCGCTCGAAAAGCGACCGAACTGCTCCTCGCACGCGCTGCGCAAGACGGGATGCGTGCTCGAAACTTCTTGAGCGAAGGTACCGATCAAGCACCCACGCATCGTCGGCTCGTTGAACACATCCGTCATGCAGTCGATGAGCGCGAAAACTCGATCGA
Organism: Planctomycetota bacterium; assembly: GCA_046154185.1. Classification (GTDB taxonomy): domain Bacteria; phylum Planctomycetota; class UBA8108; order UBA1146; family JAJFFE01; genus JBJXGE01. Next base: position 40,190 of record JBJXGE010000084.1, read on the forward strand.
GCGGATCTTCAATGTCGCCGCAAGCGTCACCGAGGCGCGACGTCTGATGTTCCGCGAATCGCTTCAGCACCGTTTCGCCGAGCGCCTGCTTGCAGTCAAAGTAGTGGAAAAAGCTCCCCTTCGTAACACCGGCTTTGCCGCAAATCTCCTCGACGCTCGTCGCGACGAAGCCCTTCGACGACATCAAATCTTCAGCGGCATCGAGCAGCCGTCGACGCGTCAAAGGTTCCGGATCGCGCAGTGACATCGTCACCTCAAAGCAACTCGATTCGCAGCCAAACCAACCAGTTGGTATGAAAGTATCGGAATCCTGAAGCGGTCGCCACAGCTTTTTCTTCGAGACTCCAACGACACACGCGGACGTCTCGTTCCCGAGGTTCCCGGCGTTCGCGCGGCGGCGGTCGACAGAAGCCGCTCACCCCGCTAGTCTGGTTGCAAACCGCGCTTGCTCCCGAGCTTCGAGGTCATCATCCATAAACTCCGACTCTTACTAGTACTTGTTGCGTGTCTGGCGTCGGCCAGGGCGGTCGAGGCCCTCGATCCGGAGCGACCGCTCGTGCACGCGAGGCTCGACGTCTGGAGTCGGAAGGACGGGCTCCCCTCTTCGCAGGTCAACGCGCTCACCCAGTCCACGGACGGCTACTTGTGGCTCGGAACTCCCGAGGGACTCGTCCGTTTCGACGGCGCTCGTTTTGTGGTCCACAATCAATCCAATCAACCGAAGATGCTCGCGCGGTCCGTGCTCGCGCTCGCCGCACGGCGGGACGGCGGGGTGTGGCTGATGACGGCGCGCGGCCTCCACGTGATGAAGCACGGCGTGATTGAGCCGGTCCAATTTGAAAAAGCGACCGTCTCATCGATCGCAATCGCGCTCCACGTCAGCGGCGACGGCGCGCTCCACATGCAAACTCACCGCGGCATGCTGCGCATTCTTGAGACCGGCGAAATGGAAATCGTCACACCGCCCGAGTTGGAAGGACTTGAAGCGCAACAGATCGGCGCGGGGCTGGTCTCGACTGAAGATGGATCGACTTGGATCGGGTCGCCATTCCTCACGCAGTTTCGCGGCCAAGAGAAAACCGTTTACGACGTCAAGATGGCGTTTGTGATCAGCCCCGATCGCGAGGGCGGCGTTTGGGCGGCGACCGAAGGTCTCAACGTCGTGCACGTGCGCGGTGGACAAATCCTTGAACGCTATGGTCGGCAGGATGGAATTCGCGGCGACGAGCCGCACTTCGTGCTCGCCGGTAGCGCGGGTGATGTTTGGATCTCCACGAGCGCCGGCATCACGCGCATTTTCAAGGGCAAGATCGAGTCGCTCGACATCGACTCCGGGCTCTCCTCGCAAGTCGTGCGACCCGTGCTCGAGGACTTCGAAGGCAATATTTGGCTCGGCACCGACGGCGGCGGAATCGTGCGCTTGCGCGACGTGCCCGTTGTCAGCATCGGCAAACGCGAAGGGTTGCCGGTGCAAACACTGCGCGCCGTCGCCGCCGACTCGACGGGAAATCTCTGGGTCGCCGACGATCGCGGAGTCTATCGCGAAAATCGAGGCTCCTGGACGTTGGTGCCAGAGACCCTTCCCATTGGATCCTCACATATCGCAGTACTGGCTACGGGCCCCGACGACTCCGTCTGGATGGGGACGCACGGACAGGGGCTCTTTCGACTGCGGGCGGGTCAGCTCGAGAGCATTCCATTTGCCGCGCCGTACCCCGTGCATCTGATATTCGCGCTCTTCGTCGAGGGCGAAAACGACGCTTGGATCGCGGACAATCGCGGCTCCGTTTTCCACTACGATGGCAAAGTCGCCAAGATGGTCATCGAAGGCGACGGACTGCCGATTCCGATGCTTTTTCGCCGCTCGAATGGCGACCTCCTCGTGGGCACGACACTGAAGGGTCTGCGCAAGTTGGTCGACGGCCGCTTCGATCTCGTCGCGCCCGCAGATGCGCCAACCGCCAAGATGCGATTCACCGATGCGCTCGAGGATCCCGATGGAACGGTGTGGCTCGCCGGTTCGCGCGGAGTCGTTCGACTTCGCGGCGAAACGGCGCACGCGCTATTGCCGGCGCACGGGATTCCGAACACCGCCATCACCGTGGTGCTCGACGATGGTCTCGGCTCGCTGTGGCTCGGCACGTCGGAGGGCTTGCATCGTATTTCGCGCACGAGCATCGAGGCGGCGCTCGCCGAGAAAGGTCGAGTCGTCGAGCGCGCGAACTTCAGTTTCGAAGAGGGATTTCGCTCGGGTGGCATAATTCCGGGTTCCGGCAACTCGATGGGTTGTGTGCTCGGCGGGCGCTTGATCTTCGCCGGATTTGATGGACTCGGAATTGTCGAGCCGCGCCGCTTGTACCCGAACCTGTCGCCGCCACTGCCGCAGATCGAATCAGCCGTGGTCGGCGGTCAAGTGCACGAGTTGTCGCAAGGGGCCCCACTCTACGTGCCGCCGCGTACGGATCGCATCGAAGTCTGGTTTACTGCGCCGTGTCTGCGTTCGCCGAAGCAGACGAAGTTCCAATATCGGCTGATCGGCCTCGATGAAGATTGGATCGATGCCGCCGGGCAACGCAGCGCCGTGTTCACCGCGCTCGCACCCGACACGTATCGCTTCGAAGTGCGCGCCGTCAACGAGTCGGGCGTCGAGAGCATCAATCCGGCGCTGCTGACGCTCGAAGTCGCGCCGACGTGGTACCAATCGCGCTTGTTTCGCGCGGCGGCAGTGTTGGTGCTGATCGCGCTCGTCGTGTCGACTTACATCGTGCGAGTTCGCGGTTATGCCAAGCGCCAAGCCGAACTCGAAAGCACGATCGTCGCGCGTACCGGCGAGTTGCGCGAAGCCAACACGCGCTTGGGTCATGCGAACGACGAACTGGCGCGCGCGAACACAACACTCGAGGTACGCGTCGAAGAAGGGGTCGCACGACTGCGCGAATCGGAGCGCATGGCGGCGTACGGACAGATGGTGGCAAGCGTTGCACACGAGATTCGGCACCCGGTCTTCGCGCTGCAAGCGGCGGCGTTCGTGATCGGTCGCAAGACCGCGGCTATGAGCCAAGAGCTCGCCTCGCAATTGCGCACACTCGATAGCGAGACGGCGCGGATAGCGCGTTTGATGGATGATCTGCTCCAGTTCGCGCGCCAAGAGTCGCTCGTGCTCAACACGACTCCGCTCGACATGCTGCTTCGCGATGCGTGCGAGGTTTTTGGTGCCGGCGCGGGCGCCGCCGCGCCGCCGATCGAATCGACCATCGTTCCACTCGACCTGCGTTGGTCGCTCGATCGTGATCGCATTCTGCAAGTGCTCGTAAATCTCTTCGAGAACGCGCGAAAACACGCGACGGGTCTCACGCGCATTCGCGTGAGCGCCGACCTCAACGCTGAGTCCGGCGCGCTCCGCATCGACGTTGCCGACGACGGCGCCGGCATCGCCCCGGGAATCTTGCCGCGCATCTTCGAGCCCTTCGCCACCGGCGGCTCCGGAACAGGACTCGGTCTCGCGATCGCACGCCGCATCGTGGAGCAACACCGCGGCCGCCTCTTCGTGACATCGACCGGCGCGAGCGGCACGGTGTTTACGCTGGAGTTTGCGAGCGATCGACCTAGAGTTGTTGCGAGCCAGATCGTCAGCCAGCGATCTCCGTAAATCTTTCAACCCACAAACCGGATGCGCCTTCGGGATCTGCTTGCGACGCTACAGCGGCGCAGGCTAAAAACCACGCCATGTTGCTGACTATCACAACCACATGTGTTGATCGGGCCATCGGGCTCCGGCAAGAGCACGTTCGCACGTACGCATTTTCGTGCGACCGAGGTCTTGTCTTCGGACTACCTCCGGGGCGTGGTACGCGATGACGAAAGCGATATGGCCGCCTCCGCCGACGCGTTTGACTTATTGCGTTATATCGCACGCAAGCGCCTCGCGGCGGGATTGCTAACGGTCGTCGACGCGACGAATGTGAAGGCGGAGGATCGGGCACCGCTCATCAGTTTGGCGCGCGAGTATCATGCCGGTCGCGATTGTCTTCAATCTCGATGTCGATATCTGCATTGCCCGCAACAAAACGCGGCCAGAACGCGCCGGGAGTCAGCGCTACGTGCTGGCGCAATACAAATCGTTGCGCCGTGAACTGGGGCGCAGCCAGCGCGGGCGGCTCGAGCGCGAGGGCTTTCGTTACGTCCATTTGCTGGCGAGCGAAAGCGCCGCGCTCGAGGCGACGATCGAGCGTCAGCCGCTTTGGTCGGATCGGCGCGAGGAATGTGGCCCCTTCGATTGCATCGGCGATGTGCACGGTTGTTACGACGAACTCGTGGAGCTGCTCCAGCTGCTCGAATATCGCGACTCGGACGGCGTCTGGTCGCATAAGGAAGGTCGGCGCGCCATTTTCGTCGGCGATCTCGTCGATCGCGGGCCGCGCTCACTGGATTGCTTGCGCCTCGTCGCGCGTATGGTCGAGAAGGGGAACGCGTTCTGCGTGCCCGGCAATCACGACGTGAAACTCATGCGCGCGCTCAACCGCGCTCGCGTCAGAGTCAGCCACGGCCTCGAGCGAACGCTCGCGGAATTCGATGCACTACCCGCAGATCAGCGCGAGGCGGAGAAAGGCGCAGCAGCGGAGTTCATCAACTCTCTGGTCGGTCATCTAGTTCTGGATCGCGGGAAATTGGTAGTCGCGCACGCCGGCATGAAGCAATCGATGCAGGGGCGCGGCTCGGCTGCCGTGCGCGAGTTCGCGCTCTACGGCGAAACGACCGGCGAGGTCGATTCCTATGGCCTACCGGTGCGCTACAACTGGGCCGCTGAGTATCGCGGCGATGCTATCGTCGTCTACGGGCACACGCCGGTCCTGGAAGCCGAGTGGCTTAACAAGACCATCTGCATCGATACCGGCTGCGTGTTCGGCGGGAGCTTGACTGCGCTGCGCTATCCTGAGATGGAACTCACTTCGGTACCGGCCGCGGCCGTCTACTACGAGCCGATTCGTCCGTTGGGGAACGTCGAGCGACGTCTTTCCACTCAACACGAAGACGACGAGACGCTTGATATCGGCGACATCTACGGCAAACGGGTGCTGACGACCCGGCTCATCCCGTCGATCATCGTTTCCGCCGGGGAGTCGGCGGCGGCGCTCGAAACGATGAGCCGCTTTGCCGTGAATCCGAAATGGCTGATCTACTTGCCGCCGACGATGTCACCGAGAGAAACGAGTCTGCGCGCCGATTTTCTCGAGTACCCGACGGAGGCTTTTCAGTACTATCGCGCGGGCGGCGTACCGTCGGTGTTGTGCGAAGAAAAGCACATGGGGTCACAGGCGGTTTTGATTGTCTGTCGCGACGAGACGGTCGCGCGCCGCCGCTTCGGCATCGACGGCGCTGGCGCAGGGATTATCTACACCCGCACCGGCCGGCGCTTCTTCGAAGATCGAGAGTTGGAAGTCGCGCTTATCGACCGAGTGCGCCATGCTGCCGAATCCGCGGATTGGTGGAAGCGATTTGCGACCGACTGGTTTGCGCTCGACGCGGAATTGATGCCGTGGTCCGCAAAAGCGCAGGCGCTTCTTCGACATCAATACGCGGCAGTCGGTCGATCCGCGAGCGAAGCGCTCGCGGACCTCTGCGCGGTGACCGATCAAGCCGAAGCCGCCGGCCGTTCGCTCGACGGACTCGCAGCGCGGGCGCGCGAGCGCCGCGCCTGCGTCGACGCTTTCATCGCCGCTTATCGGCGCTACTGCTGGCACGTCGGCGGGCTCGAGGACTTACGGCTAGCGCCGTTTCACTTGCTGGCGGCGGAGTGCGGCACGTTCGTCGATAAGGATCATGGTTGGCATCTCGCGACGCTCGCCGAACTCGCGAACAGCGCGGGCGCTGCGCCGGTGCTGATGGCGACTCAGTCGTTGCGAGTCGACCTCGCGGACCCCAAGTCGGAGGCCTTGGCGACCGACTGGTGGCTCGAGCTCACGACGCAGGGCGGCGAAGGCATGGTTGTGAAGCCGTTCAATTTCATCGCACGCGGACGCCGCGGCATTCTGCAGCCGTCGATCAAATGCCGTGGTCGCGAATACCTCCGAATCATCTACGGCGCGGAGTATACGCGCCCGGAACAACTCGAGCGGCTTCGCAGTCGCGGCCTTGGTCACAAGCGCTCGCTCGCTGCGCGCGAGTTCGCACTGGGCATTGAAGCGCTCGAGCGCTTTGCAAAGCGGGAGCCCTGCGCCGCGTGCACGAGTGCGTGTTCGGCGTTCTAGCGCTCGAGAGCGACCCGATCGACCCGCGGCTATAAGCCGTGGCGCGACAAGGGCGCTGACTCAAAAATACTCCTCTGCCTTGCAAAACAACGCGTTGTTATTGCATGCTGCGCTCATGAAACGATCGGCTACCACAGCGCTCGATGAATGGATGAGTGACCCACACCGACGGCCAGTGGTGCTTCGAGGCGCCCGCCAGGTCGGGAAAACCTGGTTAGTCCGCGACCTCGCAACGCGGTCCGGACTCCAATTGATCGAGCTGAATTTCGAGCGCGAGCCACGTTTGCGCAAAGCCTTTGCGTCGAATGATCCAACTGTAGTACTTGGCGAGTTAACGTTGCTCACGAATCGCGAAATCCCGGTGGACCGATCGCTCCTCTTTTTGGATGAAGTTCAAGCCGCCGGCGAATTGCTCGCGAAACTTCGTTGGTTCTATGAAGAGCTGCCGGCGCTGCCAGTTGTTGCTGCGGGTTCACTGCTCGAATTCACGCTGGCCGAGCACTCGTTCAGCATGCCGGTCGGGCGCATCAGTTTCCGACATATCGAGCCGATGTCATTTCCTGAGTTTCTTGAGGCGCATGAGCAAGAGCGACTCGTTCGACTATTAGCGAAGTGGCGACCGGGAAGCCGACTGTCCGCCGCGACTCACGAGTCGGCGACTCAGTGGTTCCATCGTTACGCAATGGTCGGGGGGATGCCGTCAGTTGTCGCAGCGGATGTCGGCGGGCGGGCGCCCCACGTTTGTCGGGAGCTACAGACTGAACTCGTTGCCACTTATCGTGCGGACTTCGCGAAGTATGCCGGACGCATGGATCGAAACGTGCTCGATTCAGTGCTTGCGGCGGTAGCAGGATCAATTGGCGCCAAATTTGTCTATGCAAAGGTTCGTGACGGCGTCAAACAGCATCAGGCAAAGCATGCCCTGGAGCTGCTCGCAGCCGCGCGGCTGTGTCACCTCGTGCGCTACTCGTCGGCCCGCGAAGCGCCACTCGGAGCCGAAGTCAAAGACTCGTTTCGCAAGGCGGTGTTGTTGGATGTCGGCATCCTGCACGCGCTCGTGGGCACTCCTGCGGCGGGCGCCTTTCCGACCCTGGAGTCGCTGAGTGCTTCGCTTCGCAATCGCGTTTGTGATCAGCTCGCAGCACAGCAGCTCAGACTCTTGAATTCGACCGCGGATGGTCCGCAGCTCTATTATTGGCAACGCGAGGGTGGCCGATCCGGCGAAGTGGACTACATCATTCAAGTCGGCGGGGCCGTCATTCCTGTCGAACTCAAGGCTGGTGTATCGGGTTCGATGAAAAGCTTGCATCAATACATGTACGACATGCGCCTCAGCCGCGCGGTGCGTTGCGACGCCAACCCGCCGAGCCGCTCCCGCGTCGAAGTCGCAACAACGACGGGCGACGCGGTGTCGTACGAAATGTTGAGCGTTCCGCTGTACCTGCTATGGAACGTGGGTGCAATCCTCAGCAGCGATTGAAGCACTGACTTCTCTCGGTGGATGGCATCACGGAGAAACGCACGCCGCTAGAATCTCAAGGATTCGCTGATTCGTGTCCCAATCCTTGACCGCGATGCGGATCGAATGGCGGCCGAGTTGTTGGCTCATGGACGACGTGTCGCGCAGATACAGTCCGCGGGCGCGCGCGCGCTCGCACACGATCTCGGCAGCGGGGCCGGCGGAAGGCAGTTGGCAGAGAATGAAATTGGCGACGCTCGGTGTCACTGCGAAACTGAGGCGCGACCCGAGTGTGTCGGCAAATTCGGCGCGCAGCGTGTGCGTCTCGTTCCAACGCGACTCGTAATACGAAGTATCGCGTAGCGCTTCGATCGCGGCGACTTGCGCGGGCAGGCTCACGGCCCACGGCGGCGTGCGCCGTGCGAGCGATTCGATAATGCTCGGCGCCGCTACGAGGTACGCCGCGCGCAGTCCGCTCAGCGCATAGACCTTCGACATCGATTTCGCGACCACGACATTCGGGCGGCTCGCCGCGAAACGCTCGAGCGATTCGCCCGCGCCGGCGTAGTCGATGTAGGTCTCATCGATCCAGAAACGCGTGCGCGCAGGCGCCGCGGCGAGCACTCGCTCGAGCTCGGCGCGTGACACGTATCGTCCCGTCGGGCTGTTCGGATTCACGATGACAACGACGTCATAGCCATCGGCGAGGCGCCGCGCGAGCTGCGCGACGTCGACCTGAAACCCGTCGGCCCGAGCAAGTGCGAATCGCTCGACACTACAACCCACAACTTGTTCGAGCACGTGCGCATATTCGCCATAGCTTGGATCGAGGACCAACGCGCGCGAAGCCGAGATCAACCACTCGCGAAACGCCAAGAAAATCAGCGCCGATGATCCATCGCCCGGCAACACACAACGCGCGTCGAGATCGCGACACTCCGCGATGCACCGAATCATTCCTTCGCAGCCGGTCGGCGGCGATGTGCGAATGAGCCACTCCAAATGCGGCTCGATGGCCGCGATGATTCTTGGGGACGGAGGAAACCAAGCGTCGAGCACGTCGGCGTTGATCACACCCGCGCGTTTCTCGAGCGTCCGCAAGTCGTCGCCGATGGCATTCCAAAACGCGCCGCCGTGTTCGCAGCGAGCCGCAGCGGCTCCCGCACTCGAAAATGGCGCACTCACTGCTACTGACCCAACTTTCGACTCTGTGAGACCTCAGTCGTGAAGAGGAACTCCTCCGCGCCGGGTCGCACCCCTTCAGGGTGCGGCCGTTTTATTCTGGTTACCCAGGGCTTCGCCCTGGGCTGATGAATTGCGCCCCGTTGGGGCTTCGGTTGAACACGTGAGACGTCGCCCCGAATGCATGGTTTTCTCCATTCGCTTCGTGCATTTCGAAGTTCGTCCGCGCGTCGACGTATCCGTGAACGCGAAGTGACTTCCCGTGCGCGAGGCCGAACCCGCAAAGCGTTTCTCCGAAGCTTTGCACGCCCATGGATGTCGCCCGCGCGAAAGCGCACCGCGATTGGATGTGCCTCTGTGCGCGTTGCGATGCCGCGCTTGTTCAACCGAAGCCCCGCAGGGGCGCGATTCATCAGCCCGGGGCGAAGCCCCGGGTAAATCGCCACAACACGATTTCAGCCTGCAAGGCTGCGACGCCGGGTCGCACCCCTTCAGAATGCGGCCGTTTTATTCCTGTTACCCAGGGCTTCGCCATCCGTAGCTCAACGCTGCTGATGAATTGCGCCCCGTTGGGGCTCCGGTTGAACTCTTCCGACATCTCCTCGCGATCGTGGCCGCTTGCGGATTCGGACTGCTTCCTTCAGTGTCTGCGCGTCGAGAACTGAGACGAGCTCAGCGTGAAGCCGTCCCTTCTAACAGGTCGCTTGACGCGCCAACAGCAACGACTCGCACGCGTTCGTCCGCCGCGATGAAAGACTCGCCAACCCCGCGCCTTCCGCCTAAACTCCGCGACCATGTTTCGTCGTCGAATCCTATTGGCGCTCGTCGCCGGCATCGCCGTGACGGGTTCGTTGACAACCCTATCTTTTGGCGCCGACGAGAGCGCTCCGTCGGCCGCGAAACCTCGGTCTGCGGGCGACCTCGCGCGGGAGATCTTGGAAACCGGCGAATACCAAACGGAGCTGCCGGATCGCAAAATCGAACTGAACGATGATGGACAAATGCCACTCTGGCTGGCCGAGGCGTTGGTTGTCGTCTTCTGGGTCGTGCTCATCGGAATCGGCGTGCTCGCGTTGGTCGCGCTCGCGTGGCAACTCTTCGATGTCAGCGCGCTGCGACGAAAAACACGCGCCGCGCCAATCAGCCAATCCCCCATGACTCTCAGTCGGCGTCCGCTCGAAGATGCTGAAGCCATCGCACGCGAGGGCCGCTTCGACGAAGCAGTACACGTGTTGCTGCTGCGCAGCATCGAAGAACTGCGCACCGGCGGCGTGTATCGCCCCTCCGTTTCCTTGACAAGTCGTGAAATCCTCGCGGGCGCTCCGCTTTCGGCGACGCAACAAAACATGCTCGGCCTGCTCGTCGACAAAGTGGAAATAAGTTTGTTCGGTCAAATCGCGCTCTCGCAGCGCGACTACGATGAATGCGCCGCACGCTTTCGCGAGATTCACCGACTGTGAAGGAAATCGCCGGTCCGGGGCCTATTTTTAAACGCAAGACGATCGGCTGGCTGATCGCGGTCAGCTCCACAACGCTCATCTTCGGCATGCTGCTCGGTATTTTCGGCACCGAAGTATTCGACGCGCCGTCGATCCAAAGCGATTCGTTCAGCGTCTCCGCCCTCGGTCATCACGCCTTCGTGGAAGTGCTCCGTCAGCGTAGCGTCACCGTCATCAAGAGCCGCGCTCATTCGGAGCGCAAGGTGAATGAGCAAGGCGTGCTCGTATTGGCGGAACCCACTCTGGACGACGCCGCGGATGATGACCTAGAACGCTATGACGAAGCGCTCGCGAGCGACCTGCCGACCTTAGTCGTCCTGCGGAAATACTCCGGAGAGCAATCCCTCGAACTCGAAAACCGGCGCTGGATCGATCGAGCGGACTGGGTCCCAGCCGATGCGACGCTCGCACCGCTTGCCGGCCTGCTCGACGATGTGCAACTTGTGCGCCCCGAGCTTGACGTCATCGGTGCGTGGTCCACCAGCGGGTTGAGTTACGAGCCAACACTGGTGACGCCGCAGCTGATCACGGGAAGTCTCAAGCCGATCATCTCCTGTTCGGCCGGTGTGCTCCTCGGTGAACTCGTCGATTCCGCGCGCGAGGCGCCGCTCCTCGTGCTCGCCGATCCTGGTGTCATTGCGAACTATGGCATCGGCCGAGGCGAGAACGCGGAGCTTGCCATCGCGATCATCGATCGTTTGCGCGGGCTCGACGGCAATGTGGTGTTCGATGAAGTTCTGCACGGACATGGTCACACACCATCCGTTTGGCGCGAGATGTTCGCGTTCCCGATGTTGCTGGTCACGCTGCAAGTGCTCATCGGCTTAGCAGCACTCCTGTGGTCGACCATGGGTCGTTTCGGCGGATTAGTTCCGGCGCCGGTCGCCATCGCCGCTGGCAAGGAAGCGCTCGTGCAAAACATCTCGGAGCTGCTCCTGCTCGGCGGGCACAGCGCGGACACGGCGCGCCGTTATCTGCGCGGCACCCTCCGCGACGTGTGCGAGGGGCTCCATTTGGACGCGACGCTCGCCGACGATGCGCTCGAGCTCCGCCTGGCGGAAATCAGCCGAGTTCGCCAAGCTGAAGCGAGCTACGCGCGCATGCGCGCAGAACTCGCGCATCTCAAACCCAGGGGCCGTCAGCGCCTCACCGCGTTGCGCGTGGCGCGCGCCGTTTACGAATGGAAGCAGGAGCTGTTGCGTGCAACTCGCTGATCTCGAGACTCTTTCTCAACGTCTCAAGGAACAGACGCAGCGTGTGGTGGTCGGTCAAGACCGACCCTTCGAACTGATGCTCGTCGCGCTCCTCGCCGAGGGCCATGTGTTGCTCGAGGGTGTGCCAGGCATGGCGAAAACGCTGCTCGCGCGCGCGTTCGCGGCCGGTCTCTCCCTCAAGTTTTCGCGCATTCAATTCACACCCGACCTCATGCCGGCCGATGTCATCGGCACGAACCTGTTCAACTTCTCGACCAATCAGTTTGTGCTGACGAAGGGGCCGATCTTCACACAAGTGTTGCTTGCGGATGAGATCAATCGCACGCCGCCGAAAACGCAAGCGGCGCTCCTCGAAGCCATGCAGGAACGATCCGTCACACTCGATAGCGCCACGCATCCCCTCGGCAGCGGCTTCATGGTTATCGCGACGCAGAATCCGATCGAACACGAGGGTACCTATCCGCTGCCCGAAGCCCAACTCGACCGGTTCCTGTTCAAGATTCGCATGCAGTATCCGACGCGCGATGAAGAACTCACGATGGTGCGCGTGCATGGGCAGCGGACAAGCATGCCGAATCTCGCTGACTTCGCGCTCGCGGAGATCGCCGACGTCGCACTCCTCGAAACCGCGCGCCGCATGATCAGCTCGCTGACGCTCGCGCCCGAGATGGAGGCTTACATCGTCGATCTTGTGCGCGCGACGCGCGAACACCCGGCGCTCCTCTGCGGCGCTTCGCCGCGGGCGGCAAGCATGCTCGCATGCGCGGCGCGCACGTACGCCGCGCTCAAGGGTCGCAATTACGTGATTCCCGACGATGTCAAAGCATTGCTCGAGCCAGTGCTCGCGCATCGACTCGTGTTGGCGCCCGGCGCCGAAATCGACGGCACGACCGCCAACGCCGTCTTGACGCAAGTCGCCGAGCAATTGGCGGCGCCGCGATGACGCAGCGCCCGACCGCGCTAGCGCTCATCTTGTTCGCGGTCGGAATCCCGGTCGCGTTGCTGCCGATCCTGATCGACGCGCGGCTCTGGGGATTGTGGGCGATGTACTTGGCGGCCTGCGGCGTCGCACTACTACTCGATGGACTCTTCATGTTGCCGGCGCGCCGACTCGATCTCACCATCGAGACACCGCCGTTTCTTTACATCGGCGCACAATTGGCACTCACGGCGCAACTGCGGGTGGCGCGCGGCACATTGCCCGCCGACGGCTTCGATGCGCTCTGCGAACTCGACCCCGAACTCGTGCCGCAACCACAAATGCGGGTCGGTGTGATCGACGAGCCGGCGCTCCAGTTCGAAGTGCCGCTCGTGCCGCGCCGACGCGGCCAAGTCCGCATCGCCGCCCTCTGGCTTCGGTGGCGCGGTCCGTGGGGACTTATGTGTCGCGTGCTGCGGCATCCCATCGATCGCGAAATCGCAGTGATCCCGAACGTACTCGGCATTCGCGACGCGGCGCTGCGTTTCTTCAGCAATCGCGAGTTTCTCGCCGGCATGAAGCGTGAACGCTACATCGGCGATGGCTCGGAGTTTGAATCACTGCGCGAGTACCTGCCGGGACTCGATCATCGCGCTATGGATTGGAAGGCGTCCGCTCGCCGACGCAAGCTGCTCTGCCGGGAGTTTGAAGCGGAACGCAATCACCAGGTCGTACTCGCCTACGATACCGGGCACCTCATGCGCGAGCCGATCGCCGGCATTCCACGGCTCGATCATGCAATCAATGCCGGCTTGTTGCTCAGCTATGTTTGCTTGCGCACGGGAGATCGCGTTGGGATGTACGCGTTCGACGCGAAAGTCCGCGCATTCAATGCGCCGCAAGGCGGCATGCACTCGCTTGCGGTGTTGCAACACGCGACCGCCGACCTCGACTACTCAGCGGATGAAAGCAACTTCACGCTCGCGCTCACCGATCTCTCGACACGAATGCGTCGCCGTTCGCTGATCGTGTTGCTGACGGAATTCGTGGACACCGTCACGGCGCAGCTCATGCTCGAGAACGTCGAACGACTGAGTCGCCGTCACCTCGTGATTTTCGTCGCAATTCGCGATCCTTGGCTGGCCGAAACGACGTCTGCCGAACCGACCGACTTGCTCCAGCTCGAACGCGCGGTTGTTGCGCGCACCTTGGCGACCGAGCGCGAGCTCGTGGTGCGGAAACTCGAACGCATGGGCGTGCGCTGTGTCAGCGCCAGTCCGCGCGATGTCTCGGTTCGATTGCTCAATACGTATCTCGACATCAAGCGGCGGGAGCTCATTTGATGGAGACTTTCCAGCTCCGCAGCACGCAGTTTCGACGCGAACGAGAAGCGGCTTGGCAAGAACTCGATGGGCTCTTACGTCGCGTCGATCGGAGTGGCGTGCGCAGTCTGAGCGCGCTCGAACTCGGTCGTTTGCCGGTTCTCTATCGAGGCGCGCTTTCTTCGTTGAGCGTCGCGCGCGCCATCTCACTCGATCGGAACGTCATCCAGTATTTGCAAGGCCTCGTGGGTCGCGCCTATGTCGTGGTCTATACCAATAAGCGGTCGTTCTTGCAGGTCGTCGTGGAGTTTCTGTCGGCGCGCTTTCCGCAGCTCGTGCGTCAGTATCGCTGGCACGTCTTGGCGTCGACACTGGTGCTCGGCGCCGGCACGGCGACCGGGTTCATACAGACTCTCAACGAGCCGGAGCGGTATTACTCCTTTGTCGACGCTGGACTCGCCGCGGGCCGCGATCCCTCGGCGACCACCGAGTCACTGCGCGACGCGCTTTACTACCAGCACGATCCCGACGGCGGGCTCGTGACCTTCGCGTCGTTTCTTTTCGTGCATAACTCCAAGATCGGCATCATGTGTTTCGCGCTCGGGTTCGTCCCGGCGATCGCGGTTTTCTATTTGCTCTTCACGAACGGGCTGATGCTGGGCGCGTTTGCCGCGCTCTTCCATAGCCGCGGCCTCAGCCGGGAGTTTTGGGCGTGGATTCTGCCGCACGGTTTTACGGAACTCACGGCGATCGTTTTGTGCGGCGCCGCGGGATTAGCGCTCGGCGAAAGCCTCGTGTTTCCCGGCGCGAGCGGGCGACTTCAGAATTTGGCGCGAAAGGGTCGTGAAGCCGGAAATATCGTGATCGGCGCGGCCTTCATGTTGTGCGGCGCCGGACTCATCGAGGGGATCTTCCGGCAGATGGTTCATAGCGTCCCAGTGCGCTACAGCGTTGCCGTCGCGACGGCGCTGTTGTGGATCGGCTACTTTCACATCTGCGGACGGCGGCGCCGATGACACGAAACGGTCGGCGTGAGGCCGTGAAGGCGGCGGCGCGAACGGGAAAACCATCGCGGACACCGTCGCCGATTTTTTCCAGCGAGCACGAAGGTCTGAAGCAAAAACTCATATTGCCACCGGAGGGCGTGCCGCTGACATTTACCGTCGCGACCTTGGGCGAGCGCGGCGGCGCGTTTCTGCTCGATCTCATCGCGATCGGCCTCTTGCTGACTGGCGTTTCGTTGTGCTTCGGCCTTGTCATGTCCTTGCCAGATAGCGAATTCATCGAACAACTGATGGCCGCGGTTCTGCTCGTCGTGTTTTTTCTGCTGTTCAATTTTTATTTCACGTTCTTCGAAGTGCGTTGGCACGGCCGCACGATCGGAAAGCGCATCCTCGGGATTCGCGTCATCGACGCAGCCGGCGGCCAGTTGCGCGCGGACGCGATCATCGCGCGCAATTTGATGCGCGATGTCGAGTGGCTGCTGCCGCTCGGCATTATCCTCAATCCGCAAGTCTTGTGGCCCGGTGCGCCCGCGTCGATGGCTCTGGTCGGAGCCGGTTGGCTAGTGGTGTTGGCGCTCTTGCCGGCCTTCAATAGCGAGCACCGACGCGTCGGTGACCTCGTCGGCGGCACGGTTGTCGTGCGCAATCCTAAGGCCACGCTGCTGCGCGATCTCGCGATCGAATCGAACGTGGAAGCCGCGACCGACGGCTTTCTCTTCACGGCCGCGCAGCTCGAAACGTATGGCGTCTTTGAACTCCAAGTGCTCGAGCAACTGTTGCGCGCTGAGAAACCGGGCGCGCGCGAAATGGCGATGGTGGCCCAGAAGATCTGCAAACGCATCACTTGGGAGGGCGAAGCGCCCGCGACAGCGCAAGCGACTGCCGAGTTTCTGCGCAGCTTCTATCGCGCTCAACGCGCCCACTTGGAGCGCAAGCTACTCCTCGGCCAACGCAAAGAGCACAAGAACGCGCCGCCGTCAGAACGGTAAGCAAACGGGCGCTCCGCGTCCTACTCGAAGACCGCCGCGAGCTGATCGATTTGTCCGCCCTCTTTGCTGGACCGGATCAGAAAATACAAGATGGCGGGAGCGATGGAACCCAACGGACCGAGGAGCGCCGTGAACACCGCGTTTGCGAGCGCCGCGAGCGGATCGGTCGGACCCCTTACGATGTACCAAGGCACAATTGCCAACATCGCGATCGTTCCGACGAGGATGTAGAGCAGCATTCCCGCGACGAAAATCCTGCCGCGTTGGCCGCGCGTGAGATCCCAACTGCGCCGCAGCGCAGTGATCGGGCCGACGCTCTCCATGACGACGACTGGCACGGAGAGGCAAAGGCCACAGAGCACGATGATGCCGGGGACAACGAGCAGCACGAATCCCGCCATGAAAACACAGGTAAACAATATCGTCACAAGAAACACCGGCACGAGCCTCTTGAACCCCTTCCCGACCGATGCGCCCATCGATGCCGGCTGGCCAGCCAGCGATTGCAGCACTCCGAAAGTGAGCGCGCCCGTTAATACAATGCCGAGAAACATGCCGAGCAACATCAACCCGACGGAGTCGAAGCCAAATTCGGAAACCTCTCTCTCGTTCACGTAGTAAAGCACGTGAATCAAGATCAACGGTGAATTGCAAATCAAGCTCAACGTCGTGAAGCTCCAGAAGTTTCGCCGCCAGGTGGAGAACGTCTTGCCCACGATGTCGCCGATTGTCACAGTTTCCATGGCGCGTACTTTCTCGACTTGCTGTGCGTCGCCGGTCGGCGACGCCTCACTCAATGATGGACGCGCGAAAGTATGACGTAGGACTCAGACAGCAACTAGCCGAAAGTCGCTGCGCTTCGTGCCCGACGGTGCTTGATTTTGGAAACTGGAATGCGCGCGATGCTGTGACAAGCGGTGGAGTGTCGCAGCCTTTCAGGCTGCATCCCGTTGCTGCGATTTACCCGGGGCTTCGCCCCGGGCTGATGAATTTCGCCCCTTCGGGGCTCCAGTTGAACAAGCGCGGCGTCGCAACGCGCACAGAGGCACATCCAATCGCGGTGCGCTTTCGCACGCCGACACTTGTGGGCGCGCAAAATTGCAACGAAACGCTTCGCGGCTTTTGCCCCTGCACACGCGAAGTTTCACGGATACGTCTGACGCCCGGCCGAATTTCGAAATGCCCGGAGCGAATGGAGAGAAACGTGTATTCGGGGTGACATCGCAACGCGCATAGAGCACATCCATTCGCTGTGTACGCGCGCGCGACATTCATGGGAGTGCAAGTGTGCAACGAAACGCCGCGCGGATTCAGTCCCGCACACGCGCTGTCACCCCGCGTTCACGGATACGTCGACGCGCGGCCGAGTTTTGAAATGCCCGAAGCGAACGAAGAGAAACGTGTATTCGGGGCGACATCGCACGTGTTCAACCGAAGCCCAACGGGGCGCAATTCATCAGCTGCGTTGATCTACCGATGGCGAAGCCCTGGGTAACGGGAATAGAACGGCCGCACCCTGAAGGGGTGCGACCCGGCGTCGCGGAGTCGCAGCCTTTCAGGCTGGATCGCGTTGCGGCGATTTTTCTTGGGAGTGGCCGCACCCTGAAGGGGTGCGACAAACTCTACGCTCGACCAACGAGAGTCTTCTCGAGCCGATCGCGCGCGCCCGCGTAGGTCATCGCTTCGGCGAGATCGACCTTCTTCTCGAGCACGAGCGCTTCGAGGGAGTCGGAGAACGAGTGCATACCGTGGCTGCGCCCGGTGCGCAGCGAGTTAGCGATCTCATTCGTGCGGCCTTCGCGGATGAGGTTGCGCACGGCCGGCGTCGCGATCAAGACCTCGGTCGCCGGAATGCGGCCAGTGATGTCGATGCGCTTGAGGAGCACTTGCGAGATCACGCCCTCGATTGCTTGCGAGAGCAGCGTGCGAACTTCTGACTGCTCGTTCTCGGGATAGACGTCGTAGATGCGGTCTATCGATTGCGCGGCGCCCGCCGTGTGCAGCGTGCAAAACACGAGCATGCCCGTCTCGGCGGCGGTCAGCGCGAGCCGAATCGATTCCAAGTCGCGCAGTTCCCCCACCAGCAACACGTCGGGATCCTCGCGCAAGGCTGCCGCGATTCCCGTGCGGAAATCCGTGAAATCGCGATAGAGCGCGCGTTGCCGGATGAGCGACTTGTTGCTCGTGTGCATGTACTCGATCGGATCTTCGAGCGTGATGATGTGCTTGCGGAAGTTGGTGTTGATGATGTTGACGAGCGCCGCCAGCGTGGATGACTTGCCGCAGCCAGTCGGTCCCGCGACCAGCACGAGTCCGCTGTGCAAATGCGCGAAACTTTCGAGCCGCTCCGGCATGTTGAGCTCGCGCAGCGTCGGGATGCGCGCCGGAATGAGCCGCATCGCCGCCGCTGGCCCGCAGTAATCGTAGTAGAAGTTGCAGCGGAAGCGTCCGGTGCCATCGCAACCGTAGGAGAAGTCCACTTCATCGAGGCCGATAATGCGCGCCCGGTCTTCCGGCCCCATTATTTCAGTGACTTGCGCGCTCAGGTCATTCGCGTCGAGCACCGGGTCTTCGGTGAACTCCTCGAGCAAGCCGTCGATTCGGAAGCGCGGCCGACAACCGCTCTGCAGGTGGAGATCGGATGCTTCCCGCTTCGCGACGAGTCCCAGTAGCTTGTCGATTTTCGCCATTAGTTTTTCTCTCCCGTCGGGGACGCCGTGTTCGTGCGCGGCCCAGGCGCGGTTCGCACGGGCGAACGCTGCGCGCCGCGGGGCGCGCTAGCGCCGCTCGGTCGCGAATTCGTCGTGCTCTCTGCGGTCGCCACCGGACTCGGCATGAAGAGACCGTCGACGTTGAGGAACTTTTCGCGCTCGGTCGCGCGCACCAGCGCCTCTTCGAGCGAGATCGTGCCGGCGCGCACCAGGCGCAGCAACGTGTCGTCCATCAGGCACATGCCATCCGCCGAGCCGATCTGCATCGCCATCGGCACTTGCCAAATCCGATCTTCGCGAATCAGGTTTGCAATCGCGTTGTTGACGACCAACACTTCGTAAGCGAGGCTCAGCGCGTCGCCGTTCAAGTTTGGCACCAGGTCTTGGCAGATCACGCCGCGCAAGACACCGGCGAGTATCGTCCGCACACTGGCGCGCTTATTGGCGGGAAACTGATCGAGAATCCGAATGATCGTGCGGTACGAGTTGCGTGTGTGCAGCGTACCGATCACTAAGTGACCCGTCTCGGCAGCGGTGATTGCGGTCGCGATCGTCTCGGGGTCGCGCATTTCGCTCACGACGAGAACGTCAGGGTCTTCGCGTAACGCCGAGCGCAGCGCGCTCGCGAAACTATTCGAGTGCATGCCGATCTGCCGATGCGAAACCTTCGACTTGCGGCTCCGATGGACGACTTCCACCGGGTTCTCTAACGTGATGACGTGGCGCTTGAAGTTGCGGTTGATGTGATCGACCAGCGCCGCCAGCGTCGTCGTCTTCCCGGACATTCCGGGCCCCGTGATGAGCAAGAGACCGCTCGACTTGCCTGCGAGGTCCCGCACGATCGGCGGCAACTGCAGACTCTCAAAGTCGCGAATCTCTGACTCGATGTAGCGCACGACGGCGCTGAGACCGGCCGTGTGTTGAAACAGATTGAAACGGAAACGGCCCACGTCGGGGCGTTCGAGGCAGAGGTCGATCGATTTGCACTTCTCAAATTCCTCGCGTTGTTCCGCAGTGAGGAGCGAGTAGCACAGCGCCTTCATGCGATCGGGCGCCAGTGGATCGACCTTGATTTCCTTGAGCGAACCGTGAACGCGCAAATTCGGGACCTCGTTCGAACCGAGGTGCAAGTGTGTCGCGCGCGCGTCGCGGCCAAACTTGAGATACGTCATGAGGTCGACATCGCGCATGCGCACGCGAAACTCTTGCTCGTTCTGATTGAGAGTCGTGCGATCGACTTTCATGCGCCGCGTTTGGATGCTCAGAATGGAATTCACGGTCTTCTCGTCGATGAGCTTCTGCTCAATGAGCAACTCGCCGAGCGGCCGCGCTTGTCCACGCTTCTGCAGCGCGAGCGCGTAAGCGAGTTGCTTCTCGCTGATGAGATTGAGATTGAGAAGTATCTGACCGAAGGAGTTCTGGTCCATCTGTGCCTCGGATTAGGGCCGTAACCGGCCGTGAGACCCACAACAACTAATGACGCCTTGTTCGGATGATCGGCATCACGCGCGAATAGATTGAGGCGAATCCCGCCACGAAACCTAGGAATGCACGCCCGGCGCCTCGTGACCGGTGTACTCGACCCACTTCTCATAGGACTGGTCGAAGAGGAATGGGCCGTTTTCCGGGCGGCGACCACCGCTTAGGTCGAGCACTTGGGTGGCGAGACCCTTGAGAAACGTGCGGTCGTGCGAGACGAAGAGCATGGTGCCTTCATAGCGACTGAGCGTCGACACCAGCATTTGTTTCGTATCGAGGTCGAGATGGTTCGTGGGCTCGTCGAGCACTAAAAAATTTGGCGGATCGAACAGCATACGAGCAAGCACGAGTCGGGAACGCTCACCGCCGGAAAGCACGGCCACGCGCTTAAGTACATCGTCGCCCGAAAACTGAAACGCGCCGAGCACGTTGCGCTTTGCGCCGATGGTCGCGAGCGGAAAGGCGACGTCGAGTGTCTCCCACACACTGAGCCCCGGGTCGAGCATCTCGAGTGATTGCTGCGCGAAGTAGCCGAGTTTGAGACTCGCGCCGAGTCGCACTCCGCCCGCGTCCGGCGCGAGCACGCCGGCCACCATTTTCAAAAGTGTCGTCTTGCCGGTACCGTTCTCGCCCATCACGCACCAACGCTCGCCGCGGCGCAGATGAAAATTAAAGTTGCTATACACGGTGTGTTCGCCGTAGCGCTTCGTCACGTGCGTCAACATCGCCACGTCTTCGCCGGAGCGAGGCGGCTGATGAAACTCGAATGGCACCACGACGCGACGGCGCGGCGGTTCGAGTTTCTCGATCTTCGCGAGTTTCTTCACGCGACTCTGCACTTGCGCCGCCTTCGCCGCGTGCTTCTGGAAGCGATCGATGAAGCGTTGCTCCTTCGCCAGCATCGATTGCTGTCGCTCATATGCGGCGGCTTGTTGTACGTTGCGCATGCGGCGCTCCCCTTCGTAAAACTCATAATTGCCGCTGTAGCTCACGAGTTCGCCGTCTTCGATCTCGATGATCCGCCGCACGACGCGATTCATGAAGTCGCGATCGTGGCTCGTCATGAGCACGGCTTGCGGCGTCTGCTTGAGATAGTCCTCGAGCCAGATGATCGATTCGATGTCGAGGTGGTTCGTCGGTTCGTCCATCAGCAAGAAATCCGCTTTGCCGATGAGCACCTTCGCCATGGCGACGCGCATCTTCCAACCACCCGAAAGCGCGCCGACATCTCCATCGATCCAGGAGTCCTTCACACCGAGCCCGTGCAACACTTCGCGCGCGCGCGCCTCGAGTTCATAGCCGCCGCGTTGCTGATACTCCTCCTGCACGGCGCCGAACCGCGCGAGCACGCGATCGAAGTTCGCGTCGTGCGTCGGCGATTCCAGCGCGTGTTCGAGGCGCTTGAGCTCGAAATGCAGCTCACCCAGTCGACCGCTGTCGTGGATCGCTTCGTCGAGCACACTGCGGCCCGACATCTCACCTGCGTCTTGGCGAAAGTAGCCAACCGTGACTTGGCGTGGGACGACGACCTCGCCGGTCTCCGGCCGCTCTTCGTCAATCAGTAGCCGAAAGATTGTGGTCTTGCCGCTGCCATTCGGCCCGACGAGTCCCACCTTCTCACCAGGATTGAGCTGCATGGAGGCGTCCATCAGGATCACCTGCTGCCCATAGTGTTTGAGAACGTTCTTTAGCGCGAGCACGTGTCACTTCTCATCGCGTACAAGGTTTAGGGTCGATCGATCCAGCCGTAGCGGTCGTTCGCGCGACCCGTGCGTATCGCGGTGAGTTCGTCGAGCGCTTGCTGCGCAACGCGGCGTTCAGCGATGGGCGGTAATTGGAGATCGACGCCGTCGACGCCGATGCGCGAAACATGGCTCACAGTGGCGGCGGTACCGGTGCCAAAACACTCTTCGAGGCGTCCCGCGGCATGCGCCGCGACAACTTCTTCGATCTCGATGCGCCGCTCACTGACTTTTCGGCCAGCATCGCGCAACAGGGTGATGACGGATTCCCGCGTCACGCCGGCGAGGATCGTGCCGCTCGCGGGTGGAGTGATGACTTCACCGCCGATCACGAAGAAGATATTCATCGTGCCGCATTCCTCGATTGCGCGATGGTCCTTGGCGTCGAGCCACATCACATCCTTGTAGCCTTTTTTCTGCGCCTCGCGCGTGCCGAGTAGGCAACCCGCGTAGTTCCCCGCCATTTTCGTGCTGCCGGTTCCGCCTTCGCACGCACGCGCGAAATTCCGCAGCACACACAGCGCGACCGGCTCCGAATAATAAGCGCCGACCGGCGACGTGAAGATCACAAACTTGTAGCTGTCGCTCGGCCGTACGCCGACAAACTCGTCGGTCGCAAACAACACCGGCCGAATGTAAAGCGAACCCGTGACGTTGGGCGGCAACCAATCGCGATCGACCCGCACTAGCGCCCGCAGGCCGTCCAGAAAAATTGCTTCCGGCAACTCGGGCATGCAGAGGCGGCGCGCCGAACAGTTCATGCGTTGCCAGTTGTCGCGCGGTCGAAACAAGAGCGGCGCGCCGCTCGAATGCTCTCGCGTCGACTTCATGCCCTCGAAAATGCTCTGCCCGTAATGCAACGAACTCATGCTGGGAGTGAAAGCAATCGGACCGTACGGCACGATCGCCGGCGGCTGCCAGGCGCCTTGTCGAAAGTCAGCGACCAGCATGTGGTCGCTGAAAATGCGACCGAACCCGAGTTGGTCCCAACGGACCTGCCCGAGTCGCGAAGTCTTGGTCGGCGTCACCGAAATGGAAGAGTTCGACATGGTGATAAAGAAGCACGATTGCGGGCGAGCGTCAATACGCGACTCGAGTGATCACGCGTTCCGGTCGAAACGCGAGAGCCCTGCGCCCTCAATCGTTGCGCGTGTTCCACTCGTTCACATACTGGGTTCGATCTGGACCCCGCTCGGTAGCGGGCGGTGGATAGTTGGTCATACTTCGAAAGGGCAGCGGCTCGACGGTGGTCGCGGCCGCCGTCAGGGTGTCGATGTCCTTACAGTAGCCGTGCGTCTCGAGCAAGAAAGTGCGACGCCAGCCCGCCGCAAGCGGCGGCAGGCCGGCTGAATCGAAATGGAGCAGCAGTTCGTCGCCGCCGCCGACAATGGCGAATTCATCGTCGACTTCTTGTAGCAGCGCGCGTGTCTCCCCATAGCGCGTGACTCCACCTTGCATCGACTTGTAAGACAGATGCGCGTCGCGCAGCTCGTAGTGATAAGTCGCCGGGAGCGCGCCGTCGTCGGAGAACTCGCGTGGATAGCCGCCCCAACGAAGGCTCGCGCTCTTGAGTTCGACCACTTGCTCGCGACTGCCGCCCGCGCGCGCCGCGACGCGCTCGACCGGCGCCGCGAAAATCTCGTCCCAGTAGATCTCCATGTTCGTGTCGATGCGCAGCTCGCGCGCGCCGCCACGAACTGCGGCGTTGAGATCGACCACCATGGTCTTCGGCATCCCAGCCGGATAGCCAAGTTCACGATGGAGGAGCTGCCATTCTTCGCTGGCATCCCGGCGCCACCAAAATGTCGGCGGCTCTAAGCGGCGACCTGACTGCGAGGCAGCGAAGTTAATGCGCGAGTACGGATACTCCACCCAACCGGAGAGAAAGAGCCGCATGTCTTCGTTCGCGCTCGGGGAAAACTCGGCAAACTCCAACGTCAGGCTGTGCCGCTCGGCGTAGCCGACCAAGCACGGATCCACCTGAATGCCGTTTGGATAGCGGCGATCCGTGGCGACGAGCCTCGACAGAACGCTTTCACCGCCTGCGTTTCGCGCCGCCGTCGGTCGTACGATGCGGCGGCGATCAATGAAGAGCGGCGCGCCGGTCGGCGCCAATGCGCACGTCGAGAAGAACTCGTCGACCTGCACGTCGTAGGTCTCGGGATGATCGACGACTCGCAGCGTGAGTTGATCGATGTAGGCGATCTCTTGCATCGGCTCCATCACGGACAGCACAAACTCGCCGTTGAGCGGTGCGAGCGCGTCACCAGAAATGAGCACGGTTTCCGTTGGGTCCGGCGGTCCGTAGGTATCAGTGCCGATCCAGAAGCCGAGTCCGCCGCCGCCCATGAAGTCGGTAATGAAGCGGAAACGTTCGCCATCCCAGGTGAACAGCACGGGGCAGGAAGATGCTTTGCGTTGCACTTCCGGAATGACATGGAGTTTGTTCGCCGCAAAACCCGGTTCGCGGCGCAACGCCTCCTGCAACTGCGCGAGCTCCTGCGTGAGGCGTTCGGCATCGGCAGTACGTGTTGGGTCACTCTGCAAATCTGCGAGTTCTTTCTTCGCGGCGCGTTGTCGATCGAGTTGCTTCACCGCTGTCGCAGGATCCGCATAGCTTTCATACTCACCCTGTACGACGCCGTCCGGCCACTCGAGGTAGAGACTCTCGGCGCGCTCGCGCGCGCCGATGCCGACGAGCATCGGCGCGAAACCTTGGCTCGTGCCGCCCGTCGCGGAAATACCGAGTCCGCCGTCGTGCACGCGCGACTGCCGCAGACTGCCGGCCGTAATTTCGACGCGCACGCCGATCCCGTGCAAGTTTGTGCGCCGATCTTCTCTGTCGCGGACGCCGCCGAAATAGAGCTTCACGGCGCGCGGCGGATTGGGAACATCGCTCCGGTCGCGATCTGAGAGTAGCGAGCGCACAAACGCGAGACTGCCGTCCAGTGTTTCGAGCACCAAATCGAGATCATAGTCGCCGTCCGCATCGGCGGCGGCCGCGCCGCGCGCGGCGGGCAGCGTCACGCGTTCAAACTCCGGCATCTCGCGATTGAGTAACAGTACGCTCGCACTATCGCACGGCAGCAGCAAATCGACACGGCCATCGAGGTCCGCGTCGAGCGGCAGCACGCCGTGCGCGCCGATCGGCACACTCTGCGGCGACGTGGTGAAACGGCCGAAGTCGGAGTTCATGTAGATCGCGAGCGACGCGTGATCGAGCAACATCAACTCATCGTCGCCATCGCCATCGAGATCGGCGGCGGCGGCGGCGCGCACGTCTGCGGCATCGCGGCGCGGCAATCGCTCTTGTCGTTCGACAAGCGGGAAGCGCCACTGCGGTTCGTTGTCGATGAGCGCAAGCTCGGCGCCAGCGCGCAATAGGATCTCGACATCGCCATCGCCATCGAGATCGCTCGCGAGCAATACTGCGCCAACTGCGCCGGCGCCCATGACCGGCGAATTCTCGATCGGCGCGAGCTTGCGGCCGTTATTGATGGCGAGCCGCGGCGACGCCGTGGCGCCCGTGAGCAACGCATCGAGATCGCCTTCAAGGTCAAAGTCCAAGAGGCGCACTTGCTCGAAGCCTGACACTGGTGTGCGAAAATCCGGTTCGCTGCTCCCGGTCGCCAACAGAAAAAGGCGCAGCTCCGTCGTGCTCAACGCAAGCAAATCGACTCGGCCATCTTCATCGATATCGCCGACGGCAAATGATCGTGCACCCGCGAGCGGCGCCAATTCGCGACGCGAGACGGGCGCAACGGCGAGATTCCAAGCGCCCGGTTGCGCGCCGCCGCACCAAAGCTCCGGCGCACCATCGAGGTCTTGATCGACGAACGCAAAGGGCGCCGCGGCGCCTGCCAACGGGATGGCCGACGCGAAGAGAGTGTTCGCCGCAACGAATTGAGTGTAGCCGGGCCCGCGTTTCGGCCAGTCGCGAACCGGCTCCGCGAGCGTTCCCATCTCCGAGAACTTAAGGCCGCGCGGGTCGCCGCGACCGGTGTCTTCGAGTTCTTTGTGGCGCGCCGCGGCGCGCTCCGCGTCGGCGATGCGGCCGGCTTGTCGATAGAGCTGCGCAAGCTGATACCAAGCGCCGCCGAGATTGGGATTGGCGACGAGCGCCGCCTCGTAATGCGGTAGTGCTTCGACGGGTTTGTTCATGCTGCGGAGCGCTTTGGCGTATTGATAATGCGCATCGGGATCGGTCGGGGCCAGCTTGAGGGCACGCTCGAACTCGACGAGCGACGCGTCGAGATTCGACAAGTAGCTGTGAATGATGCCCAAGCAAAACGCGGCGCGCGCGTCTGCGGGTGCGAGCTGCTTCGCGCGTTCGAGCGACACGAGTGCGCGGCTGACACCCGCCTCCGCTTGATTGAGTTGCGCGATACCGAGGCTCACCCAGAGTTGCGCATCGCCGGGCGCTTCGCGCGTGAGCTCGAGAAAGCAATCTTCGGCGGCGGCGAAGTCGTGCTGATAAGTCAGCGCGATGCCCCGAGCGTGGAGCGCAACGAGTTGTTTCGCGCGCTTGACCGAGTCCTCACCGCGGCGCTGAACAAGGAAGCCAAATAATACAAAGATCGCAAGCGCCACTCCCAGCAGCAGCAAGATGTTGCGCATGCCTCGAAATGATCGCGTCGTCGATTGCACTGGAATGCCTATTCCCGCTCTCCGTGGCGTCTAAGTCGGCGGGATTGTACTCGGAGATCGCGAATTCTGCTGGCCCTCTCGGCCGGCCCAATTCACGTCGGCGGCATTCGCGCCCGCAGCTCTTCGGCCGCAAGACCCAATCGACCCAACGCGCGTTTGAGTCGCATACGCGCGGCATTCGGCCTGCAGCCCAGGACTCTGCCGATTTCCTTCAACGAAGCGCCGTGCAGATCGAGGAGCACCAACACTTGATCGTCCTCGATGAGCGTGCGGATCGCGGCTTCGAGAAATTCCTGCTCCTCGCCTTGCGCAAATACTTCGCTCGGCCGGAGCGGCGCTTCCCGCAGTAGGTCTTGGTCGGAATCCTCCGCAATAGGAATGATGGACACCGCGCCGCCGGCTTTGAGACGCTTCTGCGCGCGCCGTTCCGCGACCACCGCATGACGGAGCTGCTGCAACAGTGTCGCTACCCAATGGTGGCGGTCCTGAATTTCGTAACGGATCGGATACTGCACCATGCGCGCGACGGTATCTTGGACGAGATCGTCCGTCTCGACGCGACGCTTGATTTGCTTACCCGCGATAGTGCGGGCTTGCTTGCGAAGCCACGGTTCCCACATTGCGACAAAGCGGTCAAACGCTTGTCCGTCGCCGGATCGCCAGCGTTTGAGGAGTCCCGTTATGCCGGTCTTGCGCATCGTCACTCACCCGATCTCGCAGCTTCACACCGCATCCCCGAATGCGGTGTGAAGGTCAGTTCGATTCAACGTCGGAGTGCTTTGTGAAGCTCGTCGAGCGCGCGCTTCTTGATCTCCACCGACCATTCACTGCTTAGTAACTCGGCGCGCGCTTTTTCGAGCGTGATCTTACGCTCAACGAGCGCAGCGACTAGGTTTTTCGCAAATTGAAGCTGCTCGGCAGCCTTGTTCATTTCCTGCGCCACTTCGGCACGAGGTCGCAGATCCCAGTCGTGAAATCGCTCCGCACGCTCCACGCAGAAGATTCGTTCACCGTTCGCGCTCACATGGACACCGACCGGGTCGCTGCCACGCAGGAGCGTGAGTAGCACGTGCAACGACTGGGCGTCTAGAATCTGCACGTCGCCGGTCGCGGTCGCAACTATGATCCGGGTACCGTCAGGTAAGTAGGCGACGCTGCGCAGTTGACCGACTCTGGCGCCTGTCGCGAGCAACTTGCCATTTCTTAGGGACCAGAGTTCGAGATCGCCGGCCGAGTTCACACCGACCACCGCGCGTCCATCTGGGCTTGACTGATAAACGTTGCCAAACAGATTCAACTTGCGACGCAGTATTCGCAAATCGGGCGACACGATCTCAAGGCCCTCGGAGTTGCCGATCAAAATGTCGCGCTGACCCATCAGAAACGATGCGTGCGGTCGCGTACCCTGAACAAACCTCACCTCGGTACCTTCTTGACCCGACTTCAGATTCCACACCGTCACGGCGTGGCCATTGCTTTGATGCCTCACCACCAGCATCCGGTCCGCAGACTCGTCGATCGCGAGATCCATCACGCTTTCGTGAATCTCCTGCTGCGGATTCACTTTTCGCGCCACGTCGGTGACGCGGCACTGAAGGACTTCAATGAGTTGACTGGTCTGCGCGTTCCAGTTGTAGATTCTCCCGTCTTGACTCCCAATGTAGGTCGACGCACCGTCGGGCGAATAACAGATACTCGCGGCCGACACATCCGGATCCCGGTGTCGCATCGGCGGCGTCGGAAACGCGGTGTTTACAACGCAAAGCCTACCCTCAGAAATGACTGCCAGCTCCGTGCCGCTCGGATGCAGTGCGGAGAATCGACTCTTGGGTACCGGCTTGTTGGACTGCAACTCCTCGGTACTCCAAATTCGCACTTCGCCTTCGACCTGACCGGCGGATGCGAAGCGAGTCTCATCCTCGACGAACGTCAACGCCGCCACGCCGCGAGAATGCGCAAGGAAAGTGCGCTCGTGGGTCGCTTCATCGTCGAGCGACCAGATCGAAACCTGACCGTCTAAGCCGCTGGTAACAGCTCGCTTGCCATCCGGCGCGAGCGCCAGCGTTTGCGCGACTCTGGGAAGCTGCAGCACGCCCGAGCCGGCGCGGGACCCGCCGAGCCGTAACACCGTCGTGCTCTGCGACGCGAGAATGCCGAGCGCCGAGCCGTCCGCACTCAAGCAGAGCGACTTCGGCGCGTCGCCGTCGAGCACATACAGGAGCGTTTCGTCGCCGCCCAATAAACTCAGCGCGCGAATCGACGTCTTGTCGCCGACAATCAACCGAGTACCCGTGTGATCGAATACGAACGTCGTGACGCCCTCGAGACTCTTGACCTCGTTCGGCTTACCGCCCTGCAACGAAAAAACGCTGACGGTCGAATAGCCGCCCGGTTTCTGATTGACGTAAGAAACACAGACGAAGGAACTATCTAGACTGAAGCTCCCCTCGACTCGAAGCGGCGACGCATCCGCAATGGTCGCGAGACTGTCGCAGACACTCTTGGCTTGGTTGTAGACCGCCAAAGTCAAACTCGGTTCAGTCGCCTTGCGCAGCACGAGCACCAATTTGCGCCCGTCGGGCGCGAGCGCGACGACTCTCTCGCAAATTCCCAGCTCGAATCGCTCGCCGACGAGCTGTTGATAACTCGGCGCCACAGCGAGTGCATTACACTTCCAGACCGCCAACTTCGTCGGGCATTCCGCGACGAGGCGCCCGCCGTGCGCGGAAAGCCTGGTCACTCCGGGTTGTTGTTCGAGCGTGTGGAGCGCGGGGGTCAACCGACTTTTCAGAAAGAACCATTCCCACTTTCTGAGCGCCTCAGGAGCAGTCTCCAACAATACGTTGGCGCCGCGCGGGTCATCCTTGAGTTGGGCTTGGACGCCAGCGATGACGGAGACATATGTGTTCATCTCTTGGCGCGCCGTCGCTGCTGCGGCGGCGAAGTAAAGCGGCAATGTGACTGCCAATCCCGTCGAGATGGCGGCCGCCGTCAAGAGCACCACAGTACAAAGGGCCTTGTGTTTCGCAACGAAACACCGCACGACATACGAAACGCTACTCGGCCGCGCTGAAACCGGTTCGTGCCGAAGATGGCGAGAAAGATCCGCGACGAGTTCGGCTATGGATGCGTAGCGCCCGTTGCGATTCGCGATCGTCGCTTTCGCGAGGATTGTCGTCAGGTCGCCGCTGAGCCGCCGCTTGAGCACTCTTGGTGTAGTCGAACGCAGATGAGCGATGTCGGAAAGTTCCGACTGGCTGAGCCGCGACAATAACTCCGGCGCACTCAAGGTGCGGCGATTACGGATCTCCGGCGCGAGTTCCGCGAGTTCCTTGGTCTTGGAGAGTTGGGCAGCATAAGGCATCTTGCCGACGAGCAACTCGAAGGCGATGACTCCGAGCGCGAAGATATCCGACCGAGTATCGATATCATTCGCTTCCGTGTCGGCTTGCTCGGGACTCATGTACTCCGCGGTTCCGGCGGAGCAGCCAGATGATTCGCGCAGTACGGTCTCAACCCAGCGACTCACGCCGAAATCGATGATCTTCGGCAACGGCGCGCCATCGACGACCGTGACAAGAATGTTCGAGGGTTTGAGATCGCAGTGAATCACGCCTTTCTGATGCGCGTGCTGGACTGCCTGGCAAACCTTAATGAGGAGTCGCACACGCGAGTCGAGATCCATATGCTCGGTGTCGCAGTACAGATCGATCGGCGCACCGTGCACGTACTCCATCACAAAGTACGCATCCCCGCCGGGCGTAAGCCCAGCGTCGAGGAACATTGCAATGCCAGGATGCTGCATCGAAGCGAGTGCTTGGCGCTCATGCGCGAAGCGTGCAAGCATCGTCGGCGACGTGCGCTCGGGATGCAGTTGCTTCACGGCTACTTGGCGTCGCACCGGCGCAGTTTGCTCGGCTCGATAGACGGTCCCCATGCCACCAGCGCCAAGCTCCGACAAAATCTTGTAAGGACCGAGCGTCTTCGATGGACCGTCGGTCGTCGCGGGCGATTCCGATTGCTCCTTGGTCAGCGGCACCACCCGCTGCTCCCCTATCCCGCGTGCTTTGCGCTCACCCGCGCCGTCGAGCATCGGTTGCAAGTAGTCAACCAGCTCCGGATGACGCGAGAGCAACTCTTGCTTCGACTCGCGACGCGGCGCTGCGCTCCAGTTCACGTAAAGGCGCAGTGCTCGCTCAAGTAACTGCCAGTTTTCCTCCGGACGTCTTTTCATACTCATGCTCCGCGACGCAAACTAACCGCCTGAACAAGCAATGTGCAAATCTTCGTCCTTCACGATTTGCCAAACGGAAAATGACGGGCCGTTAGAAATCTCGCAGTCCCACCTCACCATGTCGAGTTCGTGCAGACTGCCATTGATGCACCGTTGCACAGTCATGCTCGAGCCGGGTCCGGTCGCTAGCTCGCAATTGGCAGCAGCCATGTTCTTGCCTTCTCACACTCCACACCACTTGATTTGGAAAATACGATAGTGCTCGCCAGCTATTGACTCATTCGTTCGACTGCGTGACGTCCTCCTCTCGGGAGTAGCGATGCCCGTCAAAGCGCCGTAGCAGAACGACTTCGACGTCGGGCCGGTTGCTTCGACAGGTATGCTCGGACTTCGCGATCGTGAAAATGATGGTGTCGGAGCCCGGTGCGACGTGGGCTGATTTGGAAATCAGCGGCTCGCCGCACGCCGCGCAATTGGCAATGAGTAGCCACGATTCTTGGTCTGACATTCCGTCCTTTCCGCAGCGATTCCGCTAGGAAGGAAAGAGCGATCGGCGGAAAAAACGCACCTCGAAGGTCGGCGTGGTGGCGAGTTTTGGTGGTGTGTCTCGACGGAAGTTCAGGCACTCGTTGCGAATAAGACTTCTGAGATGTCGGGAAAAATTTCAACGCAAAGCGAGCGTGTCGGCTTCGAAACAAATCCCGAGCGGAACCAGGTCCACCGCTTTTCGTTGGCCGGCGCGTTTGACGCAGCCAGCGATCCACGCGCGATAGCCGTGATCTGCTGCGAGGCGCACGCAGCGCGCGGCGTCGCTCGCCGCGACGAAGGCGGCGAAGCCCGCGCCCATATTGAAAGTCGCGTACGCTTCGCGTGTCTCCATAGGTCCGCTCGCAAGTAGAAAACGAAATATCGGCGGCGGCTCGCGCAGCTCCGTGATGCGATAGACGAAGGGCTCGGCGAGACGCATGAGCTTCCGCCACCCGTGGCCGGTCATGTGCGCTGCATAGTGAATGGACAAATCGGCGGCCTGGCACGCCGCGACGAACTTCACATAGATCACGGACGCATCGAGGAGCGCTTCGCCAAAACTTCGACCATCGGGAATGGGTGTGCGATAGCCATCGGGAAGGCGCGCCGCGAGCGCGCGACAAAGCGTCAGCCCATTCGTGTGCACACCCGAACTCTCCAGCATCACAATCGCGTCGCCGTCGCGCACATCGCCGACAATGCGCCGACGCTTCGGCGCAATGCGACCGAGCGCCGACCCGGCGAGCACAATGGCATGCGGCTCGACGAGCCCCTTGAGCGCCGGCGTTTCACCGCCGCCCCACACCGCGCCGGCCGCGCAACAACCGTCGGCAAATCCGCGTGCGAGGTCCGCAGCGCGCTCTGCGTGGGCGAACCATTTCACATCGCCGACCGCCGCGTGCATGGCCACCGAGATCGGCAATGCGCCGCAGGTGATGAGATCGTTGACGATGGTCGCGACGGTATCGACGCCGATGGCGTGGTAGTAGCTCTTCCCGGTAAGTTCGAGCATCGCGTCAGCGACGAGATTCTTCGTACCGAGCCCCTCCTCGACATGCGCGAGGTAGGCGTCGGCCGTCTCGATGAGATACGCACTCTCGCCGCGCACCGCCGCCGGCTCGGAACAGCCGTGAGCCGCGAGCGCGCCGGCGGTCCCGGCCGCTTCGCGCTGGCACGCGCGCTTGAACGCGTCGAGGACATCGTAGTCGACGCCAGCCTGTCGGTAATCGAGCGGCTCCATAGATGACGAAATAGCCGATCGCGCGTCGAGTGTCACGCGATCCTGCGAGCACCATCGTCGCTCAGCGCCGGCTCAACGCCTCGCGCAGTGCGCGGCCGGCGCCGGGTAACACGGCGCGCGCGGCGAAATGTGGCGACGCGTCTTCCGGGTAACACGGCAGCGCGACCGCCCAAAGGTGGCCGTAGAGTGTGCGATGCCTCGCTGCGGGTTGATTCTCGGGAGTCGTGAGCGCGACGCTGTAATCCCATAAGCCGCCCGCGGTACTCTTGCCGGTGACGAGGGTCGTCGCCGCGCCGGCGCCCGAGTCACCGGCGATCGGCGAGACGGCGACGGCGATGAGATCGAAGGGTCCGCCGCAACCGTCGGTGCGAGCGCAGTCGAGCCCGGCGGCGAAGCGACCATCCTCGTCGGCGTTCACGACGCAGTAGGCGACTCGCAGGCGACACACGGTCGTTTCGCGTGTGAACTCCGCCGCGAAATCCGTTTCGAGACGCGTGCGCAGTCTGGCGAGGAAGGCCAGAAACGGCGCGTTCCGCAACGCCTCCCAGCGCGGCTCCGGCAACTCGCTACATGCATACGTATGGCCACCGGCGATCGAGCCGCCGCGCGCGATCGAGTCCCGTTCGCGGTCATACCGCTCTCTCACGTCCTCGAGCTCCCAGCCGAAGAACTCAGCCTCTTCGTTGAGACGCTTGGCAACACCATAGGTCGCGTCCGCGGGGTCGATCAGCCGCTGGATGAGATCGCGATAGGTGTCGGTATAGGAGCGCAGCATCAGCTCACGTTCATTCGTGGGCCCCGTCGGGCCGTTCCAAGAAATGCTGCTGAACGCCATCCGCGCGAAGCATCGGCGTACATACTCTCGCGACCTCAAGACTTCGTGCTCCCCTTCGAGCAGGCGACCGATCGCGGCGCGGCTGAAGTTCGCCGCGCCGAGGTTCAGTCGCTGGGTGCTGGCTCGCGCCAGCAATCCAAACGCCGTTGCGATCCGGTCGCAGTGCCCGGCATCGGCGCGCGCCTGACAAGCATCGCGCGCCGCGGCATCCTCAATCGCATTGCACGCGTGCCACTCACGGTCGTGCTGCCGGTAGGACTCGGAATTCGAGCGCGTGTACTCGACCCAAAAGGGATCATCGAGCCGCGAATCTTGGCAGCTCGGCGTGCGGCCGATGCGATCGGGTTCGGGGGGCGGAAACGTCTGCCACTCGAGTCGCATTTCCTCGCCGAGTCTCACCGGGCTCAAGTCGAGCGCTTGACTCCAGAACAGCACGCGAAAGCCGGGCGACGTGAAATACTTGTCGCCGAGCGCGCACAAGGCGTCATCCGTGATGCTCATATGCACCATCGCGCACATTCCATACGCGCCATTCAGAAAGGCGCGCAGAGTGGCCTGGAAGGACTCCTCGAATCCCGCGCCACCAACAGGTTGCCCTGTCGCGGCTGCATGATCACTCCGTGTGTAGCGAGTGCGCGCGATCGCCTCGGCTACGAAGACAAGCTGCTGCTCAGACCACGTACGGCCGATCTGCACAAACTCGTCGCGAAACTTTTTGGTCTCGGGATCCTGCTCGATATCGTCGAGGAGCGCCGCGACCGCGTCGAGCTTCCGAACGTGGCGGGTCACATGCGCCCGCAACTCCTCAAACAACACGTTGAGATCATCGTGCGGCGGACGATCCGGCCGCGTCGAGTCGTCGAGCGGGTCGCCGGCAACGAGTCGCGACGCCGCGGTGATGAGCGGATCACCTGGCACGATTGCGTTCGCGAGCAAAATGTACTCGCGGGCGCGCGGCGGGTCGTTGAGAAGTTGATGCAGCGTGCCGAGCGCTTCCAATAAATAGGGCGAGCGCAAACCGAGCCCATACGCGCACAGCAAAAACGTCAGCGCGTCATCGAGCCGGTTTGCGCCAATGAGAAACACCCCGCAGTTCGCGACATACTGTGCCGCCCACTCGAGCCGCACCGCGTGGAGTCCGCACCAAGCGGCGGCGCAGGCGTCGCCGTTCAAGTAGTAGACGACGCCGACATCGTTCCAGGATTTCGCTTGCGACTCGGACGCGGCGAGTTCGGCCACGCGCGCGGTGATGTTCGAGCGCAGCTCGTTCGACAGCTCGGTCTCGAGCCACGCGGTCAACTCCGCCATCGCCGCGCGCGCGGCGTCGCACGTCGCTGGATCCGGCGGCGGAAACGTCAATGTCGCAGTCGGCGTCGCGACCGGTGGCGGTGAAGTGCTGGCAGATTCCGGCGCGGGCGTTTCCTTCGACGCGCTGTCATTGCGCGAGACGAGAGTCGTAGTGACGACAGTCGCTGCGGAGAGCGCGCCCAAACCCAGCCAGATGAGTTTCGCCGACAGCAAGTTGACTCCATTTCACATTCCAGGGTCGCGCCAACGCTAGCGCCAAGGAATGTGGCGAAGTCGCGACGCGAATCCTCTGGTCGAACACCGTTGGTTCGATGAGAAATGCGCCGTCGGCCGCTGAATCAGCCGGGAGATTCTCCGAAGAATCTTCGGTTACCCACGTTTCACCGTTGCCGCAAAGCGCGCCCGACGCGTCTCACGTCCGTCGGCGTTGGCCGCGCCAGCGGCGCCGAGACAGGCAATACGTGCTTCCGCGGTCGGATGCGTCGCGTACCAGCCGCCACCTCCGCCGGCCTTACTGCCACCGGCGCTGCTGGCGTCCATCGCTTCGAGATAGCCCTTGAGTCCGGAACGCGCGTAGCCGGATGCTTGGAGCAGCGTGAGCGCGAGCTTATCGGCCTCCAATTCAGTCTCGCGGGTGTAGCCCTTCACCAGCAAATCGCTCGTGATGTCTTGAATCGCATCGGCGAACACAACGGCGAGTTCAGCGAGTTGCTGCTCACCGCCGGCGGCGCCCGCGCCTTCGGAGACGCCTTGCCCGACACCTTGCATGAGGAGCGCGAGCGATTTTTTGCGCGTCGCCGCCTTGATCGACTTGATACCGTGATTCAGCGTCACGTGCGCAATCTCGTGGGCGATCACCGACGACAGTTCATCCTCGTCGCGCGCGCGCCGCACCGTGCCCGCCGTGAGAAACACGAAGCCACCGGGCGTCGACACCGCTTGGAGTTCGTCGCCCTCGAGCACGACGAAATGGTAACCCGTCAGCGTTTTGCGCGCCTCCGGCGCCGCGAGCACTGCGTGGCCGACGAGCTGCACATATCGCTGGAGTTCCGCGTCGGGATGCACGCGATAGCGGCTCAAGATCTCCGCGGCGACCGAGCGGCCGATGTAATGCTCCTCGGCCGGCGAATAGTCGCGCATCGATTCGGCGGCGCGCGCGACGCCGCCGAAGATCGGCGCGAGTGCAGTGCCCTCGGACGCGGTCGACAGCGAATCGGCCGTCGACTCGATCATGCGACAACCGGTGGTCCAGGCGAGTCCGAGCAGTACAGTCGCCACGATCGCGCTGAAGACTCGAGTCGGATGATTCGCAAAGACGCGTTTCATTTGCCACCGCCTTGCAGGTCGGCTGGCACCAGGAGGCCGGCTTCGATGAACGCGACAATTTGCGCTTCGTCGATCTCCTGCGCCTCGACTTGATCGAGCACTTTGAAGGCGGCATCGAGCGCCGGTCGCGTGGTTCGATACTTGCGTTCGACTTCGGGCGAGAAACCGCGACCGGCCGCCGATTGCTCGGTGGCGCGCACACCGCTCGCGACGGCTTCGCCCGAAAGGACGACTTTCGCATCCTTCGTCACGGACGTCTTGCTGATCCAACCTTCGATTTCGCGATAACGCACACGCAACCATGCGCCGTCGTCGGTGACGAGCGTCACTCGCTCGCCTTCCTTCACGGTGGCGAGCTTCGGCGAGTACGTGCGCTTGTCACGCCGAATGACGGCCTCGCGTTCGATGACAACTAACTCGGTCGCGAGGGCGGCCGCCCCGCACAAGCAGACGCAGATCGCGATGAGCCAGTAACTCCGCCCGGAGCGACAGCGCGGCGAAATCGGTGGTTGAGCCAAACTCATGTTGAGGGTCACCTCGTAGTTGAAGCGTTGCATCGCACCGCGCAACGGCGCGGCTTGGTATGCCGGTATTAACGCCGAGTCGCCGAAGTTGTTCAAACCAATCGGGACCCGCCGATTACCCTTTCGACTCGAGCACCCAGACGCCGTCCCAGGTTGTGACATTGGCGCCGTGCAGTTCGCGGCATTTGTCGAGGTAAAGTTGGATCACGCGGTCCGGCGACTCGGTCGCAAGCTTCACGAAGATCGTTTCCGCCTCGGCGACCGCGCCGCGTTCGAGTCGCTCGACAGCGTAGTGGTAGCGCTCGAGGCGATCGCGGCCTTCGTTGTCGAGCGTGCCGCGCGCGCCGAGGAGTTCGTAGACCTCCGTCGGAATGTTCTTGCCGACGACTCGAATACGACCGAGACGGCGCACCTCGATCGCATCGCCGGCGGCGGCGCGCGTAGCGGCGCTCAACATGACTCCGGTGGCGAAGAATTTATTGGCGCCTTCGAGACGTGACGCGAGGTTCACCGTGTCGCCCATCGCGGTGTAGCTGAAGCGTCGCGTCGATCCCATATTTCCGACGACCGCCGTGCCGGTGTTGAGGCCGGCGCGAAACTTCAATACGGGTCGGCCCTCGGCGGCGAAGCGCGCGTTGAGTTCGCGCAGCGCGCGCTGTTGCTCAATCACCGCATGACAAGCCTCGATCGCATGCGCATCGAGTCGCAACGGCGCGCCCCACATCGCCATGATCGCGTCGCCCTCGTACTTGTCGACGACGCCGCGGCGATCGAGGATCGCGTCGGTCATGATCGTGAGATAGTCGTTCAGGAACGCGACCAGCTCCTGTGGCGTCATGCCCTCCGAAAACGTGCTAAAGCCCTGGATATCCGAGAAATAGACGGTGATCTCGCGCGTCTCGCCGCCGAGCTTGAGTTCGCCCGGCGTCTTCATGAGCTCGCGAATCACGATCGGGCTCAAGTACTGACTGAAGGCGCGCGCGACTTCGCGTTTTTGACGTCCTTCCGTAAGGTGTCCGGCGATGAGCGCGGCGAGCGCGACGCCGCTGATCGCGAGCGCTGGCGCAAAGAGCTCGAGCGCGATGCCGCCGCGGTACGCGTCGGCCGCGATCGCTGTGACCGCGACGAGCGCGAGCGCCGCGACGACGATGACCGCGAGCGGCCGCCACACGAGGAAGCAGCACAAGCCAGCCGCGATGCTCAAGGCAATGACGCCGAAGCCGCGCCAAAAGTTCGACGACTCGCGCAAGAATTCGCCGCCGAGAATGTTCGCGCACACGGTCGCCATGAACTCGGTGCCGGAGAAACGCGCGCTCATCGGCACCGGTACGATGTCTTCCATGCCATGCGCGTTGACGCCGATGAAGACGATGCGACCCTTGAAGTCATCCGGCGAAAGCGACAGCTCGCCGCCTTCCTCGCGCGCGACGAAACTGCGGATGACGGCGGCGGCGTTCCGCGTGAGCACGGTTTGCTCGGGGCCGTAGAAACGCACGAGCGCGCGGCCGTCGCGACCGAGCGCGAGTCGCGTGCCGTCGGCGCGAGTGATCTCGCGATCGGTCACGCGCAGTTTGGCGCTCGTTCCATCGGGATGCGCCGACACCGCCGCCATGAGTGCGAGCGAAGCAACCGGCGAAGCTGGCGCGCCGGCAAGAGGCAGCACGAGATCCGCGCGTCGCAGGGTATTGTCCGGATCCTGTAATACATTGACGCAGCCGAGTCCGCGTGCAGCGCGGAGCAATTCCGGAATCGGAACGTTGAGCGAGTCGTGTGCGCGCGAATTGGCGAACGGCCAGGCCGCATCCAGCGGTGCACGAATCTTCTCGAGCGCCGCCGGTTCGATGCCCAGACCTTCGGCCCCGGTATCGAGTTTGGCGGCCAACACGACATTCCCGGCCGCCGCCACCGCCGCGCCAAACTCCTCGTCGTAGAGTCGCTGAGGACTCGGATCGACAAATAACAAATCAAAGACGATCGCGCGCGCGCCGGCGTCCGCGAGAAACTGCACGATCGGCAGATACATCTCGCGTGGCCACGGCCAGGTGACGCCATCTTTCTTGAACTCGCGAATGGAGAACTCATCGATGAGCACCACCGCAACGCCATCGAGAGCGGCGCTCGGCCGCGCGAGCGCTTGCTGACGCCAATCAAGCGTCAGCGATTCCAAAGTCGCGAATGGAACCGTGAAGCTGAGCAAGACAACGCCCGCGCCGACAAGCACGCCGGCGCACAGTCCCCACAACAGTCTTCGCGTCCGCGCGACACCGCGAACATCCGAAACCGGCGCGCCGTCTGACGCCGACCGATGAATGTGAATCTCGTCGCTTGCCGCCACGCCGCTCCTTCGACCGTTGATCGTCCGCGCGGCAATCTACGCGGCGATTGACGAAGGGTCAAAGCGGTCGTTCAC
Organism: Planctomycetota bacterium; assembly: GCA_046154185.1. Taxonomy (GTDB): domain Bacteria; phylum Planctomycetota; class UBA8108; order UBA1146; family JAJFFE01; genus JBJXGE01. The sequence continues at coordinate 79,010 of JBJXGE010000084.1, forward strand.
ACAATGTCCACGCGAGACGCCTGGCGCACATCCTTGTCGCCTTCAGCAATTGCTCGCATACTGTCGCGACGAACCGGAACTACGAACGGCGAGTTTGAGCGATGTCGATGCCCTGCGGGTTTAAGATTTTTTTGATCGCGCTCGCAACCATCGTGGGCGGAGTTCTCACCGCGATCGCGATCGCGGCGCTCGTGGAGAACGCGGCCGCGGCGGCTGTCACACTCTTGAACGAGAGAAAACCGCCGACTCCCGAGTCCCCCGCCGACAACGCGATCAATGACGCGCTCGGCTGGCTCAAGCGTCACCAACATTTCAATGGGCACTGGGCAAGCGCCGACGTCTACTCGCGCTGCAAGAATCCGAAAAAGCAGTGCGCGACCGAAGACTGGCCATACCCCGACACCGGCGGCCTCGTCGGTCATGACGTGGGCGTGACGGCGCTCGCGCTGCTCGCGTTTGTGCGGGCGGGTCACACGCACAAGTCAAAGGGCGAGTATGCGCCCATCGTGTCGAAGGCGCTGGGGTGGCTGCTCAAGAAACAAGTGAGTGATGCCGCGTCCCCAACGCACGGTCGGTTCGGCGCCGCGGATGTCGAGACGTGGATGTACAACCATGCGATCGCCGGCCTCGCGCTGACGTCGCTGCTGCTCGCGTCGAACGACCGCACGCGACTCGAGAAACCGATCACTGACGCGCTTGCATTCATCCTCGCCGCGCAAAGTGAAGCCGGCGGGTGGCGCTATGAGGTCGGCGACAAGTTGAGCGACACGTCCGTGACGGCTTGGGTCGCGCAGTTTCTCGGCGCGGCAAAAGCAGCGCGCGCCAAGGAGCTCCTACAACTCGATATCGCCGTCTGGGATGAACGCAGCGCCCGAGCGCGGAAGTGGCTCGCGGCGAACACCGCGGGGAGCGGCGTCTGCGGCTATCGCGTGCCCGGCGATAGCGGTAGTCGATTCGAAAAGTATGCGGAGCATTTTTCGGTGCATCCCTTCAGCCGGGTCCCAACCATGACGGCGGCGGGAATCTTGGCGCAACTCGACCTTGGCGCGCAAATGACCGAGCCGCACATCGCGGCGGGACTCAAACTCCTCAGCGAAAAACCGCCGGCGTGGAAAGAGTACGCCGAAGTCGGCCCGCGATTATCGACCATCAACTTTTATTACTGGTACTTCGGCACGCTGGCGATGCAGCGCCGCGGCGGCGAGGAATTCGCCGCCTGGCGCCAGGCGATCGAGTCCGTGCTCATCATCAACCAGCGTCACGACGGCTGCGCAGACGGCAGTTGGGATACCAAGTGCGAGTGGTCCGCCGCAGGTGGTCGCGTGTATATGACCGCGATGGGCGTACTCGCGCTCGCGGGCGCAAAGTAGTGCGGTCCACTTCACGGCCTTTCACACCTCGCGACCGCATCCGGTCGCCGACGCGCATCGTCGATCGCGCAAATTACTCGTGCGCAATCACTTCAGGCGGGTGCAACCTGGTTGCGGAGGCGGGTTCGGAAATGGGACGGAGGGTCGCGTCGAGGGCGGCGTTGACGAGAGCGGGGAGGTGTTGCAGCACATCGTTGGAACGGAAGGCGAGCGGGCCGGGGTTTTCGCCGGCGGCCACGCGGGCCAGATGCACTTCGAGTCGATGGATGGGGCCGCACAATCTGAATGTCGCTAGCACGCCCAAGGTGAGCGTCAACCCGACCAGTATCCCGATCGCGATCAGTAACCGTTCCCACATCGAGTCGCGCAGAAAACCGACCATCGCGAGAGCATTATCCGGGTGCGCGACCGTCGCCTCCGTCAGCGACACCATCACCAAGCTGTAGAGAATGAACACGCTCGCCAGCGCCGTGCAGAGAAACGACAAGCACAGCCAAAGCTGGAGCGCCGGCATGATGAATTTGCGTTTGCGACGGTGCATGTGAAATCCTCGAGGTTGACGAATAAAGAATACGATGGCGCGCCGGGTCGACATCCGACCCGGCGAAAACACGGGCGCAACGACTGCGTCCGCAGGCGGTGAAACGGCGGACGCGCAAAACGGTCCCGCCTCGGCGCCTACACTTCGCTAAAGAAATACGGCTTCAGGCACTGCAAGGTTTGATCGTAGGTCGTCGGGTCGCGCAACCACAGCGCCGCGGCGACGGAGCTGAGCAGTGAGTTGCCGTCCTGCGGCGTGAAGCAGAAGCCGTAAATATCCTGGCCACCGACGACGCGCAGCGTCTCGTGCGGGATGACGGTCTGGTTGAGAATGCGGCCGAAGAACCCGTGATCGCGGCCAAAGCTGAACACCGAGTTCGCGGAGCGTTTGTACGTGATCGCCAAGCGATCGTCCTCGCGCACGCGATTGATCAGCGTCTCGACCGTCACCGGCGACTTGACTCGCAAGTGAAAACGAATCGTGTGCATGTACTGACTGTTGAGCTTGCACGCGCTCGAGAACACATTGCTGAGATCCTTGCCGAGCGTCTTGTACAGGTGGTACGCGTCGCGCGCATGGTGCGTGCCGAAACGCTCGTCGCTGTGCTTGCCGACGTGCACCGACGGCACGAAGTCGCTGTCCTGGCTCACGTCGTTCGAACGACGCATGCACACGAAATCGGCGCTGACCAGGTTGTCATCCCCGTGGCGACCGTTGAACGCGAACGTCTGGATCAGCGCCGCGAGATTGTGCGTGTTGCAACTGACGACATGGATGAAGCGGTCTTGTCCCGGCACGAGCGCCGAATCATTGATGCCGCGCGCGTACATCTTGCCGAAACCGAACTCGGATCCTTGCGCGATGAACCCTTTGACGTTTTTTGCTTTGAGGTAGTACTTCTCTTTGTTCTCGATGCCGGCGCCCGAAGGCGTGCAATCGATGACGACGCTCGCCCGATAAATCGCATCCTCGGAGTCGTACGCGACTTTCATGTCGAGCTTCTCGAACGCCGCCATTTGATCGGCGCCCGTCGCGAGCTTGGCGCCACGCCGAATGAGGTCGGCGACCTTTGAACGGTCGCTCAAGAGCGGCGTGCGCTTATTGAACGTCACCTCGGTGACACCGAGTTGCTCGCGAAAACTGGTGAGCAGACCGATCAGCGGCTCGCCGATGGTTCCCGTGCCAACGACATGGACAATGTTCGACATGAACGACTCCTCTTAAAACGGTGAGTCGACCGGGCCGTGCATCGAGCGGCGCGATCAAACCCACACGACTGCTACGAGCTTTGCTCTCTCCCTCATCTCACCCGATCCGGGCGCGAAACTTGAGCCCATTTTGGCTACTTCAGTTTCCGGCGGCCCGCGAACAGGGCGAGTAGGATAAGCCGTCGACTCGCAGGGGTCGAGAGCATCGCTTGCTGCGGTTGGCTTTCAGGAGCGACGCGTGCGCGCGCTTGGTATGATCCCGCGCGATCCGGCACGAATTGGAAACGGCTTGCAACTCGATGATCGGAGTGGAGCATGGCGCGCGAACGCAAGCACGACGCACTTTTTTTTCTGTTGGTGTCGCTCGCTAGTAGCGTTGTCGGTTGCGCACGCGCGCCGGTTCGCGATTATGGAACGGGCGCCGAGCTGATTCTCGAGAAAGCGAAGACGCAACCGGCCGACGTGCTCGCGGCCTTTGGCCGACCCGACAATATCTCCGGCAACTCGAACGACCGAGAAACTTGGACCTATAGACGCATGACATATACGCCTTCCGGCGTCGAGCCGGCGGTCGATCCCCCACCGGAGCTCGATGCACCGTCGACCGCGAAACTCCGCTTGTTGTCTTGGCGGCGCGCGAAACCGGCGCTCGGCGCCGAACGCGGACTCACGCTGTCCATCACGTGGCGCCAAGGCAAACTCGACGAGTACCAATACAGCACGATTTCGTACTGAAAACATACTTAGAATCGAGTGTTGGTCGTGTTCGCCTCCCATCGATTATTAGTTCGTCTTTTCCCAATCTGCGCCGGCGCCACTCTCATAGCGACGGGTTGCGCCTCTTACAAAGCCCGTGAGGTCACGCCGGCAATCGTCGACAGCGCGCTCGAAGAACTCACAACCGCCGAGAGCGAAGCACGCCTGCGCCAACTGCTCGCGCTCCTTGAAGTCCGCGATTCGGCGCGCGATTTCGCGCGCGGCTTCATCGAAGCGAGCGCGTCCGAACTCGCGGATTCCGCGAAGCGCGAACCGTTTCTCAAGTTCAGCGAAGAGTTTGCCGCGCGGCTCGCCGCGAGCGCCACCGCCGATAAAGACGAATCGACGGCGCGGCTCGTCGCGACCACGTTGCACGCCCTCGGCACGCGTGAGAACGGCGCCCGGCTGCGCGAAATCGTCGCGCAACTCGGCATGCGCGCGCTCGCCGCGGAAGTCGCCTCGGGTTTTGTCGAGGGTAGCGCGCACGCGCTGACTGGCGCTGGCGCCTCCGATGCGATGGCCGCGCTGACTTCGTCGAGCGCCAAACTGGTTGCGGCGATGTCGCACGAACTCGCGCAAAATCTCGAGCGGGAGCTTGGACCCGTCCTGCGTGCGCAACTCGTGACAAGCGTTCAGGAAATCTGGCGCGCCGTGCTCAAAGGCGACAACCGCGCGATCGCCGCCGACTTCGCGGCGAGCTTGTCCACATCGATGACGAACGCCGCCACGCGGGCGCTCGCGCGCGGACTCACGGAAGATCTTGCACCGGCGGTTTCGACTGCGCTCGGCGCGGCGTTGACACCCGAAACCAACGCCGCGCTCGGCCAGTCGGCACGAGAAGTCAGTCGACAAGCCGCGCTCGGCCTCAGCGACGCGTTGCGCGGCGAACTCGGCGCAACGCTCGCGCACGTGCAAGAGGAATGGTGGCAGCGACTCCACGGTTCGTTGGCCGATTCCGTCGCGGATGGCAAAGCAACCGCGGAACGCTGGCTCAAGATCGCGATCGCCGGCGGAGTGGTGTTGGCGATCGCCGTACTGGCGCTGGCGATTTCTTATCTGCGCGCACGTCGACTACTCCGAACCCGTGAAGGCGCGAGTGCATGACAACGAAAACAGCTCAGACCATCTGCCCGCTCGACTGTCCCGACACGTGCGCGCTCGAAGTCACCGTCAGCGACGCGCGCATCCGAGCCATTCGCGCGTCACGGTCGGCGGCGCACCCGATTACCGGTGGCTTCATCTGCGGGAAGGTCTCCCACTTCGATCGGCACGTCTACCACCGCGACCGCATTCTGCATCCGATGCGACGCCGGGGCAAAAAGGGCGCGGGCGAATTCGAACGCATCACGTGGGACGAAGCGCTCGCCACGATCGTCGTGCGCTGGCGCGAACTCAGCGCGCGCCACGGCGCAGAGACGATTCTCCCGTACCACTACGGCGGCTCGAACGGCTATCTCACAGACGGTGGCATCGACGATTTGTTGTTCGCGCGACTCGGCGCATCGCGCATCGCGCGCACGTTGTGCGCCGTGCCCGCGACCGAAATGGCGGTGGCGATGTACGGCAAGATGCCGGGAGTCGCTTTCGAAGACTACGCGCACTCGCGTTGCATCATTGTGTGGGGCGCGAATCCGAAAGTTTCGAATATCCACCTCGTCCCGTTCCTGCACGAAGCCAAGCGGAACGGCGCTTTCATCGCCATCGTCGATCCCCGCGCGAATTTCTCCGCGCACGAGATCGATTTGCATCTGCCGGTGTATCCCGGCGCGGATTTGCCGTTGGCACTCGGTTTGATTCACGAATGTCAACGCGCCGGCCGTCTCCATCACGAGTTTCTGCGCCGGCACGCGATCGATGCGGAAGCCCTGCTCGCGGCCGCCGCCGAGTGGCCGCTCGAGCGCGCCGCAGCGACGGCGCGCGTGCCGCTGGCCGACGCGCGGCGACTCGCCTCGATCTATGCGAGCGCAACGCCAGCTGTCATTCGCATCGGCTGGGGGCTCGAGCGCAACATCAACGGCGCGCCCGCGATCGCGGCGATTCTTGCACTGCCGGCGTTGCTTGGAAAATTCGGCGTGCGTGGCGGCGGCTATACGCTTTCCAACAGCGGCGCGGCAAAGCTCGATACCAAGCGATTGTTCGGTGATGTGCCGTGGACCACGCGCACCATCAATATGACGCGACTCGGCTCGGCGCTGAGTGGTCGCGGCGGCGACATGGACGATGTCCACGGCGATGGCGCGACTCCGCTCACGCCGGCGATTCATGCGTTGTTCGTCTACAACGCGAATCCCGTGGCGACAACGCCAGACCAAAACGCCATCGTCCACGGACTCGAGCGCGAGGACTTGTTCACCGTGGTCTTCGAACAAATCATGACCGACACCGCCGCCTACGCCGACATCGTCTTACCGGCGACGACCTTCCTCGAATCCGATGAGATTCGCCGCGGCTATGGCGCTTATGTCGTCGGCGCCGGTCGCCCTGTCATCGATGCGTGCGGTGAGGCGCGCACGAATCCCGCCGTCTTCGCCGCGCTTGGCCGTGCCTTGGGTTTCACGGACGCCGCGTTTTCGTGGGATGCGGAAACGCTGCGACAAAAGACGCTCGAAGCCATCGAGATGACGGGTCGCCCCATCGACATCGCGAAACTCAACGCCGAGGGCCTTGTCGGCTATGACTTTCCTGGCGCCGCGCCCGTTCAGTTCGAGACCGTCTTGCCGCTGACCGCCGACCGCAAGGTTCATTTGCGGCCAGCGGCGCTCGGCGCAAAGCCGTTTCACTATCACTGCATCGAAAGCCGTGAGTACCCGCTCGCGCTCATCTCGCCCGCCACCGGCGAAACCGTGAGTAGCACGCTTGGCGAGACTGGTCTGCGCGAGTTGCGCGTGGCTCTGCATCCGGACGACGCGGCCGCGCGCGGCATCGCGACGCGCGACGTCGTGCGCGTCTTCAATGCGCTCGGCGAAGTCGTCTGCCGCGCGGAAATCAATGCGCGCGTGCGGCTCGGAGTGGTCATGTTGCCGAAAGGCGCGTGGCGCAAGTCGTCGCTCAACGGCAACATCTCGACCGCGCTTTGTCCGCCGCACACGCAGTTGGTCGGTGGCGCCGCTTGCTATAACGACGCGCGCGTCGAAGTGGCGCGCGCCTCAGCCAGTTGAAGGCACGGAAGCGTCAACGGGTCGCGACCCATCCGCATGCGATCGCCGCGCCGAGCGCGATGAGTAATGCACAAACAATGCGTTGCAACCAGGCGATGGTGAGCTTCTTGAGCACGCGGTTGCCAAAGTACGCACCAGCAAAGGCCGCGAGCACCGCCACGGCGATCAACAGCAACTGATCGCTCCGCCAGCGCGTGGGCGCGTCGAAGCCGTAGATCACCAAACGCGCGGCGTCGACGAGCACGGCGCAAACGATGCCCGTGGCGATGAATCCTTCCTTGCTCAAACCGGCGCGTAACAAGAACACGCTGCGAAAGGCGCCTTGATGCCCCGAGAGGCCGCCGAAAAATCCGCTCAGCACGCCGCCGATCGGGAGTAATGCGCGCCCGCCGCCGGCGCGAACAGCGGTCGAGTTCAATTCAAAAAGCGCGAAGCAGATCATCAAGACGCCGACGAGAAGGCCGAGCGGAGTCACCACGAACTCAGTGTCGCCGATCGTGTAGCGGAAGAGCGACGCTAGGCCCGATAACCGAGCCATGAGCAGCGCGCCGCCGAAGGAAGCGGCGATCGCCGGCAAACCGAACAGCAACACGACCGACATCACCGCGCTCCGGCCGACGAGCGCGAGCTTGAACAAGTTATTGAGCAAGTGCACGACGCCGGTCATCGCGATGGCGACTTCGATAGGAAAGAACAACGCGAAGATCGGCAGCAGGAGTGTGCCGAGCCCGAAGCCCGAAAAGAACGTCAGTGCGGAAGCGCAAGACGCGCACAACGCGACAACGAGATACTGCTCCAGCATCTGGGTTAGGCCTCGCGCATGTAGCCCCAAGTGTGGAGTTTGTCGTGGTCCTCAAACCAGCGCTCGCCGATATCGTCGCGATAGTACATATCGGGAATCATGATGTTCTTGATGCGCGCGTAGGCTTGCGCTTGCGCCTGCCGCATCGTTTGACCGAGCCCGCACACGACGAGCACGACGCCAGCCGTTCCGGCAACGTACCATTGTCCGTTCACTTGCTTCACGTCCTCGATATGCACTTCTTCCGGAATTCCCTTCTTGAACAAGATCGCCGCGTTCTTCGACACCGATAGAAACGTCGCGTCGTCGTCAAAGGGAAACGGCGAAACGACGATGCGCACGCCGATCTGAAAACCGCTCTTCACCTTGAATTTCGTCAGCGTGCCGTGCGCGAGGTCGTGAAAGAACTCGCCGATCGGAGTCGTCATGCCCTCCTGCTGAATCATGATCGTCGGATAACCGAAGCGCGATGTGAACTCGAGCGGGTAGATGCCCTGCCCGTTGACGATGCAGTTGAGGTCGACGTAGCCGACGTACTTTTCGCGCGCGAGCATCGGCTCCATCTTCTTGAGCGTCGAAGTGAAAAGTCTATTGGGTCCGCTCCAATACATGCTCGTTCCCATTTCGCCCGTCGAAGGGCCGATATTGCCGGGGAAGAGCTTCTTGTTTTCGAAGTTGACGTTGATCGGATAGGCGAACTCGTTGCCGTTGAAGAACGCCCCGACCGCGATCTCGACGCCGGTCACCCGCCGCTGGAGCTGAAACAGTTTGATCTCATCCGGGAACGACTTCTTGTAGGCCTCGAGCACGCGCACGACATCTTCGCCATCCTCCTCGTCGCCGACGAAGAGTCGTCGCTTGACGTTGGCGGCCGCGCCGCAGGGTTTGATCACATAGCGTTCGGGGTTGCTTTTGACGAAGGCGACGGCGTCATCGAAATTGTTGAACTCGCGGTACGGCAGAATATTGACGCCGGCGCGCTTGAGTTCCTCTTGCCCAAACGCGCGATCGTCTTCGAGCCGGTCCGTGTACGCCGTGCCGCCGACCACGACTTTGCCGCGCGCTCGCAACGCTTCCGCTTTGGCGCCTTGCCCCAGCGTGTCGTCGAAAACGATGACGTCCGCCCAGTCGACCTCGCGCTCCCAGTCGGTGACCTTTGGCACGAAGCCATCGCCGATGTCACGATCCTTCTCGGAGTCAATCGAGTACTTGACCGCGTGGCCCTCTTTCGCGACCTGCCACGCGATGTCGGTGATCAGCCCGGAAATCGAGACGAACAAGAAATTCTTGGGTTTCATGGCGCCAATATGCCCGACGATTTGCGAGTTTGCGAGCCGGAGCGGCGCCGCGCAGTCAAGCGTTCTGCGGCCGGATTCATCGCCCCGTGTCGTGAGACGCCTGATGCCTAACCGGCAGGCGATGAAGCTGCTTGGAAATCGCTCTTTAATGTTGACCCGGATAAAGACGCCGTCTTAATATCCCCGTCTCTCAAAGGCAAAGGTCTGGGTACGATGACTGCCCCTTGAGCAGCTAGGGGAGCTTCATGCCGTGACGACCAAGGGTCGGCAAGGCCATCGGACTTTTCGCGGTCGGCCTCGGGGGAGGACGGCTGTTTTTATGGGGCTGGAAAGCATTTTTCGTTTGAAGCGGCCCACTGAAAAGTCGGCGGCCCCGCCCAATAAGATCATCCACAAGGTGGTCGAAAACTGGCTCAAGCGCGCCGGTCGCGGGAACCGGAACGAACTCCGCGATGCGATCTACGACCAGTTGAAATCCGAGCTGAAAAAGTTACCCAAAGATGACTGGTCCGGCCGTTTTCGTTACTTGAGGGAGATGGAGCTTGCGCTCGATGAGGAAACTCGACTGCTCAACGCTCAGATCAAATCGGTCCGCCTGCTGTTCGCGAGAACGAGGGACCAGCTTTCTTCCGGCCTCTTGACGCGACTCCTCGATGGCCCAAAGGACGTGGCACTCAAGTCGCTCATCCGAAAAGTAGAAGACCGCGCCCTGCAAAAGGCCCTCAAGTCGGCATCCACGCGGGTCCTTCACCAAGCGGTCCTCGCTGCCATCAAGGATGGCACCGTGCGTTGGGACCGATTCCTTGAGAAAGACCAGCACGTTGGCCATGGATTGAGCGAGCGTGTGATCGAACTGCCGCTGGCTCTCGAGTGCTCGAGACTTTCCGAACCGGGCAAGGTCCTCGATGCCGGATGCTCGTTGAACCACGCGGATCTGCTCCCGGCGATGGGGCCCATCCAGGCCCGACTGGTCCACTTCACCATCTCCGCCGAACGCGAGCCGGTTTGCATCGATTCGGATAAAGTCTCCTACGTCTTCGGCGACCTGCGCTCGATCGACTTCAAAGACGGTACCTTCGACCGCATAGTTTGTGTCTCGACCATCGAGCACGTGGGACTCGACAATACTGTCTACGGCGGGCCGCGTGACCACGACCCGGCGTCGTGGATCACGGCGTACCGCGAATTGCTGCGAGTTCTGGCTCCGGGCGGACAGATGCTGATAACGTTTCCGCACGGCGCGGCTAAAAATCACGGGTGGTTCCAGGTCTTCGACGATCGGGACCTGCGCCGCATGCTGGACGAGTCACCGAGCGATCGCCACCAGGTCAAGTGTTACCGCTACGACGATTGGTGGTTCGAGGAACAGCATGGCGGCGTTACTCACGCACCGCTGCTCCCGGCGGTGAAGGGCGAGGCCGTCACCGGTCTGGCCGTGTTGCTCGTGACCAAGCGCGCGTCCTAGCGGGGCACCCGAGTAGATGCACAGACATTGCACACAGAGGAGGGACTTCTCTTTGGTTCGCCGTTATGAGGATAGCTGCACTCGCGAAGGTGCTGGCGCTGCTCGGTCCCCCGGGGGCATGGACGCTCCGGGGCGATCTCCGGCATGAACAGCCTCACCGTTGAGCGCCTAGGTAAGTGCTACCAAGTTGGAAAGAACAAACGCGGCGACAAACCGCCGCTATTCGATCGTTTCTTGACCGCGATGGGTCTCGGCATCCCCGGCAAGGCCAACTCCCGGGAGTTGTGGGCGCTTCGTGACGTGTCTTTCGAAGTTGAGCCAGGGACGATCCTGGGAATCATCGGACCGAACGGCGCGGGCAAGACCACACTGCTGAAAGTGCTGGCGCGCATCACCGTCCCCACCGAAGGACGGGTGGTCGGTCGGGGAAGAGTCGTCTCGCTCCTCGAGGTAGGTACCGGATTCCAGGGAGATCTGACCGGCCGGGAAAATATTTTCATCAACGCCGCCATGTACGGTATCCCGCGCTCCGAGGTGTTGGAGAAGCTCGACCAGATCATCGACTTCGCCGGAGTCCGGGAGTTTATTGACACGCCACTCAAGCACTACTCGAGTGGCATGTATCTGCGCCTGGCATTTTCGGTGGCCGTCAACATGGAGCCGGACATTCTACTCGCCGACGAAGTTTTGGCGGTGGGAGACCTCGACTTTCAAGAACGGTGTTTGGAGCGCGTGCGGCAGGCCGGCGAAGCTGGAATGACTGTGCTTTTTGTCTCGCACGACATGGCGGCCATCACCCGCTTGTCGCAGAAAGTGTTGTGGCTGAACGCGGGGCAAATAGTGGAGTGCGGCGCCACCGAAAAGGTAGTGGCGCATTACCAAGAATCCGCGTGGGCGCTGCTATCGACTCAAAAAAAAGCGCGCACGGGGAACCACGCGAATGAGTACGGGGAAATCGTGTCCGTCCGACTCACTTCCGCGTCGGGCCAAGAAATCGGCGCGGTCCGCGTATCGGAAGACTCGTTTATCCGCATGAATTTTCGGGCCTTCCAAGGAGGCCTCGCCGTACGGTGCGCACTGGACGTCTACACGAGGGGTATCCATGCCTTAAGGACGGTGCATCCGCGCGAGTTGACACTTCCTGCGCCGGGAAACTATCGCGCACTGCTCCGAATCCCGGCACATCTTCTCTCCGAGACAACTTATTCGTTGAATGCCAGCATCACGCTTCTGAAAGACGGCGCGCAGCATCCACTGGTTGAGTACAACGCATTGACGTTTCAGGTCTACGACACCGATGCAGACCGCTCTGCGCGCGGCACCTACCAGGGTCGCTTGCAAGGGGTGTTGACGCCGCGTTTGGACTGGGAGCTGGGAGAGGAGCCGGATGCCATCCGCGCTTGAAGCGCCGCCGTCGAATGCGCGCGCCGGCGGCCTGCCACCTCGGGCCGCACCCAAAAAAGAATGGGTCATCGAACCCCGCACCGCGGGTGCGGTCGCGCGAGCGCGTGAGATGTGGAACTATCGCTTTCTATTCCGGTACTTCGCGGCCCGAATGCTGGAAAAGACCTACGCTCGGACCGCTCTCGGCCGGCTGTGGATTTTCATCCGTCCTTTGTTCCCGGTGCTGGTCAACACCCTGGTTTTTGGTGGCTTGATCGGCGTGTCGAGCGGTGAGGTTCCCTATTTTCTTTTCTTCTTGGCTGGCATTGCCAGCTGGCAACTCTTCGATCAGTCCATCTTTTGGGCCACTCGCAGCCTAGAACTGAACCGCAAGTTCATCAAAAGGCTCTACTTTCCCCGGATGATTCTCCCTTTGGCCAGCGTCGCGCCGGCATTGGTCGAGTGCCTCATCTACCTGGGCCTGATACTCATCGCCGCCGGTTACTACTACCTGTCCACGGGCAAGCTGTACCTGATTCCGGGCGTCAATCTACTGCTCGCGTTTGTGGCCATGGGCCTTAGCGTGGCCTTGGCCGTGGGGATGGGACTCTGGACTTCAGTGATCGGCGCCTACATTCGCGACGTGCGCTTCACACTTCGCTACGTGCTGAGTTTTTGGTTCTTTCTTACTCCAGTCATCTATCCGTCAACTTACATCCCTGAAAAGCTACGTTGGCTGGTCGCACTGAATCCGATGGCCACTCTGGTGGAAACGTTCAGGTGGGGAACTCTCGGCATCGGAGAATTCCGCCCGTGGTCTTTTCTTCTTGCCATCGGCATTATCGTCGTCGTGTCAGCCGGAGGAGCCTGGTACTTCGCAAAAGCGGAGGCGGCATCGGTGGACAAATTATGATCTCGAGAGACCGGCGAGCGATGAAGATCTTTTTCGCCATGACACATCCCGGATACATCCGGAACTTCGAATCGACGCTGCGCCTCCTTGCAGAGCGTGGCCACCGAGTCCACTTGGAATTCAATCTCAAGGAGCGGATGGGCGAGAACCGGCTGCTTGAGAAGTTATGCCGCGATTACCCGTCGATTTCGTTCCACACCGCGAAACATCGGAACACTGCCTGGCTCAGCCTGGCGCGCACGTTTCGGTTGTATGTGGACTTTCAACGCTATCTGGACCCGCTGTACAAGAACGCCGGAAAACTCCGCAGAAGGGCTTATGCAAATCTTCCGATGCTGCTCCGAATCATTCGCTGGGTCCCTCCGTTCCGATCCCGATGGGTGACCAGTTGGTTGACGCGCCGACTCATTTCCATCGAGGAAACAATCCCGATCCACCGCGAGATCGTGAACCGAATTGCGGCAGAGAAGCCGGACGTCGTCCTCCTGACTCCCCTAGTCGACTTCGGATCTGATCAGGTGGAAGTGATCAAAGCCGCGCGAGCCCTCGGGGTTCGGTCCGTGTTCTGTGTGCATAGCTGGGACAACCTGACTAACAAGGGACTCATCCGAGTCTTGCCTGACGCTGTCGCGCTGTGGAATGAGAGGCAAAAGGAAGAAGCGATCAAACTGCACGGCGTTCCCGCTTCGCGGGTCGTCGTGACCGGGGCCACGAACTACGATCAGTGGTTCTCGTGGAAGCGAAGGCTTACTCGGGAGGAATTCTGTCACAAGTTGGAGCTGCGGGCCGATCGCCCGATCATTCTTTATTTGTGCTCCTCGACCTTCATCGCCCCGCAAGAGACGCCGTTCATCGAACAATGGATCCAGCGCGTGCGGAACTCCGGAGACCCGGTCTTGCAGGAGGCTTCGATCCTGATCCGCCCGCATCCCCAAAACGCGACGCAGTGGCTCAGCTGGGACATAGCTCGACTATCGAATGTTTCAGTGTGGCCTCGAGGTGGATCCAATCCTATCGATTCCGATTCACGATCGGACTACTTCGACTCGATCTTCCACAGTGCTGCAGTGGTCGGAGTGAATACCAGCGCACAGATCGAAGCCGGAATCGTGGGGCGTCCCGTATTCACGATTCTGGCCGACGAATTCCAGGAAACCCAAGAGGGCACGCTTCACTTTCATCACCTCTTGCACGAGAGCGGCGGGCTCTTGCGCGTCGGCCGAAACATCGAAGAGCACCTGGATCAGCTCAAGGGAGTTTTGTCTGGAACCGAAAACGACGGGGACCGGAACCGCAAGTTTCTCACCTCCTTCGTTCGGCCTCACGGCCTCGATCGCACCGCCACTCCTTTCCTCGTCGATGCCATCGAGGAGTTGGCTCAAGGTTCGCCAGTTGAGTGCCCGCCGGCACGGGCCGGCCAGCTAGTGCTAAGGGCGATCCTCTACCCTCTGGCCGTGTTTCTGTTGTTGATGGGGTGGATTGATAAGCAATTGGAACACTTCGCCAAGCGATTGCGCAACCTCGCGGGCCGCTTGCGAAAAACCGCGGCACCGGCCGTACCGCAGATAGTAGAGTCGAGTCGGGCGAAGCGAATCCTGTTCGTGATGCTCCATCCCGGCTATCTCCGCTACTACTACTCTACGCAACGCCTTCTGGCCGAACAGGGGCATAGCGTCTGTCTGGCCTTCAACCAGCCTAACAAACAATCCGAGGATCGGCTGGTGGAACAGCTCGCGTCCGAAGTTCCCCGGGTCACGCACTGCGCGGCCCCCAAGCGCACTGGTGACAACTGGCGGCAGCTTGCGCGGTTCACCCGGAATCTGCAGGACTACCTGCGGTACTCGCAACCCCGTTACGCCGGCGCACCACTCCTCCGGGCCAGAGTAGAACTGCGAATCCCGAAGATTATCCAGAAGACCGTGCGAACAATGGAAAAGCTCTCGCCGGCATCGATTAGATTCCTTTCTCGCGCACTCGCGATGATAGAAAAGGCCATCCCTTCAAGTCGAAAGCTGGAGAGTTTCCTGCTATCCCGGAACGCCGATTTGCTACTGGTGACTCCGTTAGTAAACATGGGCTCTGACCAAGTGGACTTCTTGAAGAGCGCCAAGGCGCTTGGAATCCCCACCGGTATTTGCGTGGCGAGCTGGGACAACCTAACCAATAAGGGTCTCCTGCGCATCCAGCCGGACCGCGTCTTCTTGTGGAACGACATTCAAAAGCGGGAAGCTGTCGAGCTGCACGGCATCGATGAGTCTCGGATCGTGGTCACTGGTGCGCCCCGCTTCGACGACTGGTTCGCGCGCCGGCCAAGTCGCACCCGGGAGAGCTTGGCCAGCAACGCCGGCCTGGATCCGAAACAGCCGTTCATTATTTACCTATGTTCCTCGCCGTTCATCGGACGCAAGGAAGAGAAGTTCGTGGAGCAGTGGATACAGGAAATCCGGGGCGCAGCGGACCCCGCGGTCAACCAGCTGGGCATCTTGATCCGTCCTCATCCCCAAAACGCCGAGCCATGGAAGGTGGTCGATTTCTCGAGCTACGAGAACGTCTCCATCTGGCCGCGAGAGGGCGCCAACCCGGTGCACGAATCCTCCCGATCGGACTTCTTCGACTGCATTTACCACTCGGAGGCGGTGGTGGGCCTGAACACTAGCGCGTTTTTGGAAGCGGGAATCCTGGGAGTGCCCGCCTTCACTGTGCTCAGCCCGGAATTCAGGGGCACACAGGAAGGGACGCTGCATTTTCACTATCTGTTGAAGAAGAACGGCGGACTCCTCCACGTCTCTGAAAACTTCGAGGAGCACATCGCCGCCCTGGCCGGCTCTCAGGCGCACCGAGAAGCTTCACGGGATGCGGTTCGTGGCTTCATCGGAAATTTCCTCCGGCCTCACGGGATTGAAACTCCCTCAGCCCCTATACTCGCGGGGGCGATCGAAGAGCTGCTCGCGCAACAGGCCGGCACGCGGATTCCCGAGCGCCAGGCATGGTGGGTCCGTCCGCTGCGACTGTGCCTGGTGCCACTGGCGTTCCTGTTGAAGTTGGCGATTGGACTTCGTCCTGCCGCAGCCCCAGTGGAAAAGAAAAAATCGCGGCCCTTGAGAGAATCGGTGGGCGCGACCGGCTAACACAAGCCTCGCAACTCGAAGAGCATGATCAAGAAAATCGACGGAAAACTGGGTCGGTTCATTCAAGCGATGGGCCGCATCCCCCCGCTCCGCCGGGTCGGCAAGGCCTTCCTGACTTTTGTGCAGAACAGCCCGACCCTGCAAACTCACGTCGTCTCTCGAATGGTGCCGCGGAGAAAAGGGAACGTCGAGAAACTCGCGCTCCATGAAATGGAATCCGTGCTGCGGCGGATCGCGAAGAGCTCCCGGCGGATCATCGTCGGGCCGTGGCTGTCGGAAGTCGGATTCGAAGTCCTGTATTGGATTCCGTTCCTCAACTGGGCGGTCCGGCACTACAACATCGACCAGTCACGGTTGGTGGTGATTTCCCGCGGGGGGACGGCCGGTTGGTACCGGACGATCGGCGGACGCTACGTCGATATCTTTGATCACTTTCTCCCGGATCAATTCCGCGATGGAAACGAGCGGCGAGTGGAGGCGGCCGGGGGTCAGAAACACCGGGCCGTGTCCGACTTCGACCAGCAAGTGATCGACAAAGTCGGGCAAATCATGGAATGGTCCAGCGACGGCTTCGACCTGCTGCATCCGTCGGTGATGTACAATTTCTTCACTCCGTATTGGCGAAGAAAAGTGCCCTTCACTTATCTCAAGGCGCACTTCGAACCGCGCCGCTTCGAACCGCAAGAACGCAATGCGCTGCCCATCGATCTGCCCGCCGACTACGTGGCCGCGAAGTTCTACTTCAGCGCCTGCTTCCCGGACAACCCGGCCAACCGCGCATTCATCTCCTCGTTCCTGATGCGAGTGGCTCACGGCGCCACGGTGGTCCTACTGTCCAGCGGGCTCAAAATCGATGACCACCAGGACTGGCTCCCGGACCTCGAGAAAAGCGGAAAACTCATCAACCTCGCAGGCCTGATGCCGCCAGAGCGAAATCTCGAAATTCAAACCGCCGTGGTCAGTCGCGCGCGCCAATTCATCGGCACCTACGGGGGATTCTCATATCTGGCGCCACTGTACGGCGTGCCCTCCGTGGCGTTATACTCCGAGCCGCAGCACTTCTTGCCAGTCCACTTAGAAGTGGCCCAAGAGGTGTTCCGCTCGGAAGGGTTTGGGTCGTTCTCGGCCATGAACGTAAGGGACCTCGAACGGCTTGGGATGCTCAACGGGATGCACCAGTGATCGTCCGCCAATCCCAGCTCCGCCACTACCGCGGCAAGGTGGCGATGGTCGATGGAGGATTCGATCCCCTGCACCGAGGGCACATCGAATACTTCAAGACTGCTCTGGAGTTGGGCCTGCCGCTTCTGTGCTGCGTGACGTCGGATAGCTACGTACGCAAGAAGCACAAGCCTTTGCTCCCAGACGACCACCGGGCAGTCATCATCGACTCGATTCGCTACATCTCGTACACCTTTATCAACCGCAAGACAACCGCCGAAGTCTTGCAACTGCTGCGCCCGAGGTACTACGTCAAGGGGAAAGACTGGGAAGGGCGACTGCCTGAAGAAGAAGTCCGAGTCTGCAATAAGTACAACATCGAGATGGTGTTCTTAGATACGGTCATCGACTCCTCAACCAAGATTCTAAAAAGGTACGTAGCACCATGACTGAGGCGAACGACCCGGCGGAGATTCGCACCGTAGCGGCCTTTGAACGATTCGTACTGGGCCAGAAACCGACTCCGTCATCGGCATACGATACGGAGTATTTCACCCAGAACTGGCGGGCGGGCGGCAACAGTTATCAGCTCGAGACGCGACGAACCATGGAGGGCAAAAACCCGGCCCTTATCAAGGAAGTGTTTCAACCTCGTCGAGCTCTCGATATGGGCTGCGGACCGGGCGCTCTTATGTACCTCCTTTACGAACTGGGAGTAGAGTGCGACGGCGTGGACGTGAGCCCTCACTCTCGGGAGCTTGCTCCCGCGGAGGTGCGCAACCGGATCGCCCTGGGACGCGTCAGCGACCCGGTCAAGCCCAACGACTCCTACGACTTGGTCATCTGCCGAGAGGTCTTCGAGCACCTCACTGTTCTCCAAGTCCGACAGGCAGTAGCCAACATCTGTCGCATTTCGTCCCAATATGTCTATCTCACTACGCGTTTCCACCCCCAACCGCCGAGCTTGCTAGCTTACACTACCCAGTTCGACGTGGACCCGACCCACATCACTCTTCTCAACAAGGATTTCCTCCGCGTGTTGTTCGTTCTGGAAGGTTTCCGATCGCGGCCGGACTTGGAGGCGCGCATGGATTGGCTGAGCAAAGGGCGGGTATTGGTGATGGAGAAAGACCCCGTGATCAGGGAACTGAACCGATGAACTTTGATTGCGTCCTCGGCCACCACACGAACCCCATGACTTGCGGGATCGCCAAGTTTAATTTCGTGCTCGGAAAAAAGCTCGGTGTGCCGTTCCTGAACATCTTCAGCCCAGAGGCGGCCCGCCTCACGCGGCCACTCGTTTCTATCAAGATCTCAGAGTTCAATGGCGCAGAAGTGATCCGTTTCAGCGCGTGGCTCGACGAGTTGCGCAGCGAACCGTGCTTGTTCCTCCACGCTTACTCCGATACGCCGCTGGAGCGTCGGATGGTGACTCGGGCTCCGATGGTCTTTTGTGGCAACGAAGAACTGCATCGCCAGCTCTCGGAGCTGAGCCCGCGGACTGTTCCGCTCTGGTGCCCCGGGGCCAATATGCAGCCGGTCCTGTTCAAGCCCACCGAGATTTCGGTATTGTCGTTCGGCATGGCGCACAAAGTGCGGGCCGACAAGTACATCAAACTGCGGGCTCTCCTGGAGGAGACGGGTATGACGTACTCCATGTATCTCTCCACCGCTCTCCACGAAGGGACCAGCTTCGACGATTCGTTCAACGAGGCATTCGAAGAGCTCAAAGATATCTTCGGGGACCGCATCTACTTTCTCGGCTACCTCTCCGACCAGGCGGTCTACAATTACCTTCGCCAAACCACTTACTTCGCCGCCTTTTTCGACGGAGGGGTACGAGCCAACAACACCAGCGTCAATGCTGCCTTGCAGTCCGCCTCGGTCGTGATCACCAATCTCGATGACTCTTCCCCGCGCCCGTTCGCGCACATGAAAAACGTCATCGACATCAATCGCTGCCAGCGGCTGCCCACCGACCCCGACGAGCTGCGAGTGATTGGCATCGAAGGCAAGAAGCTCGGACTGGGAGAACTGGGCTGGGAGGCGCTGATCGACCGTATCAGCTCGGCGATGTGACTCTAGACCCAGAACAAGCGCTGCGCGCTTATTCTGGATCTAGGTTTTTCCTAGGAGTGTTGCTCCAACAGCGCTCGCGGTTGTGGCTCCGTCACGACCGCTTCACCCCCCCCCCGTATTGTCAGAGGGGTGTTGCTCCAACGCGGAATCGCGTCGACTCTCGCGCGCGCTCCAGCCGTCAATTAGCCTCATGCACGCCCGGACGAAACGCAGCTGCGTAAGAGAGATGCGCGGAAACGTCGAGGTTTGATCGTCGTGACGAAATCGCAGTCCACAGATCCGAAGCCAACCGGCGTCGCACCCGTCGTCGCTCGGCGAGCACGCCGACGACGACGCTGGTGGCTCTTGTGGTCGCCACTCCTCGTCTCGCTCACGCTCGCCGGCGCGTGGGTCGGAGTCCAGCTTCAACCGGAGGCGTTACGCACTCGCTTCACCACGCTGCTGACCGAGCGGCTCGCCGTGCCGGTTGAAGTCGGGGCAGTGCGATTCGCAGCGCCGAATGAGTTCCACGTGCAACAAGTGCGTATCCTCGCCCCACCCGGCGCGACGCGTCATGAAACCATCCTTGAGTTCCCACTCGCCATCCTTCGAGTCGATGGGTGGGCGCTCCTCACCGGCGGCGACGCGCTTGCGGACGTCAAACTTCAGCAACCGCGCGTCTACGCGGAGCGACTCGCCGACGGCAGTCTCAATCTCACGCACATTCTGCGGCCCGGTCCCGAATCGAAGGTACGCCCGCCCGACATCACCATTGAAGGGCTCGCGCTGTATCTGAGTCCAGACAATCTATTCCGTTCCGACGAGCCCATCGTGTTCGCGGAGGCGTCGCTCATCGCCGCGGCGGATACATCGCTCCGACTCAGCGCGCAGGGCCGCCATCCGCAACTCGGGGCTATCGATGTCAGCGGGACCGTCAGCAGCGACGGGGCACTCGAGGTCAGAACGAAGGCGAGCGGCAGCGTTGCGGATCTGCTCGCGCGAACCCACGCCGAATTGGCGCGTCAACTTGCAACCCAGTACGCGCTCGACGGCGCAGCCGAGTTCACGATCGAAGCGAAGCGCGCCGCGGGTACCGAGGTGATCCAACTCGCTTTGCAAATCGGCATCACCGCCGGTGCGTTGCGCTTTCACAAGTTCGATTACCCGGTGAGCGATGTCGCCGCAACGCTCGCCATCCATGCATCCATCGGCGTCCGTGCGAACACGACTCCAATTGCCGAAGTGGAAGTCCATCTCAAGGATTTGAAGGGTCGTCACGGCGAGAGCCGACTCACGATGCAGACGGGATCGGTGCAGTTTAGGAGCGACGGCAAGGCTCGCCTCGACCTCGCGATTCATTCCCCAAACTTGCACATCGATGACGACCTGCGCGCGGCGCTTTCGCCGAGCACGGCGGAGTTGTTCGCGGCGCTGGGCCTCGGCGGTACCGTGAGCGCCGACGTCCGCATCGCCACGAGTACGCACGACACCGTTGAAGTCTCCGTCGACGCTCAGGTCGCTGATCAGCTCACCGTGCACGCGCGTCCCATCCACTATCCGTTGGTGTTTCGCAGCGGTCGCGTGCGTTTCGACTCGCAGGCGCGCGTGACCCGTTTCGATGAGTTCCAGAGTGAGCCCGTCGCGGGCGCCGTGCTGAAACTGTCGGGTGAAGATAGCCCGGATCCCGCCGCGCCGCTGGAACGCGCGACCACCGCCGTGCGACTTCGTATCGAGCCCGCGTCGGCAGACCGCGCCGGACTCGCGCTCGACGACGCACTCTTGCGCGCGAGTCTGCCGAGCGACTTGCGCACGGTGAGCGAGCGACTCGGAGTGAACGGCGCGATTGCTGGGGAAATGACCGGTGAGTATCACCGCACCATCGGCGCGGGCGCGAACGCGCTCGGTGATGAGTTTCGATACGAGGGACGCGCGCGGCTGTCGTCACTCGCCGGCCACTTCGGCGTCGCGATGCGTGAGATCGATGCCGACGTCTCATTCGTCGGCACACTCGGCATGAGCGACGACGCGCCGAGCCGCTTCACGGCAAATCTCACCGCTGGTAGTTTTAGTTTCGATCGCTTTCGAGTCCGCGACGTCGCCGCAGAATTCAAGTTTGCGCCGGAGTCGCAACCGCTCGTGCCGCGGAAGAATCACGAAGGCGAACGCCCGCGGCTACGCGTACTGCTGCAAAAAGCGGATCTCTACGAGGGAACGCTGCGCGGACGCTTGAGCATCGACTTTGGTCGCAACCCGGAGTTTGTCGCGCAAGCTACTTTCGACGGTGTCGACTTGGGTGTCGCAGCGGCCGACGTGTTCGACAGTAGCACCGTGTTGGGTCGCGCGGCGGGCGAAGTGGTAATGACCGGGGTACCAGGCGACTCGAACTCGCTGTCGGGACATGGTCGGTTGAGTATTGATCGTGCGAAGTTGAGTCAACTTCCGCTCGTCGCGAGCTTTCTTACGGTGCTGGCCAACCCGCTCACCGCGTACAAGTGGCTCGACGCCGAAAATCGTGAGTACACGTCGGCGGACGTCGGCTTTCAGATTCGCGACCGCAAGTTTCTCGTGCGAGACTCTGAGAACTTCGTGCTGCGCAGCGAGATCGCGCACCTCAAGTTGAGCGGCGAGATGGATTTCGAGCGCAACTGCGATTTCGATGTCGCGCTCGAGACGCAAAGCAGCATCTGGGGCGTCGGCACGCTCATCGACCGTGCGAGTCGTCAACGCTTCCGCGGCTCCCTCCAAACAGGCGCCAATCCGTTCGAAGAGAAGTAGCGGCGGCCAGCGGCATGCGCGGGGAAATCGCGATTTCAGATTTCCAGCAGCGAGATTAATATTCGCGTGCGCAGCGAGACAGCAACAAACACGCGAAGAGTCGCATGAGCGAGGCCTTTGACTCGACCGAAGCGCGAGAATCCGTTTTCCTTTCGTCCGAAACTACTCGCGACGCTCCGCAACTATTCGCGGGAGGACTTCTTCGCGGATCTCGGCGCCGGGCTCACGGTGGGAGTCATCGCGCTCTCGCTCGCCATGGCGCTCGGCATTGCTTCCGAGCAAACGCCGGCGACCGGCATTGTTACGGCCGTGATCGCTGGATTCCTGATCTCGGCGCTCGGCGGCTCGAAAGTGCAAATTGGGGGACCGACCGCGGCGTTTATCCCGATCGTCGTCGGCGTAATGAGTCAGTATGGGCTCGCGAATCTCATCATCTGCACGATGCTCGCGGGAGTTTTCTTGATCGTGATGGGCGTCGTGCGACTGGGCGTGATGATCAAGTTCATCCCCCTACCAGTAGTCAAGGGCTTCACGGCGGGCATCGCGGTCTACATCCTTAGCACGCAAGCCAAGGACTTTCTCGGCCTCGCTGTCGACAAGACGCCGGCGGATTTCATCGAGAAGGTCAGCTTTCTTGCGAAGAACTTGCACACCATGCAGTGGCCATCGTTTGTGTTGGCGCTCGTCGCGGTCGCCTTCATCAAGCTCTGGCCGGGCCGCTGGGCGCGCCGCGTACCCGCCTCGATCGTGATCGTGATGCTCGCTACTACGGTCGTCGCGCTATTTGACGTCGAAGTGGCGACGATCGGCAGCCGCTTCGGCGCGGATGCAATTCCGCAGCGATTGCCGACGCCGCACTGGCCGGAGTTCGACTTCGAGCAACTCAAACATCTCATCCGACCGGCTCTCACGATCGCATTACTCGCCGCGATCGAGTCCTTACTGTGCGCGGTTGTCGCCGACGGCATGATCGAGGATCGGCACGATTCCAATCAGGAGCTGATGGCGCAAGGCATCGCGAATATCGGGAGTGCGCTGTTCGGCGGCCTACCCGCGACCGGCGCGATCGCGCGCACGGCCGCCAACGTTCGCAGCGGCGGGCGCACACCCGTCGCGGGGATGGTGCACGCGGTGACGATCCTCGGCATCATTCTGGTCGCCGCGCCGCTCGCGCGGTTCATACCGATGGCGGTGTTGAGCGCCGTGCTCGTCGTGGTGGCGCTCAATATGGGGGAATGGAGCAACTTCGCCCGCCTCAATAAGTGGCCGGGCAGTGACGCGGTCGTATTCGTCGCGACATTCGTGTTGACTGTATTGACGGATATCACGGTCGCCGTCGAAGTCGGCATGGTGCTCGCCGCGATGTTGTTCATCAAACGCATCGCCGAGACCACGAAGGTGACCGCGCACGATGAGCAGGGACTCGCGTTGCCGCCCAAGGACTCCGTCATCGGCAAGGAAGTACCGGCAGGCGCGTTGGTATTCCAGTTGTCGGGCGCGTTCCTCTTCGGCACCGCGGACAAACTGGAAAACACGCTCCTGCGTACGCGCGAGGAGCCGCGCGTTTTGATTCTCGGCATGCGTGGCGTCATGGCGATGGATGCGACCGGTGTCAACGCGCTTTCCGAGCTGCATGTAAAGATGACGCGACGCGGCCGCCAGCTCGTGCTCGCCAGCGCTCACACGCAGCCGTTACTCGTCATGCGAAAGGATGGCTTGTTGAGCCGCATCGGCGAAGAAAACGTCTGCGACCACGTCGTCGCGGCGCTCGAACGCGCGCGCGTGTTGCTCGGCATACAAACGCCGACGACCGAACCGGTCGTCCGCTCATAGGGTCCGCTTTGCGCGACACTGCATCAACGATACGAATCGCTGGCGCCGGCATATAGCCGCGCGATGACCGTGCGCCATTCCTCCGGCGATGTGCAGCGCAGGAAAGCGCTGCGTGCTTCGGCAGGAGAAGGATGATGCTGCGCGAACTTCGTACCGAACTTGCGCATTTGCAGCGACGCGGAATACGCGCCGTGGAGTTGCACGGAGAAGTCGAGGTGCGCGAGCAGCACTTGCGCTTGCTCGCTCAGTTCCGGCGCGCGTGGCGCGCGGCCGGCCATGAGATCGCGCGCTTGGCGAAAGATCCACGGGTTCCCGATGCAACCGCGCGCGACGGCAACGGCGTGCACACCCGTCAGCTCGAGCATCGCGAAGAGATCGCTCACTTGCCAAACATCGCCGGAACCGAACACGATGCGATCCGGGTAGCGCAGCGTGAGGTCTCGCAAAAACTCCCAACGACTGGGGCCGGCGTATTTCTGCTCGACGGTGCGGCAATGGACCGTGGCCCACGAGTAACCGAGTTCGTAGGCGCGCGCGAAAATCTCGTCGAACGCGTGCGCCAGTTCGGGGTCATCCGAATAGCCGCGGCGTAGTTTGACGGTCGTGGGGATCGTCGCCGGCACGGCGGCGCGCACCGCCTGCAATACGGCTATGGCGTCGTCGGGCGCGCGCAAGAAATGGCCGCCGCGATTGGCGTTCTTGATCTTCTTCACCGGGCACGCAAAGTTCACGTCGATGACGTCGTAGCCCATGCCGACGAGGAGTGCCGCGCCCGTCGCCATCTCGTCGGGATCCGTGCCGATGAGTTGCCCGGCGATCGGATGATCGTCGACGCCCGCGAGCCGATTCGACTCTGGATCGCCGCCACCACACTCCCGTGCGAGCACTTCCGGGTCTTCGCGACGATTGCCGCGCGCGCCATTCGCGATGAGGATTCGATCGAGCAGGGCTTCCGTCACGCAGTAAGGGCAACCGTGACTTCGCGCGACGAGACGCATGGCGCCATCCGAATATCCTGCCATACCGGCCTGAAAAAACGGCGCGTCGAATCCTGGCACGAGGGCCGAGATGCGCGGATCGATGCGCACGCTGCGCGCAATCTCCGCGATGGGGCGATGCGTGAGTCGCTGCGGTTTATGCTCGAGTTCTAGTTCGACCGACATCGCGTCGCTCCGTCATTCAGTCGATGCCGTGTTTGCGGCGCAGCTCGTCGAGCCGACCGGAACGTTCGAGTTCCGCGAGCAGACGATCGATCTGCGTCGCGAGTTCGCCGCGATCGAGCGGTAACGCCAGCGCGTAGTTCTCTTCGACGAGTCGCGCGGTCATGATCTTGAAAATCGCGGGCTCGGCGGTTGCGAGTCGCACCGCATCGGGACCATCCATCACGACCGCGTCGACTTCCCCGCGGCGCAGCATGTCCGCATACGGCGTTTCGGCCTTGCGTTCGTAGACTCCCTGCACGTGCGGGAGCGCCAAGCGCACCGCGCGCTCCGATGTTGTGCCACGTGACGCCGCGACGCGCCGACCCGCAAGCGCGCCGATCTCGCCGCCGGCCGCGGGATCATTCACGCGCACGACGATCGCGATGCCCGTCTGGTAATACGGTCGACTGAAGCGCACGCGCTCGGCGCGCTCCGGCGTGACGCCCAACGTCGCGCACGCGATGTCGGCTTGGCCGCTAGCGACCGTGTCGAGAAGCTCCTCGAATTTCTGGCGCCGAATCTCGAGCGGACGCTCGAGGCCGTCGGCGAGCGCTTGCAACAAATCGACTTCAAAACCGCGCGGAGCGCCGCTGGCTTCTAGCGTCGCAAACGGCGGGTTGGCGAGATCGCTCACCACGACGAGCGGCGGCGCGGCGCAGCCGGTCGCCAACAAGAGAATCGCACCGCCGAGCACGCGCATGCGTGCTCGCCAATTAACACCGCCGAGCGCGCGCATGCGTGCTCGCCACTCAACACCGCCGAGCACGCGCATGCGTGCTCGCCAATTATTACCGCCGAGCGCGCACCATTTACCGAGACTCTGCATGTTGTGCTCCTGCGAAAGACTTCGCCACTCCCGCTTCAATCTCCGCGGCGAGTCGCGCACCCTCGTCGAGCATCGCGCCGAGATTCGCCTGTCGTTCGGTCACCCACGCGCGATCACGAATTTCGCCGAGGTTGATTTTCACGTTGTAGATTCCGCCGCGAAGTCCCGCATGCGCGAGCAGACCGCCAACTCCCACATCGGAAATCGACGCCGGGAGGCAGCCGTCGATGGCCGCACGACATTCGCGCAGCGCGGCGAGACACAGCTCGGCCGTTTGATACGGTACAAGCGTCGCCTGCTTGTAACCGGCCTCGAGCGCCGCGGTGCGTGCGGTTTTTTGCGACTCGGTTTCGGACGGCAGCCGCATCGCGGCGACGACCTCGTTGAAAGCGCTGGTGTCGTCATCGACCGCCCGCAAGAGCGCGTCCTTGAGCGGCTGACAACGCATCGCGATCTCTTCCATGCGGGCATGCACCGCACGCAGTTTGGGTTTCGTATGAGTGATGTTTGCGACCATCGCCGCGAGTGCAGCCGCGAGCGAGCCGGCGAGCGCCGATATCGAACCGCCGCCCGGCGCGGGCGTCGCGCGCGACACTTCGTCGACAAGTTCGCAGACCTTCATGCGCGCGAGCGCACCAGGCTCCGGCGGCAAACCGAGGATAGACTTGCGCGCGTCGAAGGCGCCGAGGTCGCGAAGCCCAAGGCTTTGCACGGCCGTCTCGACGATATCGTTGATCGGCACACCCCGACTCGAACGCTGCGTCTTGAGATAAAACTCGCCCGATTCCCGCATCGCTTGAAAGGGTACGACGCCGACGATCTCGGAGCCGGTGATGACGATGCCGCGCGCCTTGGCGAGCCTCCGCGTTTCCTCGAGCACCAAGTGGGCGGGCGTCTCCTTGAAGTTCGTGAGGTTGATGGAAATTTGCGCACGACCGTATTCGGGAATCATCCAGCCGACTGCGCGGCACTCAGTGAACGTGCCGCGCTTCTGTACGATCTTGCCTTCCAGGTGCGCAATGTCCTCGCCGAAAAACGCGACGTCCTGATAAAAGCTCCGACTGTGCGCCGTTTGATAGTGGGATTCAAGCGCCGCGGCACTCGATTCGTCTTGGTCGCAATAAGCGCACGGCCAGAGACGCGCCGACGGGCGATATTTGACGAGCTGGCCCGACATATAAATGGGCGAATCTTGCTGCCGGCGCACTTGGCGACCGCTCTCGCGGATTTCAAACGCGAGGTCGGTCGCGTGCTCCTTGGAGCGGCTGTTGAGATTGATGTTGTAGGCGATCAAGAACTCGCGCGCGCCGATCGTCACGACGCCGGTGCGCGGCAAGAACTTGGTCGGCCCAAAATCCGGCGCCCATTCGGGACGCGTGAGCTTGTGCGGTAGCGCTTCGTACTCCCCCTTGCGGACCGCGGCCAGGGATCGCCGCTCCGGCCGCCGCGCGGCATGCTCGTAGAGATAAACGGGAATGCCGAGTTCGTCGCCGACGCGCTTACCGAGTCGATGCGCGAGCGCGACGCAATCGGCCATCGTGACGCCGGCGACGGGCACGAACGGGCAAACGTCCGTCGCGCCATGGCGGGCGTGCGCGCCCGTGTGCGACGACATGTCGATGACCTGCGCCGCGCGCTCGATTGCGCGGAACGCCGCTTCCTCGACCGCTTCCGGGGCGCCGACGATGGTCACGACGGTGCGATTGGTTTCGTAGCCCGAATCGACGTCGATCAACTGCGCGCCATTGACCGCGCGGATGACTTCCAAGATTTTCTCGAGGCGCGCGAGATCGCGACCTTCCGAAAAGTTCGGCACGCACTCGACAATGCGTTGCGGCATGTTGGCACTCTTCCAGTTGAGGGCGAAAGTTGAGGAAGTCCGATTATGCCGAGTTGCGACGGGCGCGAAAAGGCGGCTCCGTGTCGCGGGCAACAAGAGAGTTGGCAGCGGCGGCGGAACCGGTACGCTTACGGCTCTTGATAAGTCTCATTCTTGACCCGCGGAGTCACACTTTGCCTTCACGCACAGCTCTATTCGTTGTCACGATCACTTTGCTCGGGGCATTGGCGCTCCATCGCGACGAACCCGCAAGCGCCGCGGGCCCGGACGTGATTGCGGCGGCGCTCCATCAATCGCTCAGCTATGGCGATGATGGCAGCGGGATCTACGCGTACGCGATCGGCACCATCGCGTGCAATGTCGGCGACGAAGAGATCGCGTGGATCGGCGGCACGGCGGCGCATCCGGTGATCGCGCAAAACTTGTATCGACTAAAAGACGGTCGCTTCGAGCAGATCGGCATGAGTTGGGTGAAGCACGCGGTCACGGCGTTTCAAGAGTATTACTGCGGAAGCTGCGCGCCATCGGCAAGCGGCAGCGCGGCGCTCGGCGTGGGCTGCTCGGATCCCTACACCGCGATCGCGAATGGATTTCAACCGCGGCTCGGGCCGCGCTCCGTCGTCGATGTTGCGACCGGCGTCTTTCCGTTCCCGATCGGCATCCCCGGTTACGCGCCGGTCATCGGTCGGCGCTTGCAAGTGGCGAGCGCGGATGTCGACCCCGCGCTCAATATCGGTGCGCTCTATTTTGGTGAAGCGCAGTACGTCGCGGCCGACGACGCGCAGGCGGGGAATGCGCTCAACAATGCGTCTTATCGCGCGGCGACGATCGGCGCTGACGCATCGTTTACGCTCACGTTAGTTGGCCCGACTTTCGCCGAAGCGCCGGCGATCATGGCGTGGGCTGCGGCCGACCCGAATGTCGAGATTGCGCAACTCGATGTGCCGAACGGCGGCGGCCGAGTGATCCTCGCGTCGCGCGTTACGCTTGGCGCGCCCGGTTCGTGGCATTACGAATACGCGCTCTTCAATCTCACCGTAGCGCGCGCGATCGGCGGGTTCGCGGTCGCGGTGCCAATGACGAACGCGATCGCCGGCGCTGGCTTTCACGATGTTCCATACCACAGCGGCGAAACGATCGCGGGCGACGACTGGCCGGCGGCGCGCACGCCGAATGCGCTCGCTTGGACGACGACGACGCACGCCGCCGATCCCAACGCGAACGCGTTGCGCTGGGGCACGCTCTATAACTTCCGCTTCGAGAGTAACGCGCCGCCGACCAACGGCGTCGCGACGCTGACGCTCTTCGCGCCCGGCACGCCGTCGTCGGTAGCGATCAACGCGCCGGTTCCAAGCGCAGCCGCTCCGGCATTTCACGACTTCGTGCGCGGCGACGCGAATAGCGACGGCACGCTCGACATCGGCGATGCGCTCGCGTCGCTGACCTACGTCGTGCAGGGCGCGATCTTGCCGCCGTGCCTCGATGCCGTCGACTACGACGACAGCGGCGCACTCGACATCGCGGATGCGATCCAGACGCTCACGTATTTGTTCAGCGGCGGCTCGGCGCCGGCGGCGCCGTATCCGTCGTGCGGAGCGGACGCGTTCGGCGATGCGATCTCGTGCACGGAAACGGCGTGTCCGTAGCGGTGTTCATGAACCCCCATGACTGAACCGTAGCCTGAATCCCACATTGTCGCGATAATGCGGCGCAAGGAACGAGCATCGACGGGCGCGGCTATGTGCTCGGTTTCCCAGCGCGGAAAAATCTTTTCGCTCGGCTGGGCGTTGCCGCGCGAACTCGCTGAGCGTCTCGGCGCGAGCGTGCGCGCTGAGTACTGGCGCCTCTGGGACTCGGTGAGAATTCACCTGGCCGCTAGACGACTCGGCCAGCCAGTGGCCAAACCCGGACGATCGACCGAATACAGCTATCCCGGTGGTTCGTCTGTGTCCAAAAGCGCGAGTGGTTGGTAGTGGGTTTAGATTCTCACCCGAGTGAGGCACGAAGAGGGACGCCATGGCTGAGTTGAAAACAAAACAAAACGCGGCGAGCGTCGAGAAGTTTCTCGACAGCATCGAAGAAGAATCGCGGCGCGACGAGTGCAAGCAACTACTCACGTTGATGAGAAAAGTCACGAAGCACGAGCCGAAAATGTGGGGCGGCTCGATCGTCGGGTTCGGCAGCTATCAATACAAGTACGACAGCGGCCGCAGCGGCGAGTGGTTTGTGACGGGATTTTCGCCGCGCAAACAAAACCTCACCGTATACATCATGGCGGGATTTGGCGAACCTCAGCTCATCAAAAAGCTCGGGAAGTTCAAGACCGGGAAGTGCTGCCTCTATCTGAAAAAACTAGCAGATGTCGATGTACCAACCCTGACGAAACTCATCCAAAAATCGGTGCAAGTGTTCAGCAAGTGAGTCGACTAACTCGGCGGAAGACACGCAATGGGTTTCGGTAGCTTCATCGGAATCATCGCTGCGATCGTCGTGGCGCTCTGCGTTGGTGCCTACGTGTCGCGCTCATCGAACAAGTCGAGTTGACGAAAGCGGGCCGTTCGCAAGCGAGCGGCCCGCTCTCGCGGTTCGCTATCCAGCGACGCCGACCGCCTCTTGGCGCCGACGAATCCCGCCGACGAGCGCAAGGCGCAACACTTCGTCGAGCCGCTGCACGGGGAACACCTCGAGATTGCGGCGCACTTCGGCCGGCAAATCATCGAGATCGCCCTCGTTCTCTTTCGGCAACACGATGCGCGTGATGCCGGCGCGCACGGCGCCAAGCACTTTCTCTTTGACGCCACCAATCGGCAACACGCGCCCGGTCAACGTCACTTCACCGGTCATCGCGAGATCATGGCGCACGGGAGCGCCCGAGAGCGCGGACACGAGCGCAGTGCCAAGCGTGACGCCGGCCGATGGGCCATCTTTCGGAATCGCGCCAGCCGGCACGTGGATGTGCACGTCGCGTTCGAAGTGCGCTTCGTCGATGCCAAGCGCCGCCGCGTGCGAGCGCGCGTAGCTGAGCATCGCGCGCGCTGATTCCTTCATGACGTCGCCAAGTTGCCCGGTCAGTATGAGTTTGCCGGTGCCGCGCATGGTCGTGACTTCGACAAACAAAATGTCGCCGCCGGCCGGCGTGTAGAACATGCCGGTCGCAACACCGACGTCGTCTTCGTGCGACGCCTCTTCCGGGTGCACTTTCGGGCGCCCGAGAAACTCGACCAAGTCATCGGCGCCGACTTCGACGCGTTCGACAGTCCGAGCCGCCACGCGACGCGCCACTTTGCGCGCGAGTTTCGACAACACCAGCTCAAGCTGACGCACGCCCGCCTCCCGCGTGTAAAACGTAATCGCCTTCTTGAGCGCGGCGTCCGTCAGCTCGAGCTGCGTGGGCGACAACGCGCTGCCTTCGAGCTGTCGCGGCACCAAGTAGCGTTTCGCGATCTCGAGCTTCTCCGCTTCGGTGTAACCCGAGAACTCGACGGCCTCCATGCGATCGAGGAGCGGCGCGGGAATGTGCTGCGGCAAGTTGGCGGTGGCGACGAACAAGACCTCCGACAGATCGAACGGCACGCCGAGGTAGTGATCGACAAAGCTGTCGTTCTGCGCCGGGTCGAGCACTTCGAGGAGCGCACTCGACGGATCGCCTTGAAACGACACGCCGAGTTTGTCGACTTCGTCGAGCAAGAACACCGGGTTTTTAGTGCCGGCTTGGCGCATGCCTTGAATGATGCGTCCTGGCATCGCGCCGACGTAGGTGCGGCGGTGACCGCGAATGTCGGCTTCGTCGCGCGCGCCGCCGAGCGAAATGCGCACGTACTCGCGGCCGAGCGCGCGCGCGATCGACTTCGCGATCGACGTCTTGCCGACGCCCGGCGGTCCGGTGAAGAGCAGAATCGGCGCCTTTGAGCGCTCGGGTTTCTTGATCGGCGCGGGCGCAGACGCCGAATCGGGCGCCACCTCTTTCACGGTCGCGTCGGATTTGGGCACGTCGCTCGCTTCGGATTCGCTACTCGCGGCGGCCGCACTCACCGGCTCGACGACAGCGGCTCGCGTCTGCTGGTCGCGCAGTTGCAACACCGCGAGGAATTCGAGTACGCGATCCTTCACGTCGTCGAGGCCGAAGTGATCTTCGTCGAGAATGCGTTCGGCGCGTTCCAAGTCGAGCTGCTGCGCGCTCGACTTGTTCCAGGGCAACTCGACGATGGTCTCCAGATACGTGCGCAACACTTGCGCCTCCATCGCCTCGCGGTTCATGCCAGCCAGTCGGCCGTACTCGCGCTCGACTTCTTTGCGAACGTCCGGCGGCAGTTCGAGCTTATCGAGCTTGAGACGCAGCTCTTCGAGATCATTTTCGCCGTCGTCTTCGTGCAGTTCCTTGCGAATCGCCTTGAGCTGCTCGCGCAACACGAGTTCGCGTTGCCGATCGCCGAGCTCTTGTTGAACTCGCGACTTGATGTCCTGCTGGGCGTCGAGCACTTCAATTTGCCGCTGCACGAGCACGAGCAAGCGCCGCAGCCGCTCATCGATCGGGAGCATCTCCAGCAGCTCTTGTTTGCTGGCGGTCGGCGCTTCGACGTAGCTCGCGACGAGATCGGCGAGTCGTCCTTCGCTTGCCACGGAATTCAACGCGTGGCGAATGAGCCCATCGGGGATTCCGGCTTTCTTGCCGAGCTCGGCGGCCCGCTCGCGCACTTCGCGATCGAGCGCGACATACAGACTATCGCTCGGATTCGCGGGTGAGATTTCGGCGGCGTCGCGCAAGGTCGCGACGAGAAAGCCATCGCCGTCGTCCATGCGCACCGCGATACCACGGCGCTCGCCGTGAAGGAGCAGTTGCGTCGAGTTTTGCCCGCGCTCGACCTGTGTGATGCGCGCAACGGTCCCGACCGTGTAGAGAAGGTCCGGCGTCACTTTCTCGACGTTCGAGCGCTGCGCAACAGCGAAGACGAGCGAGTCGCCCGCCAAAGCCGATTGCACGGCAGCGAGCGTCGATTTGCGGCCGGCGGTGATCGGCACCGTGACGCCGGGAAACAACACGGTTTCGCGCAGCGGCAGCACGGGCAGTTTGAAAGTCTCTTCCATCGCGAACTCCTTCCGGCATCGAGCGATTCGCGCGCAGCCTTTTTGGCAGCGAATCGCTATGCGTCGCCGATGAGAAGCACGTGGGATTCCAAAATTGTGGGGCGGCTCAACTCGCTAGCGGCACGGGCATAGGACGATGTGGTCGTCGAGTGGGCAAGCACGAAGCCGGAGTGCTGCCACTCTGACTGCTGGGGTAGTCCGAGCGCGGTGTCTACGACCTGCGGCTCACTGCGTCGATTCGTGACGGATCGGACAGCGCACGCCGGTGAAGCTCGACACGGCGCACGTTTCGCACCGCGGGATCTGCGCGACCGCGACGGCGAGTCGCTGATACTCGGTGTGAGCGACGTCAAATTCGGCGCGTTGACGAAACTCGGTGTTGCCGACGCGGCCGCGCTCGCAACGCGTGCACCAATAGCTCGCCGTGTCCGCGGCGCGCGCACAGTCGACGCAACTCGGCGTGCTCGCGAGCACGGTACCGCGCGCGAAGATATAGGTCAGCCGCGAGAAGTACGCCTGTCCGCCGACGAAACCGATTTGGCACGATTCGCAATAACCACTCGTCGTGATCGCGGTCTTGCATGTCTGGCAGCGAAATCCGGCTGGATCGATGGCGTGACCATGCGCGTCGAGCGCCTCGAATAACATCGGTGACGGCACGCGCAGGCCCGCGACATAGCCGGTGCTGCAAGGTTCACACCAACCATTCACGGCGCGCGCGCGCGGGCAGGAGGAACAGTTCTCCCCGGTGGCGGGCGGGGCAATCGACGACGGTGTCCCCGCGCAGCCG
Source organism: Planctomycetota bacterium (assembly GCA_046154185.1). Taxonomy (GTDB): domain Bacteria; phylum Planctomycetota; class UBA8108; order UBA1146; family JAJFFE01; genus JBJXGE01. Next base: position 112,602 of record JBJXGE010000084.1, read on the forward strand.
GCGATCGCGCCCGTGAGCACGAGCGCGAACCCCAGCGTGCGCACCGCGGATCGCCGCACTATGGACAGCCGGAAACGGCGTCGCACGTCAACGTATCCGTCGTCGGATCGTCGCCGCAACCCGGATAGGGCGCCCCTGGCGCGGGGCCGAGCGAGAACAGATGGCTCAAGATGTAGATCGGGTCAGCGATGTTGACCGCGCCGTCGTCGTTCGCGTCGAGCGCCTTGTTGCAGGTCGTGGCTCCGCCGGAAAAGAGCACGCCGAGCACGGAGATCGGATCGGCCACATCGAGCGCGCCGTCGCCATTTGAATCGGCGCGAATGAACTGCTGTGGCGCACCGCCGCCGCTCGCGTCGACGCTGCCGGTGACGTCGGCAAAGTTGGTCGGGCTGTTGACGATCACCGCGCCGGTGCGGAGCAGCGAGTGGATTCCGTCGAGCGGCAACGCGCCGGAGGCAAAGCTCATCGTGGCGGCGGGGTACATCCAATACGTGATCGTGTCCGACTCGTTCGAAAAGAAATTGGACTCGATGATGTAATCGGGAGTCGGCGCGCCGGGAAGCGCCGCGAACGCCGCGGTTGCGAGCAGCAGATGTTGATTGGCCGTTGTGCCCGGCGTGAGATTGATCGGAAAGAAAAACTGATTGCCGGTCGAGTTGCTCATCACCCATTTACCGGCTAGGCCAATCTCCGATGCGAAACCGCAGCATTCCTTGAGTTCGATGAACTGCACCGTGCCGTCCGCGTTCGAGAAGAGCTCGTTGACTTGCCACGCGTGAGAGCCGGCATCGACGCGCGCGACACCGACAAAAAGCAGAGCGACTACGACACCGAGAGACAAACGGTTATTCGTCATGTTGTCCTTTTTCTTCTGAGATCGCCCAACCGTACTCGCGATCAAGTGTCGCGTCGGTCGACAACTTGAGGCCGAGATCCTCGCGCGTTCCTCACGCCAAGGCAAGAAGTGTATCGCGACGCGGCGAGGTTGCGGCGGAGCGCCCTGTGAGTCGGAGCGCGACGCGACCGTGCAAGAGCGCCATGTCGTTGTCTCAAGTCCCCAAGCTGCTCCAAGTTTCGCGATGTGGATGTCTTGTCGATCGACATGGCGCGGCGGGCGCACTTCGGACTTCGCTCGTTGAGTTGGTCGCGTGTGCGAAGTGCGACCGGATTGCACCGATCGTCCGCGGGCGGTCGCTCGACGTTTCGGACGGTGCCGTGTAGAGCCGGCTCGGCCCGGCACTCTATGTGCGTGGACGCTCAGGCCTGGCGGCGTGCGCCGAGAAACTCGGGGAGTCATGCACAGTCGCTGCGTTCTCAAGGGCGCAACCTATCTCATCACGCGGCGCACGGCGTTGCGTCAGTGTTTCTTGAAGCAACGCGATCTGCCGGTCGTCGAACAAGCGATCAAGTTTTGCCTGGCGCATGCGGCCGCGAAGTACGGGGTGAGCATCCATGCGTTCGAGTTTTTGTGGACGCACTATCATCTCGTTATCACCGACTTGCTCGGTTCCCTGCCGCTCTTTGAGGCTTGGTTGAATCGGCATGTTGCGTTGATTGCGAAGATTCTCCGCGGCATCTACGAAAACGTGTTCGCGATCGGCTCGTACTCGGCGGTTTCGTTGAACGCGCCGATCGCTGGCGATGTCGATCGGCCGCCGCGGTTGCTCGAGACGCCGGAGGACGTGCTCGCGGCGATGGACTATGTGGAGTTGAACTGCGTCGAGTCGCGGCTCGTGTCGAGTCCCGGCCTATGGCCGGGAGTTACATCTTGGATGCGTCGACTCAATGAGCCCGAAGTGATCAAGCGGCCCGAGGTGTACTTTTCGAGGATCTCCGAGGTCGTGCCGGAGGCGGCGACGCTGGTCATCGAGAAGCCGCCGGTGTTCGGTGACATCGACCTCGCGGAGTTTGCGGGCATGCGGACGGAACGGCTGCAGGCAAGACAGGCCAGCTTGCTGGCGGACTTTGCCGAACGAGGTTTCAAGTTCCTGGGGCTACGAAACATCCTGCGCATGCGGCACACGGATCGTGCGACGAGCATCGAACTCATCGGCGGGCTCAATCCGCACATCGCGGGCAAGGACCGCAGCATTCGCATCGGACGCATCCGAGCGCTGCGAGCGTTCCGCCGTCAACATCGCGACGCGCTCATCGCGTTCGCGACCGACCGCGCGGTCGAGTTCCCGGCCGGCACGTATCGCATGCGTGTGCTACACGCGGTGAACGTGCGTTTCCCAGAATGCTGCCCGGAGCCGCGCCGGCCCGACCCGCTGCCGACGTGACGAGATCGTCTCTCGCCTACATCTTCGAACCCTTCACGCGTCGGCCGCCAACGCGCGGAATCGTCGTTTGCGCGCCCACGCTTCGCGTCATCGCATGCCCGAAAAACCGCCACAAACCGTCACGAAGCTCTCCAAAAACCCCGCGCGTCTTCGACACCCCTGAACGCGCGCCCCCGCCTGTCGCCCCCGCCCGCCGTCCCTTTCCCCCGCAACCTGGTTTGGGTTTTGATGGGACGGGTTTTGATGCGGCCACACTCGCGCGGGTGGGGTCGCTAGAATGCCGCCCCGCGGATTTCCCGTTTTCGACTCTTGCGAGGTTTCGCCACGTGGATGTATTGCCGATTGATGCGGTGTTGCCCGAGCTGCTCGCCGCGTTGCGGTTGCGCGGCGCGGTCGCGCTCCGCGCACCGACGGGCGCCGGCAAGACGACGCGCGTACCACCGGCGTTGATCGCTCACGGGCTCGCGGGGGATCGCAAGGTGGTCGTGCTCGAGCCGCGTCGCATCGCGGCGCGCGCGGCGGCGCGGCGTATGGCGGACGAGCGCGGCTCGGCGCTCGGCGACGAGATTGGCTATCACGTTCGCTTCGATCGCCGCGCATCGCGTCGCACGCGAATCTTAGTCGTCACCGAAGGCGTCTTGTTGCGACAACTCCAGAGCGATCCGTTCTTGGATGACGTCGGTGCCGTCGTCTTCGATGAATTTCACGAGCGCAACATCGATTCCGATCTCGCGCTCGCCATGGTGCGGCGACTCCAGGCCGAAGTGCGACCCGATCTCAAGATCGTCGTGATGTCGGCGACGCTCGCGGTGGAGCCGGTTGCGCAATTCCTCGGCGACTGCCCGCGCATCGAGGCGAGCGGTCGACAGCATCCCGTGACGATCGAACACAGTGAACTCGCCGCCAACTTGCCGCTCGAGGAACGCATCGCGCACGCGGTCGAAGCGACGCTCGCGCGCGTCGCGGGCGACGTGCTCGTGTTCTTGCCGGGCGTCGGGGAAATTCGCGCGGCCGCGCGCGAACTCGAAGCACTCGCTCGATCGCACGCGTGCGACGTGCGCCCGCTCTATGGCGACTTGCCGGCCGCCGACCAGGATCAAGCGTTGCGACGCGCGACGCGACGCAAGATCGTGCTCGCCACCAATGTCGCTGAAAGCTCCGTGACCGTCGAAGGCGTCGAAGCCGTCATCGACAGCGGACTCGCGCGCATCAAGCGCTTTGATCCCGCGGTCGGACTCGATCGACTCGAACTCACGCAGATCTCGCGCGCCGCCGCCGATCAGCGCGCGGGCCGCGCCGGACGTGAACGACCCGGCGTGTGCCTGCGACTCTGGAGTCGACTCGCGCATCGCGGACTTCGCGAGCACGACGAGCCGGAGCTGCTGCGCGTCGACCTCGCCGGCCCGGTCTTGGAGCTGCGCGTTTGGGGCGAGCCCGATCCCGCGCGTTTCGCGTGGTTCGAGGCGCCGCCGCCGCGCGCGCTCGAACGCGCCGAGGAATTGCTCGAACTGCTCGGTGCGAGTACGAGAGCGAGCGGCGTCACCACACTAGGTCGAGACATCGCCGCGCTGCCGCTCCACCCGCGGCTCGGACGACTCGTGCTCGAAGGTCAGCGGCTCGGCCACGGCGCTCGACTCGCGCTCGTCGCGGCGCTGCTCGCGGAGCGCGATCCGACGCGCGGCACCGCGGGCGACGCGACATCGAACGAGTCCGACGTGCTCGCGCGCGTGCGACTCTTGGAGGAGTTCGATCGGCGCGGTGGCGGCGCAGAGCGGCTGAATGTCGGCGCCGCGCGACAGCTTTTGCGCGCACGAGATCAGCTCGTGGATCTCCTGCACGAAACTAAAGACGCTTCGACAGCGCATACGCGCGCGCCGATCAGCGCCGACGAAGCCGTGCTGCGTGCGCTCCTCGCCGCGTATCCGGATCGCGTCGCGCGTTCGCGCGACAACGAGCGTCGCGGCGTTCTCGTCGGCGGGCGCGGCGTTCGGCTTGGGAACGAGAGCACGATCGACGGCAACGGACTCTACGTGTGCGTCGACATCGATGCGGGGCGACATGCGGCGAACGCGGAGGCGCTCGTCCGGCAAGCGTCGCACATCGAGGAAGCGTGGTTGCCGACCGAACTCATCCGCGAACTCGAAGAGTTGCGCTTCGATCCAACGGCGGGTCGGGTCGAAGTCGTTCGGCGCCGAAGCTACTTGGACTTGGCGCTTGCGGAAACGCGCTCGGCGCCGCCGCGTAACGCCGAAGTCGCGAGCGTGCTCGCCGCTGCCGCGGGCGATCGAATGTCGGAGGCTTTGACGCTCGACGAGCCCGAGTTTGCATCGCTCCGCACGCGGATCGCGTGTTTGAACGTGTGGTTGCCGGAGACGCCGCTGCCTGATTTCAGCGACGCCGCCCTGAGCGCACTCCTCCCCGAACTCGCGCTGGGTTGCATCAGCTTCGCCGACCTGCGCCGGTTGTCGCTCGTCGAGTTCTTGCGCGCCCGCTTGACGCATGCGCAATCGCAATCGCTCGACCGTGAGGCGCCGGAGCGAATCGCCGTGCCAAGCGGCAGTCGCGTGACGCTGCGCTACGAGGTTGGGCGCCCGCCCGTATTGGCGGCGCGCATTCAAGAACTATTCGGACTCGCCGAGACGCCGCGCATTGCGCGCGGGCGCGTGCCGGTCTTGTTGCACTTGCTCGCGCCGAATGGCCGGCCGCAACAGATCACAGATGACCTGCGCAGCTTCTGGAACACGACCTATCAGCAAGTGCGAAAGGAATTGCGTCGTCGCTATCCGCGCCACGCCTGGCCGGAAGATCCCTGGAACGCAACGCCCGAGCGCCGCCCCCGCTCGCGGCGCGAGAGTCAGTGACGACTCTCTCCGCGCCGAAGGCGTGGACGTTCGATGGTAAGCCGCTTCGGGTCCGCCTCCCGCACGGCGCAGCGGATCGCGCGCGTTCATTGCCATCGCCGGAGTGGGCGAGACGCCCGCGCTCCCAGGGCGACACACGCGTGTTCCCACGCGCCGCCCACGCGCCGGAGGCGCGAACGTGTGGGGTGAGCCGATTCGGGTCCCCCGAATCGGCAAGGGGTGCTGCGGACAGCACCCCTCAGAAAAACAGCGTGAAGCCTTTTCGGCTCCGCCGAAAAGGCGAGGGGTGCTGCGGACAGCACCCCTCAAGAAAACAGCACTACAAAGACCGTCCGTTACGGACAGTTGTTGTAGAGCACGCAACCGGCGATGTCGCCAGTCGTCGGATCCACACCGCAGGTCGTCGGACCTGGCGCGGGCGGAGCCGAGGCTTGCTGGAACAGGTAATCCAGCGTGTAGACAGCGTCCGCGAGATCCACGTCACCGTCGTCGTTCGAGTCAGCGGCGTCGAAGCAGGTCGGCGCGGCGCCAGAATCGAACAGGTAGGCGAGCGTGAAGATCGGGTCGGCGATGTCAACGATGCTATCGTCGTTCGCGTCGCCGCGTTGGAAGTCGACAAGCGCGATGAAGTTGCAGCAGACCTGCGCACCCGGGCCACCCGAGGTGGTAACGGGCTCGATGCAGATCTCGATATCGACCGCTGTCGCCAAGAAGGTCATGACCGCGCCACCCGGGAGGGTTTGCGCGAGCAAGCCATCGACGTAGACGTTGATCGCATCGTAGGTGCCGCTATTCGTCCAAGAAACATCCGCGCCACCCGCGCCGAGCACGCAGGCCAGGTCAGTGACCGCGGTCGGCGGGCGACCGATGTCGCAGCAGACCTGCGCACCAACGCCAGCACGCAACGTGAACGGCTCGATGCAGAGCTGAATGTCCGTCGCCGTCACGACGGAGGCGCTGGTTGCGCCACCGCCGAGCGTTTGGGCCAACAGACCGTCGACGTAGACGCGAATCTCGTCGTAGGTGCCGTTGTTGGTCCAGCTCGCGTTCGCCGAGCCAGCAGCGTAGCTGCAGCTCAAGCCGCTGATCGCGGCCGGCGGCGCCGTCGCTTGGAGCGCGGCGATGTAAGCCGCGGCGAGTGCGTCTTGACCTTGACCACCCGGCGTCATGGTATCGGTGTCGTAACCACCGAACTCCCACGACTGAACGAGGACCTTACCGAAGCCCGCGTTCGTGTTGTAGAAGCTGCCGTGAATGTGATCGAGCTCACCCACACCCGCCGGAATGGCCAGCGGATTGTTGCGCCAGATCGCGCCCGAGTTGGCGCCGGCGAGGTCGGTCGCGGAGAGCACGTAGCGGTCGGTGAAGTCGTTGCCGACCAGAATGTCCTGGTTGTATCCAGCACTCAGCGCCGCCAAGAGCGCG
>JBJXGE010000085.1:0-6764 GCA_046154185.1 Planctomycetota bacterium
AACGTCATAGGACTCGCTGATTTCCTCATTCGTGCGAACGATCGACCAAAACCGCACGCAGCACATCTTGCCGCTCAACCCCGAACCGATGCGCAGCGAATCGACACTGATCGTGCCCGCCGCCGGCGTCGAAGCCGCAAACGCCCCGTTCAGATAGAACCGTCCGCCCGTCGCCGAGTCATAGCTGAATGCAATGTGCTGCCAGCGCCCCGCCGAAACCGCAGCCGTCACCTCCGACGTGGTCCCGCCGGTGCGCACTCGCAGCAGCGAGTCGGCGGGGTCGATTTCGATCGACCAGCTCGGCGTGCCGAAGCTGGCGAGCGCGCCGCCGGCGGTTTCAGGACTGACCCACGCTTCAAAGGTGAAACGCGAGAGGCTGAGCGAGGATTCGAGCGGCAACGTCGCAAACTGCCCGCTGCCGAATTGCAGCGAACCGCCCTCGTCGGCGCTCACCGTGATCGTGATCTCGTCGGTCGCGGTCGCGCCCGACTCGGTCGTGATATCCACACTCACGACATACGTGCCCGGACTGCTGAACGTATGCACCGGCGACGTAGCCGACGATTCATCGCCGTCGTTGAAATCCCAGATGTACGCTTCCGCCGGATCGGTCTCGGCGCTGGTCACCGTCACGCCGAATTGAACGCGCAGGGGTGCCCGCCCCGTCGCCGGCGTCGCGGAAATTTCGACCGAAGCATCACCGCCGCGCGCCTGCACGATCGTCACCACGTCATCGGTGTTGCCGGCATCGTCGGTCACGACCAGCCGCACGTCATACTTGCCCGGCTCGTTGAACGTGAACACGGCGTCGGCGGTGCTCGCCGTTCCCAGACCGCCGAAGTCCCACGCATACGCGACGATTCGCCCGGCGGTCGAGGTCGAGCCGCTGCCCGACACCTGAATCCGCAGCGGCGCGTCACCCTGCGTCGAGGAAATCCCGATCTCGGCCTTTGCCGGCCCGCTGTCGCCGGCATCGTTCGACGGGCAGCCCCCGAGCGTCGCGGCCATCAGCGCTGTCGAAAACAAAATCACGGCTCTCGAACGATTCCACATCTGCGCATCCCCTGGATAACGACTTTTCAGCCGCGGCAATTATAGATGCACGCCAAGAGTCGGTGGGAACGGCCGTCGCCGCGTCGACACTCAGCGGTCTTGACTTGAGATCACCCAATGCACCGGATAAGCTCCGTTGGCTCGTTCGTGACTCGTCCGTTTCGGCCGAAGTCAATGCCAATGGTTCCCTGTCGGGGGTGTTGCGAGAGTGGAATCGATCAACCTCGACAACGCTCGGGTTCTCGCTGTCATTCCCGCCTATAACGAGGGCCAGTCGCTTCGTACCGTCGTGCAGTCGATCCGCGCCGCCGCCCCGAATTGGGACATCGCCGTGGTCGACGACGGCAGTATCGACGATACAAGTATCGTCGCCCGTGAAAGCGGCGCAATCGTGCTGCGTCTTCCCGTCAATCTCGGCATCGGCGGCGCCGTACAGACCGGCTTGATGTTCGCCCACAGGCACGGCTACGACGCCGCGCTGCAGATCGACGGCGACGGCCAGCACGATCCCGCAGAGTCGCTCCGACTGCTTGAGCATTTGTTGAACGTGAACGCGGACGCCGTCATTGGTTCGCGCTTTCTCGGAGCCGACGGGTATCAGTCGAGCGCGATGCGCCGCGTGGGAATTCGCACGCTCCGCTTCATCATCAGCCTCCTCGCCGGTCGCCGAATCACCGACCCGACCAGCGGGCAGCGCGTGCTCGGTCGGCGGGCCATCGACCTGCTCGCACGCGACTATCCGCAGCAGTATCCCGAACCCGAGACGGTGTATCTCATGCTCCGTGCGGGCCTCAAACTCGAAGAACGCCCGGTCAGCATGAAGTCGCGCTTCGCCGGGCAGAGTTCGATCCGTCCGGTGCATTCGGTTTTGTACATGCTCAAAGTGATCATCGCCTTGCTCACACACGCAACGACGCGACGAAAGGTATCACCGTGATCACCTCCCTGCTCGCCGAGACGATCGCGATTCCGCCGTCGATTCGCGTGCTCGCGATCGCGGCGTCACTCGCGTATCTCTACATGATCGTGGCGGCGCTGCGCGGCAGCCGCATCACGGTGAGACAATCGGTGCTCTGGCTCATTTCCGGCGCGGCATTGCTCGGCGTCAGCCTCTTCCCTGATCCGGTAGTGTGGCTGGCCGACCGCATGGGTTTTGTCGCTCCGTCGAACGCGGGGTTTATCGTTTGGCTCGTCTCGCTCACCGGTCTCGCCTTCTATCAGAGTATCACCACATCGCGTCAGACCGCACAGCTCAAGACACTCGCCCAGGAGCTCGCACTGCGCGAGGCCGAATTGCGCCTCGGCGATCGCGCGAGCCGGTCGGGAGGAACGCATTGACTCATTCCCCGCCAAAGGTCGTCGTCGTCACACCGAGCGAAGTCGCCGCATTGCTGAGCGGGCCGGGCGTACCCGCGGCGCATGACCTCGACGAAATGGCCGTCCCGACGTACATGCACGCGAACCCGCTCGCCCGCCGGCTCTTCTGGAGCCGCCATCGTCAGATCCTCACCATGGCGCGCATCGCCCCGGGCGAATCGGTGATGGACTTTGGCACCGGCACCGGCGCGCTGCTGCCTTCACTTTGCGCTGCGGAAGCGCGCGTCTGGGCCACCGATCTGCACGATGCGCTCGCTCGTCGGCTGGTCGCGCATCGCGGCTTGTCGGTGAATTTCTTTGTTTCGGCGCAGCTCGACGCCAGCATCGCCGACGGCTCACTCGGAGCGATTATCGCAGCCGACGTGCTCGAACACGTCGAAGAGCCGCAACTATCCGAACTGCTCGGGCTGTTCCGCAAGAAGCTGGGCAAGGGCGGTCGGCTGGTCGTCAGCTTGCCCACCGAAAACGCGCTCTACAAACTCGGGCGCGTCCTCGCCGGTTACGCCGGAAAGGGCCATTACCATCGCACGACGCTCGCGGCATTTGTCGAATCCGCGCGCCGCGCGGGATTCACGCGCGAGGCCAAGCGTTCGCTTCCGCTGCCGGGACCCGGTTGCCTGTTTTCGATCATGCGGCTGATTCCGAATCAAACGAGTTAGCATTTTGCGAATTCTGCGCAGTCACTCCGAGCCATGAAAGTACGCATGTCGGCATCGCCCGGAGACGAGACTCGACCGCGACCGCATCCCGCTTGCTTGATCGGAGCGCTCTGGGGCAGCGCAGCGGCATGGGCACTCGCCGCTCGACGCCTGGCGCAGGTCGAATCTCCTCTGCCGGCATCGCTCGCGACGCTCGCGATCGGGGCGGCGATCGGCGTTGCGGTCGTCCTGTTGCTTCGATGGCGGCTCGGCGAACGTCTGTGCCTATGGTCACGGCGCGAGCGCACGATCGGACTCGGTGCCGCCATCGTCGGCGGCTGTGTTGTCACCGCCGCCATCCCACTCGAAATGCCTTCGCCGCCGTGGGCACCGCTCTCGCGACTCGCCCTGACCGCGACCGGCGAAAAGAACATCGCCGCGAACTCGGCCGAGGTGTGGATCGACGGCATCAGCGTTGCTGGCCAAACCATCGGCGCGTCGGACCTGACGCCAACGCCGGGTTGGGAGCGCCGCGAAAACGCGCTGGTTTCGTTTCGCAATCAACCGGCGACTTTGCACTGGCAGGGTCGTGTCGGCGGCGAGGCCGGGCTGCTCCTGCGCCGACACGCTTGGTCGGGCCTTGCGTGCGTGACGTGGAACAACGCCGAGCACGCACTGGACCTCTATTCCGCCGAGGCGTCGCCGCTGCGGCTAGCGCTTGAGCCGGCCGTCGCGCCGCTTGCGCGAACGTATGCGTGCCTCGCGTTCGCTGCGCACGCGATCGGCATCGGCGGCGCGCTGTGGCTGCTCGGCACTATTCTGATCCTGGTTCGGCGCAGCGCGCCGATCGCTCGCCCGACGATCAAGCTCGCCGCTGTGTTCATGTTGCCGTGCGCCATCGTGTGGACGGTCTGCTTACTGGCCTATTGGCCGGCGCTCATGAGTTCAGACTCGATCGACCAATGGGAGCAGGTGCTGCAGGGACGATTTTACGATGACCATCCCGCGCTCAGCACCATTCTGCTCTGGGTCGCGTCGCGCGTCGCACAGACGCCTGCGGTTGCCGGGGTGATGCAGATCGCGGCACTCAGCGTGCTGACCGGCTGGGGCCTGTGGCGTTTCGTGGCCGCGGGCGGTCCGCGCTGGGTTGCGTGGCTGACGTGCCTGTTGATCGCCTTGTCGCCGGTGAATGCACCGCTGGCCGTCACGCTGTGGAAGGACGTGCTGTTCTCCGCCGCGATGGCGTGGCTGTCGATTCTGGTTCTGGGCGCAATATGCGACGAGCAGCGCCGCGCGAAAACTTTCGTTGCGATCGGCATCGCCGCGGCGCTGCTCACTGCCCTGCGGCACAACGGAATTGTTCCGGCAGTCGCGACGCTCGCGCTGCTGGGCATCGCGCTGCGCAAAGAGCTGCGCCTGCCGCTGATCGCCATCGCCGTGTTTGTGGTCACGCTCGGTGGAATCAAAGGCGGCCTCTATCGTGCGTTCGACGTGCAGCCCACTCGCATTCAAGGGTGGATTTACCTGCCCATCCATGAGATCGGCGCGCACGTTGCCGCCGGCACGCAGATTCTCGAACACGAGCGACCGATCCTGCGCGCCATTCGCGACGCCGACAACTGGCCGTACGACCCCTACTACGTAAACCCGCTGCTCTTTGACGGACATTTCAGCTATGACCGCGCGCAGCAACATGGCCGCGAAGCGCTCGCGCTCGCGGCCCGCCTCGCGTGGCGCGCTCCCGGCGTATCGCTGCATCGAGCACTCTCCGTCAGTTCGCTTGTCTGGCGACTCACCACGCCGCCGGGCAGCGTGTACTGGACGGTTCTCGGTGCGCGTTCCGGCGGGCAGATCTCCGCCGTGTATCTTCCCAACCGGCTCGGCATTGAACCCGCGCCGCTGCTTCCCGCTGCGAGACAGCGCATCGCGGACGCGATCAGCGCATCGATGGCACCCTCGATCGCATGGCTGTTCTGGCGACCGGCTCTCTATTTGTATTTGTTGATTTTCGCGACATGGGTTGCCGCAGCGAGGTTGGGCGATCGGCGCGTCTGGGTCGCCGCGGTACCGGCGCTGGCGAACTCGCTGCTGATCGCGCTCATGACGCCGGCGCAGGATTTTCGGTATCAGTATGGCGTGTATCTCACCGCACTGTTTCTTGTGCCGTTTCTACTATGCATGCGGACGACGCGACAAACATTGACCCGCGCGAGACTCTCGTGCAGTTCGGACGAAGACGGCTAATTTTGCTATCTCAACAAGTGGCCACGCGCCGCCGGTGCGCATAAGCTCTTGACGCTAAGCAAAGCTGCCCGCGAGCGAACTGCGTGGGCCAGCGGAGCGTTCAGCCGGCCTCCAGGTCGCCCGCGATCCGTTCGCGGGGCCGGTTTCGTCGGTTCGACTCTGCGTCGAGCCATCCGCGCATTGCCACAATCTGGGCTTCAAAAGCGGAGGGACCGCCATGAAGCGACGCACGCCTGCGACCGCGCGTCTGATCGTCGTTGCCAACCGTCTCCCGGTGCAGAAGGTCCGCCGCGGAGGCAAGAGCCTTTGGGAATCCAGTGCCGGCGGCCTTGTGACCGCCCTCGACCCCGTCCTTCGTAGCACCGGCGGCGCGTGGGTCGGCTGGAACGGAACCGCCGGCCGAGCGCCGCGAACATTCTCACACCGCGAACTCAGCATTCGCCCCATCGGCCTCTCGCAGCACGAAGTCGAACATTTCTATCACGGCTTTTCGAATCGAACTCTCTGGCCGCTGTATCACGACGCGATCCGCACGCCTGACTTCGAACGCAAATGGTGGCGGCCCTATGTCGAGGTGAATCAACGATTCGCCAATTTCGTCGCGCGCATCGCCCACCCGCGCGACCTGGTCTGGGTGCATGACTATCACCTGCAACTCGTGCCGGCCATGCTTCGCGCGCTGCGCCCGACGCTGCGTATCGGCTTCTTCTTGCACATTCCGTTTCCGCCGGAAGAGCTGTTCGAGTGGTTGCCGTGGCGCACACAAATCCTGCAGGGCATGCTGGGTGCCGACGTGGTCGGCTTTCAGACTCATGTCGCGGCGCAGAACTTCTCGCGGCTCGCGCGTGAGTACACCAGCGCCCGCGGCACCGATGCCGAGCTGAACTACCAGAGGCGCGACATCCGCGTCGCGTCGTATCCGATTGCGATCGACACGAAGTGGTTCGAGGCAGTTGCCGGCGAGTCCGAAACGCTGCGCCGCGCGGCCGACATTCGGCGTCGCGTGGGCCCCGGTCGCAAGATTCTGCTCGCGGTCGATCGGCTCGACTACACCAAAGGGATCGATCATCGACTGATCGCGTTCGAAGAGTTGCTGAAGCGGCGAAGACTGTCGGTTGACGATTGCGTTCTCATGCAGATCGCCGTGCCCAGCCGCGAGGCAGTTGAGGATTACGTTCATATGCGCGAACGAACCGAGCAGATCGTCGGACGGATCAACGGGCAACATAGCTCGCCGGGGCGCGTCGCCGTGCATTACTTTCGCCGCAATCTGACGCGCGAGGAGCTCGTCGCGTACTATCGGGCGGCCGACGTGATGCTCGTGACTCCGCTGCGCGATGGCATGAACCTCGTGGCAAAGGAGTTCGTCGCCACGCGCACCGACAACTCAGGCGTGCTCGTGCTCAGCGAATTCGCCGGCGCTGCGCGAGAGTTTCGCCGGGCGCTGCTGGT
>JBJXGE010000087.1:0-29524 GCA_046154185.1 Planctomycetota bacterium
GCGCAAATACCACGATCGATAACCGGGCCACATCCGGTCGAAGAGCGCTTGCCACGCTTCGCCCGCGTCGGGTTCGATGATGGCTTCCAAACGGCGCTGTTGTCTGCGCCAACTTCGCGAAATCTGGGTTGCTCGATCGCTAACTTTCCCCCGAGCTTGTGTTGCGTGCGAGCTGCGTGCCGTCCGCATCCGGACGCTTGCGCGCATGCGTTTCGCCGCTGAGATGATGTCTTGCCTGGCTCCACGCACTCTGCGTGTGAAGCCACAATATGGTTCAAGCTCTCGGCCAACCGCGGTACCTACCGCGCGCTCCGACGAACGCGCTCAAGCTCATCGTCGAGGACCATCTCGAGGATCTAAAGCTCGTTTACGATGAACGGTTCGCGCGGCGCTGCGGCCCGCTCACGCCGCGGGTCCTCGATCTCTTCGCGCGTTTTCTGCGTTGTGGAGACCCTCACTTTGGCTTCATTCGGCTGCGATGTCCGGACTGCAAAGCCGAGCGCTTGTTGCCGTTCTCATGCAAAGCGCGCGGGCTGTGCCCAAGCTGCGATAAGCGGCGCGCCACCGAGTGGGCCGCACGCATGGTCGAAGAGGTGTTGCCGCCGGTGGCTTATGCGCCGTTGGTCTTCACAGTGCCGAAAATTATTCGGCCGGCGTTTCTTTTTGACCGCAGGCTTTACGGCGATCTGAGTCGTGTCGTCTACCAGATCGTACAAAAACACCTTGCCGAGCGCTTCCCGCAGCTCGATCGGCCGCGCTCGGCGCTCGCGGTTTCGCCGCAGTCGTTCGGGAGTCTCTTGAATTTTCACCCGCATGCCCATGCGCTCTCGGCGTGCGGCGTCTTTGATCGCGACGGCAATTTCCATGAGGACCTCGAGGTGGATTTCGCCAGTCTCGAGCTGCCGTTTCGCGATGCGGTGTTGGGCATGCTTAAGCGGCGCGGAAAAATTGACGACGATCGCATCGCGCTCATCAAATCTTGGCCACACTCGGGTTTTCGCGTGCATGCCGAGCGTCTCATCGCGCCCGGCGATCAAGAGGGGCTAGAATCGATTCTCGAGTATTTCGAGCGGCCGCCGGTCTCGCTCAAAAATTTGACCTACCTGGACACCGGCATGGTGCACTATGCAGGTCGATTTCATCCGGGACTTGGCACCGACCATCAACTCGTCACCGGCCTCGAGTTTCTCGCACTCTTGGTGCCGCACATACAGCTCCGCTTCGAGGCGAAGATCCATCTCTATGGCGCGCTCTCGACCACACTGCGCAAACGCTGGGGCTGGATCGGCAAGCGACCGGCGGTTTCTTTGGCCATCTCTTCGGTTGAGCTCGCCGCGACTTCAACCATGACCCAGCATGGTCCGATACCAACAAACGGCCAATCGCCAGCGGTCGCCCCTGCTAACCCAAGCACTCAATCTGGCGTGCGGCGGGTCGACCGCGAGCCCGAGTCCGACTTCGTGCGTGTGCGCCGGCGCAGTTGGGCAGAGCTCATTCGCCGAGTTTGGTTGGTGGATCCGGAACTCTGTCACCGGTGCGGCGGAACCATGAAGGTCATCGCCTCGTACGCCTCGCCGGCACAAGACTCGGTCATTCGCGCAATACTCGTGGCGCGCAAGGAATGGGATCCCCCGTGGCTCCGCGCACGCGCTCCTCCCGCGAACGGTGACAGCGCCACGCGGCCCGCACGCGATAACGACTCCTCGCGCATCGACTACGACCTCATGCCTGAGTTCTTCGCAGGCTACGTCGATACCGAATTTCCCCCCGGCGACGACTGACCACTCGGGCCGCTGGTACCTTCGACCACTACGTCTGAAATGCGCAACTCGACCGCGAGCACGGACAATCCCTTGCCTCGATCTCGCCGCGCTTCGACATCGGGCACCGCTTCAAGCTGACTGGACTTAGCGCTCAACGCTTCGCCAAGACACTGCATCCGCCCGGTCTCGAATACCACCCTCTCGTGGCCGGCGGATCCACGCCACCAGCATCTGTCTTGCAACGCACCCTCCCACGCTTTGAACTCACACGTTTCTCGATCAACACGGCTGGACCGTCAACACTCCACCACCGCCAACTCTTGACGCTGATTGGGGCTTTGCCGAGACTGCTTACCGGAGAGACAAATGGCGACGAGAAAACGGTGCACACTTGGGGTGTGCCTGGAGGTTCAATTTCCGACCTAGTAGGTAGTGGCCGAAGGCCACCTATTAGGGAAGCGACGGCATGCGCGGCCTGAGCGCAGAGAAAAGCTCCGCGGCAAAGTGCATGGCTGGTGTCGTGGGTGCGGGAAGGTTTTTTGAAAGGGAAATGGGAATCCACTTTTCCGCACCTTTGTGGCGGAACTCCAGAGGTTCTCGAGGAGTTCCACGAGGACGGTGAGGTCATGGCTATGAGATATCGGTACGAGGTGCGAGCGGTTGCGGGGTTTGTCCAGCAGATTGCGACCTGCTACTTGCGGCATGGCTATCGCTACTGGGTGGCGGGAACGATTCCTGAAGGGAAAGACCCGTACGAGGTCGACCGCAAAATTTTGCAAAAGTACGGGATTGTGGTCTCGAAGGAAGAGCGAGCTCGGCGCAAACGAAACGGCGTTTCCAATATTCAGTACCTGCGGCACGAGCGATTTTTCGTGCTGCTCGCGACCCGCGGCCGCCACGAGTTTTTTAAGGTTGAGCACGCGAAAAGTTTCGAGCACCACTGTCTTCGCTACGGCGGCTACACGATATCGGTGCGTCGCGGAGCCGTGGACGGCCGCATGCACGCGCACGTCGCGATTGACGAGCTTGAGTATCGAGCGCTTAAGCGCTTCATGGCCGAGACCGCGGCGCTCAAATGGAGCGAGGATATGCTACGCGACCTGTTTTGGAGCAGCCCCTATTTGCCGTACGCGCCGGTGCGTCGGCAAATGTTCGCAGTGCTTCGAGCCGTGAATCGGGCGCGAAAGAGCGCGGGGCTCGCGGCGATTTCAAAAGACTGCGTGCGAATCAAGCGTCCGGTCGTGAAAGCCTATGTCGAAGAACGTACCGAAAACAGGGAGGAGAAGAACCATGAGAGGACGAGCGAGAAGAGAGCGGAACTATTCGAGTCTGCTTCAGAATCCGCGCTGGCAAAAGCAGCGGCTTGAGGTTCTCGAGCGCGACGGGTGGCGGTGTTCTTGGTGCGGTGACGGCGAGCACGAGCTCCAAGTGCACCACGGGTATTACGGCCGCGAGCGAGTAGCTCCGGCTCAAGGTGGGCCTAAGCAGCGCCGAGCGCCTTGGGAGCACCCGCGCGAGACGCTGTTTTCGCTTTGCGATACGTGCCATGAGCGCGCGGAGAAGGCGCGAGCGGCGCTGTATTTTGAAGTTGGTCGCATTCACCCGCGGTACCATTGGGAGGTGCGACGGGTCTTGAAGGAAATCCAAGAGCTGATTGCGCGCGAGCCCGCGGCGCTCGAAGATATCTCGGCTGTGAAGTCGGAGTCGGAGTGACGACATGCAACCAGCGCTTGATACGGGAAAACTTGTGCTCGGCGACTACGGGATTTTGTGCAGTCGCGGGCTTCTCGCAGAGCATGATGTGGTCGAACTTCCCGGCAACGCGCAAAGTGGCTCACGTGAGGTCGATGTCGACGGCGAGATTCAGTTTGCGGAGCAGATCCCACGCTGATCAGTCGGGGTATACACGCGTTCGTAATGGCATGCGGCGAGATATTTTGCGCCTGGCTTTGGGGCTTCTTGCGTTTGCGACTTAACCCAACTTGAACACCTGAACGGCTAGACCGGTTCAAATCGGCGTTTTGCGTCGATCTAGCAAAAGAGTCATCACTACATTTGCGATTCGGCGGCGGCGCACCGCAGGCGTTCGGGTAACCGCAAGCCCAGTCGATCGAGCAGGGCAGCCTGGTCCTTGTCTGGCCTGACGACGCAGCGGATTCGCATCTCCTTTCCGTCGGTGAGAGGGAGAAACACATCGACGCACGGGATCTTCGCAAGTTCAGTCAGCAGGGTGCGCGGACTGTTCCCGAGCCCGGCACGCGATTGCCAACCTTCGAGCGTCTTCCAGAGTGCGTACGCCAGGAAGCACACCAAGATGTGCGCCTCTACGCGTTCGTCGCGGTGGTGCCAGATCGGTCGAATTCTGAGATCAGATTTCTGGATTCGAAACGCCGCCTCGACGTCGGTCAACTGGATGTAAGTTCGCCAGAGTTCTTCGGGACTCCAGTCAGTTACGTTTGATCTGAGCACATAGGCGCCTTCACTTTCGCTCGCCCATTCGGCCCATGCGGTTTGTTCTTTCCAAGAGAGGCGCAATCGCGATGGGCGACTCGGATCGTCTTTGAGTTGCACCTCGAATTTTCCGGCGGCACGACTGTTACGTTCCAGCAGTCGTCCGATCTGACGCTCAATCGGTCCACGGTCCAGACTTCGCTTGGCATGCTGTAGACGACGTTCGAGCTTCGGAACCTGTCAACGAAAGTGAGACACCTCGTTGGTTAATTTAGTGTACAGCGACGACGGTCGCCGCACGCGCGTTGGGTGCTCCCTTCTCGTTCTTAAGGGGCCAAGAATTTGAATCCTCGTAATCCAGGTCGACCGCATCGGATGGTTTGGCAAAAAATGGGCGGTTCGCGAGCCCATATTTCGCGGTGATGGCGGATGCGTCAGTTAACGACTCGTCATCTGCTGCGTCCGTTGGCTTGCTCGGAGGATTGATCCACACCGCAGACGGCAGAGCCCGGGGTCGAGGCCTGCCGTTCACGAATCGTTCGGGATGCAGCGAGTAGGCTGCACGGAGCGTGTCACCGCGACGGGCAGAGACTGCGGCGGCCTGACCCGAGTGCACTTGAGCCGGTGTCATCATGGCGATGCCCGCATGCCGGTGATCGTAGTTGTACCAGTGAAAGAACGGGGCGAGGTGACCTCGGGAGTCCAGGACGCTTCCGAAGCGTCCTGGAAAAGTCGGATGGTACTTGAGGGTCTTGAAGTGACTCTCGGAAAACGGATTGTCGTTCGACGTATGCGGCCGGCTGAACGATTTCTCGATGGCAAGATCCGCGAGCAGTTGCGCGAGCGACTTGGATCTCATCGGCGCGCCGCGGTCGGCATGAATCGTGAGTTGGTTCGCGGAGATGCCCTCACGATCGGCAGTTTCTTCGATGAGTCGGCGAGCCAGGTAGGCGCTCTCAGATTCGGCGACCAACCAGCCGACGACGTAGCGGCTGAAGATGTCGAGCAACACGTAGAGGTAAAAGTAGCACCACTTCGCGGGGCCACGCAGCTTGGTGATGTCCCAAGACCAGACCTGATTGGGTCCTGTTGCCAACAACTCAGGCTTCTCGTACGACGGATGCCTCAGCTGATCGCGTCGCTCGCGAATTTCACCGGTCGCCGCGAGGATCCGGTACATGCTTCGTTCCGAGCACAGGTATTGGCCTTCGTCAAGCAGCGTCGCGTACACCTCTGCAGGAGCTCGGTCAACGAAGCGCTCCGAATGAAGCAGATCCAAAACGTGCTGCCGCTCTTCGACACGCAGCGCCCGGGGCACGTAGCGCCGTGCTTGCTCGCAAGACTTTGGGAGTGCAGCGCGTCGGTAGACTGTTGCTCGAGACACGCCCAGCGTGCGACATGCCGCAGCACAGCCCACATGGCTCGAAAGCTCTCGGGCTGCGCTCATTCGTCGTTCCCTTCGAGCTCCGGCGGTGTTCCCAGGGAGATCCCCAGCAGCTCCGAGAGTTTTTTTTGGAAATCGATGATGATCTCTGCCTTCTTCAGGTCCGCTCGCAGCCGATCCACCTCCCGCTGCAGTCGCTTGTTCTCTTTCGTTGACGAGTCATTCTTCGGCTTTGCGCCTCGCTTGCGCTCCTTCAGCATTTTGTCTCGGCGAAGTTTGCGCCACGCACTCAGGTGCGAGCCGTACAATCCTTCTCGCCGCAACAGCGCCCCGATCGCACCCGAATCTCGGCACGCGTCAGCTTCCTCGAGGACTCGAAGTTTGTACTCCTTCGACAGCCGACGGCGCTTCGCAATCGCGACAACTTCCGTACTTGGGTTCGAGCTGCCGCTCGGCCCTCCGCTACGCTCCGGGCCTCCCGGCAGCTCGACGTTCTCCCGCTTCCCTTGGATCTCTCCCATCGCTGAATCCCTCCCCGCCCCCTACACTAATCCCGAGTCGGGGAGATGTCTCACTCATGTTGGCAGAGAGGGGTCGCCGCAGTAAGGGGCGCGCGCTTCGGGATGGCATGCGCCGGCGCGCTAATATGTTTCGGCTTGGCGCTGCTCACCAAGGAAACCGCCTACCCGTGGCCGCTTCTCGCGTTGTGCGCCGCGACTTTGAGGCTTGGCGGCACCTCGACTCGCGAGGCGCAGCGGCGCGTCCGCGTGCTTTGCGCATTGTCCATGGCGCAAGTGCTCGCGCTCTGCGCCTGGCGCTTCAGTCAAGGATCGCTGGGAGGATACGCATCCCCACTGGGAATATTTGATCGCTGCGCGAGTTTTGCGATCGTCTACCTCGAGTACTTGTGGCAGACGGTGTCCACTTCGCCGCTTTTCATCGGTGATACGGCGCTGCGCTTTAGCGCGCTCACGCCGTCCGAGCAAGCCGGCGGCCTGACGGCGGCCATCGCCCTGATGTCGGCACACGCGTATGTCTTCGTACGCTACCCACGACTACGCGTCGCCTGGCTCGCGTTCGCGTTTGCGTTATTGCCGGTCGCGCAGATCGTACCGATCCCGCATTTTCGTGCTGACCGGTTCCTGTACTTGCCACTCCTGCCATTGATGTGGATCGGAGTCAGCACGTTTGAGCGTCACATGCGCCCCGAGGAGTCCACTCTGCGGCGATACGCGTCGATCGCGGTTGGACTCGCGTTGGTCGTGGGGTTCGCGGCGCGCATCGAGTTGCGCTTACCGGCCTTTCGCGACGACCGCACGCTCTTCAGCCGCGAGCTGCTGACCCAGCCCGAGTATAAGGAAGGATTGTCCTTTCTGGCGCTTGCCGCGCAACGCGCCGGAGATCTGCCGCAAGCGGCCGCGTACTACCGACGCTGCATGCGCCCCGACCCCCGGCACGTGTCCTATGTGGACTCGAGCCAGCTCCATGTGAACTTCACATCTCTCTTGTTGAAAATGCGAAGGTCGCAAGAAGCCTACGACGCGGCGCGATCCGGCCTGGCGCAGCCGATACGTGCGGAAGTATTGCCGCACCTCAAATACAATCTTGGCGTCGCGGCTTATCAGCTCGAGCGTTTTCCGGAGGCTGTCGAGTTGTTTTGCGAGTACCGCGCAGTCGACCCGTCGGATGTGCACAACTTGTATCTTCTCGGTTACTCGGCGATGCGGTCTGCGAAATTTCCGCTCGCACAAGAAGCGTTCGAATCATACTTGCGCATTTGCAAAGACGCGCCGGACCGCACGGAAGTACTGGAATGGCTGGCAGCCATTCGCCGATTGCCGAAATAGTGAGCGCGGCATCGTGGCGACAGGCCCAGCGTGCGAATCGGCGACAACGCAGATCGAAATCGAGTCGGAGAGCGATGCCGCAGCCAGCATCGCTCTCGCTTCGTGGCGTCGATGCTCCCTACGGATTGATGTTTATCGATCCGCAGTACGTGTCCGTCGACACGGCAGTTCCGGTCAAGCCCGTTACCACCGTCATGACCGGACCCGCGCCGCCGCCGCCGATCGTATCGCAGAAACAAAGTTGCGACGTAGTGCCGGGAGGCCCGATCAAATCGTAGCTCGCGGCCAAGACTTCATACGCGGTTGTCGGAGCGAGCGTCGAGACACCAAGAAAGTCGATAATGACGCCCATGGTCACGCCCTGACCGGGAAGCACATCGATCACGACAAAATCCGCCGGAGCGCCGGACTGAATAGTGAACATCGGAGGGGATTGGACCGCGCCGTTGATCGAGACGCTCGCCGGGTCGTGACAAAGCCCGAAAGACCATCCGCGCAGCTCGATGTCCGTATCGAGAAGGATGTGGCTCGTCACTTTAGTGCCAAAGGCGCCGCTCGCGCTGGAAGCGCCAAAAGCCGGTCCCGCGGTCATGTTCACGACGCCGGCATCGGTGAAGCCGCCGACCACAGGATTCTCCAGCACGACCTCCGCCTCGAGCATCTGACCGCTCAATAAGACGCTGCATTCGATTTCGAGGATCCCCGGCCCGACCGTAACATCCGGGATCGCGAACGCGCCGCCGGGACCGCTCGTCGTGGAGAAGGCCGTACCGACGACCTGGACATTGACGCCAGCCAACGCAGTACCCGCCGACAGCATCGTGAAGCCGATGATGGTCGTGCGCGGCACCACCGGAATCACCCGCAACAACGAGGTACTGGTCGATCCCTCGTTCACGGCCGTGATCTGAGAGAATCCCGGGGCCACGGCGGTGATCAAGCCGTTCTCCGCAATCGTCGCGATCCAAGGAGCCGCCGATCGGTAGATCGTCCACTTGATGCGCTCGGTCACATCGTCGGTGCTGCCGTCCGGGAGATTCGCAAGGACGTTGACCTGCGTCGTCTCGCCGACCTCGATGATTCGATCGCCGAGCGTGAGCTCGATGCTCTCCGGCACTTGGAACGGGAACGGCGAGATGATGAAATCGGCCGCCCCGAAGATCTTCGTTTGTCCTTGCTGCAGTTGAAACGGCGTGCTCGCCAGGTACATGGTCTGTCCGCTTATTTGTCCGAGACCGGTCAACCGCAAAAAGTTGTCGCTCATGAAATCCGGAGCGGTGCCTGGCCCCCCAACGCCGAATTGGTCGGCGCTCGCAATGTTGGGTATCACGAACTTGCCGCTCGGACTCACCGGAATGGATTGCCCGTTGACGGTGACGGTCCATGACGAATTCAACCCCTGAGCGTTCGCCGAACTCGCCGCGAGAGCCGCTGTCGCGAGATACCAGCACGCAAGTGCCGGCACAATGCGTTTAGTGTTCATGTGGTTGCTTTCCTGAATCGTTAGTTTCCGGTTTTGGGCGGCCTCGGACCGAGCATGCAATCGTTTGCCCAATCGAACCAGGCATTGCCCGCTCCCGCGATCCACTGGTCGAACGAGTTGTCATGATCGCAGTCGACTGCCCCACCCAAGAACCCGCGTTTGAACGCCGCGGGCCCGCGGGTTTGTCGAAGGTGAAGGTAGAAGGCCGCTTGAGTGATGTCGCCGGCGAACTGGTGCAAGTATCGCCGATCTCGCTGGCGCAGGTCCTCCAACAACTGCGGCGTTTCCGCGCGGCCGCTCGCGCCGAGCGCATGAATGCTGTAGCTCACACACATGGCGATCGAATGCTCACCGCGCGGCGACTGCCACTTGCCGTTTTGTTCCCAGAACTTGGGGTCAACGGCCGAACGAAGAAACTCGAACGCACTGGCCGAGTTTTCCGCCAACAAACCGATGGCAAGAATATGGTCGTGCATCACGTTTTCTTCTTCGCGCGAAATGGGACCCTTGAATTCTCGCCGCAACGTGGACTCGAATGGCTGCTCGGCGGCGCCATGTCCGTGGTAGCTCAAAGTCCACAGCAGTCCGCGCTGCGTTAGCAAATCGTCGGTGCTCTTGTACGCTGACAAGATGCCTGGCAGATCCCGGGGAGTCGCTTGCTCGACTTCGGCTACGGTCGGCCGGCCGCCCGAAACTCGCAGCAAATTACTTAACCGAGAATCGAGACCCAAAGCTTCGGCCTCCCGCGGTTCGGCACCAGCCACTGGAGCTGCCGAATCGCTTGAACCTGGCGGCGGCGTCCTCGGCTGTTGCCACCATTTCAAGGCGAGCAAAGCAGCGACTGCCACGGCCAGCCCTAGCAAAAGGACACTTGTTTTCACAAGGCACCTCCTTAATAGGCCTGGTAGGAAGCGCGTTCGGTGCGATTGATTTCGTTCTTCGTCGCACTCGAAGTACCGTACATGATTGCTTCCGAATCACTGTCGCGGTGGCTCAATCCGCAGTTGTGCCCCCATTCGTGTACGGTCGTGGTTGCAATTGCGCCTTGAGTGAAAATGATGGTCCGGTTGCTCGGATTGGCCACACCAGTGATCATCCCGCCCGCCGCGCTGATGGAAGAGGTGACCAGTTTAAGATCCGCGAAGGTTGCGGCACGTAGCTGGTTTCGAACGGTCAAGTTCACGATGTCGTTGTACTCCGCTAACGTGTAGTCGAAGCGTTCGGCGGCAGGGAACGTCGCGGCGGACTGATCTGGAAAAGTTGCTGACGCTGCGTCATTTACAGTGGGAGTCACATCCAGGCACACGTCGTCAGTTTCGCCGCCGTCTCCCGGCCCATCGTCGTCCATGCGCATGGCCGCCGCGCCACTGTTGAACAGCGCCTGATAGTCACTGGGCGCCGCCAGCAGCGGATGGCGGCTCTTCGTGAATGTGACCGCCTTGGTCGGATATTCGACTTTCACCGTGTGGCTCGCGCTGCTCGTGGACGGCGGACTTGACGGGCAGGTGTAGGTGACCGTGACGACCTGATCGCCTTTGGCCGCAAAGGTCGCACCGTACGCCGCGCCATCCGTGCCACCGACGGGCGTGCCGCCCGACCACGAGAAGGTCCCGCCCGACGGGTCGCCAACGGCCGTGAACTGGCATTCATCCCCGGGACAAGCGTACATGGAGCCCGTGATCGTGACGCTGCAGTTTTCGCATTCACCGGTCACGGAATAGGGCGGGCAGTTGCAGCCCCAACCCGCGTGGGTGATGCCGCTGCCTGGATCAGAAACGATGCTGGCGCCGTCGTCGGCGACACGACCCGAGCAGACGATCTCGAATCTTCCGGTCGCGTGATTGAAACTCAGGAAGTACGCGATGGCGCCGGGCGCCAAACCTGACATGTTGGGGTAAGTCACTTGGACCGGTGGGTCGAAGTCGGCGCCGCCCGGCTGAAACGTCCAAGCAAACGGCGGAGCCGCGCCATCCGGCATCGGCATCGGGACGTCATCGTGATGCACTTGGTGAACGCCAATTTGCTCAGGATCAGTCGGACTCGGAACGGAGCCGTCGGCGCGCGTCATCGAACCCGCAAAAACTTTGAACACCAGGCCCTCGATGCCGGCGCAGGTCAGTTCGACATCGGCGGTGTTATCGAAACTCACCCAATTGCGCGGGTCGAGTTTCGGTAAGAGCACTGGCGTAGACAGCGAATTCTCGCTGTTGGGGATCACGACGACGTCGTAGACGAGGGAGGGATAGGTTCCGGCAGGCACCGGCAAGCCGGCCGTCAGCATGGCCGGCCCTCCGTCAACGAACAATCGACCGACTCCGCTCGCGGTAATGCCGCCGAGCATGAAGCGACCGGTCGGATCGGTGATCGCGCCCGGCATGAATGTGCCGGCAACGCTGAGGTTGACTAACGCACCACCGATCGGTTGCTGAGCATTGTTCAGCACCATGCCGACAAAAGTCGTCGGCTGTGATGGGTCGCGCTTCACCCCCGTTATGGCGAACTTCGCCGGTCCCGTGGGGTTACCGGGGAAATCGGCTTCAATCAAATGCAGACCGACTTCATCGCCGAGTACGTACGTCACTTCGGCGTGCCCGGTGTCGCTTGTTTCGACGACGAAGCTCGCCGCTCCACCAATAGTTCCGCCTCCTTTTATTACCGTGTATGTCACTTGCACGCCCGCTACGCCGTTACAAGAATCGCTCGCCCAGACGCGCAACGGCAAGGGCGTCGGAAAACCGGTTTCGACTTTCTGATTGTTACCGCTCCCAATGTTGAGCTGAGCTACCGGTCCCGGTGTGGCGGTCGCGCAAAAATACACGGTCCCCGCCACACCTTCGCTCGTCGCTGCGACTCGGTTGTTACCACACCCGGCGTCCGTGCCCAAACGCCAGAGCGCCATGGCTTGTCCGGCGGCATTCGTGAGCACTTGATAAGACAGCGCACCCAAGTCAAGCACGCTCCCCGAGACGCGACCGTCGCTGCGCGTGACATGGAAGGTCACGAGTTTGTTAGCGAACGGCGAACCGTCGATCTGCTGCACGAACACGACAATCGGCTGAAGCAACAAGGATCCGACCTGCCCGGTTTGGCCGTTTCCGGAGACCATTGTTATGGTCGGCCCAGTCGGCGACAGGCGCGTCACCGAGATCTGAGTGGTCGCGCTATTTCCCAGGACATCCGTCGCTACGGCGGTCAGAATCGTGGGCACCGGGGGCAGCGCGGAAGTCAGCGGCACCGCCGATGCGAAGAAGGTTCCATTCGTGCCGATTCCCACGTCTACTGCCGCCGGTATTCCGTTGACCGTGACAGTGAGACCGGCAAATCCGCTCAACGTGTCACCGACGCGTCCGGCGACGTCGATGCTATCGACGATCACTTCAGCTCCGGGCGGCGGAAAGTCTATGTACACTTGTGGCGCTTCAGTATCGTGCGTCACTATCGCCGTCGAAGGCGCACTCTCGGTCCCATAGCTGTCGATCGCGGTAAAGAAAATCGTGTTTATGAGGTCCTCGTGCAACGGAATGCTGGCGGCCGTAAACGTGCCACCGGGGCTCGCGTCGAAGTACTGGGTCGTCAAGAAGCCAACGACTTTCACGGTCGAGTTCGGCAATGCTTGACCGCTGATAGAGACCGTCGGGATGATGGTAGAAGTCGTGTATGGATTGAGAATCGGCGCGCCGGGCGGAGGTGGATAGGTTCCGCACGGCGGAAACAAATCGCAACCTAACCCGTCGGTCGTTGGATCGGATCCGCAATCGGGTGACGGTGACGGCAAATCGTCGGAGGGTTCGCCTACTAGCCCGCCCAACACGAAACCCGGTACGAAGAGATATCCCAAGATCGCTGTCGCGTCGGCAATGTCCAGAGCGCCGCTATCATTCGCGTCGGCGGAATCCCGGCACGGTGGCGGAGGTCCCCCAATGAAGAGAAACTCCAATAGGTAAATCGGATCGGCGACGTTTAGAAGTCCATCAGCGTTCGAGTCGCCGCGAATGAATTGCGGCGGACTTTGCGAAAAAGCACTGCTGGTCAAGAACACCGCGGTCAAAAACACTGCGAGCGAAAGCCCCATCCCGGTCGACAGCAGCGGAACAAACACACGCTTCGACCGAGCGCCACTGTGAGAACGCATGCATCCTCCTCCCTCAAGCCCTGTTCGTAATCTCAGCGCCTACAGTCGGCATCGCCGAGGCATATCCACTGCAACAATTCGTCACCAATCGAACGGCGCCCGCCGACACAAAAAAAAGCCCCCGACACCATTTGGATTAGCGCAGAGGGTATCCATTTGCCCTTGTGAATGTAAGCCGTTGCTGAGACTCCGCAGGTGTGGCCGGCGAGACTCCGCCGCAATCAGAGACGAGCGGCGATCTGACAAGAAAGTGTGAAACACGCCAAAACCGGCAACGAAAGCGCGCCGATGCCCGCAACAGAAGTGTCGGCAAAACATAATCTTGACTATGGAGCGGGCGATGGGGGTCGAACCCACGACATTCAGCTTGGGAAGCTGACGCTCTACCACTGAGCTACGCCCGCTCTGCAAAGCGAATTCAACGAACGCCACATTCTGGCGAGGCGAAAGTACCTGTCAAGCACCGGCTCGGTAGACGCAGTCGCCCGCGATGTACGTGGCGCAGACTTCGCCGGCGCCGGCGAGGATGGCATCGAGAACTCGGTCGGCTGGGCGCACGACGTCGCGCGGGAGCGCGATCACAGCGAAGTCCGCGGGTTCGCCTAACGCGATGCGACCGGAGCCGAAGCGTCCATCGAGTGCGGTGTGCGCGGCCGTCGTCGCGAGCGCAAGCACGCGCTCGGCGGTGAGTCGCGGATGTGCGGCGCGCACGGCGCGCAGTTCCGCGAGCATCGACAATGCGCCGTTCGAGATCAGTCCGTCGGTGCCGAGCGCAACGTTGACGCCAGTGGCGAGAAGCGCCTCGAGTGGATGCGGCGCATGACCGAACCACGCGTGACTCCGCGGGCAATACACCACTGACACGACGTGCGCGGCGAGCGCGGCGATATCGCGTGCCGTCAAATAGTTGCCGTGCACGAGCAACGGGCGATCGGCGAGCAGGCCAAGCCTCTCGAGCGCGAGCACGGCGGACTCGGCACCGCTCAAGAGTCCGCTGGTTGAGAGCTTCAGTCCGGCAAGAAACTCGGCGAACGATCCCGATTGATCCCGAATGAAGCGAGCTTCGTCGGGCTGTTCGGCGATGTGCATTGACCATGGCACGCGGCGCCGTCGCGCGAGCCGAATCGAACTTTTAAGCGCGTCGAGCCGCACGGTATACGGCGCGTGCGGCGCCAGGCCGCGTTCCTCGCGCGCGATGCCGCGCGCGCCATCGAGAAAATCCTCGAGCTCGGATTCGTCGAGTGGCGACTCCGCGCGAAGCGCAATCACTTCACGCAGCACGAGTCGCCGCATCGGCGACGACGCGAGCGCCGCGAGCGAAAAGCCACGCGAATCGTAATCGACGAGCGTCGTCGTCCCACTTTTCACCAACAGCTCAACGCCACCGATCGCCGCTTGTGTGAGGCCAGCCGGGCCGCTTAGTTCTCGCGCATCGCGCACGGACAAAAGCCAACGAGTGAAAGGAATTTCGAGTCGCTCCGACTGCGGTGCGAGCGTGAGATCGAGATGCACGTGCGCATTCACGAATCCTGGCACGATCAGCGCGTGACCAAAATCGTCGTCGACCGCGCCGCTCGCAGCGTCCGTGATCTCGAGAATACGGCCGGACTCGAACGCAATTGTCCCCGCCCGCGGCGCTCCCGCACCGCTCCAAATCCACCGCGCGGCGATGCGGTGTACAGCGCTCTGAGTTTTCGAACTCGTGTTGGACATCAGATCCTTCGCAAGCGGAACAGACAACCCGCGTCGAGCCGTCACACTCTAGCTCCTCCTTGTCGGCGGTAGGAAGTGCGTCGGTCACACATCATCCATGCCGAGATTGATTCCTCGTCGGAAAGCGTCACAATCTTCGCCGTACTAAACCCGCTCGCCGCTCGTGATGAAATCTAGGGGGCAATAGATGCAAACTTCTCGTGTTCTTTACTCACTCGCTTGCGTGTGTAGTCTGGTCGCCGCGCTAACGGGCTGCGCGAGACCGAAGGCGGCCGAACCGCCAACGATTCCCGAGACCGTTGCGAGTCGTAGTGCGCCGAAGAGCCTCGTCGAGCTGGAGCAATGGTACGCAGACAGTAAGTCCGCGTCGCGCGACGCGGAGTTTCGTCCGCTCTACCAGAAATTCGCAGAGCAGCACGCTGGCACCGACGACGGCTTTAGTGCCAATCTCTGGCTACTACGCAACACGTGGACCGAGCGCGAAGCCGGCACCATGAATGAAAGCGCCGAAAAAATCGCGCGCTCAATGCTTGCGAATTACTCGGACTCGCCGCGCCTCGGAGAGATGCTCGAGTATGACTGGGCACTCGCGCCGGCCTTCCAAATGGAAGCCTGTGAACTCTTGCGCGCCAGCAAACACGACGTGGTGCGCGCCGCGGGCACTCTCAAACTGGCGAAGCGAAAAACGCGCGCGAAAGACGCGGACGAGAAGCGACTCGGCGAGCAACTCCTCCACGAGATCGAGGCCAAATACGCTCAGCTCAAGTACAAGTACACGACCTACGGCGCGATGGCGAAGGCGCAGCTCAACCTGCATCCACGCGACGCGCTCAAGATCGGCGCGACCGCGCCGGAGATTCAAGGTTTCGACGCCGATGGCAAACCGTTTAAGCTCTCCGACTACCGCGGCAAAGTTGTCGTGCTTGATTTCTGGGGCGGCTGGTGAGGCCCGTGCGTGGGAATGTTCCCGCACGAGCGGTCGCTCGTGGCAAAGCTCCAAAACAAACCATTCGCATTGGTCGGCGTCAACAGTGACGAATCGCCCGAGGAATACAAGAAGGTTGTCGAGCAGCACCAACTGACTTGGCGTTCGTTCTTCGATGGCGGCGAGATCGGCGGTCCGATCGCCACGCAATGGGGAGTCAACGGCTGGCCGACGATTTACATCTTGGATAAACAGGGCGTCATTCGCTACCAGGACTTGCGCGACGCAAAAATGGAGGAGGCCGTTATGGCCCTGCTCGCCGAGTAGCACGATCGCGAACTGTCATCCGGGCTCATCGAGCCGGCCGCCCACATCTGTGGGCGTCCGGCTTTTGTTAGCAACCTTCGGAGCCGCCTCGTGACGCCCCAATACATCGACAGCCACGCGCATCTCTACTTCGATCGCTTCGATGCCGACCGCGACGCCGTGATCGCGCGCGCGCGCAGTGCGGGATTCGTGGCGATCATCAATATCTCGACGAATTCCGAAACCTGTCGCGCCGCGCTCGATCTCGCGCGCGCGCATCCGGGTTTTTGCTATGCGAGCGCCGGACTCCATCCGACTTCGAGCGAAATCACGGACGCGGAACTCGACCGCACACTCGCGGAATTCGCGGAACTCATCGATCGGCATCCCGACGAGATCCGCGCGGTCGGCGAGATCGGGCTCGACTACTACTGGGATACGGCGACGCCGGCGCGCCAGGCTATAGCGTTCAAACGCCAACTCGCGCTCGCCATCGAGAAACAGCTTCCCGTCGTGATTCATTGTCGCGACGCCTGGGATGACACGCTCGCACTTGTCGCCGAGCATGCGACTGGCACGACCGGAGTTTTCCACTGCTTCGGCGGCACCGTCGAACAAGCCGAACGCGCCCTCGCGCTCGGCTGGCATGTGTCTTTCGCCGGCAACGTGAGTTATCCGAAAGCGACGGCGTTGCGTGACGCCGCTCTACGCGTGCCGCTCGATCGCCTCTTATTGGAGACCGACGCGCCGTTCATGGCGCCGCAACCCCTGCGCGGAAAACGCAACGAGCCAGCGCACGCGCTCCATACTGCCAGAACGCTCGCCGAGCTGCACCAAACAACAACCGAAGAAATCGGCCGTCACACGACCGCGAACGCGCGGCGCTTATTTCGATTGCCGTAGTCTCGGCGCCGCGCGAGCGTCGCGTTTGCGCGCGTGCAATATTTGCAGGTCGCCGTGCAACGAGCGTTGCAAAACTCGTGTTCCGGTTCGCAGCGTGCGCACATGCGCAATTCCGTGAGATCACCTAGCTGGCGCTCGGTGCACGACCTGACGCACCAGCGCGCGTCCAAGCGCACGCGCGGACAGATCTTTGGCATGACCGTTGCCCCGTGAGGCCCGGCTGACGATAATCCATCAGCCATGGGCGCTCCGCGCCGACCAGCCGTTACGCGGAGCTTAATCTCGGAAGGACGGATCATGTCGAGCGAGTCGATCAGTCTACCCGCTCGGGACTTTCCACTCCGACCCACCGACTACGCGCCAATTCACAATTGGCTCGAGGAACTCCGAACTCGCGTGGAGGGCTGGTCCCACGCAGTGAAGGGTTGCTCAGCCGTGGATTGGCAGCGCTTGCGGAAAGCGGTGTCGGGCGCCGTCTCGGCGAATCGCGTCGAGCAGGTGGTGAGTGAGTTCCTGGGCAAGATCGGAGTGCGCGGACGCAAGGTTGAGTTGGAGGATTTGTACTCGGATCTGACGCGACGCGTGGTAGCCCACCGACGCGAAATCAGCATCGAGAACTATCCGCAGTTTCTCTCCTCGCCACCGCGCATCCATCTTTGATGCGGTGAGCCGCGGGCGTAGCATCGGCTACGTCCGCGGCTGTTTTTTTAGGGGTGTTGTCCGCAACACCCCTCGCCTTTTCGGCGGAGCCTAAAAGGCTCACCCCACACGTTCGCGCCTCCGGCGCGGAGTGGAGTTGAATATCGCCGGCTTCGGGAGGACCCGAAGCGGCTCGCGTTCGCGTCTCTGGCGCGGGGACGCGTGCCTCGCACGGAACGCGGGGAGTCCCGCCACACACAGGCCAGTCACGATGACAGAATTCGACTTCGCGCAGCTCACCAAACTCGCGGACGAGGGCGGATTGCCGGCATTCCTCGATCGCGTGGCAACGCTGTTGGCGGAGTCGAATGTGCACGCATCGTGGTTCGAAGCGTTGCTCCTCAAAACGCGGGTCGAGCTCGGGCTGCCGATCGTCGAGGAGATTCGCCTCGCGGCGATCGCGCCAGCGCAGCGCGCCGCGTTCGAGGTCGGTTATCAGCGCGCATGTCGCACCGTCGGCGCAGCGCTCCTCGGCGCCGGTCGCATCGCGGAGGCGTGGCCCTATTTCAAAGCGATACATGAAATCGAGCCGGTGCGCGTCGCGCTCGCCGACTTCGCGGTCGCCAACTTGGACGCCGCAACTTCGACAAGCGGCGAACAACTCGATGCGGTCATCGAGGTCGGACTCGACGGCGCCGATCCGGTCCGCGCGTTCGAACTAGTGCTCGCGCATCGCGGCACGTGTGACGCGATCACGTTGCTCGAGCAGCGCGCGAGCGGTTTCCCGCCGCCGGTGAGACGCACGCTCGTGACGCAGTTACTGCATCACTTCGCTGACGAACTCAAAGAGAATCTGCGGCGCGAGATTGCCAAACACGAAGCGCCGGTCGCGGGCGAGTTCACCGTTGCGGAGCTGCTCAACAACCGTCGCTGGCTCCTGCGCTCCGCGCCGCATGTCGACGACGCGCACCTGCAAGCGGTCGTGCGCTTCGCGCCCTTGCTCGATGACATGGCGGATCTCCGCGCCGCGGCCGAACTCTGCAGCTATGGCTTGGCGCTGCCGAGTCCGTTGCAATACCGCGAGCCGCCGCCGTTCGAAAACTTCTACGACGACTATCGCGCATTGTTGCTCGCGCTCACTGGTGTCGATGTAGACGCCGCAGTGAAACGATTTCGCGAGAAGGTCGAGCAGCTGTCAGCCGAAGCGCGCCGCAAATCGCAGTTCGCCGCCGAAGTACTTGTGTTTCTGCTGCATCGCGCGGGTCGATCGGACGAGGCGATCGCGGCGTTTCGTGAACACCTGGGCGCCGCGCGGCGACTCACCATTGCACCGTCGTTGAACGAGATTTGCCGCCGCGCCGGCAACTACAGCGCTGTAATAGCAGCCGCATGTGACCGCAAAGACCTCTTACAGTTCGCGGTCGCGATCGCGCTTGAGAAAACGCGGCCGAGTGACTGACGGTCGCGCGTCGGCAAACGCCCCGTCAACGCCCTATAAGACCCGCCACGGCGAAAAGAACAGCAACGCTATGACGCCAAGTATCGGCAATAAGACGGGCACCGCGAACTTCAAAAGGTACGCGAAGAAACCCGGCGTTGGGACCTTCGCATGCTCGGCGATGGCCTTCACCATGAAGTTCGGGCCATTACCGATGTAGGTTATCGCTCCGAAGAACACGGCGCCGAGCGAGATCGCGATCAACTCGTGATCGTGCTGAAGCGCGAAATCGGCGACTTGGGAGCGGTCGCTGAGACTCATCTGCACGCGCCCCATCGCCGCTGCGAGAAACGTGAGATAGGTCGGCGCATTATCGAGCACACCCGAAAGGAGTCCCGTAAGCCAAAAGAACTTCAGATCGGAGTCGATCCCTAATACCGACGCATTGCGCTCCAGGTAATCGAGCGCAGGGACCATCGTCGCGAAAATACCGACAAACAACCAAGCGACTTCTCGCAACGGTTGAAAATTGAAGTCGTTCGACTCGTGGATTCGCCGCGGCGTGAGAAACCACGAGCCGAGCGCCGCGCCCAACATGAGCGCCTCGCTCAGACCGACCGGTTCCCGCAGAAAGACCGCGATCAAGATGACCGCGAGGAACGCGACGTTTCGCCACCCTTCGATTCGCCACGGCGCGGCTTGTGCCGTCTCTGAACTCGTTGCGCGCCGAAAGCTGCGGCGATCGAAGCAGTAGAAGACGCCAATGAGCGCCCCCACGACGATAGCCCAAGCTTCCCAACAGTTCGCGAGCACCCACCAAAACGGTACGCCGCGCAAGTAGCCGAGAAACAGCGGCGGATCGCCGATCGGCGTGAGCGCGCCGCCGGCATTGCTGACAATAAAGATGAAGAAAACGATGTGAAAAGCGCCGACGCGCCCCTTGTTCAGGCGGATCCAGGGCCGAATCAAGAGCATCGAGGCGCCGGTTGTGCCGATGATGTTCGCTAGCACGGCGCCGAAGAAGAGGAATGCGCAGTTTGCGCGCGGCCGCGCCGCCCCGGAAACGTCGATATGGATTCCGCCAGCGACCACGAACAGCGAGCCGATCAACGCGATGAAACTCACGTACTCATGCGCGACGTGCAGCATGCGGGTTGAGTTGTGAAGGCCGAAGAGATAGTAGGCAACGGTTACGGCGCCGAGCGCGAGCGCAACCTTTGGATAGTGGTGATGCCACCAACGCGCAGCGAGAAACGGCATGAGCGCGATGGCGGCGAGCAAGAGCGCGAAGGGCAAGATCATTGCCGGATGCGGATCGGAGCCGGCGGTGAGGAGTGTCGGGATGATCATCACATTCCGTCAAATGGCGAAGAGTGTCGGGCGGGCCGCATTCTGCATCGCGAGAGCGACGGCGACAAGGCGCGATTCGAATAGTGCCGCGTGACGTCGACCGCGCGATAAGCGGCCGACTATTGCCGCCCGCGACCGGCTCGCATTGTGATGAGATCAATCCACGCCGCCAACTCCGCACGGTCGAGCAGCGGACTCGATCGCACGTCGTCGGCGATCACCGGCAGACTTTCGCCGGCGGCCAGTCGGGCTGCGAATAATGGCTCGATGGTCGCGCGTCGCGCGCGGGCGAGTTCGCGTTGCCGCAGCTGCTTGCGCAACGGCGCGGTATCGGCGACGGCGATCGACCCATCCGTCGCGCAGCTGACGAGTCGTTCGCCACGGGAATCGAAGTCGACGCAATATGCGTCATGGCGGTGCGGCCGAAAATTGCCGATGACACCGCCGTGATCCATGTCGATGAGGGTGACGACCTCGGAGGCGAGCGCGACGCGCGCGCCATCGGGCGCGATGTCCAGATGCGAAACGCCGTGCCGATGGTGCACGAGCTCGCGTACCAACGCGCCGTCGGCCGCCTGGTAAAGCGCCACGCGGCCGTTGCGTTCGGCCACCAACACTTGCGCGCCAGCGGCGACAAACAGCGCATCGGCAACGTCCGCGCTCGGCGTGCGAATCTCGCAAAGCAACTCGCCCGTGCGCGCGTCCCAGATGAGCGCCGCGCCATCGCGTCCGCAGGAAATACAGAGTCGCGAGGTCGGATCGAAATTCACACTCAGCGTGGACTTCGTATGCAGCGCGAAACTCTGCACGTGCGTGCGACTCGTGAGATCGTAGATCTCGATCGTCTTGCCGCTGCAAGCGGCCACGAGCGCGCCGTCGCCACTGACACTGAGCCATGTCGTACCGGCGGCTTGAGTGAAACTCGCCACCAGCTCAAGTGTGGCACTATCCCAAACTCGAACCGTCGGCTCCCAACTCCCCGACACGAGGAAGCGACCGTCGGGTGTGAACGCGAGCGCGTGGCAAGACTTGTCTTTCGGATGCGCTTCGAAGGAAGCGAGTAGCTCCCAATTGGCGGCGCTCCAGAGTTGGATACGACCGTCGAAGCTCGCCGTCGCGACGCGTTGATCGTCGGGACTGAAGCGCGCCACGTACGCCGCCGCGGACGCCATGACTTTTGGACCGTCGTACCAAGTGGTCGCGGCGTCCCACAGTCGCAAGGAGCCGTCGAGCGAACTCGTGACGACTCGTGCGCCGGCCGCGGCGAAACGCACATCGACGACGTCGTCCGAGTGCCCCCGCAACACGGCGCGTAGAGACGCGTCGGAGACGTTCCACAAGCGCGCAGTGCCGTCGGCGGAGGCGCTCGCGAGCGATTGGCCGTCCGGCGCGAAGGCGACCTTCTTCACTGCATCGGTGTGGCCGCGCAATGTCGCGACGAGTTCACCGGAGCTCACGCTCCAGATTCTCGCGGTATGGTCCTTCGACGCACCAGCGACGAGCGTGCCATCGAAACTGAATGCGACCCCATCGACGGCGTTGTAGACGCCCTCCTCCGGCACGGCGCACTTCAACGGCTCCCCGCCAGCGACGGGCCAAACGAAGACGCAAAAATCCCACGAGCCGGCCGCGATGCTGCGGCCGTCGGGAGAAAATTCGATGCCGACGAGCGGCTTGCGACCGCCCTCGAGCGTGCGCACGAGCGAGCCGTCGGCGGCATTCCAGATGTGCACGGTGCCGACGACGGTATTCGGCGGGCGCTCGTACGAGCACGAGGCGATCAGCATGCCGTCGGGACTGAACGCGGCGCCACCGACTGGGAAGCCGTGATGGGTGAACTCGAGGAGTTGGCGGCGCTCTTCGACCGACCAAACTCTCACGGTGCGGTCGAGTGACGTGGTCACGAGTCGGGCGCCGGCCGAATCAAAGCGAACGCTGGTCACCGCACTCGCGTGCGAGCCGAGCCGTGTAACGAGTTCGCCGTTCGCGAGACTGCGGAGCTCGACCGCGCCATCGGCAAGTCCGCACGCTACGAGGGACGCGCTCGAGTTGACGTCGATGGTCGCCGCGGCACTCGCGCCGATCACGAACTTCTCGAGCGATTGATCGAGCGCCGCGTCATGAGCACGCCATTCGAAGCCGCGCAAGACGACGGAGGTCTCGTCGAGCCACCGCCGCGCTTCCGCGAGTTCGTCGAGTCGCAGCGCCGATTCGGCGGCGGCGACTTGCGTTCTATACAACTGATGCTCAATCGGCGCCGGTGGCGTCGGCGTCATCGCCGTGAAACACGCGATCCAACTAGCTAAGACACTGAGCATCGAAGTCCCTTCGTTCAAACTCAACTAGGCCGACTCGATAAAGCGTTTGAGACTCTCGAACGCGGCGCTCCAACTCTCGCGAATCTGATCGGCTTCGCGCCGCGATTGAATGCGCGTGTGATTCAACGTGATGCCGGTCTTACCCTTCCCCTTGTCGGCGAACAACACTTCGACGGCGGTGCCTGGCCCGAGCGTCGGATGCTCCCAAGAGAATCTGATGTCCTTGAGCGCACGGATTCTCTTAAACGTGCCCTTGTCGCCATCACCATTCTCGAAACCGCCGCCGTCCTTGAAGCTCACTTTGTTTTTCGGGCCGAACCAGTTGTCGAGCTGCTTGGGTTCGCCGAAAGCCGCGAAGACGCGATCGAGCGGCGCCGCGATCGTCTTGGTCGAGCACATGGAATAACCGGTCGGCTTTCCATCTTTCTCGACCTGGCCGCGGGCGCGCTCGTATTCCACTGCGAGCGTCGTCGCCCACCACGCGTCTTTGTTGACTTGCTCGTGCACCGAGTTCGTCAGCTCACGACGCCCGCGCTCGAGGCCGCCAGCCTTGTCGAAACCCTCGAACCACTGTTTCAGCGTCTTGCCGGTCTTTTGCTTGCACACGGCATCGGTGATCTCAGGCGAGTCGACGTTTGGGACTTTCACGTCGCGCTCCTTTCCGTTGAGGTTGACTCGTACCGTCGGCGAGCAAGCGTTCGACGTAGTCGCGCAACTGGACGATCGCGGCGTCGTACGCTTCGAAGTTTCGGTAACTGCGCGCGAGTAAGACGGCGCCTTCCATGGTCGTGAGCACGAACACGGCAAGTTGCCGCGCGTTGGAATCATCGGGCAGGCGATTCCGCGCGCTGGCGAAACACTCTTCGATGGCGGCGAGCCAGCCTTCGAAGTTCTGCGTCAGCAGCGCGCGGGCATGCGGATGGGTTTCGCTGATTTCGATGACGAGATTACCGATCGGGCAACCGTGTTTGAAATTCGTCATCTCGAGCATGCGCCGATAACCGGCGAGGAGGCCAAAGACGCGTTCGATCGGATCGTCGATGCGCGACCAGATCGGGTCGAGCACTTCCGGAACGAGAAGTTGTTTGCGCCGCTCGAGCGTCGCATGCAGCAGATCTTCTTTGGTCGGAAAAAAGTAATAGAGAGATCCGGGAAGAACGCCGGCCTTGCGCGCAATCTGCGCGAGGCCGGTGTTCACGTACCCCTGATTCACAAAGAGGTCCATGGCCGCTTCGATGAGTTTTTCGCGTGTGACGTTTTGCATGGCCGCGATCTTAGTTGTGTAACCAACTAAAATGCAATCCCAAGCTGCAACAACGTCCCGACCACCGTCCTACCGAGGTGCCAGCGGCGGCACAACCGCTGGTGGCGCCTGGAATTCAATGCGATCCGCGACGATGGTCGTGCCATCGGCTCGCGCCCACTTCGCGACCCGCAGCTCGACGCGAACGACGCGGCCGGCGCCATCGATGGATCCCGCGATGCCTTCACACTCGACGACATCCCCGTTGCCGGTAGCTGCAGATTTTGATGCTTCGAATCTCCAACCGCCCGCCGCGCCGTTAGCGACGACAGTTGCGTCCCGACATTGAAGCTCCCAGGTTCGCCACCGCGAAGGCGGAAACGCCGATCCAGAGTCACCGGCTGCAAACGTCGCAACGCACTTCGTCAGCTTGACAGTCCGCGTGCGCACGTCGATGAGGCCATGCGCAGCCGTGAGTGTTTCGACACGGAGGAAACTCGCGTCGCTTCGCGCGGTCGGCGGTATCCACGCAAGATCCTCGACGACGAGTGAGTGCTCGAGCGGGTGGTAGCGCAGATGCGCAGCGCGAAACTTCACGGCGTGATCCGCGACCTGAAGGGTCAGAATGGCATCGCGAGCGACGAGATTCTGGCCATCGAACGCGATCCTGCTGGCGGTGATCTCGCAATTTTCTGAGATCGGAAAGACGCGCGCTGGCGCGTCGGCTTGCGTCGCACCCATCGCGCGCGGCGCTGACGAGAAGCTGAACGGAATCGCGAAACCGAGTCCTCTGACCACGAGCGCCACAGCAATTCGAACTGCGATCCGATTCATGTCGTGCCTCCTTCCGGGGATTCCCCCGCAAGTGCACACAGCATGCCGTCGGATCGCGCGCCCCGTCGCGTCGCCCTAAAACGCCGAACTCTCCGGATTCTGCATCCCTGTCGCCAATAATCGCACGCCGTCACACGCGCTCCGCGCGCGTGACGGCGCGGAACCGACATCGGCTTCAGTTCGTCGCCTCGAGATCTGGTCGAATTCGAATCGTCTCGTCGAGTTCGTTCTCGAGTTCAAGAATCGCCTGCGTGGGCACTTTGATTTCCATTCTTTCACCACCGCGCTCCAACGTGACACTGATTTCCGGCTTCGACATCGCGCTCATGAACGACAACGCAAGACCGCGAATATTCGTGATGTCTTTGCCCTCCAGGCCGACCACGTAATCGCCGTCGCGCAGCACTGCCAACGGCGAATCGACCTCAATCGGCTGCAGAATTCTGACTATGAGGCGATGGAACTTGGCAGCTTTAAAAACGACGCTGGTCTCGCCGGCGACCGCGATATTCATCAACTCGACATCCAGTTGAGTTCTCGCTGAGATAAGCGTGTAGTTACCGGCGGGCACATCTTCGAACACCGCGAGCTGCTCCTTGACCTCCGCATGGCCGACACTTTCGAGCAAATCTTCGCTCATGAGCATTAGGTAGGGCGGCGCCTGTTCGGCATTCGCGAATCGAACCGACACGCGAAAGCCCTTTTCGATCGGCAGAACAAGAACGTTTTCGCCGGCCACCAGCATGATCTCCCGCGTCGCGAGTTCGCGACCATCGCGGCGCACGGCCACCTTGTACGAGCCGGGGACCGCCGTCGCCGCCCAATGATCCTCATCGAAATCGACAGACACGTAACTGTTGGCATCCGTTTCTTGCGCCTCTCGGTGCAGCGCGACCGAATAAGAATCTTCCGACCCAGCGTGCGGCATTGGTGCAACCGTGAGATGAAAATTCGCGCGCGGTGGCGCTTGTGCGACGATGTCACGCGAGTTGATCGGGATTGAAAACGCAAAATCCTGTTCGTTGACTCGCAGCGTCCAACCTTCACTGGCGCCGCGCGTCAACGCGGCCTCGCACTCGGATGGCAGCAAAAGCTCGTAGATATGGCCGGTCCGTTTGAGCATGTTGACCGACTCGCGCCTCCAGTCTGCGCCCTCACGGTTCTGAATCGAGAAATGCGCGTTCGAAGCAGTCGCGGGTTGTCCCGCGGCATCGAGCAGCGTCACTTTCAGCACATTCTCGTCCGAGATCTCGGCGACCTGGAGCGCCAGCTCAGCGACCCCGTCGCGCACTTCAATTGAACCCAAAGCATCGACACGCCCACGGCCAGCGCCAACCCAATAATGCCCGGGTACGAGATCGCGGATCTCGCACGTGACTTCGGCGCCCCGGCGCGTCGTATCCCAAACTTGCTCGCCGTTCCGAAACAACTCGGTCGCATCGATCTCCGCATCGGGCCCGGCTTCGAGATACCAACAACTCTGACTCATGCTCGCGGGATCCCGAGCCGAGAGCGACCAACGAACGCGCAGACTCGCGGTCGGCAGGAGCGCGAAACTCAGCGTCGGAGGCGGCGTGTCGCTGGATATCAACACGAGTTGCGGCTCACAACGGAACGCGGCCCCAGCATCCGCCGTCAATATGTGGTGACCTGCGGACAGCTCCACACGCGCCGCGGCGGGTGTCCACGGATGTCGGTCGCGAGATTGTCCTGCGGCGAAATCGATAATGGTCGCGGCGCTCGGCGCGGCGCCGTCGGGCTGCACGATTCGGACCGGGACGGCGACCGCAGCCACTCCCAGGACGCGCAGTTCGTCGCCTGCGGCAAATCGCGTGCTTCCATCCGGTCCCGGTGCCACGGTGAAACCATAGCCGGGCTTCGACGCCTTCGCGCTGAACTGGGCGGCGGCGACATCGACGAATTCAAACGTCCCGTCGGCGCCACTCTCCGCGGTGCGTTGTTGGGTGTGGAGCAAGCGATGCTGATTCACTCGGTGGGTAATGTACTCTTCGAGTGAGTCACGCCAGACTTCGGCCGTGAACGCGCGTGACGATCCGCGCAGTGGCGACAGCTTGATCGTGACACCGGCGATCGGCTGCTCGTCCGCATCTACCACGCGACCGCGGATGGCTCCGACCGGCGGTTCGGCGACGAACGATGGAACAGCGGTTAGCGCGCGTGCGAGATCGACTCCGTCGCCAAACCTGGTCGGGCTCGCCTCGCTGGTCGGCGCGAATGCGACCGGCGCGGCGGGCGGATCGCTTGCGAGCGGAGTGAGCGTTGGCGGTGCCCCCCGCTCCTCGCTTGGTGTTTGACTCCATCGCGCTTGGTTGCCGAAATAACCCGCCGCGAATCCGGCGACAAATACCGGAACAATGAAGAGACTCCACCGCATGCGACGCCGCCCTTTCCTTGGCTCAGCGATTTCCGTAGTCGAAACGGCCGCCCAAGTTGTTTCGCGAATAGATATCCAAGGCCTTCAATGAAACGGTGATGGTGGTCGGTGTCCCGTCGCGCTCCAGTTGAAACTCGACGGCTTCTTCGTCGATGTGCGCAGACAGCAGCGCGACCATTTGCATGTGATCGTAGAATTTGACACCAGCGATGCCGACGATCTTATCGCGGTCGACAAATCCCGCTCGCGCCAGTCGGCCCGCCGGATCATCCACGGACACGCGCATGACGGGCTGAAGATCCTCCGGCGCATAGATCACGGTGGTGTCGCCGCGCACATCGATCTCCATACGCTGCTGCTTGCCCCGCCAGATATGTAACGCGTAGTGACCGGCGGGAACGCCGGTCAATGTCAGCAGTCCTTGGGCATCGAAAACCGATTCACGACTGAAGTCTCCATCGTCTTCGTCATCCGCTGCTCCGGCCGTCAACATCGCCGAAGTACCATTGAGCTCTGCCGTCGCGATCACCCTCACAGTGAAGAGCGGCGGCGGCGCCCACTCGATCACGTTCTCGCCGGCCACGAGTTGCACGACGCGGCGATCGACGATCGAGTCATCCATGGACATCAATATGCGACATTCCCCGACCGCGAGTGGCCCAAATATCCTGGTGCGGGAAACGGCTAGGTTGTCGAATTTCGGGGCGTCGTCAACGCTAAATGAGATCGTTCGACATTGTGCGAGTGGTACCTCGTCGGGCAGCCGAATCACGGCAAACGCGGGTTCCGTGAAGCGAAGTTCGACGCTCGGCGCCGCGCCCGGACGAACGTCCAGCCATTGCGAGCCGAATCTCGAGGACGCCACGTGGAGGCGAATGCTGGTCAACGATTCCTCAGGCTGCGAATCATCCGACTTGAGCGAAACCCAGTAGGCGCCATCGGCTTGACGCCAAGAATTCGCGTGGCCGGAATGCGAGCCGGTTTCGGTGCGTACGTCCACCGTAAAACTCAAGTCACTGGCCGGCGCGCCGTTCGGCTTGAGCGCGCGCACGACGATGTGATCCTGACGCTTGGGCGCCGGCAGGTTGACGAATACCTCAACCGGCGATTCCCCGACTTCGACGACCTCCTTTGCCAGCTCCCCATCGCCGACAATACTCAACTCGTACGTGCCAGCCGCAACGTTGCGAAATTCGGCTCGACCATGAACGACGAGCGTCGCGGCATGAACCCGGCGCGACGGCGATCGGCCCGCAGGCTCGAGCCGCGCCGTGAGTTCCTCCGCATCGAGTCCGGATGGCGCGCGCACGTGCGCCGTCACATCCGGGGCGTTTGAAATGATGAAGTCGAGCCGCAGCGGCTCGCCGGCGCGCGCCGATACTTCGCTCCACTCCGAACGCGCGTCGCTGCTGCGTGACTGCACGAAGGGTAGATCCAGCGGGATCGCTTGCGTCTTCGACGCGGGATCCCACGTCACCCAGTAACGAAAGCCGGTGGGTTCGTCATCCTTCACCGATTCGCCGCAGTAGATGAACGACCCGTGAGCAGGGCGACCGTCGCTGGTGCGCACCGTGATGGTGGCGGGCGTTGCGGGAAGCGCGGTGAATTCGAGTGCCCCGGCGCCGGGCCGGATTCGCCGATAGTCGCCGTTGGCGACCACGACATAATCGTCGCGTGGCTCGATCTGAAGATGATACTCGGCGGAAGTCACCAAACCCGCGCATCGGAATTTCCCGTCGGCGTCGGTTTCGGTGGTGACCATCATCGCGCGGTCATAGTGGTACTGGGCGATTTCCTGCTCCACGTAGACTTCGAGTGAAGCGTCGCCGATCTCGATCACTTCTACGCCAGGAGTCGTACCCCAGATGATGCAGTGAAATCGAATATTGGCGACCGGCGCGCCCGCGCGCGTGCGCACAGTTCCGATGATCTCACCGTCACCGCCGTCATAGGTCTTTGCCGGCACTTGCTGCAGATACTGAGCGAGTTCGGACAAAGTTGTATCGCTGGCGGTCGCCGGCGGTATCCGCGATGCGGTGACGGGAATGGTCACGCGCGTCGCATCGCTACTCGGCCCGGCCGCTCGCTGCGGCGCGCGATCGCGCGGCGCGGCGTCCGGCTGGGCGAGTGTAGCGCCACATGCGACGCCCACCGCTAACACGATCAGCAGCACGAACCAGCGCATCCGCCACCCAGCCTTTCTCGGTGACCTCAAGACGGCTTGAGATTATAGCCAAGCCGTGCGAGTCCTAATCGGCAACAAGCAAATAAAAAAACACTCCTGCAAACACATTCCCGCGCGGGACGCGCGAACGTGTGGGGTGAGCCTATTCGGGTCCCCCGAAAGGGCGAGGGTGTTGCGGACAACACCCGTGGCAAAGAACAGCGGGTCGAAGCTCG
>JBJXGE010000093.1:0-16277 GCA_046154185.1 Planctomycetota bacterium
TCGCGCATCTCACCGATGCGCGACCGCGGTCGCATTTGTGGAGGGTCGCGCCGCGCATCGTCACGCCGCGTCGGACCGGCGCATCGCCGCGCGATCACGTCTGGCCGCAATGCACGTGCGCCGCTATTCTCCCGTCGTCCTGCACTTTCGAGTCATCGAGAAAGGAACACCATGCGCATTGTCCACCTGCGTCGCGCGTTCTTCGTCGCGTTCTGCTTGAGCGCCGCGCAACTTTCAGTTGTCGCCGAGGAACAGACCTTCAACTTCAAGGATCCGAAGGGCGTCAACAGCATCAGTTTCGTGCTCGATTCGGAGCTCGAACCGATCATGGGTGTCGCGCACGGCGTCAGCGGCGAAGTGAAGTGCGATCCGAAGGACATGAAGAAACTCCGCGGCAAGATCGTCGTCGCAGCCGACAGCGTGCGCACGTCGAACGAGCTCATGACGCAAAAACTGCACTCGGATGAGTGGCTCGATGCGAAAGCAAACCCGGAAATCGCTTTCGAGCTCAAATCCGTCGACAGCGTCAAAGCGGATCCCAAGGCGAAGGACTCCCAAGTGCTGGAAGTCTCCGGCTCGCTCACTTGCCATGGGATTACGAAAGACATCAAGGTGACGGTGACCGTCACCCACTTGCCGGGTCGCCTCAAAGATCGGCTGCGCGGATCGGAGGGTGACTTGTTGGTCGTACGTTCGCAGTTCACGGTCAAGCGCAGTGACTTCAAACTCGGCGCGCCCATGCCGATCGTCGCCGATGAAATGCAGATCCGAGTCGCGATCGTCGGTCAATGCCCGAAGAGCTGATAGCAGGCGTCGTGTTTCCGGCGCGCCAAAAAGCGTGGGTGGCGCCGCGCGGAGATCGCCGGACCGGTCGGAATGCGAGGTCGCATGGCGCTCGAGACGAATGAGCAATTTCTTAGCGCGAAGTTGCTTGACTACATAAAGTCACACACCGACGCCGAGGATGAGTTTCTCGCGCGCCTGCGCGCGGACGCGCAAGCGGCCGGCATCCCGTCGATCTCCATCGGATTCCCGCAGTCGAGTCTGCTGCAGATTCTGTTGCGACTCGGCCGCGCACGCGATGTCGTCGAGATCGGCACGCTCGCGGGTTACTCAGCGATCGTCATGGCGCGCGCGCTTGGCCAAGGCGGCCGCGTGCTGTCGTTCGAACTCGACCCGCGACGCGCGGAGTTCGCGCGTCGCAAGATCGCCGAGTCGGATGTCGCCGGTCGCATCG
Source organism: Planctomycetota bacterium (assembly GCA_046154185.1). GTDB lineage: Bacteria > Planctomycetota > UBA8108 > UBA1146 > JAJFFE01 > JBJXGE01. The sequence continues at coordinate 1,238 of JBJXGE010000093.1, forward strand.
AAGTGCGTTGCGGCGACGCGCGTGCGCTCCTCAAGCCGTTGCGCGCCGGGAGCATCGATGCGGTTTTCGTCGATGCCGACAAGGCGAGCTATCCGTATTACCTACAGGAATGCTCACGGCTCCTGCGTCCAAGCGGCGTGGCGCTCTTCGATAACGGGTTCGCCTTCGGCCAACTCTTTGATGCTCAACCGACCGACTCGGAAGCGCCGGCCGTCAAGGCTTTCAACGATGTGCTCGCCAGCGATCCGCGCTTTCACAGTTATCTCATCCCGACCGGCGACGGCATGTGGGTCGCCGTGCGGCGCAGCTAACTGCACGATTCGAAACGGCCCCGTGCAAAACCGAATCGTCCGTCCCGCTCCGGAATATCGTTTGTGTTCTCGCGCTTCGTGTGAAGAATTGTCGCCAGCCGTCAGGGCAACGTCGCGTTACGATCGTTTGCGTGGGGAAGCGAGAGGAGTCGTTCGATGAGTCCTGGCGTGCGCGTGTCGGTTGCGATAATGGTCGCGGTCATCGGTGCGGTTTGTTTTTGGCAATTCGCGCCGCCGAGCGCGCCCACATCCCTGCCGCCGTCAAGTGTGAGTGGACCGCCGCCCAGTGCGGATACGGTCGCGCCGATAGCCGACGCGCCGCCCGTGATCGCGGTTCCTACTCCGCCGCCGGAATCGACAGTCGCCGCTAACGGCCCAGGCGTATTCTGGGGCGTCACGAAAAACACGCGCGATGAAATCGTCGCGGGCGCGACCATCGATGTTTATCCGCACGAATGGATGCAAGAGCCCCCCGCGCGCGACCGCGGCTCGTTGCGGACGGCGAACTCCGGCGCGGACGGCGCATGGCGCATTGAAGGCCTTGCGGTCGGCCACTTCACACTGACGGCACGCGCGACCGACGGCGCCGGCGCACGCAGTATCGATTTCGAAGTCGCGCAACTCAGTGCCGAAAATCCGAGCGTCGAAATAAAGTTCATGGTCGACCGCTGCGGGCACATCGCCGGCCGCGTCGTCGATGCAGCGCAACGCCCTATCGCGAATGCCATACTCACACCCTACCAATCCAGCACCCAGCACGTGCCGACGACGGGCGTCACAGCGTTTGTGCTGCGCACTTTGACCGACGCTGAAGGTCGCTTCGAGATCGCGGACTTGCGCGGGCCGAAGTGGAAGTTGCGCGCGGAAGCGAAGGGTTTTGGCGGCATCGTAACCGAGTTCTTCGATGTTGGCTCACACGACAACACCATCGTGCTGCAGAACGGGCGCCGAATCGAAGGCGTCGCGGTCCTCGGCGCGAGCGGCGAGGCGGTCCAACAACTTCAGGTCGAACTCGGCGCGAAAGGAATTTGGAATCTCCGCAGCACAAAAACTTCGGATGCCGGCGCGTTCGCATTCGAAGACTTGAGTCCTGGCGTCTACGTCGTCCAACCCAAGCACGCGCAGTTAGTGCTTGCTGACGGCAAGAATGAAATCGACGTGCCTCCTACCGGCGTCACGGCGTCGTTACGGCTCGAACTGCTCGTGGGCGGCGTCGTCGAAGGGCGCGTGACGGATGCGACCAGCGGCGCGCCGATCGCCGGTGTGAGCATCAAGGCAGAGCACCACGAGTCCGGCGCGCCCATAGTCGCAGCACGATCGGCGACGTCGGATGCCAACGGTGCTTATCGACTCGAAGGGCTTGCGCGACTCCCCTATGCGCTGCGTCGCGAGCAGATCAAGGGCTATCCGCAAGAGAACTGGAACGACATGGTCCGCGTTTCGCCAGAACCCGGCGGCGCGCCGCTCGTCGTCGACTTCGCGCTCGAGCGCGGCCTCGGTATCGCCGGCAAGGTCGTCGATCCCGAGGGCGAAGGCGTAGAGGGCGCCGAACTCAACTCGTCGGGCATGACGTGTAACGCCTGGCAGCAATGCCGGTCGGAGGCCAACGGCAACTTCGAGCTGCTCGGCTTTCCGCCCGATTGCCAAGTCTCGGTCGGCGTGCAGAAGCCGGGGTTCGCGTTGCGGCCGCAAACTTTCAGTATCGGCGCGGAAGGTGTGCGCAATGTCGTGCTCCAACTGGAGGCCGAAGCTGTCCTGAGCGGCGTCGTGGTCGACGAAAACGGCGATCCGCTCGCCAGCTATACGGTCGTGGCGCACCCGGAAGTCCAAACGAATGTCTTTTGGCCGCAAGTGACAACGGATGGCGATGGCAAGTTTCGGCTCGGTGGGTTGTTCGCTGCAAAATATAGACTGCGCGCATCGCCACCGAAGAGTCAGACTTGGATGACCAACGGCAGCGGACTCGAGATCTCGGTGCGCACCGGAGAGAGCGTCGATGGAATTCGACTCGTCTATGAAGCGTCAGGCACGCTCGAAATCTCCGGCCGCATCGCAGATGAGCGCGATGCACCCGTGCGCGGCGCGCATGTGAGTGGTTATCTCAGCTCGGGAGAAGGCGGCAGCCAAACGCAATCCGATGAAGAAGGTGAGTACGTCATTTCGGGGCTTGCCGCGGGCGCCTACAACGTCAGCGTGAATCATCAGAGCTACACGGGCGACAACCGGATGAATATTCAGGCGGGTGCGACCGACGTCGACTTTGTGCTGAAGGGACGAGGCGGCATCGAGGGTCGCGTTGTGCTGGCACTCAGTGGCGAACCGGTCGAAGACTTCGAAGTCCAGTGCGCGAACGGTCGGCACAATATTCTTCCGCCTTGGCTGGATGGTCAGTTCACGCGCGTACGGAGCCCTGACGGTCGATTCAGTTTGAAGGAGCTCGAAGTTGGCGAATGCACGCTGTTCGCGCGCGCGGCCGGCTACGGCGAAACGCAGCTGTTTGTCACCGTGAAATCAGGAGAGACCGCCACCGGCGTTGAGCTTCGACTCGAGCCGGGAAGCAGTTTGGAAGTGTTCGTCTTCGATACCCACCGCCAACCCGTGAGCGGAGCTTACGTGTCGACGGGCGAGCTCTATGACGGCAACCTGGATCAATCGCCGCGAGTGGTCCGCACCGATGAGACGGGGCGCGCATTCCTCGACAGCGTGAGTACGACGGCGACAACCGTCACCGTCGCGCATCCCGGCTACGCGCGCGCGACCGCGGATATCTCCGCACACCCAGCTCGCGTTGAGTTGACGCTGACGGTCGGCACAGTACTCAGCGGGACGGTCTCGATTCGTGGGGCCTCGAACATCGTAGAGCCGCTCGCGGGCGCGCGGATTTCCGTAATGGCCGGAGAATCGAATAAATCGGCGACGTCCGAGGCTGACGGCGCGTATCGCGTGGGCGGACTCGGCGCCGGAATCGCCCAAGTACGCGTCCACCATCCGCAGAACAGACGGCGTCTGGAACGGCTCGTCACGCTAACTGCCGACGGGGAAGACGTCGCGAGTTTTGTGTTTGCCGGGGGCGTTGCGCGACTCGAAGGCCAAGTGATCGGCAAGATCGACGCGGCGAGGTATACGCAGCTCACGCTGGAAATCAAAAGCGACAGCGGCAATGTCGAACTCATCGACGGTTCACTCGACGCGCAGCAGCGCTTCAGTTTCGATGGCGTGCCGGCGGGTGACGGCACGCTGCACTTCATGGCGCACGCAGGCGAAGCGGAGATGGCCGGGAAAAAAATTCCGGTGACACTCGTCGCGGGCCAGACAACGCGTCAGGATCTCGTGCTGGCGTCGGGCCTCCTAGTGACGGGGGCTTTGCTCGGCAACGAGAAATCGCTGATGACGGTCGTCGCTCTGATACCGGGCGAAGTCGAGGTCAAGGAATTCAGCCCGGAACTCATGATGCGAATCGAGCGCGAAGTGACCACGGTGACGCGCGTCGTCTCGGGCGGCGCATTTCAACTCAAGAATGTCGAACCCGGTAAGTACACGCTCCTCGCGATCGCCTTCGACGCCGAACCTCGCGGCCCGGAGGATCTCAAACTCGCGCGTTTCACGACGCAGATCGTCGATGTGCTCGCGAGCGGCGTCGCGCCGCTCGAAGTCACGCTGCCGCTCAAGCCGCCAGGCCAACAATGACGCGTGCTACGCTGAGAAGCTCGCGATGATCTCGGCGCCGCCCGCGCGGCGCATCTTGTGCGCGAGGTCTGCGGCGATTCGTTCTGGGTTGCCGACATCGCCTTCGGTGGCGAGCTGCACAAGTTGTCGGCCGTCGGCCGATGCGAGGACGCCGAGTAAGACGAGTTGCGAGCCGACGGCGCGCGCGCAGGCGCCGATCGGCAACCGCGCATCGCCGCCGAATTCCGCGAGGAAAGATATCTCGGCGGTCACGGCCGCGCGCGTCGGCGCGTGATCGAGCGACTCACGCACGCGATTCACGAGGGCGCGATCGTCGGTGCGGGCGCGGACTCCGAGCGTGCCTTGCGCGGGCGCCGGCGTCATCTCGGTGGGGCTGAGGGTCGAACGCACGAGTCCCGCGAGTTCGCGCCAGTGTATTTCGGCGGCGCTCATGATCCGACCCGCGCAGCCGGTCGTATCGAACTGATCATTGTCGGCAACGACGACCGCGGAACGCTGCTCCGCGCGCAAATGCGGAAAGTGATAACGCAGTTGCGCGAGCCGGCGCGCCGACGAGACGACCACCAGCTCATTCGCCGGAACGTCGACAAGGCCCGGATACTCGCGCGACAAGAACACATCCCAGGGCCATTCGCGTGGCATCACGGCGATGAGATCACTGTCCGCCGTACTCGCTGCCGCCGTACTCGCTGCCGCCAGTGCCGATGGCTCTAGCGATTCCACGATGAACTCGACCTCGTTGAGCGCATCGCTTGTCGATCGCGCTTCGACCTCGAGCTCAGGCGCCGCCGCCGCGAGCCGCTTGATCACGTAACGCGCTTGCGCCGCGCCTAATTCGCCAGCGGACGCGGCGACACGCATCTTCATGCGGGATCCTTCGCTGCGGTCGGGCCGCTTCCTAGTGCAGGTAGCTGCCAATCTCAGCGTTGAGACTGTCGACCGGTGTACTGCCCCGAACCCGTTCGATCCACGGCCTTCCACGGCACGCCGGCGCGCGCGGCCTCGATCTGCGTCAAGTGATGGGCAGTGTGATCGATCGCGCGCTCGGCCCAACGAATCGCCATCACACGGCCGCGCTCGGGATGCACGCATTCCTGGAGAAGACTCTGCTCCGGCAGTTGCTCGACATAGTGGATGAGCAGTTGCCGCGTCGACTGAAATAGGTCTTTCTCGAACACGAGCGGACGGGTCGAATAACTGAGTCCCGCGGCGAGCCGGTCCTGGTCGTAGGCTTCGACGTTCGCGCCCGGCTCGCAGGCGGCCCGCACGAGTCGCCAGAGAAACACCAACTCGGCGTCCGCGAGATGCGCGAGAATCTGTTTGACGGTCCATTTGCCGGGGCCATAGCTTTTCTCGAGCTCGCGCGGCGCGGCGTCAAAATGCTCCAAAACGAGCGCCCGCGTCTCACTCAAACCGGCAACGACAACTTTCCGGTCCATTCGATTTCCTGCCTGTTGTGCAACGGTCCCGCGGAATTACGGTTCCGTAGTATCAATCGTACGCACTCAGCGTGGCGATTCCCGACACGCGCGAGTCCTCTGAGTGCGACGATTCTGCCAAGAAACCCCTGCGTGCGTAAGGCCGAGTTTGGCGCCAGCGTCGTAGACGTCGCGCGAGTCGGAACCGCGAATTCGCGCGCGCATGTTCGACCAAGGGCAAATCCGTGTAGGCTTTGCGCCACCCATTGACTTGTTGGATCCGACGACGGAAAGCGCAGCCGTGAATCGACAATTCCAATCTGCCATTGCTAACGCGACGCCAGACGGCGACGGCGCGACGCGCGAACTCCGACTCGCAATCGCCGGGATGACGTGCGCGAGTTGCAGCGCCTCCGTTGAGCGCGCTTTGCGCCGAGTGCCGGGCGTCCGCGACGCGACTGTCAATCTCGTCGAGTCCTCGGCTTTCGTTCGCATTGATGCGCGCAGCGCGACGCGCGAGCCGGAAGTCATCGGCGCGATCGAAAGCGCAGGCTATCGCGCAACCGTGCGTGGAATGACGGCCGGTACGGAACCAACCGACTCAAGTCTTGGCGAGTTGCGCACCGCACGCGCGAACTTTCTCCTCGCGCTCGCGCTTTCCACGCCGTGGATCTTGCAAATGATCGGCATGGCGTGGGGCCAACACATTTCGCTGGTCTGGCCGCTCGAGGCCGCGCTCGCGCTCCTGGTGTTGAGCTGGCCCGGACGCGCCTTCTTCGTGAGTGCGTGGCGCGCGCTCCGCGGCGGTCGATCGAACATGGATACGTTGGTCGCACTCGGCGCGACCAGCGCCTTCGGTTACTCATTCGCTATCGCGGCGAATTGGTTGCCCGGCGTCGGCGCGGCTCATGCTGCGAATTATTACTTCGAAAGCGCGGTCTTCTTGGTGCTTTTCATCGCGCTCGGCAAATGGCTTGAGCACGTCGCGCGCGGCCGCGCGCGCGCGGCGCTACTCACTTTGCTCGATCTTTCGCCACGGCGTGCGCGTCGGCTGACAAACGGTATCGAACAGTTGATCGACGCGCGTGACATTCTCGTCGGTGATCGCGTCGTGGTATTGCCGGGCGAGCGATTGCCGGCGGATGGCGTTGTGCGCAAGGGCAACACTGAAATCGATGAGTCGCTGCTGACAGGCGAGGCGCTGCCGGTCGCAAAGGCGGAGTGGGACAGTGTGTGTGGCGGCACGCTCAACACGCACGGTCGCATCGAGATCGAAGTGACTGCGAACGGAAGCGCCACTGCGCTCGCGCAAATTGTTCAGCTCGTGCGCGACGCGCAAGCGCACAGCGCGCCGATTCAACGCGTGGCGGATCGCCTCTCCGCCTACTTCGTACCGGCCGTGATCGCACTTGCGGCGCTGACACTCGCGTCTTGGCTGCTGGCTGGCGCCGGCCTCGCCGCAGCACTCGGGTTCGCGATCTCAGTGGTGGTGATCGCGTGTCCGTGCGCGCTCGGGCTCGCCACTCCGACCGCGATACTCGTCGGCAGCGGCATGGCGTTGCGACACGGCATTCTCATCAAGAACGGCGCGGCCCTCGAGCTGCTTGGGCGCACGCAGTTATTGCTACTCGATAAGACGGGCACCATCACCGCCGGCAAGTTCGAGCTCGTCCGTATCGACGTACGGAATGCGGCGAGCACGGAGGGCGCGCACACCGAGCGACGCGTCCTCGAAGTCGCGGCCGCGCTTGAACGCGGATCAAACCATCCGCTGGCGCTCGCCATCGTCGCGGCGCATGCGGCGCGGGAGTTCGATGTGCTGACCATCGATGCGATGCACGAGCGCGAAGGCCTTGGTATCGAAGGCGTCGTCGCTGGGACCCCGGTGTGTGCTGGCCGGCGCGGTTTTCTCGAGCGCGCGGGCATCGTCATCGACATCGACGACGCTCGTGACGGCGGCGACGCTGCGGTCACCGCCGTGTATGTCGCGATCGGCGGCCGACACGCGGGCACGATTTGGCTGCGGGACCGTGTGCGCCCCGAAGCTGAACGGATCGTGCGCGATTTTCGCGCGGCGGGCGTCGACATCGCGCTGGTCACGGGAGATCGGCGCGAAGTCGGCGAGCATGTCGCTCGCGTCGTCGGCATCGACCGCGTGCATGCGGACGTGTTGCCGCGCGAAAAACTGCGCATTGTCGAGGAAGCGCGGGGCGCCGGACGAATCGTCACGATGGTCGGCGATGGCATCAACGATGCGCCCGCGCTGGCGGCGGCGCACACCGGCGTCGCGATGGGCGGCGGCGCCGACGCAGCCAAGGAGACCGGCGATATCGTGCTGATGCGCGCCAGTCTGTCGTCGTTGCGAGAAGCTTGGCTGTTGTCACGCGCCACGCTGCGGCGCATTCGACTCAATCTCGGTTGGGCGCTTGTTTACAACTTGCTCGGAATACCGATCGCCGCCGGCGCGCTCAGCGGACTCGGTATCGTCTTGCGCCCCGAGTTTGCGGCGCTCGCAATGGCGTTGTCGTCGGTGTCTGTCGTCGCGAGTTCGCTGGCCTTGCGTTGGAATGAACGGCGGATCTTTACTGCGCGATGAAACGGCGCGCGGGCCCCGCACGCCGGTGCTGAACCGGATGCGGCGCCCGCGCGCTACGGATCTTGCTTGCGAAAATCGAATCGCTACGCGCGCCCGCGGCGCGGCGGAGTGATCTCATCTTTCTGCAGGGTTTTGTCGGCGTTCTTGTCCATGTCGCTGAAAATCTTATTGAGGTCGTCGGGGCCAAGCGCCTTGCCATTTTCGCCTTTGAGCATCCCGTCGATCATGCCACCGAGACCGGCCGGACGACGCTCGCCTTCGCCAGCGGGCGCGGTCGTGCTCTCAATGCCCTTCATCAACGCTGTCACTTGCTCGCCGCCGATCGCGCCCTTGGCATCGGCCTTCTGCATATCGAGGAAAGACTTCCATTCCTCGACCGAAACGCTGCCGCTCGCATCTTTGTCGGCAACGCGCACGAGACTCGTCATCGCCGTCGTCTGGATGCGAGAGAGCTGCGGACGACGTTCCGCAGGCGCCCCACCCTCTGGCGGAGTCGCGGGCGGCGCGCCACCGGCGGGCGGAGCGTTGCCGCCCGGAGCTGGCGGTGCATTGCCACCTTCGCCACCCGGTTCGCGTGGCTCGCGATTGCGCCGCCCCGCTGTCATCTCATCGTTGGCGATGGCGCCATCGCCATTCCTGTCGAGTTCGGCAAACGCGCTTTGCAAGTCCGAAACTTCGAGCACGTGATCTTTGTCGCGATCGATCGCGTTCACGAACAACATCTGCTTGAGCGTTGCGGTGTCGATCACAGCCGTGGCGGTCGATCCGGCTTCCGCGGACGGAATCGCGGTGATTGCGGTCATGAGACCGGTCCACTCGACGGCGCTCACTTCGCCGTTGCTGTCGGCATCAGCGATGCCCGCGAGTAGCGCGCCGAGCGCGCGACCGCTCGAAAACTCCATGCGCCCGCCGCGACCGCCTTCCGCGCCGCCCGGAGGTCGACGCTCGCCCGGCTCTGCCCCACTCTGGGCCAGCAATGCCGTCGTCAAGAACGCACACGCGCCAAATGCGAAAACGCCAGTACTCTTCATCTCAACCTTTCCGTCTCAAAAGTTCGAACATCAGTCAATGCCTCGACAGTAGCGGGGATTATGGTTCGCCCCGAAACCGACCGCCAGTCGAACGGGACGCGGGAAGCCCGCAGGGCCGTGAACACTAAACACCATTCCCCGCCTTGAGGTTCCGAGCTGGCCGCGGGCCGCGACAATCTCGCTAAGTCGCGGCGGACGACAGCCGATAGACGCTCTGGATAAGAGGAGCGCTCATAGCCGCTCGGATCCCTGTGGTGGATGACGAGTTTCGAGTTGCAGAAGCTGACGGGTACTCGAAAAGTCGCGCGTTAAGGCTTGGCGGTGCGACTGGCCGCGTTGGTCGCTGGCTGTGCCTCAATCAAGGCTGCGGTTTCCGCGTCCAATTGTTCGCGCGGACAAAATTTCTTCAGCGCATCCGCCGCGAGCGCAAGGCTATCGAACTCCGCAGCAAGTCCGCGTATCTTCTTCGCCATCGGCGGATAGACGACGCGCCATTTCACGTAGCCCTTGCCCATTGAGTAGGACTCGAGCCGGATCTTGTTCACCATGTTTACCCCACACCTCTCGCGTTTCGAAGTTGCGACTGCGTGTCGGCATTTTAGGAACGGCCGCGTGATATCGAAAGAGCGAAGCGAGCGATCCGGCACAGTTCCGCGGCGTGAGTCGCTGCGTGAGACGCTGAATGGGTCGCGGCGTGAGACGCTGAGTGGGTCGCTGCGTGAGACGCAGGGCAAGAGGTCGAACCCGTGAGTCAAAACGCCGCGCGTCGGCGCGAGTCGGCGATGAGCCGGTATCGCGCTATTGTGCTCGATCTCGACGGCACGCTGGTCGGCGAGGACGGGCACATCCATCCGCGCACGCTCGCGGAACTGCGCCGAATTGCCGCCGCCGGAACTGTCGTCATGGTCGCGACCGGACGCTCGGAGGGGTCCGCGGCGGCGGTCCTCGAAGAACTGGGGCTCGAGACGCCGGCGATTCTCTATAACGGTGCTGCGGCGTATTGTCCGCGCAAGCGTCAACTGCTGTCATCGCGCACAATGGGTCTTGAGTTGCTCGAGAAGATCCTGCGCTACGCCGACGAGTGTGGCCACGCGCGGGTCGTGATGTGCGCGGGAGCGAAATACGCGCTCGCGCCGCGCACGCAGGCGGAGCAACTCGCGCTCAATGATTTCAAACAACTCGTGCTCGTCGACGATGCCGGCCTGCGCCGCACCGACGCGATTCGCGTCACACTGCTGAGCAGCGAATACGCGATGCCGGGAGACTTCGAAGTCGAGCTCAAACGCCACGTTTCGGAAGATGTCTATCTCACGAGCTTCCCACTCCGCTTGTTGCCGGCGCATCGCGCGAGCCCACTTACGGTGCTCGACATTCATCCGCCATGTCTCGGCAAAGCGGAGGCGCTCGTGCTGCTTGAGCAATGCTACGGAATTGCGGCGCACGAAGTGATCGCGGTCGGCGACGCGACGAACGACCTGCCGATGCTCGAGCGCGCGGGGTTGAGTGTTGCGATGGAATTGTCGATGCCGGAAGTTTACGCGGTGGCGGATCGCGTCATCGGTCACTGCGACAGCGACACCATTGCGCAGCTCGTAGCGGAGTTGTTTCCGGCGAGTTCGCCTGAGACGCGCTGAGCGAGTATTCCGCTCAATACCCGGCCGCTTGCCCATCTTTCCGCGATTCCGAAGCGCCGAGGTAAACGCGGTTCGTCGCGTCATAGCGAATCGCCTGATAGCCGCCGTAGTTGCCGAGATCAAAGCCAACTTTGTGGCCGCGCTCGAATAGCTCGCGCACGACTTCCCAAGGCGTGCCGGATTCGAGCGAGACGCGCCCGCCGTCGGTCATCGCTTCGCCGGTTGGCTCCGATGAGCCTTCGTGCAAAATGCGCGGGGCATCGCCCGCTTCCTGCAGGTTCATATCGAAGTCGATGATGTTCATGAGTATCTGCACGTGCCCTTGCGGTTGCGTGGCGCCGCCCATGACGCCGAAACTCAGGAAGCGTTCGCCGTTCTTCGTCACGAAGCCCGGAATGATCGTGTGGAACGGACGCTTGCGAGGGGCGTAGACGCAGAAGTGTGCGGGGTCGAGCGAGAACATCTCACCGCGATCTTGCAGGATGAAACCGAGGCCGTCCGGCGCGAGCCCGCAGCCCATGCCGCGGTAATTGGATTGAATGAGCGAGACCATGTTGCCGTCGCGATCGGCTGTCGTGAGGTAGATCGTGTCACCCTCGGCGAGCGCCGCATCGCCCGCCGGTAGTTTCAGGCTCGCTTTTTTTGGATCGAGAAGCTGGCGCCGCTCGTGCGCGTATTCTTTCGAAATGAGGCGCGCGACTGGCAGCTTGTTGAACTCGGGATCGGCGTAGTAGCGCGCGCGATCTTCGAACGCGATCTTCTTGGCTTCAACGAAATGATGCGTCGCGTCGGCGCTCGCGAATCCCATCGCGCGCAGATCGTAGCCTTCGAGCAAATTGAGCATTTGTAAGACGGCGATCCCTTGCCCGTTCGGCGGCAACTCCCACACGTCGTAGCCGCGATAGTTCGTCGCGACCGGTTCGACCCACGTCGAAGTGTGCGCCGCGAGGTCGTCGTAACTCAGAAAGCCGCCCTCGCGTTTCATGAAGTCGCCGATCGTGCGGGCGATGTCGCCTCGATAGAAAGCATCGCGGCCGCCGAGGGAGATTTTGTCGAGCGTGTCGGCGAGCCGCGGGTTGCGAAAAATCTCGCCCTTCTTCGGCGCACGACCGTCGGGCAGGAAGGTGTCGGCGAAGCCAGCGTATTTGTCGAGCTTGAGCGCGCTCTTCTGCCAATAGTAGGCGACGAGTTCGCTCACGGGAAAGCCGTCGCGCGCGTAACGAATCGCGGGCGCGAGTACGACGCTGATTGGTAAGCGACCGAAGCGCGCGTGGAGTTCGAACCACGCGTCGACGCAGCCGGGTACGCTTACGGGCAACGGCCCGTGGCTCGGAATTTTCGTGAGGCCGCGCGCGCGCAGTTCGTCGAGCGTAAGCGATGCGGGCGAGCGCCCGCTGCCGTTGAGACCGTGCAACTTGCGCGCGGGCTCCTCCCAAACGAGCGCGAAGAGATCACCGCCGAGGCCGCAACCGGTGGGTTCGGTGAGGCAAAGCATCGCGTTCGCGGCGATCGCCGCATCGACCGCGCTGCCACCGAGCTTGAGAATGTCGAGGGCGACTTGAGTGGCGAGCGGTTGGCTCGTCGCCGCCATGCCGTGCTGCGCGATGACCTCGGATCGACTTGCGAAGTTGCGGCCGGTGATGCGATCCCCGGCGAACAGTTCGGCCGCAATCGAGCTCATTGCGATGCCGATGAGTAACAACCTGAGCATGGCGCGCCTTTCGTAGTGACTCGCAATTGGCAGTCGGGAGTGGAAGTGATTTCGTGCGCGAGATCAATGGGCCAAGCGGCGATTCTCCGCTCAGATTTGCGAGACCCCCGACCCCTCGGCTATAGTGCCGCGTCGACTCCCGTGTCCCCGTAGCTCAGCTGGATAGAGCGTCGGTTTCCTAAACCGAAGGTCGTGGGTTCAAATCCCGCCGGGGATACCAAACCGCCCCATACAACTCGAGTCGTTTGCGGATTCTGGCCTCGGCCGACCCATGCACTGAGGCGCCGAAAAGCGCGGACACAACGCGAGATATCGATTCATGTTGCAGCGTGGCGTTTGCGCGACTTCGTGCTCTCGACTTTGCAACTTGCTAAGTCAGAGAGCAGCCAAAGGGCTTCGACTTTGAGGGTGCTCTCGGCTGCTCTGCGGAGAGCATGCAAGACATTTAAGAAGTCGAGAGCAGCGCTTAGCAAGTTATAGAGCACGCTTCACGCGTCACGTGCTCTCGACTTAGTAAGTCCTCAGATCGCGGCGCGATCAAGAGTTATGGCGACGAGATGCTAAATGATGACATAGCACGGCGGGGCAGGGAGCTGGGCTCGGGGCGCGAGATGCTAAGCGCGCGATAGCGAGGGTTAGCGTCCCGATCGATCGCCTCGAAGCAGCGAGTAAGCCTAACCGTCCCGCTTCCGAATTCTGCTGCACGTCGCACTGGGAACTGGGAAGACGCTTACAGCAGCGGTGCCGCTCATGGTGGCGGGGCGAGAGGTCAACAGCGTCGAACTCTCGACGGTGGTTCGAAATACTTCAACGCAATCGTAAAGAAGCTGACTGCTCGGCTTGATCGTGGGAAACTCGACTCAACCGCGACCGGCAGCCCGGGGACTTTCTCCCGAAGACTGCGGTGTTTTTTCGCCGTAGCGCTTGCGTTTATTGCCGACTGTGTGATCGAGCACCATCCGCATATTCGCTCACCGCGACCGCATCTCATTCCATGGCCTTAGAAAGCTCGCCAAACTCCCGTCCCGGCAAGTTCCCACCAATCCTGTCGTCTCGTTCGGCTGCACCGTCGACTCGCCGTCGAGTCGAAACTGCACGTGATAGCGCACCCGCAAACCCACTCGTCGCCGAGTTAGACTTCGAGCACGTCGCCGAGCGACACCGGACGACCGTTGAGATAGCTCGAGCGACCGCACTCGCAGGCTGTTGACGGTGATCACGAGGAATTCGCGGCATGCGACTCTCGCGGTGGTCACCGAACTTCGAAGTAATGCGGCAACGGGTAGAAGCACAAGACGAGCGTTGTCCGCGGATCCAATATTTTGGTCCACACTTGCGGCCTATACCCTAGGGGTGTAGGGTCGCTATACCCCCAGTGGGTGTCTCGACCGTCCAAGTGCAGAAAGGCGTACGAGCTTGGCTAGAAAACCTACAAAGGCGAAGGTGCCGCCTGAGCCGCTCCGTGATTCCAAGGACACATTCAAGCGCACGGCTGCTGCGCTCGATCCGTCCGCCAAGGCAAATAACATCCTTCAACTTCGACGAGCCAAGGGGCAGGTTGAAGGCATAGAGCGAATGATCGAATCCGACCGTTATTGCGCTGACGTTATCTTGCAGATCACGGCGGCTCGCGCATCGCTTCAGGCGGTTGCCAAGGACTTGCTCCGAAGGCACTTAAAGGTCTGTCACGACGCGGCCGCGAAAAATGGTGGGGCTGCGGCAGACGAAATGTACCAGGAGCTCGTCGATCTAGTGACGAAAATGGCGAAGTGATTGCGCAAATGAAGAAATCAGATTTTCTTGGGAGAGTTCGGGCCTATTGAACAGGAGATACCCTTGGTTTCGACCAGCTTGCATCTCGTTTCCCGCACTTCTGGCCTCTCTCTCACTTTACCGTTTTGTCGTCGGGAATTAGACGACCGGCGAGGCCAAGGGCGCCTGCACGTGAGGGTGGAGAAATGTCGACACGTCGATACACCGTTCCTGTCCCAAAAATCTGAAGTTGCGCTGCAAACACCGAACGTCAAAGCGCCTGGCGAGGAAATTATCTCTTTTCGGGTTCGAATTTCGCCGGCAACACTACCGGGACCCAGGCTTCTGGTAATCACCGAACTCCCTGATCTTGCGGATCTTGTCTCTCAATACGATTCGGCGGTTAGCGAGTGTTGTGTTGCAGAAGGTCTCGCGGGTCTCGACATTGACCGCGCGAAACAAAATACGTGGACGCGAGTGGCTCGGCGTTGCAGCAATTTGAGGGACCACACAGTATTCAAATCTTGGCTGTGCACGATCGCGCGTCACGAAGCACGACGCGTGCAACTGAAACGTCGCCGACAGTCTTGGGAGAAACTGCCAGAGGCAGTCGCAAGTGCATGCCCAGAACCGATCGACCTCGTGCTGCTTGACGAGGCTACCGAACTGCTGGCAACGGCGATCAAGTCCCTCACGCTAGAGCAACGGCGTATAGTTCAGGAGTATATAGAGTTTGCCGCTGGGACTATTCGTTCGCGGGCTCATAAACTAGGACCGGAACCTGTCAACGAAAGTGAGACACCTCGTTGGTTAATTTAGTGTACAGCGACGACGGTCGCCGCACGCGCGTTGGGTGCTCCCTTCTCGTTCTTAAGGGGCCAAGAATTTGAATCCTCGTAA
>JBJXGE010000011.1:0-23448 GCA_046154185.1 Planctomycetota bacterium
AAGACGGCCGCCGACAACACGCAAGGTTCGTCGAAACTCTGAGGGCCTGCAAGGCCCGTCGGGTTATAGCCCGGGGTTGACCGGCAGGGGCGGTCCGCCGGCCCGGCCGGTCTACCCCGGGTCAGGGCAGAGAACCGTTCCGGCCTGCAAGGCCGGAGGAGAATCGTCGTCTCGCACCGGTAATGCGCCGCATGCGCAATGTCGATGACGAGGCGAACGGCCTACTGATGGGCGATGGCAAATCGAGTCGTCCGAAGTCGTCGCCAACTGAATGCTGTCGCATCGGGTGAACCTCGCGCTGCGAATGGCGCGCTAGAAAAACAACAGATCCGATCTGAGGGCCTGCAAGGCCCGTCGGGTTATAGCCCGGGGTTGACCGGCAGGGTCGGTCCGCCGGCCCGGCCGGTCTACCCCGGGTCAGGGTAAAGAAGCGTCCGGCCTGGGTTGGCCGGTCTGCCGGCCTACCCTTGGTAGATCCGGCCTGAAAGGCCGGCGGAGACGTCGTCTAGAACTGCGCGCTTTCCAGTTCCTTCACCGCCATACGACCGTCAAGTTGAGGCTCACGCCGATGAACGTCAAGCACGTGATTGTTTCGCGGCATGTGTCTTTGAGTTCGAACACCCCTGCCGTGAGCACGTACTGCTCAACGACACGCGACTCCGGATCGACGATCCAATACTCGCTGACTTGAAACCGTTCGTAGAGCGCGAGCTTGCGGATGCGATCCGTTGCCGCGGACGATGGCGAGAGTATCTCAACCAGCAGGTCCGGGGCGCCGTCGATGAGGGTTGGCGTGATGATGCCGAGATTCTCGGAGCGAATTGCGATGAGGTCCGGCTCAACGATGTCGTGATTTGAAAATCGGACGCCGACGGGGGCGCCGTAGACCTCACCGTTGCCGCGTTTCTGTATTTGCTCATAGAGTTGCAGTTGAAGCTGAAAGGAAATTTGCTGATGCCGCGGGGCTGGCGCTGCATTCACGATGTGCTCGCCGTCGATAATCTCGTGCCGCCGCCCATCATCGTTGGAAATGCGATCGTAGTCCGCGTACGTGAGTTTGGTCCGCGAGTCGGGTAGCGGTGTCATGTGCGACCATCTCCCTTCGACATTTCACGCGTTACTAGCAGGATCGATTCCAAACGAGCGCAATGTCCTCGTGCCAGCGCAAGTCGTTTTGGCGTGAGTTTACTCTCCCCGATTGCGATCGCCTATTGCGACATCGACATCGACCGCGGCCGGTCGATCGTCCGCAATTGGCCTCTTCAGGATCGACACGAAGTCTCCTCACGTCGCCCCCTCGCCCGTCATGCTGATAGAGAAACGTGCGCACAAAACGCCAGCGACGATTGAGGGTCGCTTCCCACACTTCGAACAGCTCCGAATCCGCAGCGCCGTTTCGCGCGCGCCCAAATATTTTTGTTAGGCGGCGTCAAAGCGACCGCGCTCTTCGCAAAGTCCCGCGCATCACTTGGATCAAAAGGAACGAAATTCTTTGTATGAGCGACTGGTGGCGATCCGCCCGCGGCTCGATGGGGCGCGCGTATTGGCCTGCGAGTACGTGCCCGAGGATGGACAAGCCAACTACTTGATCGAGCGCGCGTTCTGGTATGAGAACGCGCCGAAAGACTGGGACCAAGTCTTGCGGAGTTTGCCGTCGGACACGGCGCTCGAGCGTGTCGGGCGCGCGAGCACGACAGCGCCTTTGACCATGGCGGATGCGGAGCGCCTGCTTCCCGCTGCGCGGTGAAATCCGCTCCGAGCGCCGCCATAATCACTCGTCCGTTTGACGCACGAACGGATTGCGGCGCATGACAGGCGAGAAGCGCGAGTGGGTCTTCGGGTCCCAGCCCTCGGGCTCGAAGATGCGGAACTTTGACAGCTCGCGGTTCTTCTTCATCAGCTCTTTGGGGATGCCGCCTGCCGCGCCTTTGGCGGGGCCGCGCAGGACAGCGGTGCCGGCATCGTTGAGTACGAATCGCAGCTCGCGTACCCCATCGACCTCCTCGAAATAGTAGCCGACGATCACGACATAGTGGCCGCCTTTGGCGCCTCGCGAGAACAGGCCTGCAACCGGCAGGCCGCGATCCAGCGCCGCCTTGATGATGGGGCGCTTCTCCTCCCAGTTTTTGGAATTCACTTCATGAGTCTCGGCCGTGAGCCCCATGAGTTTGTTCAACTGCCTCTCATTTTCGATGAGTCCGAACTTGGCGTGCATGTACCCTTGCACTGAACCATCGAGATTAAGCGACTTGCCATTTTCGTTGGCGCGCTCCGTGTACTTCGCTTTCGTGCGCGCAAACCACGCCACTCGCGCCGGCCACCAATGATCTGGAATGTCGTTGTCGAGGAACTGTACGCCGTCTTTGGCGCTCTTCACGAATGGCTTCGAGGCCGAAGCCAGTTCGGCGCGCGCGATCCGACGCTCGTAAATCGACTCTTCGGTGCTCGATTCCGGATCGCGCAAGTACCGGAGAATCATCGTATACGACACGATCGAGCAACCGGCGCTGCCGAGAGTGTTTTGGCCCGCCGGCGTTCGATCGTCTCGATACTTGAATACCACTTCGCCCCACGCGCGGCGGCGCGTGGCCTTGTCGCCACTGTGATAGAAGTCGAGGATCTGCGCGTGATGGAGGTGACCGCTGTCGAGAGTCAGACTGAACTGCGGCAGCGGCTCGACCGCCAACAGCACGCCTTCGCGTGTGCGCACGAGCGACGCTCGCGACGTGAACAGCGTTTCGCCATCCATTTCGGGATGTTCGATGGTGAACGCGACTTCGAAGAAGTCACCTTCGGCCTCCGCGCCGTCGTTGGGGATCTCGAGTCGGAACGGCGCCTCCTCGCGACCTAGGAAGTTCACCCAGATCACATCGAGCGCCGAATTGTCGAGCACCCGAGCCGGAAGCTCGGGCGGCCCGTTCGGCTTGAAGACGACCGTCGAGCGCGGCTTCCGCGATTTCGTGTATTTGCCGCTGCTCTGATTGAAGACCCATGGCTTGATCGCTGCGAGCGCGAACGAACCGGTGAAAGTCGCAATGAGGTCGTCGTCGCTCGTCTCGCCGACGTCCGCATCGCGCTCGAAGATGCGAATGCGCACGTTGTCCGTGCCCGGAAATGGATCGTCGGGCGTGCCCCAACCGAGTCCACCGTCGCTTCGCAACCACCGCTCAATCGAAAGTCGCAAGAACGTCACGCTGATATCGAGCGGTTGCTGCCACTTCGCATGTCGAAGGGGTGCGCTTGTCGGGTCGGCCACAGCTTATTCCTCCTCTTCGTGAGATTCTTCGCACTCGCAGTCAATGCTCTCCAGATCGGCCGCGTCGACGTCGGCCTCCGTCCACAGCCAATCGATGGTCGAAAGCAGCGCCGCCGGCAAGACGGCGCCGGGTTCGAGGCGCCACGCGTCGGGCGCGCGCGACGCAGACGTCGCACCGCGCACACGCACCGCGTCTGGCCAGCATTCCCAACCGATTTCGTAGTCTCCATCGTCCATCGCCTGCGGCTCGACCTGTTCACGCGAAGCGACGGTCGCAACGCCGCCGGCGATCTCGAGCCGATACTCGCCGCACAGTAAATCCTGCACGCGCAAATCGCCGCGCTCATCCGTTTGTGCGGCGCGAGCGAGCGCGGTCGATGGCAATGGACCCGAGAGCGCATAGGGCAACTTGGCGAGCGGTTGCTTGGCGACGTGATCGAAGGCGCGCACCCAAACCTGATGACGGTAATCGAGGGGCGGGTCGGGCGGTGGGCGCAGCGCCGTCACCGGCAATGTTGCAATTTCGAATTCATCGTAGATCGCGGCGCCCGGCGCGCCGACGCCGATGTCCACGGCAACGGATTTCGGAATGAGCAACAGGTCCACGAAACGATGGTCGGCGCACGCCGCCGCTGGCGGAATTTGCGCATGCGCCGCAAACCGTTCGCCGCAGCCGATCGTGGGAAATGCGTCGTCCACATAGCTCAGCGCATCCACCGCGACATCGTTGATTTCGAGAGCGGTGAGCCATTCGTCTTGCAGCACGTCGAACAGGGCGCCCCACGTTTGGCGACCGAGCACACCGTCTTCGTAGACCGACTGACCGTAGCCGGAGTTGTACTGGGTTTGAAAGCGTCGCACTGCGGCCGCGGTCGATGATCCCGCGTCATCGTCGATCGGGCCGGGATCACAATCCCAACCGTGATAGTTCGTGAGATACGCAAGCAACGCTTGTGTATCCTTGACGCGACCGCGCACGGCGACGTGGTCGATCCAGGCATCCCGCTTGTCTTCGATGAAGAGCTCGACTGACTTTGCGCGCCACTCGCTGAGTTTCTGATTGTCGGGCTCGGCGCCTTGCGGGTCGGCGTGACCGGCGATGAGAAGGCGGTAATCCGCGTGCGTCGTGAGAAACCGAATCGCTTCGACGAGGGCAAGCGCCGGTGGAGTCGATGTGCCGGGCAGGGGTAGCAGCACGGCGGAGGCGCTGGTGAACACGAGACCCTCCGTCGCTACTCGGTAGATGACGCGCGTGGCGACCGGCGCGGACGGCTGCGGAGTCGGGGCTGGCGCGCGCGGAGTCGGCGCGGCGTGCGGCGCGGGACGCGCGCCTCGATGCGGTGCGGGCGTCGTGGAGAGTGGGCCGGGTGGCGTGCCGCGGTGGCCGGCCGTTGACGGCGCGCCGTCGCGCGCGCGCACGAGTAGGAGGCGGCCGTGTGTGAGGTACCGCGCGACTTCACCTAAGACTTGCTCGTTGCTCTTTCGCCACAAGTCGAGCGAATCGAGTTCCGCGAGCAAGAGCCGCAGCTCGAGCATCTGAGCGGGATCGCGAAGCAACGCCCACACGCGGGCGAGCGCGGCGTCAGTCGCCATGACATTGCGGTCGCTGTCGAGCCGACCACAACTCGGTCGAAGCTCGAGCGGCTCGAGACCAGGTAGACGAACGGCGCGAACAGTCAAAGCTCGGTCCTTTCCGCACGGGCGACAGCGGCACAGCGCCGAGTCGTCCCACCCTGTCATCGCGATGGCGCGCGACGGGAGACCGAGTTTTTTGAAAATTGTTAATTATCGAGCTGCTAGTGCGCGACTACATATGCGCGCGGCAGCTGACAGTGCGGTTCTCGCGCGAGCACAGTCTGACGAACGAGTTGTGCTCACTCTTGGTAAGGACTTTCACGAGTTGGGATATAGCTGCCGGCAACCTGCGGTGTCGTACTGTTCCGCCTGAAGAGCAAGAGCCCTGACGTCACGTGCGAATCCGCCGCCGACGTCGACGACAACGGCGTGCAAACGATCGGCGACCCGATCGGCATGCTCGATGTGTTGTTCCTAGCTGCGGGACCTATTCCACCGCTCGCGAGTTGCGGGCCGGATCCGACGCCGGACGCGCTCGGATGCGTGTCGAGCGGATGTCCGTGAGGCGCGCGCCAAACCGGCCGCAGAATCGAATCGCAAAGGCGCTTCATTAGCGCGGCGGGTCGCCGACCTCCGCGTGCGAATCCCGGAACAGATTTTCAGCAGTACTCGACCCTTACCGCCGCATCCCGCGAGCAGAACGGCAATCAGGCGTCGGCATCGCTTCGGCGCACGCTGAACGCGAGGAGCCGCCGGCTTCTTGAGTCAGGATAGCCAAGAGTGCGCGTGAACTGCGAGTCGGCCGTTCTCACGTCGTCAGTGTCGCGAGATCCGTTGCTTAGATCTTGCAAGCCCTGCCGAGATAACTTCGCGAACTCTTGTGGATGTCGTCGACGCCAGGACTGCCTCAAGCACCGGTCGCGCTTGCGGCTGCGCGTCCAGGTTTGCCACCAAGTACTCGGCGAGAAGAGCGGTCACCGCGCTCGACGACTCTTTGCCAAGCGTATCCTTGACGACTTGCACCGACGTTTCGTCGGCCATGTCAAGTCGGACGAGACTTTCCGCAATGTCGTGCCGCACTCGATCGTCGGTCTCGCGCGAGAGGGCCTGCGTCAGCGCGCTCAAGCTCTGCGAGTTCGGCAGGCTGCCGATGGCTTTCGCCGCCGCGGCGCGAACCGAAGGCGTGTCGCTCCGGAGATGCGGGGTGATCTCGTCGAGCACCGCAGGGTCCCCCGTGTTGCCGAGCGACTTGAGGAGGATTCCAACTTCACCGATAGAACCGGCGCGATGGAGCGCAGCGACCAAATCGCCGCGAACCGCGGGGTATCGCCCATCGTCAACACTTCGCAAGCGTCCCGCGGCGCCGCCGAGCGCGAGCGCCGCCGTGTTGCCGAACTCGACTCCGTCCGCTTCGCCGCGGCCGTTGAAGATTCGCCAAAGCGCGGCGAAGCTCTGATCGTTTAGGTTATCGACGCCTCCGAGCGCAATGATGGCGCGTACTCGCTGCACGTGCTCGACGTCGGCAGCCGTTGCAAGCCTCTCCAGCGCCGCCTGCGCCGCATCATGGCCCGCTCGTTCCAAAAGCAGCAGGCAAAGCGATCGCACGCGATCGGGCGCCGCGCTCTCGTTAAGCACTCTCTCCACCTCTGCGACGAACTCGGGATGAGCGGCCAACAGCTTCTTGGCCGAGAGGTACGCGTCGACGCTGAGTCCTTCGGTGAGGAGTAACTGACTCATGGCGTCGGAAAGTTGGCGCTGCGCCGTCAGAGTCTGCGCAGTTCCATCGCCGGCCGCTCCCTCAATCTTGCCGTTCTGCGAATCGGCGCTCAGCGGGGAATCGAGCGCGGCGAGGGCGCTCAGCAAATCCGGCGGGATCTCCCCTCGGCGGTCGAGTCGTGCTCGCACCACGAAGCGCATGTCGAGAAGCTTGTCGACCGCCACCTCGAGTCGTTCTTCGACGCGAACATGCTGCAGCCAGAAATCTTCGCAGATCTCGGCCGTGCCTCGGCTGTCGGCGACGGTCACCGTTGCCGCGAGATCGCCATGTGCGGACGCAAAGTACTCGAGCTTCTGTTTGTGAACCTTGTTGCCAGCGACGGTATAGCGAACTCGACAGCGCCCGAACGAGTCCGTCGCCTCGCCGACCCAAGTACTCGTTTCTCGACTCGCCGGCTGGGGAAACCGGAATTCAAACACGCGCATGAGCTCGTCAAGCCGACCGCGTGTTTCGAGTTCGAGCCCGTCGGCGAATCGACATCGCGAAACTTCGCCGCTGGCAGCGAAGACGACATGAAAAGCACTCGCAAGCCCTGGATTGAACGCGGCGGAATTCGTCGTCGGCGGCACTAGCCGCGCGCCGACAGTGATCTCGTCAGCGTCCCGGCGTAGCACGCGCAGAATCAGCGTGCCGGAGATTTCTCGATTCTCGACCGACCCGCCGCTAAGAGCGGCGTCGCCGCGGCCGTGAGCCTCCATCTCGACCGCCAGATCGTAAGCAGCGACCGCGCCGATCGGCCAACACAAGACCGACCCAGTGCTCCGCACTCCTGGAACCACGTTCCGACCGGCTCGCAACATCCACACGATGGTGAGCGCTAGCCCTAAGACAAGCGCGATACTAAGCAATCGCTTCGCACCCGGAGCATTACGAGTCATGTTCTCTCTCGAACCAGCGGCAACTTGTGCGAGTGAAGCGGTCGTGGCGGGGCCGCGACCGCTACGGGATTCGGATCAACACTCATCGAAAGACCTGGGCGCAGAACACTCGAGCGCCGCTCAAGCCGGAGACGAGCGCCCCCAGCATCGCGATCATGCACGATGGGCCCCGAGCTTGGTGCCGCCGCGCATCAGTTCCCAATCGGGCAAGCGATCGGCTGGATCGTGTCGCAGTTCCGCTCGATGAGCACTTGTTCGGCGATTTTGAAACCGTCCCAATTCACCAGATCGTGTTCCTTGCGTGCCGTTCCACAACGACAGAGATAAGGGAATATCCCGTA
Organism: Planctomycetota bacterium; assembly: GCA_046154185.1. Classification (GTDB taxonomy): domain Bacteria; phylum Planctomycetota; class UBA8108; order UBA1146; family JAJFFE01; genus JBJXGE01. The sequence goes on from JBJXGE010000011.1 coordinate 7,828, forward strand.
CTTCCAGCAGACCTTGCACCATGGGTACTCGGCAAAAACGTAGATTCTGCCGGCCAGCGCGGTGATTGTGTTGGTCACATCGAAATGGACATTGCCACTGATCGTGCAGTCGGGCGCCAATTCATCGACGCTCAATGTGCAACTCGCGGTGGTCTTGAACGTATCATTGAGAAGCGTCAGCTCGCCGCCAACTCCCACCGAAACGATAGATCCCTCGCCCCCCGGGGATCCCTCTAAGCCGACACGCAACTCCGCGTAGGGCCCGCCCGCTAGCGAGAAACCATCCGTGCACGCGAGCTCCATCAACACGCCGATTTCCCCAACAATCGTCCCTTTGACTTTGACGGGGAATCCGCCCGGAAAGAAAGTCTTTTCTTTCGACTTCTCCTTGGAAAACCCGAGCTTCGCCTCGGCCGCTCCCGGATTCACTCGAAACTCGAACGATTGATCGTCGCCGGACAGGGTGTACTCCAGAGAAGGAGCCTCGTCGAGAAATCGCGTATCCAATTCCGTCGAGTAGATGATCTCTCCGCCGAAACGAAGATCGAGCTGGAATTGCGAGTAGTCGGCGACGGGATCTCGATGCGCGACCGCGTCCAGTTCCAAAAAGTCGAAGCCGAGCCCAAGCAGATTGATCGGCACCCTGCCTCCGGCTTCGGCCTGCGCGCCGTTCGAGTCCAACTCCACTCGCGCCAGAAAATCCACGCTGACGCCAAAATTTGGGTCGCCAAAAGTCTTCTGATAGCTCTTTTCGTATTCGCACGGCGGAGGGTAGTTGAAGATCACGATCTCAAGGGGCGCGGCGATGCAATTATCGGCGCCGTTGGGCTCGTATTCGGGCACGGCGTCGCTGGGGTCCACGCACAATGTGACGGCGACCTGTAGTCTAATCACTTCCGGCAGCGGCGGGGCGCCCGGAGGAAGCAGCAGGCCATCAAGCGCAGTGACAACCTGCAGCAACTCGGCTTCCGGGATGACGAAGTCGAAGTGGATGTCTTTCTTCTCTCCCGCGAGCAGATCAAAAGTGTATTCGAACGCATAGCCGGATTGATCACCGTCTGAATCATCGAAGTCGCTCTGCCAGACGTGCGGCGTAAAGTCGCCCGCGATCGGCAGCACGCCGACGCCGGGCCAATCGATACTGACTATCAACTCCGTTAGCCCGATGCGCAGGTCTTGAAGCGGACTCGCCCCCGTCGCGGAAACCGTCAGGGTCGCCGACAGTGTGTTGTGGGCATCAGGATCCGGCTCGAAGGAGCCACTCAGCTCCGTGCGGTTGAAAGCGAGCACACCCGGATCGAAAGCAAATTGCTCAAGCACCACGTTCGGAGTTTGCGCGAAGTCGCCGGAGATCACCTGCGGCGCAAATTCGGCAATGAATACATTTTGCTCGCTTTTCTCCTTGAATAGACCATGGGGATCGATCTCCGCTGAAAGATAGTACTCTCCAACAGACACTACTTCTGGAGGGACGATGAGAGCCACCGCAAGAGTTTGAGCGGTCGGCCCCACATCGACGTTGATTTCGTCGAGCGTGTATTGCTCGATTTCATCGAGCCCGGCGTCGACATCCGCCTTGCGAAGAATGCGAAACGCGATGGCAACATCTTGAGCTTCCTCCTCGGAGCGAAAACTGACATTGACCACGATCTGATGGGCTATTTGTAGATCGAGACTCACCGTCTCGAGGGCGGTCACCGCGAGATCCTGGGTCGGCGAAACCGCCGGCGCGGGGCGTCTTGACGAACTGTCCTTGCAACCGGAAACCACGCAGCCGATGAGAAGCGCCACGGAAATAGCCGCCAGCGCTTCGCGAATAGTCTGACCTCGTACTACCACGTCCCCGCCCTTCCGCCGTCCGCGCAAACTGAGCACTAGTCCCGCTCGAAGGAACGGAAGGCGCTCGTCACCCGAACGTGCCAAAAAAACAACTGGATTATCCCCACAAGCAACTTCCGCGATCACGAACTCAACACGACATCACACGCCGGTAGCAAAGCCGCTGCCGTAACGCGAGCAGCGACCATCTGCTCTGAAACGTTGTCCGTCGGCGCGTGGGCGTCATTCGGCCGGGAGGAACCGCTTGGTCACGGGCCCTCGAGGCCGTTGCCGGGATGTGAGATTCGCAGAAGCAATAAGCACGTAGCAGCGTTGGGAATTAGTAATTCGCGCATCTCGCCGTCTCTCGAAGCCGTCGGAATTCAGCGGTTGTCGGTTCGAACTTGCATCGCATTCGATACTGCAACCGCTCCTGACTCGCCGTCGTACGCACTGGCGACCTCACGCCGAGGAGAGCGGCAACCGGCGCGTCGACGCGCAGTGGTCGAGCCCAGACTGTCTGGATAGTCTGTGCGGCTCACGGCCACTCGAAGGGAGGAATCTGATGGTGTCGAGGAGAATGCGCCTCGCGAGTTCCTGCGCATTGGCGCTGGTTGTCAGCGCGGCATCGCCGGCCGAGTCGCAGTCAGTGCGGGTGTTGCCGCTCGGCGACTCGATCACCGAGGCCTACACGGGGTATGCCAGCTATCGCTACTGGTTGTGGCAGGACCTCATCTCCGCCGGTTATTCCGTGGATTTTGTCGGCAGCATGCAGGGCGTTTACGCGGGGCCGCCGCTCTACACGGACTTTGATCTCGAGCACGAAGGGCACTGGGGCTGGCGCATCGATCAGGTGCTCGCACAGTTGCCGAGTTGGGCAGCGGACGCTGACCCTGACATCTCGCTCGTCCACATAGGTCACAACGACCTGTGGCAGGGACAGGGGATTTCCAGCACGATCGCGGAACTTGACGCGCTGATCGACACGCTGCGTGCGCAAAACCCGTCGATTGCGATCGTGCTCGCGCAAGTGATTCCGGCCGCGCCTGGCATCGGGCTGGATGAAATTCCCGCGTTTAATGTCGAGGTCGCGGCGCTCGCCGCGCTCAAAGATTCGCCGCAATCACCGGTCGTGCTCGTCGATCACTACACGGGCTTTGATCCATCCTCTGACACGTGGGACGGCGTGCACCCCGATGAGTCCGGCGAGCAGCTCATGGCGCAGCGCTGGCTCGCAGTGCTCATGACGCTTCTTCCGAGCCCCTCGCTCGTCTTCAAGCGCGCCGACTGCAACGCGGACGGCGGCCTCAATATCGCCGACGCGATCGCGGCATTGTCGGCGCTCTTCGAGTCGATGCCGCTCATGTGCATCGACGCCTGCGATTCAAACGATGACGGTGACTTCGACCTCGCCGACCCGATCTATTCGCTCACGCACGTTTTCAGTCTCGGCCCACCGCCACCCGCGCCCTTCAGCGCCTGCGGTGTCGATCCAACCAGCGACGCAATCGGATGCGACGCGTTCGCGGGCTGTCTGTGAGTCGAGCGGCCGATCTACCGTTATCGCATTCGGACCGTCTCGCCGACGTCCATTTCCGTGAGCAGTTCTTCACGTCCTTGGAAAAAAGCGCGCAGCCGTTCGATCGGCTCCCCGACGGGTTCGTCCGTCAGATGGTACGTGCCGTAGTGCATGGGTACCAGGCGCCGTGCTCCGAGTATTTTGAACGCGCGACCAGCGTCTTCCGGATTCATGTGTTGGGTTTTTAGAAACCACTCGGGGTTGTAGGCGCCGATCGGTAGCATCGCCCAATCCAGAGCAGGAAAGCTGTCCGCAATGCTGCCAAACAGCAGCGGCTCGAATGCCGTGTCACCGGCGTGATAGGCGGTTCCCTCTCGCGAACGAAAAACGTAGCCACCCCACAAGCTCCGATTCATGTCGAGAATCCATCGGCGAGACGACCAATGCTGTGCTGGCACGAGAACGATTTCGAGGTCTCCGACCTGGATCGACTGCCACCAGCAGAGTTCGGCGATGCGCTCGATCCCCGCGGCACGAAGCAGCCGACCGTTCTGCCTCGGCACGACGAACAACGGATCGAAGCGCTCACGCAATCTTTTCAGGGTCGGCACATCCAGATGATCGTAGTGGTTGTGAGTCACCGTCACGACGTCGAGACCCGGTAGAGACTCGAGGCGCACACCCGGCGCGACGAGACGTTTGACGTAGGCAATGGATCCGCGCCACACGGGGTCGGTCGCGACAAGCACGCCGCCCAATCGCATGACAAACGTCGCGTGTCCGACCCAAGTGAGGTGCGGTTCGTTGTCTGCCAGCGCGCGGCCGTCGTTGTCTCGGCATGCCGGCAGACCCTCCGCGTCGGCGCGCGGCAACTTCACGACTTTCTCGACTCCCCAGCGCAGCATCGCGGAGAGCGGTTGTCGCCAGGTTGTTCCGTACGCGTTGCCGAATTGCGCCACGGCTTCACCCTAATTCCCGGCGGAACTCGTCGCTTGGCACGCGACTGCACGGCGCCCGCTGAGCTGCCGGTGTCGGACGAGAGCGAACGAGAACTCGAGGGTTTCCGCCACAAAGAGCCACACCCAAATCCAGCCGATCACGGCGTTCATCATCCCGTGCAAGATCGCCCAAATGAGCAACACGGCCGATGGGATTTCGAACGGATACGACGAGATCATGTACGCTCGGCAGAGCCACGGATCCTTACGCCAGCGCACGAATTGCTCCATGACCGCGCGATGAAGGAGAAGCGCGCCGTAGAGCTGAAATAACATCCCGAGCGTCGCCGACGGTTCAACGTCCAGCACGCTAATGGTGAGCCCTGGTGCGAAGAGAAAGACGAGGCCGAGAAAGCCCTGAAGTCCCACGGTCGTCAACCAGCGGATCTTTTTCGAGAAAAGGGTCAGGGTCCAACCATCGGGATCGCTCATGGGAGACTCCTCGCACGCGATTGGGAAATCGGATCGTCAAAGAAGAAGCGTCGGGTCCAGCGACGCCGACCGCACTCCTTCCTCTCTGCATCCGCAAACGCGACCCCGCGGCCTTCACGATTTCACCTTCGCCAACTCCGCCGCCCGCGCGGCGCACTGCAGCTCAAATCGAAGGCGCCGTCGAGACGTCCTCCCACGCCCTGCTCAATGGGCCGGTCGAGTGTCGGCAGCCGATTTTCAGTAGTCGCAGCCGTGCTGTAGATGTAACGCAGTCCCGTTATGCTCATCAGGGTGTAATGTCATTTCTGAATTCGTTGAGGAGCCGAGACGATGGACGAACACACACGCCGCGATTTCCTCCGCTTTTCCGCAAGCGTTGGTTTCCTCGGCGGACTCGGCTCGCTCGGCGCGCTTGGTAATGTGCTTGCCGAACAGGGCAACATCGGACCCGATCGCGTCAGGCTCAGCACGGACATCGAGCCGATCGTTCGCGTCATCGAAGAGACATCGCGCGAAAAGATCTTCGCGGCCGCGGCCCAGTTGCTTCGCTCCGGCGTCGACTATCGCCAGTTTATGGCCGCGCTGTATCTCGCCGGGATCCGCAACGTCGACTCGCGCTCTTCCGGCAGCCGCTTCCATTGCGTCTATGTCATCAACTCCGCACACCAGCTCGCTCTGGAATCGCCCGCACAAGAGCGGTTTCTCCCACTCTTCTGGGCGCTCGACGACTTCAAGGGCGCCCAAGCGAGCCGGCCGCGCCCGATGTTGACGCTCGACGCTTGTACGCCCTCGGGCGCGGACGCCATCGGCAGGTTGCGCGCTGCCGTTCACTGCTGGGATCGCGACGCCGCCGAAATTGCGCTGGCAGGAATGGCCCGCACGTGCCGGGCGGCGGAGATCTTCGAAGAACTCTGGCGGCTCGGCGCCCGCGACTTTCGGCCCATCGGCCACAAAGCGATCTTTGTCACCAACACATGGCGCACGCTGGAGATCATCGGCTGGCAACACGCCGAGCCCGCGTTGCGCTCGCTCGGACAAGCTCTGGCCGGTAACGGCACGCAGTTCGAAAACGGTCTTCGATTCGAGGATCAGTGCCACCGTAAGAATGATGAGCTTGTGCAAGCGTACGCCGCGGCGCTGCCTCGAGACTGGGTTGAACCTGCGACTTCGGGCGCGGCCGCGGATGCCGCGACAGCCGCTGCGTTACTTGCGCCGGTTCGCGCCGGCAACGCGGCGATCGCCTGTTGTGAGGCACTCGCGCTGTTAACCCAATCGAAGGCCCGCGCCGGCGCGATCTGGGATGTCGTTCATCTGGCCGCAGCCGAGTTCATGCTTCGCAACCCCGACCTCGGTTCCGTGCATGCGGTCACATCCGTCAACGCGTTGCATTTCGGTTTCCGCGTGGCACGTTCAACCGAGACGCGCCTGTTTCTCCTCCTGCAAGCCGTGGGATGGATGGCGCATTTCGCGCTCACGGGAGGCCTGGCTGCTAAACCCAATCCTGCCCCGGATGAGAACATTCTCAATCTCGCGCGGTCGGCCGCTGGCGGGCTAGAAAATTTTCCCGACGATCCGGTTGCCGCAGCCGAATACATCGTGAACACGATGGCGACCGATCGGAGCGCGGTCGCCCGCGGGGCGTTCGGTTTCGCGACGCGCCACGCCAATCATCCCGCGCTTCTCTCCGCCGCTCGTCGCTTGGTGTTCACTCGCGCCACCGACCCACATGGTTACAAGTACCCGGCGGCCGCGTTCGAGGACATCTCTGTCGTTTCACCCGCGTGGCAACCGCACATGCTCGCAGCATCGATGCTCTACATTCCGGCCCCGAGTGTGCCGGAATCGGGGGTCATCCAACGTGCGAAGGAAGCGGTCGCTGGGCTTTGACGGATAGGCCGTTCTTCCGTCGTGACGTAGACGCTTGCGCGTTGTTCAGAGCGGTCGAGGACTTCGCTCGCACAAACGCCGCAACTCGACTGTAGCGCCCTCTACAACGCCGAGCTTCTTGCTGAGATCCGAGGTCAGCACCTCGACGGTCGCAGTCGGCAGCTCGCCCTCGATCGTCAGTTGAACCGAGTACGTGTCCTCGACGTAGCGCACGACGATGCCGTCGACCTTGATTCTGAATACATTGAATTCAAACTCGACGGTCGGCATTTGCTCGTGCGGAATCGGCGGGCGGTAGAGATTGCTCACGATGTCGAGCTGAACCCGAGTCGCCTCGTCAACGTTTTTTGGCCGCAAGAGTGCGAAGCTCGATCCGCAATCCCACAACAACCGCCGCTTCTTCCACAAGCCATTGCTCTTTCGGTCTCTCCTCAGGACCTCCCAACGCTGCCAGTTCCGAGCGGTCAGTCGCTCCCAGCGCCAACTGTCGAGATGCAGCCGCCAGTCCTCGATGTTCTCGAAGATTGAAAAGTTCTCGCCATCGGGATCGACTTGCCCGCCTCGTACGAGCAAGGAGGCCGCATTTCCTTCCAGTAAGGTCTCGTGTTTGAAAATCCATCCAGGCACAGCTCCTGAAACACGCACGGAGGAGATCGCGAACGTGGCAACATCAAGGAGCAAGACTTGCGTCGTTCCGACGCTTCGTTTCTTTCGATAACCAAGGCTTCCGACAATGACGATTCGGTCGCCGACGAGAGTCGCCGTGTGAGAGTCGGTCGGCGGGAAAATCTCCGCAGGGTAACCGTAGATATCTACATCGCCGTTTGGATGCACGACAACAACGTCGTTGTAGATGTAGAAATCCGGATCGTAGCCGTCCTCGTGCTCGCCGGCGATCAAGACGACGCGTCCATCGGCGAGCGTAGTCGAAGTTCGGCCCAAGCGGTTGAAACACCAGGATGGACCCGCAGCAAAGGGCGAGGGCCCGTCGAGCTTCTTATTGGACGAGTAGGCGGTGAGTCTTGAACGGACCAGCCATTCCCAAACTGGATTGTTCATGCGCTCCGGGTTGCTGCGCCCGAAACGAGGGGTCCGCCATTCGAGGTACAAGTTCGGGGTCACTGCACGAGGAATTGGCGAATCCGGAGAATCGGTTACGTCATCATCAGCGGAAGATGCCGCCACGGTCACAACTCTCCTTCTGTGTGTGCGACTCGGTGGCCAGTCTTCGTCGCTTGTTGTTCGTGGGCTAGCGGCGGAAGTGTGTTGCCATCGAAGCGTCACGCCAAGTTGTAAGCACACCCGAAGTCGGATTGAAAGGGCCGCCACTCGCCCGCGAGTACGAAAGCGGGCGCGGCCAGACCGAGAGTTACTTAGACACCATCGAGCGTTCGAATCGTCGCCGAAACAACAACAGGCTGCCAGGCACGACCCCAAGTTCTTGTAGCGATACCCGGAGCAGCTGCGCGAGATCTCGCACGCCCTCTTCGAGATCCAGCAAGTTCGGTGCTGGGCTGACTTCGACGGTCCAGCCTTGTTTCGGGAGATTCATCGCGCGCCGAATCGCGTCGAATTCGATGGTGGGTGCGACTTGGAATAGACGACGTTCGACCTCTTCGTCGGCCGTGTGCACTTCGGCCCAAAAACGCACGTCGGAGCAAGTGAGGAGTTCGAGCACTTGCAAGCGACCACTCGCGATCTCCATATGAACCGGCGCGGCGATCACGTGCAACACGAGGCGGAACTGCGCGCGCGGATGGCGGCGACGCCATTCCGCGTAGGCGCGCACTATTTGCACAAAGGAATAGCGCTCGGGAAAAGTTCGGAGCCGCCACGCCGCGTCGACTTCGCGGGCGTCGTCGCTTCCGCCCGCCGCGAGAAGCTGCATGTGTGCGACTTGATAACGCTTCGCAGCGTAGGTCAGGACTTCGAGCGCGGCGCGATAAATGTGTTCGAGCCCGCGTTCGTCGTCGTCGGAGCGCGCCCGCACCGCGAACACATGCCGCCGCGGATACCAGCCGACGTAGCGACCGAGTCGTCTGGTTGGCGAGAGGTGTTCGCGGATGCCGAGGCGCCGCAAAAGTTCGCGAATGGATGAACTGTAGAAGAAACCCCCGACGGTGCCGCCGGCGCTGATGATCAGACACTCTTTTCGCGCGATCGAAGTCGGCAGCTGACTGCGCGCGACTTCGAGTTCGGGAACGCTGTCCCACTTGCGCGCGCCGCTTCCGAGCGGCCGGCCCCAACCCCAACTCGTCGAGCGCCGGCTCGATCGCTCGATACCATCGGCGAGCGTATTCAATTGCTCCGCGACGACGGCGTGTTTCCCCTTGGGATAGGGAATCACGACGATTTGAAAACGCGCCAACAGGAACTCAGCATCCGCTTCGCCTTCCGGCATGATCGCATAGTGGGGACGCGAACTTGGCCCGTACATCTCGAGCACTTCGCCGAAGAGTTCCTGCAAGTAGTTCTCGCGAATTCCGGAGCCGAGGAAGAGCAGCGATCGGCTGCGAAACACCTCCGCGAACGCGCGCCGGAAGTGCATGTCGCGATAAGTGACGCGCCGGTATTCATCGTGTCCGACCACGAGCTGATCCGCGAGGCGCGGTGGCGCGACGAAGTCACGGACGCGATGCGGACCGTCGAGGAATCCCTGCAGCGCCCACAGGATGGAACTCGCCGGCTCGTTGAGCGCGTGCAGCACGCGCTGACAATCGCCGGGGCTCCGGCCGAGGACGTTAAACCGCCGCACATTAAAGCGCCCTCGAAACGCCGCGACGTAGCAGTTGTCGTAGTTCGTCGTCAACACGAGCGGCCACCACAAGCGCGCGAGCGCGCGCGTTTGCGCGGGAATTGAATTCGCTTCGCCAGCGCCCTCCGTCGCGAGCGCATGTCGCACGGCCGCGATAAAGGTGTCGCGATTCTGCGACTTCAAGAGTCGCACTGCGCGATTCGCACGCCGAATGATGTCCGCGGGCGGCGGTGCGCGTCGCTGCGATCGCGCGCGCTTGGTCGGCTCCGCGCGTTTCTCGAGCCGGTAGACGAAATTATTCCAGTCCGTGCACGCCGGGATGCTCATACCGGCACCGATGAAGGGCACGAGCTTCCCGGACTCATACGCGGCCGCGAGCCGCGGCATCACGGCGTCGTAAGCGCGTTGGTATTTGTCGGGTCGGGGCATGCTAAGACCTCACAGACGCAAAGTGCACGAGCGATCCGTCCGGAGCTTGTGCGCCGGTGCGGAGAGAATATCGCAGATTGCCACGTGTCTGTCGCCGATGCACGCAGGGCGCACGCCGCTTGCAGTGTCGGCGGGCACGACGCAGACTTTCGGAGTGAGTGCGCAGCACTTCACAACAGTACTGAGTGGTTCAAACCTCCGTTCGTCATCGTGAAGGGTGGCAAGGTGACCAGAAACGATTGGGTTTTTCTCTTTCTTCGCTGCTACGGCATCTACTTGCTCGTCGGCGCAGTCTTCGTCTTTCCAGAATTTTTTCGTGGTGAGGCGCCACACTTGTCAGGAGTTTTGTACTTGGGCTTCCAGGTCTTTCTCGGTTGGTTGCTCGGCGTCCGCACGGGATCGGTTTGCAGCTACTTGGATCGACAGGACGCGAGATTGGCGAAACCACAGTCATAGAGCGCGGCGGCGAGTCGGCCAAGTCGATTGCCCAATCTGTTCGTTGCCTAAGACCCGTCCAGTTTTCGGTTTGCCTCGACGGCGCCGCGCTCGCGAACTAGCAATCGGCTCCGGTTTTCATCCAATCTCCGAATTCCTGTCGGCTCCGCTCGTCGAGTCGCGGATTGTTCTTGGCGCCCTGAATCCGAGCTGGATTCCGCGCCTCAACTCGCGAGCAAGGAACTGATCCAATGGGGAAGAGCGCTGCACGCAAAGGCGATCGAATCGTCAGCTCCACGCCCGGAGATATTCATATTCTGATGGTGCCATCGCCCGGCGGGCCGGTGCCGACACCGTTTCCGCACGCGTGTTCGGCGGTCATCAAAGACAAGTGCATCGACTCGGTAAAAGTCTACGGTGCGCCCGCCGCCGTGAAAGGGTCGATAGCCCATCATTCGCCCCCGCACGTCCCGAACGGGCCAGGGCCATTTCAAAAACCGCCCGCCAACAAAGGTGAGATCGTCACCGGATCGTCGAATGTCTTCTTTGGCGGCAAGGAAGCGGCGATGTCGGGCGACACTGGCAAGATGTGCGCGGATCCGTCCGACACCCCGGTCGGCAAAGTCATGGGCTCCGGCGCCACCGTCGAGATCGGCGGCGGCAGCGCGAACGGTGACGCCGAACGCGCAGCCGCCGCCGCCGAGGCGATGCGCGCGGCTTCAGCCGCTTGTCACATGTGGATCAACGCCAACATGCCGCCGGGGGCGGAGCGTGAACAAGCACATCGTCAACTGTGCACGACAACCGGTCACCCCATCGATGTTGCGACCGGGAAACTCATCACGCGCTCGATCGATCTCACTTTGCCGGGGCGCATTCGCTTTCAGTTTGTGCGCAACTACTCTTCGGCGCGTCTTGAGCCGGGACCATTCGGCTTCGGCTGGCGCCATTCGTATCAAATCGAGCTGATCGTCACCGACGAGTTCGTCGCGCACCGCGATGCGAACGGTCGCTTGCTGCCATTCGAGACCATCGCTGTAGGCGGCCAAACACTGAATCCAGTCGGTGAACTCACGCTTCGACGCACCGCCGACAGTTATTGGGTGGAGAACGCCGCAGGCCAACGGCAGCGTTTCGCGTTTGCGGGCGGCGAAAGACATCCGCTTGCCGAGATCGTCGACGATCGCGGCAACAGCATTCAGTTCACGCATGAACGCGGTTACTTGACGCGCATCCGCGACACCGCGGGTCGCACGGTTCGTCTTGAGTACGACGAGCGCGGCCGCGCGACGCGCCTCTGGATCGAGAAGCCCGATGCGCATGGCGCAATCGAAGTGCGACGCTACGAGTATGACGCCGCGGGCGACTTGATCGCCGTGCGCGATGCGGCGGATCAGGCTTTGCGCTACGAGTACGCGCAACACCTACTCGTGCGCGAGACCGACCGCATCGGCTACTCGTTTTACTTTCGCTACGATCACGCCGGCTGGTGCCATGAGACGTGGGGCGACGGCGGCGTGCTTGCTCGTCGCGTCGACTACGATCGCGTCCGGCGTACGACGCGCGTCACGCACTCCGAGGGTCACCGCCGCACGTATCATTGGAACGAACAAGGCCTGGTCGAAGCCGAGATCGACGCGCTCGGGGCGCGTTGGACGACTCAATACGACGAGCAACAACGACTCGTCGCCGCGACCGATCCACTCGGCAACGTCATGTCATTTGAGTACGACGCTACGGGTCGGCTCATAGCTCGCACCGATCCGAACGGAAACGTATTCGCGAAAGCCTACGACTCGCTTGGACGTGGCGCTGCGATCGAGGACGCGACGGGTGGCGCGTGGGCGTCCGAGTATGGTCCGACTGGCGATCTCGTCGCGCGTCGCGATCCCGACGATAACGCCGTAGGTTTCGAATGGTCTGAGAAGGGCGACTTAGTCGCCGTCACGAACGCTGTCGGACTTCGAACGCGCCATGAGTATGACGCCGCCGGCAACCGCATCCGTTCGGTGAGTTCGAACGGTGCAGCGACGGAGCGGCGCTTTGATTTTCTCGGCCGACTCGTGGGCGAATCCGACGAACTCGGCGACCGCGCAGCTTATGAGTTCGATTCACTCGGACGTGTGTGCCGGGCGTGCCTGAGAGATCGCGGAGAATTTCAGTACGAGCACGACGCAGAAGGCAATGTCACGAGCGTCACCGATTTCGCGGGTCGCAAGACGACGCTCGAGTATGGTCGCTTCAACAAATTGTTGCGGCGGCTCGGGCCGGTAGCGGTTGCAGGTGAAGCACGCGCCGAGACCCGTTTTGAATACGACTCGGAGAATCGGCTGATCGCGATCATCTATCCGGGTGGCGGGCGCGCCGAATACGAATTCGATGCCAACGGTCGTGTGCGCGCGAAGCAAACGGCGGATCGCCTGAAATTCGTTTATACGCGAGACGCGGCGGGGCGGGTGACCGAGATTCACGACGACGATGGTTGGTTTGCTTCGTTTGAGCGGGACGGAAATGGTCAGGTCGTGCGGCGTGAGCTCGAGGACGGTGAAGAGACCCGCTACACCTACGACGCACGCGGACGGCTCATCAGCGCATCAAACGCCGACGGCACGTGCGCGATGGAGTACGACTCTTACGGCCGAGTGCTTACTGAGAGCGGACCTTACGGCGCACTTTGTCACGAATACGACGCCGCCGGAAACGTTGTGAAGTCGTCGTTCGGCGACGAACTCGAATGCGCGCTGCGACGCGACCAGGGTGCCACCGAAATCGCGGGCGTCGCGGGGTCGGCCCGCGCGCACCACGACATCCACGGTCGACTCACAGAATTGGCCCACTCGAATGGGGTGCACGAGACGTACTCCTACGGCATCTCGCAGCGCCCTGACTCGTGCGTACGCAGTGACACGGTGACGCGTTTTAGCTACGACGGCGTGCGCCGCCTCGCGAGCGTCGAAGTCGAGGGTGCGTTTGTCGAGCGATACGAGCGCGACGCCGAGGGCCGACTTACTTCAGTCGCTCGCGACGGCGCCGCGTCGCACGCGCGGTATCGCTACGACGCGGATGGAAATCGCAGCGCGGGCGACGTCGCGTCTCGATACGGCGCCGGCAATCGATTGCATTCCTTCGGTGTTGAGAAATTCAAGTACGATCGCCGCGGACGAATGGTCGAACGTGCGACAGCGACGGGTGAAGCGTGCAAATATGGTTACACGGTCGACGGGCTTCTCAGCGAAGTCGAGGGTGCGGACGTTCGGGCGAACTATCGCTACGACGCGCTCGGTCGGCGCATCGCAAAGATCGTCAACGGCAAGGAGACTCGTTTTGCTTGGGAAGGCAATCGCGTTTGCCACGAATGGCGGCCGGATGGCGAGGAGCGGAACTACACGTACCGCTTTGGATCGATGACTCCACTCTTCATGCATCGCCGCGTGCTCGGCGGTGAGTGGGAGCCGTACTTCTTCCACAACGATCATCGCGGTTGTCCGGTGGCGCTAACCGATGGCGCGGGTGCCGAAGTTTGGCGCGCGCGCGTGGACGCGTTCGGCGCCGTCGAGCATGAAGTCGGCGCACTCGATCAACCGCTCGGGCTACCCGGTCAGTATCGTGATGCCGAGACCGGCCTCGCCTACAACTTCTTTCGCTACTACGATCCGCGGCTCACGTCGTACATCACGCCTGACCCCATAGGCCATGTCGGCGGGCAGCATCTCTACGCGTACGCTGCTGATCCCATCTCAAAGATCGACCCGCTCGGTCTCAGCACCGCCGACTATGACACGTCGCAGCGGACTCCGCATGCGTTGGTGATTGTCATCGACGATTACGGTCACGAAGCAGACGACATGGGCAAGCAGACGAAATTCGTCGAGTTCGAGGCGAAGACCGGGTTCGCCTACGACAACGATCACATCAACCTGAACGGCAGTGGCGACCCGAAGACCGGGTCCGAAGAAGCGCGCGCCGCGCTCGGTCCGAATGGTGAAGTCGTTGTGATCGAGGGCCGCCATCGAAGCGTCAGCGCCGCCGCAAACGATCCGATCGAGGAACGGCTCGGCGGCATCCCCGAGCGGCCGGGCCACCTGCGCTACCCGCTTGGCCGAGACGGAGCGTGGGAAACCGTCAACGCGCAAGACGTCGGCCCCTCACTCGGCGACATGGCGAACAACCCGGACACGCTCGCGCGTGCGCGCAGCGGAAAGCGTAAGCCGTGAGCACTCGCCGTGCTATGGCGAGTGCCGTGTCAGGAAACCCTGGTCCGCTAGGTTCGAGGCTGCCCGGACAGAAGAGTTACCTGACACGGCACTAGACCCCAGCCGATACGACGACGCCGGTGCCGACCTTTGCGCCCGTCGCGACCGGCCCCATCTGTTTTGCGAGCCGCTTCCGAAACCGAACGTGTCGGCGTCGCGTCCATTCGACGAGAGGTCGCCAAGCCTTCGCCGTGAGACTGTGTTGAATCAAGAATCGACAGTAGCGATTCGAGCGCTTGTACAAGTACGACATCGCGAGGTATGGGAGGATGGCCCGCACGTCCTGCGGTCGCCGCCGCCAAATGCTCCGGTGTGAGAAGAGTCGCTCGTAGCACCAGGCGTAACCCTCCGCGAGCCGTTCCGGACTCATGTGCTTGGGGAAAAATACCACGTGCGCGGTGTCGTAGCGGCTCCAATCCTTATGAAGCAATCGTTCTTCTCGTTCCATTTGGTGAAATAGCGGCGTACCCGGATACGGGGCGAGTATATGAAAAGTCGCGCACTAAAGACTGTTTGCTTGTTTCGGATGCCGTGATTTGGGTCGACTTCCTCTTTTCGATTTCGGGATCTATTCCACAGTGCCTAGACGCGGCCGATGTCACCGGCGACAGCCACATCAACATCGCCGATGCGATTTACTTGCTGACTTGGTTGTTCGTGCCCGTCGCGCCGCCGCCGCCTGGCGCGTTTCCTCAGTGCGCGCTCGACGACTGGCCGGATGTGCTGTCGTGCGAGTTTTATCCGTGCCCGTGATCAAGTGACCGCCGTCAGCATTCACCAAGAGTCCCTGGGACGAGAGTCGAGTTCAAAGGAGCATGCATGTTGTCGGCGGCCGTTTTTGGAGACAGGCGCGCCGACTTCATTACGAAGATGGATTTGCGACTTCCGATTCTGAGAGGGCCTGCAAGGCCCGTCGGGTTATAGCCCGGGGTTGACCGGCAGGGTCGGTCCGCCGGCCCGGCCGGTCTACCCCGGGTTCCGGCCTGCAAGGCCGGAGGAGAATCCTCGTCTCGCGCCGATAGTGCGCCGCATGCGCGATGTCGATGGCGAGGCGAACGGCCAACCGATCGGCGATGGCAAATCGAGTCGTCCGAA
>JBJXGE010000022.1:0-5233 GCA_046154185.1 Planctomycetota bacterium
TACGATGAACCCCGCCGATGGCTCATTCGCACGTAGTTTCGCCGAAGGCCACGTCTCGTACTTCACGCCGCAGGGACGCGTCGTCGCTGCGCACGATTCGTTTGGCGCCGTGACGACGTTTGGCTACTCCGGCAATTTGTTGACGAGCGTGACCTCGCCGACTGGTTTCGTCTTCACGCTCGCATATCAAAGCGGCCGCCTTGCGACCATCACGGACTCAGCGGGTCGCACGACGCTCTTTCAAATCAATGCTGCCGGCAACCTGATCTCGACGACGAATCCCGAAGGAACGCCGCACACGTTCGCCTACGACGCGGATCACCTCATGGTGAGTCAGACTGGGCCGCGCGGCGAGCGTTCGGAGTACGACTATTCGAACGGCCGCGTCGTCGCGGCGCGATCCTTCGACACGGACGGCGTGACGTTGCTCCGCGAACGCGAGTTCGCGCCGAGTGTGTTGCGTGGCGAAGCCGGCGTCGCCATCGCGCAGGGTCAAGGCACGATCTTGAACCCCATTCCGGTCGTGCCCGACAACATCGATATCATGGTCGACGGCCGCGGTGTGGTGCATCTGCACGAGATTGACGGCTTCGGCAATCCCATTCGCGTCGCGGATGGCGGCGGCGAAACACTCTTCACCTACGATGCGCTACGGCGTCGCACGAGTCGCACGCTGCCGAACGGCGCGCGCACCGAGTACGTCTACGATGCGGCCGGCCGCGTCTCGTTGCTGCGCGAGCTGAATCCCGCCGCGCAAGTCTACGCCACCATGCTGCGCGAATACGCGGGTACGGGCGGGCGCATGAGTCGCGAAGTCGACGCGGAAGGGCGCGAGCGCCGCTATGAATACGACACGCTCGGCCGCCTGGTGCGAGCGATCGACGCGTTGCAGGGCGACGTGTTGTTCTTCTACGAGAATCCCGCGCTGCCCTCGATGCCGACGCGCACCGTGCGCGGCACCGCGACGGTGACGATCGCCTACGATGCGCACGGCAACCTCGCGAGCGTGACCGATCCGCTCGGGCACGTGACGACTTACTCGCACTCCGCCGCGAATGGCCTCCTCGAGTCGCTCGCAACCGAAGAGGGGCGTGCGGTCGATGTCGTGTACGACCTCATGAATCGCATCGTCTCGATCACTGGGGGACCCGATGGCGATACGACCTTCAACTATTTGGACCCGGACTGTGCGTGCCGGACGGATAACCTCATTGCTGTGGGGCTCGCGGGCGGCGGTGTGATGCAACGTCGCTATGATGGGCTCGGCCGGTTGATCGAGCAGATCGACCCGACCGGAATGTCCGAGCACTTGAGCCACGACGCCGAAGACGGCTTAGTGCAGTACCAGAGCCGCACTGGCCAATCGATTTTCTACACCCGGGATGCCGCCGGTCGGGCGATAGCCATATCGGACTCGGTGGGGGGCGCGTCGCTCTACGAGTACGATGCGCTCGGCAATCTCACGTTTGCGCAAAACAGTCACACCACGGTTTCGTTCACTTACGATTTCCTCGGCCGTCGAATCAGCGCGCAGACTGTGCTCGACTATTCGGGCGGAGTCGAAGCGACGCCGCCGGTCACGCGTCAGGTCAGCTACACCTACGATCGTGTGGGCAATCGTCTGACCATGGTGGACAGCCTCGGCACCCACAACTACCAGTACGATGCGCTCCACCGTTTGATCGGCCGCACCGATCCGCTCGGGCATACGTGGGACTTTGAATTCGACGCGCTCGGTCGCCGCGCCGTCGTCGAACGCTCGAACGGCATCGACACGGTCGAGTCCTACGACTTGGCGAGCCAAGTCACGGGAATTCAACATCAAAACGCGGCGCTGGCGACGCTCCTCGGCGACCTCTACACGGCCTACGACGGCGATGGTCTGCTCACCGCGAAAAGCGCGAGTGCGAGCGGCGCGACGACGTTGTGGAGCTATGTGTATGACCCGCGCCAACGACTCGATCAAGCGACGAGCGCGCCGGTCTTTGGCGACGCTCAAGTCGCCGTGAGCGCGACTTTTGATGCGGCGAATCGCATCGCCACGGACAGCGAGTACACCTACACGCACGATCTCAACGGGCGGATGACTGCACGGACCAGAACTGCGACCGGGGCCACCGATGTCTACCAATACGATACGAGCGGTCGCCTCCTTGGCGTGCAGCAGACGCGGCTCGTAAGTGGCTCGCCGGTTACCGTGCTGACGGTCCAGTATCTCTACGACGCGATCGGTCGCCGGACGGCAAAAATCGTCAACGGCGTGCGCGCCGCCTATGTGTACGACGGCGAGCGCGTGCTCGAGGAACTCGATCCCAACGGTCTCACGCGCCGGGCCTTCGTGCACGGTGAAGGCAACGATGAGCCGCTTGCCTACATCGACTTCGTGACGGACGACGCTTACTTCTACCATCAAGACCGGCTTGGCAGCGTGCGCGGGTTGAGCGACGAGAGCGGCGCGCTCGTGCAGGTCTACGATTACGATGCGTTTGGCGCGCTCGTGCAGCACTCGGCGCCGGCACTCTTCCAACCGTTTGGTTACATCGGCCGCGAGCGCGATCGCGAGAGCGGCCTTTACTTCATGCGCGCCCGCTACTACGTGCCGAATACCGGTCGCTTCTTGTCGGAGGACCCACTCGGTCTGGCGGCCGGCGAAAACTTCTACGTCTACACGCACAACGATCCAGTCAATCGCATCGATCCGACCGGGCGGCAAGGTTTCAGCCTGCCGAAGCTCAAACTCGGCGACTTCGAATTGACGCTCGGCGGCGTGCCGAAACCGGAACCTCCGAAGCCGGTCGTGCCAGTCACAAATCCGCCGCCTGACGGGCCGGGCTCGGGCGCCGGCGCGGGCGGTGTCGTGATCAACTACTGCACTGGCGGCGGCGTGTGCGCATCGTTTGGCCTCGGTGTTGGAAAACCGGATCTCTCGAACATCACGAATACGCCCGTTGCCTGCGGGTTGAAGATCACATTCTGATGAGTCACACAAAGAACAACTGGCGAAAAGAGTGGTGCGTCATGACTCCAGTCTCGACGAGCGCGACGAAACGAATGGGTGCAGCGCTTGTGTGGCTTTGTGCGTGCACGCTGACGTTGTCCGCGCAAACCGGCACGGGCTATGACTACGACGTAAACGGCAATCGAACGCTCGGCACTGGCCAAGCTCGGTTCACAGGAGTCGGCGAATTCAGCTTCGAGCCGAATCGCGCTGTACCGGGCGAGCGCATCAACATCTACGGGCGCAATTTTCCGCTGGCGGCGCCTGGGCTCTACTCGGTGAGTTTTGCCGGCGCGCTCGGGACGGTCGTCAGTGTCGCGGAGCGCGTGATTGCAGTCGACATTCCCGTGGCGGCGGCGCCGGGCGATGTCGTGCTCACGTTGCCCGACGGCACGCAGATCGTGCTCGGCTCGTTGTTCCTTCAAGGCATCGTGGTGACGCCGAGCTTCGCCGATCTCAGCTATGGCGCCATGCAACAGTTTTCGGCGCAACTATTCGGCGTGCCGGGCGGGATGGTGACGTGGTCGGTCGAGTCCGTGACGAAGGGCGCGAGCGCCGGCACGATCAGCGCGAGTGGACTCTACGTAGCGCCGAGCGCGGCGACCGGTGCGTTTCCCGTATTGATCAAGGCGACGAGTGCGGATCTCGGCCAAACCGCGTATGCGCTCGTGCGTGGACAATGCTCGAGCTCGACGCCGCTCGCTTATTCGACGCTCACGGCCGGCTCGTTCGCCGCCGGGTTCGAGCGCGACTGCTACGATTTCACGGGGCAGGCCGGGCAACTCGTCGGCGCGAGCTACATCGGCACGCCGTCAGCGCGCCGGTTTCGCATACTGAATGAGAACGGCTACCCGCTCGCCACGGCGGCGACCGGCACGAGCATTGCGATACCCGCGTTGTTACTACCCACAACCGGAAACTATCGACTCGAAGTCGAAGCAGCCTCCGGAGCGAGCGGTGGTTATCAGGTCTGGATTGCGGTGCAGAGTGATCTCACGCCGGGACGCTGGGTCCATCCGGGAGACGGTTTCTGGCACGAGTCGAGCAAGTGGTCGGGCGGCGTGACGCCGACCGCGACCGACAATGTGTTGATCCCGGATTTTCCAGGCACCGTCACCGTCACCGTCAGCCAGGGCTTGCAGAATTGCGCCTCCATTTCAAGCCTCGAGACGCTGCGCATTCAGGGCGGCACGTTGACGGTAGTCGGCGAAGTAATGTCGAACGCGATCATCATGGCCGGCGGCACGTTTGCGAACGCGACGGTTTTGCCGGGCGCGGGTGGCCAAGGAATCGTTGCGACAGCCAATGGCGGAACACTGAGCGCCATCACTCTCGACGGCGCCCCGCTCCAGATTCCGAGCGGCGCGGACATGACAATTCGCAACGGGCTCGCGCTAGACGGATCGACGGTCACGCTCGGCAGCACGCCGACCCTTCACGCGTTTCTCTATTGCTTCGGGACGCAAACGATTTCCGGCACCGGGCAAATTGTGCTCACGGACGGGACCAGCGGCTGGACGCGTTTCGTGCAGGGAACGGGCGGGAGCGGCACGACGACGATCGGCCCCGGCATCACCGTACGTGGGCCGGATGCAAACTTTTCGGCGCCGAGCGCGAGCTACTCATTCGTCAATCTCGGCACGATTCGCGCAGAAGCGGGTGGATCCTTCATAATCAATCGGCTCACGAACGGCGGCACGCTCGACGCGCAAGGCGGCTCATTCGATCTCAACAACGTCGTCGGGGAGCTCGGGATCGTGACTGTAAGCGCGGGCGGCACGTTGGATGTCGACGGCAACTACGAAGTGCATTTGCCGATCTCAGTGCGCGACGCGAGCACGCTGACGCTGCGCGGCACGTGGGTGAACTCGAGCAGTATCTCGATGACAAACTCGACCGTGAACTTGGGCGGCGCGTTTTCACTGACCGGGCTCGGTAGTTTTTCGCGCACGGGCGGCACGGTGAACTTGACGGGCGTGCTGAATCTCGCCGGCATGACGCTCAACTTGAACGCGACGACCGGCGACTGGCGAATCGTCGGCGGCACGCTTTTAGGCGGCACGCTCAACACCGCGGCGGGCGGCACCTTGGTGCCGACGAGCACGACCGGAGTACTCGATGCGATGACGATCGGCGGCACCGGCTTCACAATCCCGAGCGGCACCGATCTCACGACGCGTAACGGACTCACGCTTGCGAGCGCGACCATCACGATGGGGACCGCCGTTGCCGGAC
>JBJXGE010000023.1:0-27757 GCA_046154185.1 Planctomycetota bacterium
GATTTGCCATCGCCCATCAGTAGGCCGTTGGCCTCGCCGTCGACATCGCGCCTGCGGCGCATTTCCCGGCGCGAGGCGAGGGTTCTCCTCCGGCGTTGCAGGCCCTCAGAGTTTAAAGAAGCCATGCGTGATGTCGGCGGCCGTCTTCGAAAGCAGGCGCACCGACTCCATTGCGAAGATGCATTCGCGACGTCCGAATCTGAGAGGGCCTGAAGGGCCCGACGGGATATAGCCCGGGGTTGGCCGGTCTGCCGGCCTACCCCGGGGAACGAGCGACTCGATGTTGCGCGGTGGGCCGCCTGGGCTCAAGCGGTGTCAGGTATCCTTAGCCCGCTAGGTTCGAGGCAACTTGCGTCAGGCTTGGTCGCAGCGACCGAGCGACACCCGAGGTGACCTTGCTGGTCGGGAGGATTTCGCGCCGGAGGAGCGGACATGCGTGGCCCGAGGCGGCCCAGGAAAAGTGGGGCCAGGTCGTTGACACGGCACTAGATCAGCCTGGGCAGCTCGCCACCCCGTGTGATAGAATCTCCGTGCTTTCGGGCCAAATGACAGCCGACAATTTAGCGCGCGTTCGACGCTCAAGAGTGCGGCGGCGCAGGTGTCGGTTCCCGATCGCGGGAAAGAGTTTGCGACTGATTCGGGTCTGAACGATTCTTGCTTGGTTGCCTGAATCAAGAAGTCTTGTGGCTCGGGCGCACTAACGCATCGGCGTGGTCGCTGTCG
This sequence comes from Planctomycetota bacterium, assembly GCA_046154185.1. Lineage (GTDB taxonomy): Bacteria > Planctomycetota > UBA8108 > UBA1146 > JAJFFE01 > JBJXGE01. The sequence continues at coordinate 724 of JBJXGE010000023.1, forward strand.
ACTCGTCGTACGCCGCCGTGTGGCACGAGCGCGTCGAGGGAAACCTGCGAGCCAAGAGCAGTTTTCGGCATGTGCAATCCGAGGAGAGGACGACTGAAAATGCGGTTCTTCACAACCCTACAGCTGGTCGCGTTGTTCGCGCTGCTGCTTGGCGGCGCGGCATCGGCCGACGGACAGTTCATTCCACCGATTCAAGCCTCCGCCGTTGGCTCGGGCTGTTTGACGCCGCGCGTGACGACTCAGACCAGCAACAACATCGGCATCGTTTTTGAGCGGTCCGGTGACATCTTTTTCTCGTCCACCTCGCTCGGCCTTGGTTCCGAGCTGGTCGTGTCGACCAATCCGTTGCACGCCAGTCGGCCCGACATCATGCCGGCGACCGGCGGCGCGTTTCGGATTGTTTATCAACAAGTGAGCACGCAGCTCGGCGCCGTGGGGGATGACATCTTGACCGTCGCCAACGCGGGCGGATTATTCGGAAGCCCATTGAACATCACCTTCACCGCGGATGCCGACTTCGCGCCGCGCATCACCACGAACTCGACGTTGGCACGCAACGTGGTCTGGCATCGCAACCTCGCCGGCGTCGACGAAGTTTTCCTGTCGGCAAACCTGCTGACCAATTCGCTCGTCGATCTCGGTCGCGACCCGGCGATTGCCGACATCGCGGACGGCACATCGACCATCGCGTACGAGCGCGCGGGCGTGATTTACTACCGCCAGCACAACGGCGGCGCGTTCTCACCGGAAGGCGTGATTTCGGTGCTCGGCGGCAATAGCGACGTCGATCTCGCGACGGACGCTGTCGATGTCGTGCATGCCATTTGGCTGCGCGCAGGAGGGATCCAGTACTCCAATAACTTCGGCGGCGCATTCAGTGCGCCGGTGCAGATTCATCCGGGTCCGATCGTCGGCGAGCCATCGATCGCGGCGACCGCGGATGGTCACGTCGCGGTCGCGTTCGCGTCGGCCGGAAGCATCTGGCTGGTCGAGCGCACGGCGGGCGTATTTCTGCCGGCGGTCGATGCCACGCCGGGAACGGGCGCCGTCAGCGAACCGAATGTGACGCTCGACTCGAACGGATTCGCGCACATCGCGTACATCGCGAGCGGCTCGGTTTTCTACATCAACAACGTGCCGGTGCCGGAAGTCGACTTCTCCGCCGATCCCACGAGCGGCCAATTGTTTCTCACGGTGCAATTCACGAATCTCGTGACCGGCGTCTACGACAGCCTCCTCTGGGATTTTGGCGATGGCGAAACCAGCACCGAAGCTCATCCGCTGCACATCTACGACACGTCTGGACTGATGACGGTTTCGCTCACCGCCACGGGACCGGGCGGGGTCGTCACGGAGACGAAAACTGGTTTCATCAATGCCCAGCCGCCGACCAACATAATCCGCATTCCGCACATCAGCATTTTCGCGAGTCAGCAAGACGTCATTCATCCAGTGCTGGCGACAAACAGCGTTCCCGTGCAGGGTTTTCAGTTGGCGATCGGTTACAACCATTTAGTGACGCCGATCAGCGGTGTCACGTTCGTAGGCTCGACGACGCAGACCTTGTTGCCGGAATTCGTCTTTATTGAGGCAACCCCCGCCGGGACCGCCTCAACGCTCGTCGTCGCCGTCGTCTTCGATGTGCAAGAGCCATTCGACGGCCGCGCGATCGCCGTCGGTCCGAACCACTTGATCGCCGGCCTGAGCTACGACGTGCCGTTCGGTCTGCCGATGGGAAGCGTCAGCCCCATCCTTCTGTTGAGGGAAGGAATCGGGACACCGACGATCTACAGCATCTACACATTCGAAGGCATCACGGTGAACCCGTTTCTGATCGATGGCAGCGCGACGGTCAACTCCGTGCCACAGGAGACATTCCTGCGCGGCGACGCAAACCGAACCGGAATCATCGATATCTCGGATGCGATTTTTCTGCTGACGTTCTTGTTCGCAAGCGGTGGCGCGCCATCTTGCCCAGACTCGGCGGATGCGAACGACACTGGGATCACCGACATCGCCGACGTGATCTACTTGTTGAGTTACTTGTTCGCGGGTGGCGCACCGCCCTCGTATCCCTACCCGGTCGATGGTCTGGACCCCTCGGCGGACTCGCTGGGGCCGTGCCTACCGTAGCACTGCTCCACCTCACGCGACGAGCCCAGAACGACTGAACGCAGGCGGTCGGCAATGCAGCATGCCGACCGCCCTCGTTTTCCGCGCAGGTGCGCGGTTTCGCGACACGGCGAACTGGGGTGGCGACGCGCGCCGTCGGCTGTTCAAGACACGATTCCGCCGACTATGCTATGATTCTTCGAAAAGGAGAGTCGCGTGGCGAGTAGCCGTGACGAAAACGGGTTGAAACCAGGTCCGGTTTGCGGCGTTTGCCCGCTGTTCCCGACTTGTGTCGCAGTTTGTGAGCCGGTCGAGCAATTGCTCCCGAGCATGGAGCGCGGTCGCGTCGACCCAGAAGATCTGCCTCGACTCCACATGGGTATCCGCCTGACGAATGCAATCCTCGACCACGAACAGATACTTTCGCCACGTCAACGCGAAGTCGTACGCCTCTATTTTCGCGAATCCCTGCAGCAACAAGACATCGCAGATCGACTCAAGATCACTCAGCAAGCGGTCAATGACGTGTTGAAGCGCGCTCGAGTCACGGTCGGGAAATATATTCACGAGCTTCGCTCCGGCGCCGTTGAGGAAGTCGAAGGCGCGGAGTCGCCGGTCGCCACGAAGCACTCGAGCCTCAACACCTTGCCATCGACCTCGCACCGGCGCCCGTAACGCTCAAGACGCGGAAACCAAGTTCGGATACCGCAGTCTCGCCGCGTCTCCCGTCTCTGCAATCCCGGCCTCTTGTCCCGGCCTCGTCCACGTCGCTGCGCGGCAATTTCCGACGTCCGGCTTTCGACGTCGATGCTTAAGGAATCATTCCGAAACTCCGTTGCACCCGCGCCGGCTCACGGAGATCCCGCCAAGCGCCGCCGCGATGCGAATGCCGCGCCCGCCGACTTTGATTTGTTCGAGCTAAGCCGGAGTCACCAATCACTTTTCGAGCGCGCGCTTGGCCAATCATCCGGTGAACGTTATACTTGCGCCCCGACTAGAACTGGATTATCCGAGCCGGCCTCGTGCGGGCGATGAACGCGTACTAGAACGCGCATCGCGAATCGACCGCACGCAGGGTAAGTTGGCGCGGAGCCGCAGGACAACCACTTCAGCCCGACTCGACGTCCCTCCGACGAGGTGCATCGGGCTGTGCCTCACGGGGAAAGAGAATCATGGCAGAGTCGTGCAGCAGCCGAGCGTCTCGACGCTCCTCCGGCGTACTGTTGACGCTGAGTGCCTTAGTACTTTGCTATTCGCCGCAGCGGCTAGACGCGGGCCTCTGCGTTGGCGCCGTCATGCCTGGATTCGGCAATTGCTACTTGAAATTCACCGCGCATCCAGGCGACTTCCCGTTCGCGATCACCGTGATCGAAAGTTTGGGACAAGTGTTGGTGGCCGACCTCTACAGCGGCCTGACGTTCGTCTACCAACGGACCAACATCCAACTCGAGCCGGCTGTGCTCTTCTCGCCGAATTTTCCCGCGACCTACACCGGCCTCGCCTGTGATTCCGACAATGACTTCCTGTATTGGGTGCTCGACCAGGGCACCGGTCAAACCTTGGTGCGCACGGGATTGACCAGCACGACGCCGTTGATGAGTGTGCCACTAGCTTCCCCGCTCGGCGGCATCATCGGCGACATCGTTTACAACCCGGACACCGATACGTTTTGGGGCGTCGACCTTGAGAACGACTTCTACTTTGAGTTCACCAACAACGGAGTCGCGACCGGTAACGGATTCATGAGCCCGGGGGTGCAGTTCGCTGGCGAGGCGTTCGGTACCGGGATCACCGCGTCGCTCGACATTGAGCTAGGGACCTATGTGTTGGATATTCCCTTCGGTGAACCGATGGACCTGGCGACGCGCCGAGTCATGAAGGTCGTTCCTCCATCCGGCACGCCCTATGGCCTCCAGTACTCGCTCAGCGTTGCGATTGAGAACAACATCCGCTGGATCTCTGGAATTGCCTACTCGGAAAGCGGCTCGACGCCGGCACCGAAAGAGTTCGTTATCGACGCGCTCGACAATCGACTCTACGAAGTGTCGCTCATCAATCCCGCTGTCACAGGAATCACGAATCTCACGGCGACCGTCTCCGACACCGGCACCATCGATTTGAGTTGGACGAACACGGATGGTTACTCGGGAATCGTCGTGCGACGCAACGGCGTGATCATCACGACACCGGCGTTACCGGGAACCGCCACGACTTACGAAGACCTAGGAGCCGAGGAGGGAACGCAGACCTACACTGTCGAGCCAAGCGGGATGATGACATTGCAGACCAGCGTTCAAGTCGTCAAGGGCGCCGGAGCGTTCGTGAATTCGGTCGAGCACCAAGGTGACAACGCGTTAGCGATCGAAGTCGTCGAATCGAATCAACGCGTCTACGTCGCGGACCTCGAGTCGGGCTTCACGTTCCGCTACACCAAGGCATTGGCGTTCGTGGATAGCATTCCGAGCCCGTTCGGTGTCGCTACGACGTCTGGCCTGACCTGGAATTCGACGAATAACCGGTTGTACTGGTACAACGCCGAAGCTGAGACGATGCTCGACACCGATGTCAACGGCGCAAATCCTGGAACGGCTATCAGCGTCGAGTCGCCGGCGGGCGGAGCAATCGGCGACATCGATTTCAATCCGGCAACCGGCACATTTTGGGCGGTCGATATCACTGAGGACGTCTACTTCGAGTTTGAGGATGACGGAACTCCAACGGGTGCGAGCTTTTCCTTTGTGCTCGGCGATGGTCGTGGCAATGGACTCACGGTGGTGAACGGCGCCCTCGACATTCCGACGGGTCAGTCTTCTTCGCCGATCGTGAACCGCGTGCTGCGTTTCTCGACTTTGGGGATCGCCACTGGGTTTGAGTACGGGCTGTCGCCGACGACGCGATCGGGCTTCGTCAACGGCATCGACTGGACGCCTAGCGGCTCGGATGGAAATCAATCCGAATACGTCGTTGGTAACGACACCGACACGATCTACGAGTTGACACTCTTTGCGTTTGGCGAACCGTTCAAGCGCGGCGACGTCAATAGCGACGCGGCGCTCAACATCATCGACGCGACGTTCTTGTTGTCGGCGTTGTTTGGCGGCGGCGCAGTTCCGCAGTGCCAGGACTCGATGGACGTCAACGATGACGGCAGCACGAATCTTGCCGATGTCGTCGCGCTCCTGGCGCACTTGTTCGTTGGCGGCGCGGCGCCGGCGGCGCCGTTTACGGTTTGTGCCGTGGACCCGACTACCGATACGCTGAGCTGCGACGGATTCCCACCGTGCCCGTAAATCCGGGCTGCTAGGAATTCAGAGCGGCGACAAAAAAGGCCACGTTTCGAAATGAGAATCGTGGCCTTTTCTTGCTCATGCGGGAGCGATTCCCGACCAAAGTTCGGGCAACGAGACGTCGAGGCGGTAATCGACATTCGAGTGGTTGTCGTCGAATTCCTCGTATCGGTGTCGAATCTGAGCTGCGTCGAGTCGCCGATGGAGGATCCGCGCGCCGTACAGCAATCGATATTGGTCGCGAGTGCCGCAATCGAAATAGAACCTACGAAGACTCGCGAGCGCCCCGACGTATTTCGCCAGCAGTTCCACGGGATCCCAACTTCGCCATTGTCGCCAGCGCTGCTCGTCGACTTCGCCCGTTTCGAGGTCGAACGGTAAATGGAAGCCGAGCGCTTGCTTCGGGTCGGTGTCGTAGGTTGCCGCCATGCCGATCAGCATGAGCGCGTGGACTTCTTGCTCGCTGGGTTTTACCAGCCGGTGAAAATCGCGCACAAAAGTCTCGACCGAACGACCGTGCCGCTCCAGCACGGCCAGCAGCACCGGAAAGTCAGCGCGATAACAATAGTCGAAATACAAGTCGCCCGAGTGGCAGGCGATCGCGCCCCAGACTTCTGGATGCAACATGCCGTTGACGAGCGCACCGTAGCCGCCGGACGACTTGCCAACGAGCGCGCGATGCTCGCGCGACGCGAGCGTTCGATACTGTCGATCCACGTACGGGACTAGTTCGACGTGAAGATAGTCGGCGTAGTTGCCGATGGCGCTCGAGTTCACGAACTGGTTGCCGCCGTACGCGGTAAAGCAGTCGGGGAAGAGCGCAAGGCAAGGCCCGAGGCGGCCGTCGGCGATGAGGCGATCGAGGCGCTCGGGCAGATTCTCCGTGAAGTTCTTCCAGCCGACGAGCGCGAGCCCCGAACTCGTATAGCCCGAGAGAAAAACGATGAGCGGAAAGCGGCGGCGCGGCTCGGCGTCGTAGGCCGCGGGCAAATAGACCGCGACGTCGCGGCGCGTGGGATCACCGAGCGGATTCGCGCGCAGCACGTGCGAATCAAACTCGGTGATCTCGACGCGTCCGCGCGGACCAGCGAAACGCTTCAGCATCTGACGCGGTCCGTGAACGGCGTATCCCGGTCGCACAGTGCCACGAACGCTACGAACACCGGCACTACTTAGCCGCCGGCATCAGCGTCGCCGACTTGATGTAGTCGAGCTGAGGAAATGCCTTCTTCAGGTAGGCATTGCCCTCCATTTGGATCTTGCCCTGATTCGGAGACTCTCCGTAACCGTTGTGGATTTTGTCGGCTACCTCCATGCCCTGCGTCACTATCCCGAACGGTGCGAAGCCGTCTTTGTCGAGCCGCGAATTGTCGCCGTAGTTGATGAACAACTGCGTCGTGCGCGAATTGGGCATGCCGGTCTTCGCGAACGTTACGTAGCCGCGCTTATTCGACTGCGTCACGGGATCATCCTTGAGCGTCGCGCCGCGCCATTTTGCCGACACTTCCGGATTCGCGTGCAATCCAAATTGCGCCATGAAGCCAGGGAGCACGCGAAAGAACGCGACGTCGGTGAAGAAGCCGATCTTGACGAGATTGTAGAAGCGATCAGCCCCCTGCGGCGCCCACTCGCGCGTCACGTCGATGACAATGTCACCCTTTGTCGTCGTGAACTTCACCTGAAACTTCGCCGGCGCCGTCTCGGTCGCGAGTTTCGGATCCATGAGCGGATCCGCCGCGACGGGCGGCGCCCCCGGCTTTGCTTCGCCGCCCGTCGGCGGAGTCGCCGGCGGCGCTTCGGGCTTCGGCGCCGGTTTCGGATCTTGCGCGATGGCCAACACGCCAAACGCGGAAACACTGAGGCAGATCACTGCCAGGAACGCTCGCATCGTCGAAGTCATGATGACTGCTCCTTCTGTTCTGTTAGATTCCTCTGCGTCGCGGCACTAGCCTGCGAGGCGCAAGAGAATAGCCAACGCCTGCGCGCGTTGAAAGCGCGATCGCGCCGGCTGTCGTTCAACAACCCATCCTAATCTTCACCCAGGACGCCGCCGCCGTTGACGCGCAAGACCGCTCCCGTCATCCACTGCGCTAAGTCGGACGCCAGAAAAACGACTGCGTTGGCGACATCCTGCGGCAGTCCGATGCGGCGGAGCGGTAACGCCGCTTCAATCGCCCGGCGTTCGGCTGGCGCGAGCGCCGCCGCCGTCATCTCAGTTTCGATCCAGCCGGGTGACACGGCGTTAATGCGAATGCGCGGCCCTAACTCGCGCGCCAGCGACTTGACCATCGCGATGACCGCGCCTTTGGCCGCCGCATAGTGGCTGTAGTGCGCCTCGCCGCGTTCACCGGCAGTCGACGCGATCTGAATGAGCACCCCACCCGCCGGCATCTTGGCCATCGCTTTCGCCGATTGCTGGGTGAGTCGAAATACCGCTTTGAGATTGAGATCGAGAGTCTCGAGCAACTGCTCTTCGGTCATCGTGGCGATCTCGGCGCGGCGCCAGAGACCGGCGTTGTTGACGACGATGTGCAACGCGCCGAAGTTGCGCACGGCGGCATCCATCAGATCGCGACAAACCGCCGGTTGCGTCAAGTCGCCGCAGAACTCAACCGCCTCACCGCCGAGCCGCGTGATGCCATCGATCAGCGCCGCAACATCACTCGCCCGCGCCGGATCGCGATACGCGACGACACAGCGCGCGCCCGCCGCAGTCAGCGCTTCGACACAAGCGCGGCCGATCCCGCGCGAGCCGCCCGTCACGATGGCCACCCGGCCGTCGAGGTCTATCTCAAACACTGAATTGCTTTCCAGTTGCCAATCACTACGCACGAAACACGAGTTCATTCACTCCGCACCGAACTCGCAGCGTTTGTTCTGGGCCTAGTTCATAGAAGGATCGTGCGGCATCTCCGCGTAGAAACGATACACCCCCCCGAGTGCCCGCAATGCTTCCGACCAAATGGCATCCGGCCGCGTCGCAAATATCAACTTGTCCTGTCCCACGCGAGTAATCCACGACTCCTCCGCTAACTCCTGGTCGAGTTGTCCCTCGCCCCAACCGGAATAGCCGAGAAAAAATCGGTATGCGCTCGGCACAACGATTCCCGCCGCCAGATCGCTCAAGACCGCGCCGACGTCGGCGACCAAGTAAATACCCTCGAGCACTCGACGGTCGTCCTCGCCGACCTGCGCACCCGTGCTGAGCACGAGCAATCGCCCGTTCTCGACCGGACCGCCACAGTGAAGATTGCCGAGGGTTTCCTCTGCCGCTGCGGAGTCGGCGCTCGCGAGCTTCGCCAATTGCGGAAAGACCTTCGCCAGCGGCGCATTGAGCGGCCGATTCAGCACGAGACCCATGGATCCTTCCTCGCTGTGCTCGCAGACCAAGACGACAGCGCGACGAAAATTGGGATCGACCAGCCCAGGTCCCGCGATCAGCAACGTCCCAGGGAGCACTTCGTGTTTCATCGCGAAGTCTTCACACCGCCATCGGCATGCTTCATGGACGCTCGCCGGGCGGCTAGCAAGCGGAAGCCAATTTCAACCGCGCTTCGAAGTCGCGCATAATAGCTAAGCGCGCGCGATCGAGCCAGAATCACGTCGACGAACCGGCATCGAGCAGCGTCGGCTTTGAACTCGCGTCTGACTCTGCCGCCGCCGACTGTGCCAGTGCGACCGCGCGATCGAGGTGTTGTTTCAACAGCACTAACGCGCAAAGATCGAGACGATTGTGATGAAGAATCGGCGCGAGACGCTCGAGACGACCCGAATCCTGAAAATCCTGGTACCGCAGCGGCGCCTCGCTACCGGGCACGTCGCCGGCGCCGCGTTGACACCCCAGCAGTTCGCGCTCCAACGTCGAGAGCCGAAAGTCGGCGAAACGTCGCTTGTAGCATCGCCGAGCCGCGGGCAGCAAGTCGATGACCTCGATCGAAGTCGGCAAGGGTTCGAGCGCGTGAAATCGGAGTCGCCGCGCGAGCGCGTGGAAATCGAACCCGCGGCCATTGAACGTAATCGCGCGCGGTCGCGCGACGAGACGCGCGCGCGCGCGCGCCAGCAAGTGGAACTCCTCCGCCGGATCAGCGGCGAGTTCTTGCAACAATCGCACGCCCCCCGGCTCCGGTAACAGATAACCGGCCATGAAAATTCCATGGCTCCGCGCGAGCCCCATCGTCTCGAGATCGAGATACAGTTGGGTCGCGTCCGAATCTGGCTCGACACTCCGTGCTGCGACGCTCGTTTCCGCATATTTGCTCGTGAATTCTGGCCAAATGACAAACTCGTCGTAGCACCACAACTCGCCATCGTGCGTCATGGGAGGCGCACCGGCGGGATGCGCGTGCGCAAGCGCGGTTTCGACGAGCGCGCCACGATTCCGGTCGCACTGTGCTGGCGCCGCGCTGGGCCAGCTCGCGAATTTCAGTTCCGCATCGTGCGCTGTCGCTGCTTCGAGCGCGCGCAGACGTTCGCGCAGTCGCCGCTCGCGCGGACGTCGGTGCTCTCGCTCCATGGCTCCCCCGGTTGTACTTCTCCAGCTGTCACTGCACTCTTGTATTCAGTCGAGCCCGCGTAGCGCTTTCCGCACTTTGCGCTCTGTTCGCTCATCGAGATCCGACTCAACCGGCGCCGGCGTCGCGCTCACTGGGAGCGGCACGCCGTCGAGTTTGGGGACGTAGGCTTCGAGATCCAACAGCAAATGCAAAAGAAAGCGCGCCGCTTCTTTCGGGAACGGATACTCGAGAATCGATGGCTCCATGTAGGTCTCGACGCGCGTGCTGCTCGGCAGCACGCACGACGGACACCCCGCCGCGCAGGGACATTCGACCATCGCCTCGAGCGTCGCCGCGAGCACTTCCGGTAAGCGCTCATACCCCAACTCCGAATACCCGATACCGCCCGGATAGAGATCGTAGATGTAGATCCGCGCCCCTTCGATAAACGAATCGAGGTCGCTCGGATCACACATCGCGCGAATCGCCAACATCTCGCGACACAGTCGCGCCAGCCCGTGCAGACCGGAACGCAGAAAATCCGGTCCGTACGGATCCGTCGCTTTGATTGCGACCGCGGTGAGGTCGATCACGAGCGCCACCGTATCGAGCTCAAGCGGCGGCAACTCAATCCGTCCATAACCGATGTTCTCAAGCGAATGAAAGCGCACCTTCTTGAAACCGGTGAGGTGAGTGACTACGTCGACCTCGGCAAGCGACCGCCGCGCGCCCGGCCCCTCGTTCGATTCCCACTCCTCGCGCACAGTGACTTGCTTCTGACAAAGCGCTTGCGTGTAGTAACCGGTCTCTTCGCGCCGAATGTGCACGATCTTGTTGAGCGGGTCCATGCGCTCGACTAAATGCGTCTCGGTTCGATGGATGTAAACCGCCTGCGGGTAAAGCGACAGCATCGCGGCGACATAGTCGAGTTCGCCGATGATTCGTTCGCTGCCAAGTTCGTAGATCGTGAAGTTCTCGTCGCTCGCGCTTCGCAACTTAACCTGCGCCGCCGGATACTCGCGCCCGGGAAAATAAAAACGCCCGGCCGTTTCGCGCAAGCGACCGTCCTCGACGAGGAGTCGCAAGACGCCGAGCAACTGCGTGCCGAAAAACTCCTCGTCCGGTCGTTGAAGTGGCAACTCGTAGGAAGCGCACAAAAGTTGTCGGACGAGAATGTAGGGATTCGTCGGCTCAATCGTCGCGTGCTCGGGACTCTGCGCGAACAGCTCTTCGGGATGCCGCATGAAGTATTGGTCGATGGGTTCCTGACCAGCGAGCAAAAACACGAGCGCGTCGGAGCTGCGTCGACCCGCGCGGCCGGCTTGTTGCCGAAACGACGAGACGCTGCCGGGCCAACCGGCGATCAGGCAACATTCGAGATCGCCGATGTCGATCCCCAATTCGAGCGCGTTGGTCGCAACCACGCCTTTGAGATCGCCAGTGAAGAGACGTCGTTCGATCTCACGTCGCTCGCTCGGTAAGTAACCGCCGCGATACGCCTCGACGCGGGCCGGCACGTCGGCGTATTGTTTTTCCGACTGCGCGCGCTCGCGAATGTAGCGCAGAATAAGCTCCACCGTGTTGCGCGAGCGGCCGAAACAAATCGATTTCACGTCGCGCCGCACGAGTTCCGGCAAGAGTCGAACCGCGACCGAAGGCGCACCCTTGCGAAAACTCGTGCCATCGTCGCGCACCACCTGCGGAGGATTCCACAGCACGAAAGTTTTCGCGCCGCGCGGCGCCCCATCATCGCCGACCACGGTCGCGTCGAGACCGAACAAGCGTTTCGCGTGTTCCGCCGGATTAGCAATCGTCGCCGAGGCGCCGATAAAAGTCGGGTTCGACCCGTAATGCCGCGCGATACGCCGCAGCCGTCGAATCACATTGCTGGCGTGCGAACCGAAGATTCCCCGCAGCGTGTGCATCTCATCCACGACGACGTAACGTAGATTGCTGAAGAGCCCCGCCCAGCCGCCGTGGTGCGGCAAAATCGCCGCGTGCAACATGTCGGGGTTAGTGAGAATAATGCGTCCGTGCTTGCGCAATCGACGCCGCATCACGGGCTCGGTATCGCCGTCATAGATTCCGGCCTCCGCCTCGATTCCGAGCGCCTCGATCAAGCGCAGCAACGCGCGCATTTGATCCTGCGCCAACGCTTTCGTCGGAAATAAATAGAGCGCATAAGCGTTCGGTCCGCGCAATACAGCATCGAGCACCGGCAGGTTGTAGCACAGCGTCTTGCCGCTTGCGGTCGCCGAGCTCACCACGACGTGTTCGCCCGCGAGCGCGCGCGTGACGACTTCCGATTGGTGACTCCAGAGCGGCCAGGGGCCCTCGTCTGCCAGGTGTCGCAACAATCGTTCGTGAAGCGCCGGCAGCACCGCAGCGAGTCGTGCCGCGCGAGCTGACTCGTGGTGCACGTAACAGACTTCCCGGCGCTCGCGCACACTCACACGAAGTTGACGCACAAGCTCATCCAGCGGCCCTATCGACTCGGAACGCGCCGGCAACTCGAGCGGCTGGTTCCGCTCGGGCGACGGCTCGTTGCCGAGTGCCTTGTTCTCACGCGCCATCGAACCACTCTCCATCCCTCTGCGGCGTCACGCAAACTCGAGAAGCGCGCACTTCGGCGGCTTGCGAACCGACGCGCGCCACCCTAACATCCCCTGAACATGCGCGCGAGTGACGCCCGGCGGGAAGTGTTCGACTTCCTTGTGCCGCGGGGTTCGGCTCGGTTAGAAGTTGCGAGCCGCAGCCAGTTCTGGAAGGTCGCATTTATGAAGCGAGGGGGATGTTGATGCGACGCGGACAGTTCCGCGCCGTTCATGGCTCTACCGCGAGACGCATCGGCGTGACGAGAGCGGTGCGCACGGCGGGATTCGGCCTGCTGCTGCTCGCGTTCGGCTGTGTGGGGGCGCCGCCGCGCGTCGCTTCAACCGCCGAGGTTTCGGTGGCGCGGGGCCATCAACTGCTTGAACAACGCCAGTACGACTTGGCGCTCGATGCTTACCGCCGTGCGATCTCCGAGCAGCCGTCCGCGAGAGTCAGCGGCGACGCGTGGCTCGGTATCTCGTACTGCGAAATGGCGCGGGGTCGCTACCAGGCCGCCATCGATGCGCTCAAGCGTGCCGAGCCGCTTTTGATTCGAACTCCCAAGCAAGGCGAGGTGGCGGCGACGCTCGGCGAATGCTATTTCGCGCTCGATTTTTTCGAACTTGCGATCAAGAACCTGGACACGGCCGTGAAGTATCTGGGCGACGGATACCGCCGTCGGCAAGCCGCGCATCTGCTCGCAGTGATTCACGAACGCGCCGGCAGCTTGAAGTCCGCGGCGCGCTATCGCGCCATAGCCGGCCCCGGCGATTTTCCCGAGTACGCAAATTTGCGTCGTAGCACGTCGAGCCCGGCGACTGCGGCGCCGACGCCGCGCGCCCCCGCAACGAAACGCCCGACGCCGGAAGTCGCTTCGCCGCCGCGCGAGGAATCGAGCATGCCGAGATCTGGTCTTGTCTTTCATCCGCGCAAACACTGGGCGGCTAACCGAACGCGCAGCAACGTCACGCCAATGGGGAAAGTCGACAGCATCACCATTCACCACACCGGTGAAAGTCCGCCACCGGCGCAGAGCACGGCGGCGGAAGTCAAAGACTACTTGCGTCGCATTCAACATCACATGCAACAGAACCGTCAGTGGGCGGACATCGGTTACCACTATCTCATCGACACTCGTGGTGAAGTGTGGGAAGGCCGCGACGTGCGACACCAAGGCGCGCACGCCGGCAGCCCGGAGTTGAACGCCGGCAATATCGGCGTTGCGCTCATCGGGAACTTCAATCTGCGCCGGCCAAGTAGTTCTCAGTTGCGAGCGCTCGATTTGTTGGTGCGAAACTTGTGCCGGCAGCATCGCGTGCGCGCGAAACAAGTACTCGGGCACGGGATCGCTCGACGCAGCGGCGGCCTCGACGGAACGGACTGTCCCGGTCGGTTTCTTGAGCCCGAGATTGCGAAGCTGAAGCGCAGCCTCGATCAAGATTCAGCGCCGACCGCCCGGAAAGGGTCGAACGTCCGCTAACGGTCGTCGGTGTGGCGGTGGGTAACGCGGTAGCCAACTCGAGTGCGGTTCGAGGATTTTTCATTAGGTAGCGTCAGCACATTGGGATCCGGCGATGAACGCGGCGCGCGTCGACTCGACGGTTCGTCGCTCGAGTTCTGGCCGTCGAGTTGCGTTCGTGGCAGCGCCAGAGGATCCAGGTCTCGCCTCGCTTCCCACCGCTTGCCCATACTTCTCGTGTCCCCCCTCCCTCGTCCGCCCCACCCAGTCTCCGCCTGAATCCTCTGGCATTCACTCGAGTTGCGAAACGGACGGACACCGGAGCGTCTCCCGACCCGGCGACGGCGCCAACGGCAGCTATAATCAGCACTCGCCGAGAGTCGACGAGCAGGCTCGCCGGCCATCGTCAGCGCGCGCCATCATCATGCGACGAGAACTGATCCGGCGAGAACTGGAAGTTGTGCGCACGAAGTACTGCTTCGGCTATGATCGCGCACAAGCTCTGAGACGCCGCCATTGAAACAAGGTCTAGCACGTCATGACGCCGTGTCCGAATCGAACAACCCAGTTCCTCCGACGAAATGAATCACAGCCGGGAAGCACAGCGAATTCGTTCCGTCGCGTGCGCGCTCACGGTCTGCTGAGTTTCTGTGTTTTGGCTGGGCTTGTGTTGGCAACCCAATTCGTCATCGCGCAAACGACCCCGCTCGACTCAAGTCCAGCAAGCGAGCGAGCGCCCGGTGCGTGGAGTTACGCGCACCACGCGGAGTGGATCACGCTCGACGAGGAACCGCACCAACTCGCGATCCTGTTGCAATCGGACTTGCTCGACTCGCAGGGTCGAGCGCCCTTGGAATTGACCGCACAGCTCGTTTCCATCTGCGTCGAATCGGGGCTCTCCAACTTCCGACTCGACGCCGCGAAGTATCGCGGACTTTACCTGGCGTCTTGGCGACCCACTGTGGCGGACGCTGCCGATCGAGTTGCAAAGCGTGCAGCCGAATCGCGACTCGCTGAATTCGCACAAATAAATTGGACCGCGCCGGTCCTCCGCTATGGGAGTGTGCGCGTCATTCCGAAGCCGGAAGTCTTCGTGATTCTCGATGGCGCACCGCGAGTCGCAACATTCGGAGATCTCGCCGCGGCGCACGGCCTCCGCGTGATCCGCGAATTCCCCGCTTTGGAACCGACGCTGCTCCTGCAGATCTGCGAACTACCTCGCGCGGTCTTCGATTGCTGCGAGAATCTGCGCACGTGGCCCGGGGTCGCCCACGCGCATCCGAATTTCATACTCGAACTTGAGCCGTTTTCACCGCCGAATGATCCACTCTTCGGGCTCCAATGGGCGTTTGACAATGTCGGGCAAGTAGCCGGCGGCACTGTGGGCGCGGATGTGTCGGCGCTCGCCGCGTGGGAAATCACAACTGGATCGGCGGCGATCACAATCGCGATTCTCGATGAAGGTGTCGACGTCGATCATCCGGATTTGAGCGCAAACATGCTCGCGGGCTACGATGCAACGAACTCGCCATCGCCCGATGGCATTCCAGGCAACGCCGCCGCTTTCGATCCGCATGGCACGCTCTGCGCCGGGCTCGCGGCCGCCAGCGGCGACAACGGCATCGGCATCGCCGGGCTCGCGTGGAACGTCAAGATCTTGCCGGTGCGCATCGGCTACGGCAGCTACTGGACCGAGCCCGCTTGGGTGGTCGATGGAGTCACTTGGGCCGTCGAAAACGGCGCAGACGTATTGTCGAATTCTTGGGGTGGCGGACCGCCGACAGTGTCCGAGGAGAACGCTTTCATCTACGCGACATCCGCGGGACGCAACGGCTTGGGCGCTCCGGTTGTGTTCGCGGCGGGAAACTCCAACGATGATGCCGTGGCGTATCCGGCCGCCTTTCCGGTTTGCATCGCGATCGGCGCGACGAGTCCGTGCGACGAACGCAAAAGTCCGACGAGCTGCGACGGGATGACTTTTTGGGGCAGCAATTACGGCGCCGAACTGGATCTCGTGGCGCCCGGCGTCCTTTGTCCGTCAACCGACATCGCTGGAGCAGCGGGCTCTAGCAGCGGCGATACGCTCGACAATTTCTGGGGCACGTCCGCGGCTTGTCCGGTCGTGGCGGGCGGAATTGCGCTCTTACTTTCCGTGGCGCCGCAGTTGTCCGAGCCCGAGGTTCGAGCGCTGCTCATCGCGAGTGCGGCCGATCTCGTCGGCCCGCTCGCCGAGGATTCGCCGGGCTGGGATCCCTACATGGGACATGGCCGACTCGATGTGAATGCGCTCCTCGCGCTCGCGCCGATCGGAGCAACAACGTTCGTGCGCGGCGACCCCGATCGATCGGGTGCCCCGCTCGACATCACCGATGCTATCGTGATCCTCGCGGCCCTTTTTCAAGGCGGCGTCTTGCCGTGCGCCGATGCCGCCGACGTCGATGATTCAGGGGCGCTCGATCTCCCCGATGCGATCTATTTGCTCAACTACTTGTTCGCCGGCGGCCCATCGCCCGCCCAACCCTTTCCGATCGAGGGTTTCGACTCAACGCCCGACGCTCTGGGCTGCACGCCGTAGCGGATTGCTGATTTAAAAATTGTCGGTGGGATCCTTTGGCCCGGTCGGCTGTGCTCCATCGTGTTGATTCGGCTCGCGCTCGCCAGCGGCAATGGCGTTTCGGTAGGCTGCACGCATCGCTTCATACTCGGCGTCGGTGATGTCGATTCCCTCGACGACTTCGTCCCCGACGATTTCTTTGTGCAGTCGGATGAGAAACGGAATACACCATCCGCAGCCCGTGCCGGCGCCGAAGCAAGCCGAAACTTGCGAGGCGCGCGGCGGACGCTCGCGCGTGATGTAATTGACAATCTTGCGCTTGCTGATGTGAAAGCAGTAGCACAGCGTGCCGTCGAGATCCATGTGCGCGAATTCTATCGAGATCGATGCGCAAAGGCACGATGGCCCGGCGAGACGCGCGCGGCCGCTTGCGAATCGCGACAGCGATGCAGATACTTGCAAGTCGCGACGCTCGTGAACATCGAAATGAAGGCGACCTTGGTAAAGCCCGCGGCCACTCCTGTTTCGACACTTGTGCTCGTGCCGACTCGACTCGAACTCGATGGCATGGGCGGAGCGAGCGCGTTCGCCGCCGCGGATGTGCGGGTGGAGCTGTGTGGCTTCGGCCCCATCGCCGCCGCGGCGCGCTGCGCGACGCTCGTCGGTCAGTGCACGCCCCGGTTAGTGATTCTGGCCGGCGTCGCGGGCAGCTACGATCTCAGAGCGTTTCCGCTCGGCGCCGTTCGCGAATTGGCGTCGGTCGCCTTCGACGGTCTGGCGGGTACGGATTCCTTCCCGCAATGGGAGTCGGCCGGTGCAGATGTGATTCGTGATCGCCTTGCGCTGCGCCCTCAGGCGGCGCCAATCCCCGCCGCGCCCACCGCGACCATCGAACTTGTAACGGTTCTCGCTCCCGCGCGAAGCGAAACGGAGGCCGACGCTCGACGGTCGCGGTTTCGCGGCGCGCTCGCCGAAGACATGGAAGGCTTCGGTGTCGCGCTCGCGTGCGCACTCGGTCGTGTGCCCCTCTGCATCGTGCGCGGGGCCTCGAACTCCGTCGGCGAGCGGGACAAATCCCAGTGGCGAGTCACGGCCGCGCTCACCGCCGTCGCGCAACACGTCGAGCGCTTGCTGCGCTTGGCGACCAAGGACGGCCGTTGATGCGAAAGTTACGCGTCGGCATCTCGACGTGCCCGAACGACACATTCGCATTTCATGCCCTCATCGAGCGCAAGGTCGTCGCTCGAGATCTTAAATTCGAATTTGTGTTACTCGACGTCCAAGCGCTGAACGACGCGCTGAGCGCAGGCGAATTCGACATCGCCAAAGCGAGCTTTCACGCCGCGCTCCTCCTCAGCGATCGCATGGTCGTTTTGCCGGTCGGCGCCGCCGTCGGTTTCGGCGCCGGGCCGTTGTTACTGCGCGCTGCTCAGACCACACGCACGCTCGCGCGCCGCGGCACCACGGAGTTGCGCGGTGCGCCGCGAAGCGCTCGCAACGATACCGCGCAGGTCCCTTGGCCACGTGTTCTGTGTCCTGGCGCGAGCACGACGGCGACGCTGCTCTTCAAGATGTTCTTTGCGTACGAACCGGAGCCCGAGCACGTCGTGTTCTCATCGATCTTGCCGACCCTCGCGCGCGGCGAGGCGGACTTTGGTGTTTGCATTCACGAGGGTCGTTTCACCTACTCCGAGTACGGGCTCGAATGTGTGGCTGATCTCGGCTCGCTTTGGGAAATCGAGACGCAATCGCCGTTGCCGCTCGGCGGTCTCCTCGCCCGCCGCGCGCTCGAACCGACGACGCTGGATGCGGTGACGTGCGCGATTCGCGAATCACTTGACTATGCGACGCACCATCGCGCCGAAACATTTCAAACCATGAAGCGCTATGCGCAAGAACTCGAAGAGTCGGTGATCTGGGCGCACGTCGACTTGT
This sequence comes from Planctomycetota bacterium, assembly GCA_046154185.1. Lineage (GTDB taxonomy): Bacteria > Planctomycetota > UBA8108 > UBA1146 > JAJFFE01 > JBJXGE01. Next base: position 19,156 of record JBJXGE010000023.1, read on the forward strand.
ACGTGAGCGCGTGGACGCGCGAGTTGGGTGAAGTCGGACGTCGTGCGCTCGCGGTCTTGTCCGCGCGTGCGCGCGCGACGGGAATCGTCCCGGACGCGCTGCCACAACTCGAAGTTTGGAATTGCGATCGGTGAGCGGAGCGCTCGCAAAGACAAGAGGGCGCGATCGCCGGAGATGTCTCCCCAGCAGTCGCGCCCTAGTGGTAGGGCAGGCCCGCCGCGAAACGGCGGGTGATCTTGAAGAATGTTGCAGTTAGGCTCGCCGGCCCGAATTGCAGGAAGGATGCCAAGCCGTTCGTCGTTGTGAAATTTGCGTTCAAGTTACGGAGCCACGGTGTCTTGCCGCGACGCGGGCTGTTCCGCGAAGTCGCGCCGCCCAGCTCAGCCCTTGCTCGTTTTCGTAGCAGCGCGTGCTCGCGGCCGAACTTCCGCTGGCGCGCGAAACCGACGAGCGCCAGTTGCGGCGTCCGTCGGCGCGGCGGTCGTGGCGCGCGTCGCGTCTTCAGTACGCGCGAGGTTCCAGCGTACAATGCCGCCCGTTTGGGCGAACGCGTCCCACAAATCGTCAAACACCGAAATGGACGCCAAGCGACAAATGCCAGAACCCGCATTCGGCGCGCTCAGCACGGATTTCCGTTCTGACACGATTACGCAGCCATCGCCGGCGATGTATAGCGCCATCGCGGACGCGCCGCTCGGCGATGATGTGTTCGGGGATGACATCACGACGAATGCGCTGGAAATGCAAGCCGCGCAACTGCTCGGCAAGGAAGCCGCGCTCTTCTTGCCGACGGGCACTATGGCGAATAGCGTCGCGATCGCAGTCGCCACGCGACCCGGCGATGAAATACTTGCGCTCGACGACTCTCACGTGTTTCTCAACGAACAAGCCGGCGCCGCGCGACTCTGGGGTGTGCAGACTCGAACGCTGAACGGGGTCGCCGGCTGCCCGGAACCTCCGGCGATCCTTGCGGCGATCCGGCCTAACGACATCCATGCGCCGCGCACGAGTCTCTTGTGCCTCGAGAATACGCACAATTTTCAAGGCGGTCGCGTCATCGCACCGAGCCGACTCGCCGCCATCCACGAACTTTGCCAAGTCCGCGCCTTGCATCTCCATTTGGACGGCGCGCGCCTCTTCAACGCGTGCGTGGCTGCCGGCGTCGGTCCGACTACTTTCACTTCGCACTGCGAGAGCGTGATGGTCAGTCTCTCGAAAGGCCTGCGTTGTCCGGCGGGCGCACTCTTGGCGGGCACGGCAAACTTTATCAAGGAAGCGCGGCGCGTCCGCAAAGTGCTCGGCGGAGGAATGCGGCAAACCGGGATCCTGGCGAGTTGCGGACGCGTGGCGCTTTCGACCGGAATCGAGAGTCTCGCGGAGGATCACTTGCGGGCGCGCGAATTGGCGGTCGGGCTGAGCCCAATCGCCGGCCTCGCAGTGAAACCCGACCCGCCCGAGACGAATATTCTGCTGGTCGACCTCGCGCCGGAACTTGCGCTCAAGCAAGGCGCGCTCCTCGCGCATCTCGAGGAGCACGAGGTCCGCGCCATCGCCCTTCGCGTCGGCCGCCTGCGCCTCGTCACGCACGCGCATATCACCCCGGACGGTGTCGCCCGCACCGTCGCCGCGTTTCGCTCCTATCGCGGAGTACGCAGCTCATGAGTGCTCCCCGGCTTGCGCGCGATCCAAGGTACGTCCTCTACGTCCGTCGACGAGCCCAGGTCGGCCATGCAATGTCGCGTTCACGCAGCGCGAGTTCCGAAGCCGCGCCGAGGGTGGATACTTGAAGCGACAGTTGAAGATCGCGCCCGAGACCGTGGGGCTTGAATCGGAGCGGGCTTCGCCGCCGGAATTGTCGTCGCAAGCCGTCGCACGGTTAGCGCCGCGCGAACCGGCAAAAAAAGGCGCGGTGGAACCAGCAGAAGAACCCGGAAAGAAATCCGGAGCGGAAGCCGGAGCGGAACCCGCGCCAACCGAGCCGACGCCGACGCCCACTGCGAGCTGCGTTCGTCCGGAGAGTGCGGTGGAAAGCGCAGCGGAGACTGCGGCGGTCATCGCGAGTCAACGCGGAGACGAGCAAGCGTTTGAGAGTTTGCTCACGAAGTACCACGGTCTGCTTTACAAGATCGCGCATCGGAAGACCAACGATCGCGAGGACACCGAGGACATTTGCCAGGAGATCGCGTTTCACGCCTTTCGCTCGCTGCCGGCGCTGCGCGAACCGAAGGCGTTTCTCGGCTGGCTGATTGCGCTCGCGCACAATCGCGCCAACCGATTCTGTCGCACGCGACAACGCCGCGGTCGAACCCTCGACGAAGCGCGTGATCTCGAGCGAGTGCGAGCGGCGCGCGATCAGCGCACGCTCGCGCGCGGAGAGAAGCCAGGCGAAGCACCGACCAACGAGCCGGTGCGCCAAATCGTGGCCAGCCTGCCAGAGGAGTACCGGCTCGCGTTGACTTGGAAGTACCTGGAGGGACTGACGTACGAGGTCATCGGCGAACGGCTGAAAATGTCCTTCCACCAGGTCGACTATCTGTTGCGCAAAGCGAAGCGCGCACTGCGCGATGCGATGCCGGCGCCGTGAGAATGAGCTGGACGGAGTGGGATGATGCAAGGAGTCAGGGATGAAAAAACGCCGACCGAGCGCCGCTCCCGAGACCGTTTTTTTTGACCAACGCGGCATCGAAGACCGTGAAGCGGACGTCACGGCGCAATCCGGCGCCGTTTGCGCGCCGTTCCGCGAGCGCCTGTCGCGTTACATCGATAGCGAACTGACGCCCGCCGAAATCGTGGCATTCGAAACGCACCTGCAGCGCTGTCTTGCGTGTCAGCGAGAACTGCTGGCTGAACAGCGAATGGTCGCGCAGGTCATCGACGCGCTCGAACCTTCAGCGCCGACCCACGCGCAAACCGAACGACTGCAGCGGGGTTTTCGCGCGGCGCTCGCCCGTGGAGCTGCGCAGACGAACTCCAGATCCTGGACCATTCAGGCGAGTTGGGCCGCCGCGGCCCTGGTGCTCATTTCGCTTGGACTGACCGCAATCTATACGACGCCCGGAAAGAGTTCGGAAAGAACGAGCGACCGCGCGTTGGCCCGTCATTCGACTGCACCGGTTGCCGCGCCCGGCGTGGATGCCGACACGAGCATGCCGCCGACCGCCGAGTTCGATTCGTGGATGGATCCGCCGCCGGAGCAGGTCGCGAGCACCATTCTGCTCGGCGACCTCGACGCGGATGGCCAGTTCAGTGCCGCCGATGTCGCGTTGTTGCGAAGAGTCATCGATGGAATTCCGAGCAAGCCAGCGTGCGCGGCCGCCGGCGATTTCGATGGGGATCGTCACCTGACACCGAGCGACCTCAGCATGGCGTCGCAGGCTCTCAGCACGCTGCTGAATTTTGACCGCTATTCCGAGTTGTCGCTCCACGACGGACTAGCATGCGCAAGCGTTTGTCCCTGACTCAGCGGGTGTCTCAGCGAATGTTTTGTGAAGAGATCGCGTTGCAGAGAGATTGTCGCGCCGAATGACCCAACCTTTGCTCCTGTTCGCGTCGTTGTTGATCCTCACGGGTGGCGCGCTCTTGATCGCGGGCGACGAGGCCGCCCCGCGCGGCGCCGTCGTCCCCGGTGATGACAACATTTCACAACCAAAGCGCGTCACGCTCCTCTATACGATCTCGAACCAAGGCTACGTCGAGCCCTGTGGCTGACCCAAGAAGAAAGTCAAGCTGGGCAGTTTAGCTCGGCGCATGACGTACTTTCGTGGCGTGCGCACGGAGGGGATCGAACCGATCATCGTGTCGGGCGGCGATTTCCTCTACGCAGATAGCGACTACAAGGCCAATCAAGTCCAGCGCGGCCAACTGCGCGAAAAGGCCAAGCTCATCATCGAAGCCTACAATCGCTACCCCTACGACGCGGCTTGCGTGGCCGAGTGCGATCTCGCGCTCGGCTTAGAGTCATTGCTGGAGCTCAAGAAACTCTGCAAGTTTCCGCTGCTTTGCGCCAACCTCGTCCATGCGGAGTCGAAACAACTGTACTTTCAACCCTCCGTCATCGTGCAGCGTGGCGCCGGCGCGCCGCGCGTGGGTGTGATCGGCCTCATGCCGAGTTTGCGCGCCGAATACTTGGCGCGCGTGGCGCCGGAGAGCGAGTTGCTGCCGCTCGATGTGACATTGCGCGCCGAGATCGATCGGCTCAAGAACGACGTCGATATGCTCGTGTTGCTCGCGCACCTAGAACGGGATGAGGTCGATCGCGTCGCGGATGCCTTCCCGGAATTGGACGTTCTGCTCGAGCCGAATTCGTACAGCGGCTCGACGTCACTGTGGGTGAAAGACGACGTGCAGGTCACCGAACGCAATGGCGCGCTCGTTCTGAAACTCAGCGGGCAAGGCTCGCACGTCGGGCGGCTCGACTTCTCGCTCGGCGAGAACGGCGAGCCCTGGCAAATCATCGAGTCCACCGACTCCGCGCACGCGAAGCCGCGATCAGCCGAGCCGCCGAGTTCCGAACCGCAGACCGCCGATACACCGGCGTCGGGCGAGCCGACGCCGATCGCCGCCGCCCCATCCGTCAACCGCTATCGTTCGACAGCGACCGCACTCGCGCCGTACATCGGGTCCGATCCGACCTTCGAAGCGATGTCGGAAGCGTTTCGCAAGAGCACGCGCTTCGTGAGTCTCGCGCAGCCGACCGACTTCGTGCCGTCCGATCGCTATCGAACGGCGGAGACTTGCAAGGCGTGCCACGAGGAACAGTATCAATTCTGGCTCGGCACGGCGCACGGGCGCGCCTATGCGACCTTGGAAAAGACCGGCGACGAGTTTCGCTACGACTGCATGCCGTGCCACGTGGTCGGCTACGGCGAGACGTTTATCGACGCGCACAAAGTCGGCGAGTTCAAGAACGTTCAGTGCGAGGCGTGTCACGGCACGAATCCCAAACATCCCGAAGCGCCCGCCGAGCATCGGTGGCGCAAGGCCGACGGCAAACTCATCGAAGAGAAAAACTGCTGGGGTTGTCATAACCCGATGGTCACAAAGGCCTCGTTCAACCCAGCTGAAGCGATTCCCCAGGTCTCCTGTCCACCCATAAAAAGGAACTGACATGAAGCCACGAGATCTTCGCAGGCTCGGTGCGCCCGTCGCGATCGCCGTCCTGTTAGTGCTGTTCTGGATGACGCCGATCCGATTCCTCGAATTTGCCGCGGGACGCTACGAGCCGGATCCGCAGCATCCGACGATCCCGGGCAAGGAGAAGCCGAAAACCGGCGCGCCGGCCGGCGCCACTGGCGATGACGATGTCGGCGAACCGACGCCTGATCTACCGGCGGGTGTTGATCAATATCCGATGCCGACCGACGCGAAAGCTTTGTTCTTGATCTATGGCATCAACAACAGCGGCTACATCGACGTGTGCGGTTGCAAGCACAAAAAAGTGCGGCAAGGATCCATCACGCGACGCGCGTCTTTCATTCGGCAGATGCGCACCGCGCATCCAAATATGTTGTTGGTCGATGGCGGCAATACGTTCTTCAATCGCGATGACCGCAAAGTCCCGGCCCACCAAAAGCCTCAGCTGAAGGAGATAGCCAAGCTCCTCGTGGAGTCCTACAATCGGCTCGGCTATCGCGCGACCACCGTCGGATACCAGGACTTCAGCATGGGGCTCGATTTTCTCAAGGAACTCGCGGCGGCCGCGAAGTTTCCTATTCTCTGCGCGAATCTCATCGAACCGGCGACTGGAAAGCTCGTCTTCGCGCCGCATACGGAGTTCGAGGTCAACGGCGTGAAAGTCGGGATTATCGGCGTCACGCAATCGACCCTGCAACCCTACTACCTCGATATGTTGGCGAACGGCACGCGCGTAACGGATCCCCAAGAAGCCGTGACACGCGCAATGGCGGAGTTGCGACCGCGCAACGACCTGATCATCGTGCTGTCGCAAAACGCCGACGAGTACAACACGAAAATGCTCAATGAAGTGCCGGGCATCGATTTCCTCATCGACCCGATGTTTCAATTAGGTTCGAGCAAGATCTGGATCGATCCGCACGAACTCCTGAAACCGTTCGGCGGAGGTCACATGCTGCGCGCCGATGCGCAGGGCGCCAAGCTCGGCGCGCTCGATCTGTGGGTTCGCTCGCAGGGCAGTCCGTTCGTCGACCGCGCCAAGATCGAGAGTCTCCCTCCGAGTCGCAGTAGCTTCCGTTTTCAACGCCACTCGATGGAGCCCCACTTGCTCGAGGATCCGGAGATCGTGCAGATGGTCGACGCGTTTCGCAAAGGCACGGCATTCGTCAACACCGAACTCTTGCCACCGTTGCCGAACAAAGAGAAATACTTGACCGCGAGCACCTGTCAAACGTGCCATCAGGAGCAGTACGACTGGTGGAAAGGCACGACGCACTCGCACGCCTTCGCCACGTTGGAAAAAACGAATGATCAATGGCGCCAAGACTGCATCGGCTGTCACACGCTGGGATATGGACAAGCGTTTCTCGCGCCGGCGGACGCTAAACCGTATCTCGATGTGCAGTGCGAAAACTGTCACGGTCTCAACCCGGAGCACGCCGCCGACCCCGCCGCGCATAAGTGGAGTCGCATCGAAGAGGTGACGTGCTTGTCATGCCACAACGAATCGCAGACGCGCGCTACTTTCCAGTTCTTCGCGAGCCGCAAGAAAGTCGCTTGCCCGAAAATGGAGCGTTGAGCGCCGGAGAATCCGTCAGCCGCGATGACGACGGGCGCGGCGCGCTTGCATGCGCGCTTCGCCCTTTTCATAGCGGCGCCGCTCCTCGACGGTTTCGACCGTGAGCGGCGGGACGACGGCCGGCTTGCTCGCGGCATCGAGCGCGACAAAGGTCAGATAAGCGCTCGACGTGTGCGCAATATTTCCTGTCATCGGATTCTCGCAAAGCACCTTCACGCCGATCTCCATCGAAGTGCGGCCGACGTAATTGACCGACGCTTTCAGAATGACGAAATGCCCTTCGGGAATCGGCGTCAGGAATGACACTTCGTCGATGGAAGCCGTCACGACCGGTTTGCGGCAATGCCGAATCGCGCACATCGCTGCCGCCATGTCGACGAGATGCAGCACTTTCCCGCCGAGAATGTTGCCGTGGGTGTTGGTGTCATTCGGCAGCACGAGCTCGCGCATTTCGACGACGCTCTCGCGAACGGCTTTGGCGGGAAGTTGCTCACTCGGCATGCACTTGTTCTTCGACTGACGGTTGGACCCAGGCTCCCGGTTTCCGCCGCGCCATGATAGGAGCCGCCCATCCAAACACAAGCGGCGACGACGATCTCGCGAGAGTCGGAGATCCCGACATCGCACGATTCGCAGCGATCGTGCCGCGCCAAGCGCAACATCGCAACGCGACTCCAAATCCTTGCTGGATAGGCAGCAAGACCCGCATTTCGCAAAATCGGCTTCGGTTCCGCGGCGCTTGCCGCTACATTTGGCCTCTTCGCGACTCGCTCGTGCGTCGCGCCAGAACGAGGGGAATCGAGTGCAGGAACGCGTCTACGACGGCAGCGAGTTGACGGCGAGTTGTTGGCTACGCGCCGGAACCGGCAGCGAGGCGCAGCGCGTCGGCATCCAAAAGATCAGCCCGTCCGGCGCAATTCTCTCCGCCGCGAACTTGCCCGCCGAACTCGATGGAGTCAGCGTGGAGATCGAGTTCGCCGACGGTGATCGCTGCCAACTCGCGGCGCAGGTGCTCCGTTCCGGTAGCTCCGGTTTATTCCTCGCTTGGTTGCACACCTCGACGGAGTCGGTCCAACGCCTCGAACAATTGCTCCGACCAACGTCCGCGACGATTTCCACGCCGATTCCGCCGGCCGCCGTGCCGCCGAGCGAAGGCCGTGTCGCCGGAAGTGTTTTCGCCGCGAGTGCCGCGGATTCGGGCGGGCGTTCCGGCCTCGTGCAGATCGACGGCAAGACCGACCTCTACGCGACCCTGCGCCAACGCGCGCGGTCGATACGTAGCTCCGACATCGCGGCGCGTCACAACACTGTGCGTGTCATCGATCTCACGACCATCGCCGAACTCGTCAACAGCGCCGTCGAGCAAACCGTCGACGGCATGCAGCGCACGTGGACCGAGGAGGAAAAAGCCCGACTCCGTCTCGAGGCCGAGCAGCTCGTGAAGAGTCAACTCGCCGGCTTGAGCGCGGAAAAGTCGACGCTCGCGCGCCAACTAGAAGAAGCACGCGCCCAACTCGCCGTCGAGCAAGCACGCATCGTGGCCCCGGAACGCTTTACGGTCTCCGAAAGCGGACTCATTCAACTCGAGGACCGCATGGGCCGGCTGCTCGATCGCTGCCTCGCGAAGGGTCAGGCAACGCCTGAACTTGAGAGCGACCTGCGGACGTTGCTTTCGCAACTGCTCGATAGCGAGCGCGAACGCATCGCGGATCAAGCCCGCAACGCCCAGAGCGATCGCGTTCAGTTGCTGGAACGAAAAATCGAGCGCTTGTCGCGCAATCTCCAGACGACTCGCAGCGAACGCGACCGCGCACGTGCTCTCGCCCACGAACTGGAGCTCGCTGGCGGCGGGTTGCGCAACATCTACCAACCCGGTCTGCGGGATGACGA
>JBJXGE010000024.1:0-13962 GCA_046154185.1 Planctomycetota bacterium
GATTTGCCATCGCCCATCAGTAGGCCGTTGGCCTCGCCGTCGACATCGCGCCTGCGGCGCATTTCCCGGCGCGAGGCGAGGGTTCTCCTCCGGCGTTGCAGGCCCTCAGAGTTTAAAGAAGCCATGCATGATGTCGGCGGCCGTCTTCGAAGGCAGGCGCACCGACTCCATTCGGAAGATGGATTCGCGACGTCCGAATCTGAGAGGGCCTGAAAGGCCCGACGGGATATAGCCCGGGGTTGGCCGGTCTGCCGGCCTACCCCGGGTTACCGGCCTGCAGGGCCGGCGGAAAACACCGTCAGTCCCAGACGTATCGTTCATCGTAGTCAATCTCGTGGAGCTGAAAGAGCTGACGCAATTCGTCCTGGTAGCTCGTCGATCTGTGGTGCGCTCGTTGGTTCCTAATGTACTTTCTCACGGCGTCGATGCTTGATTGACTAACCGAGAACGCGGCGTAGCCGTTCTGCCAATGAAAACCTGCGTACCGAACATTCGTAGTTTTCAACCAAGCAGACGATGCACGCTTTAGTTCGCCGACCGTTTGAACCAACGTGCTCGCCTTTCCGAGCACAATCAAAGCTTGTGCATGGTCTGGTTCCGAATTGATCTCGATGCCGGCCGAGCCAAGCGTGCGGAGGACCCCGCACATGTAGCTGTGAAGGTCGGGGCGAATCGCGTCTTGGATGATGGCTTCGCGCATTTTGGTCGAGAATATCAAGTGCACGTAGATCCTCGCCAACGACTGACCCACGAATCTCACCTGCGTTTCTGCCGGCCTTGCAGGCCGGGGCTTGGGTACGTGATCAACCCCGGGGCAGCCGCAGCGCCGGCTGCCCCGGGCTCTGCTCTATTCAACCTTTCAGGTTGAAGGAGGCCATCGGCGTGACGCGGGCGAAGACGATCCGCCGATACCTGCGACGCATCGATGGCTTGCGGACGACGGAGTTACTTGCCGATACCGGCCGCGAGTCTCACTCCACAATCGTGAACGAACCGTCGTTGAGGGCGGCGAGGGATTGCATGAAGGAGATGCCCTGCAAGTCGGAGGCGATATAGAGCGTGTGGATCGGGAGTTGTTGGTAGTTGGCGGCGGTGATGTCGGCGAGGCATTCGGCGGTGGTGTCGACGCCGAGGCAGAGGGGCACGCCGTCGGACAGCACCAGCACTTGGCGTTTTCGTTTCGAGCTGAGATTGGCAATTTCGACGGTCGTGACGCCGGCCGGCGCGAGGCAGGTCCAACCGACAGCTTGCAGACTTGTGAGCCACGCGATTGCGGAGTTCTTCGCCTCGGCGGTAGCCCGGCGTGGAGTCGGCGACCACACGATCATGTTAGTCGAGAACGCGACGAGGCTGAACTCGGCGCTGCGGCTCAAAGACTGAATCGCCTGTTGGCACTCGGCCTTGAGCGTTTCGAACTTGCCGTCTTCGAGCATGCTGCCGGACTTGTCGAGGCACCAAAAAAACGCGTCGCCTTCAAACTCGGCGCCGTAAAACAAGATCGACTCACTGACATCTTCGTCATCAGCCGCGTCGCCACGTCCATCCGTCGGCAAGTCGAGCGGGCGTTTGACGCGACTCGATTCGTCGGCGCGCGCGGTGACGATCGACGACGCCCCGCCGATGCCGCACACAAGCAACACTCCGAACACACCCGCGCGCAACATCGCTTTCCTGACCGTCACGAACATAAGTCTCGGCTCCTTCTTCAGGGCTCCACGTTGCTCGCGACGCTCCGCCGCGACGCCGGCCGCGCCAACGCACGCGCCATACCACGCGAGCGCGCGCAAACGCAGGCGGCGCGCCCTGCCGTCGCGACCTGAATCGGTCGTCGCGTCGACGACCGGCCGGCTCCGGACGCTTTTGCGATTCACGCCGGACCGCGAGACACTTCGTGTCGTTGCGTTGTCACTTCTTGCCGGTACGAATTTCCGAAACGACGCGCTTTGCCGCTTTCGCCGCACTCGAACGCAAACTCGCGCGAACGACGATAGCCCGCTTCCACACGCGAGTTGCGCGCCGCGCTGCGCATCGCTCCCTCGCAGGTACAACTTCTGCCAATAGGACTCGCGACTCGAAAGTGGCGGCGCTCGCGAGGGCCACCGACAAAAAGTGGTCCAACTCCGCGAACACGTCACGCGACCGAGAACGGCGCCTCCCGCCGAACGGCCGTCATGATCTAGGAGGAAGGGGATCACTACCGTGGGCACTTTTTTGAGCGCAATACTATTCGTGCTGGCGCCGCTCGCCGCTGCCGCGCTGCCATACTTCTGCGATCGGTTCGGCGTCACGCGACAACTCGTGCACCGACTCCAACAAGTCGTATTGCGGCATCGCAAGGACTTCTTGGCGATGCCGCGCATCGACGCAAACAATTTCCAGCGGTCGACCTGGAAGTACGCCGCGCAAGGCGTCGTCATGATCATCTGCATGATGGTGACGCTCTCGACGGCTTCCGCCGTCACGGAATCCGGTGACAGCCTGAGCGTCGTAGTGCCGGGAATCGCCTTCGGTCTCCTCCTTGGCGTCACGCTGCTCGTGGGCAGCTATCTCGTGCGTCTCGGCCTCAGCGCGCTGCGTCCCATTCATCACCTCACGGATCAAGGCTACGTCGGCGTATGGGCGAGCAAGGAATCGATGCCGTTTCGGCGCGAGCTCCTCGCCGCTGCGCAACAACACAAGTTCATAGAGATCCTCTGCGGCGACGGATCCGAAGAACTCGCCGCGCTCTCGCATCCCGCGCACGCGCCACTGACTGCCCCGCACCCGGCGCTACGCGGCGTGCAGATCCGCATGCTGCTGCTACCGCCACGCAACTCACGCCAGCATCCGGAAGCCGCGGGTTACACGATCGCCGAGATGGCGCTCGCAAAAATGGCCATGAGTCCCGAGGAGCATTGGCGTCGCCTGCATACGACCCTCGAAACCAAGGAACGGTGGGAAGCCGAATTCGGCGCGAACATCACGGTGCACTTCATGGAAGTGTTGCCGGCCTTCCGCAGCACCGTGGTCGGACCGCGTGCGTGGTTTCGTCCTTGGGAAGAGTGCTTCCGCTGGCACGAGACGGCGATGCGCTCTGACAGCGCCGAACTTTACTCGGTAGTGCGCAGCCACTTCCTCAATGCATGGATTGGTTCGTCGCCCGAAATCAAATTCTCGCTCACGGCCGGTCCGACGAAGTCGACTTTCATCCGTAATGGAGTCGACGTCCCAACCGAAGCAAGTCGCTTGATGGTAGAGGATGAGGACGCGGTGCAGATCTAACGGCGCCGCGATCCCTTAGCGGGACTCGACCAAGATTCGCTCGACCTCCGCGAGGACTTCCGCGCGGAGGTCGATTCCTTGTTGGGAACTCGACTCGACGAGCGCGCGCAAACGATCGAGCGCGTGATAGAGCGCGACCGAGTCGGGCGCCACGCCGCGCATAAACTTCAACGCCTGCTCGAGAATTTGACGCACAAAAACCGGCTTATCGATGTTCTTCGTCGCCACGCACACGCCGAACGCAGCCGCCGCGGCGCGCGCGGCCTCGCTCGCAAAACTCGCGGCTTGCACGCCGATCACGACGTCGCCCGGCCGATCGAGCGCGCGTTCGTCCAGCCCGCCCTCCGCGTTGCGAAACGCGAGCACCAACAGGCCATCGAGGCCGCCGCGCCACTCGATCCGCTCGACCATCCGCTCGAATTTCGGCACGTCTGTCATCCGAGATGTCCTCGATCACTGTCGCCCATGTTGACGCCGCCGTCCGGAAAATACTCTCGCCAACGCCGCGTGACGGTCGCCGCGGTTGCGGGATCGCAAAACAGCTCCGCAGGGTAGCTCGGTTTCAAACGCGCGTCGATGACAATCGGTGGCGAGAACGCCGGATGATTGCGCACGAGCTCGACGCGACTCGCGAAAATGTCCGCCGCCGGTTCAAAGCGCGTGAAAACCGTCCACAAGAAACGCGCGGTCGACGCGGTCGCGCGCACGGCATCGTCGGCCAGAATCACGAGCGGCCATTCGGCAACTTCGTTCGCGCGCGCGATCCGCTCCGCGGCGCGCGGCTCCGCCGCGAAGCTCGGCCCTTCGATGACCAAGCAGCCCGCGCAATACACTTGGGCGTTCTGCACGCCATGCGGCAGCGCGCCTCGAAACTCGCGCGGAAGCTCGCGACACGGCTCGCCGAGTCCGAGCAGCACACCCTTCGATCCTTCATTCACGCGCGGCCCGGTGTAATCGAGCGTGTCCATCGATAGACAACCGAAGACGAACAAGTCGCGCTCGAAGCGCGCGCGCGCGAGCATATGCTCGAGCAGCGCCTTGAAGTCGCGCAAGTCGCGCGGACTGTCGGTCACCAACAGAAACTTTGTGAGTGCGAGTTGCCCTTCGCCGAGGATGCGAAACGCCGACACCATGGCCTCGCGCGCGTAGCGATCCCGTACCACCGCGGCCGCCAGCGAGTGATAGCCGGTTTCACCGTAGCTCCACAGCGCGCGCACGCCGGGCATCACGAGCGGAAACAAAGGCGACAACAATTCCTGCAAGTAATCGCCGAGAAAGAAATCCTCCTGGCGCGGCTTGCCGACCACCGTGGCCGGATAAATCGCATCGCGTCGGTGCGCGAGCGCGCGCAAGTGAAATACCGGGTAGTCGTGGCGGAGCGAGTAATAACCGTAATGATCGCCGAACGGCCCCTCGGGCGCGCGCTCGTGCGCCGGCACTTCACCGATCAACGCGAATTCCGCCTCGGCCACCAGCGGATGCGGACCTGGTCCGGGCACGACGCGATCGAGCTTCGCTCCGATGAGAAGCGACGCGAGTAACAATTCGCCGACGTGCTCGGGCAACGGCGCGATCGCGGCGGCGATCAGCGCCGGTGGTCCGCCCAAAAACACGGTCACCGGCAGCGCGGCGCCGAGCGCCTCGGCCTCGTGATAGTGAAAGCCGCCGCCCTTGCCGATCTGCCAGTGCATACCGAGCCGGCGCGCATCGTGCAACTGCATGCGATAAATGCCGAGATTGTGGCGGTGGTCACCCGGATGCTCGGTGTAAACGAGTGGCAACGTGAGGAACGGTCCGCCGTCTTCGAGCCAACTCGTCGTGATCGGTAACTCGCGCAAGTCGGCCGCCGTGTCGACGACCTCGGTCACCGCCCCGCGCGCGCGCTTCCGCATGCCGACGTGAAAGAGTGTGCTCGCGATGTCGCGCGCGCCCCATAATTTATCGAGCGTAGGCGGCACGAGTGTTTCGACAGCGCCGACAAGCCGCGTCAAGAACTGCTGCGCGCGGCGACCGAATCCCAACTCCACGCGCCGCGCCGTGCCGTACAGATTCATCGCAAGCGGAAAGCGCGCGCCCTCGACATTCGTGAACAAGAGCGCCGGTCCACCCGCCGCAATGACGCGGCGGTGGATTTCGGCGACTTCGAGGCGCGCGCTCACCGGAGCGCGCACCTCGACCAGCTCGCGCTCGCGGCGCAAAACATTCAAGTAATCGCGGAGATTGCGGTGCATGGCTGGATGCTCGGCGCGGCGCCGCTAACGCGGAGTCTCGAGCATCGCCTTGAACTCCTCATTCGGAATCAAGTACCAATCGAGGTTCGTGTAGAGGACGAGTGTGTGATCGGCCGGCACAGCGACGGCGCGATAAGCAAGTACTTGACCGGGCGCGGTTGCGCGTCGCTGACCACCACGATAGGTCCAACCGATCGCCGGATCGCCCGTCAGTGGATTCTCGCCCGGTAGGACGCCATTGTGCGTTTCGGCGTATTCCGCGACCAGCGTGGCGAGCTGCACGTCGAAGTCGGTCAGTGAAAACTCCGGCGTCCGCGCGATCTCCGTTTCCGTCATCTCCGCCGCATGCGCAGCTTGCTCCGCCTCGAACTGTGCCATCTGCTCCTGAAACTCGACTTGCTGTCGACGGGCGACGAATGCCGGCCCCGCGAGACCAGCCGCCATCCCTACTCCGAAAGCGAACGAGATCGGCACGCCGATCACGCCGTGCGACTGCCAGAGGCAGCCATCATCCGTCCAAGTGCAGCCACTGATATCGCCGAAGAGATGCTTCTCCAGCACGCGGATGGGCGGCACGAGCGAGGCGTCAAAGCTGCGATCGGCCCGGCCGGCCATGCACAAGCCCATTTGCAGAAATGGAATCACACTTGGGTAAAGCGTGCGCACGACGCGTGAAGTATCGAAGTAGCTCAAGCTCCCCGAGCCCGCACCTAAGATACCGCGCGCGCGTTTGAAGTCGGTGTTGTCGAGAATCGAGCGCGCGCTTTTTTCCGCACGCCGCAACAGAAGAGTCTCGATCGCCGCGGGTGACAGCCCGAAGACCATTTGTTCGCCGACGCTTGCCCACGCCGGCGCGATCGGCACCGGCAAGCCGATGACCTGCAAGTACTCGACCTTGGTGTCGCCACACATCATGTGGCGGATTTCCGCGCTGCCTTCCGCTTGCGCGAGACCCATCGCGGCGAAACCCGTGAGGCGCTTGATGGCACGGCCGACGAGTTCAGCGTCTTGCGGTTTCAGTGTCGCGACGAAGCCCGGTATCCAACCGCGCAACTCTGGTTCTTCGTGCAGCGTGAAGTGCGTGCCCAACGCTTTCAAGAACGGCGCGATCTCAAAGCCGAGCATCCCTTCGACGCCGCCGATTTGATTCCGAATCTGCAACGATTGTTTGCGCTCGACAAGTTGGTCCACCATTCCGCGGAGCCGCGTGTACATCGCTTCGACATCGCAGCGCGACGCGCACACGAACAAGCTGTCGCTCGGGACAATTGCAAGCTGCTCTTCCGTCACTGTCAAAGCGACCTGGCCCGCCGCGCTCGGCGTGCAGCCGAGGAGCAAGCTGTACTTGATGCCGTTGCCGACGACCGCGCTCGACATCGTGAGTGCATTCAAGCGGGCCACACCCGTGACGTCGAACACTTTGGCAAGCGGCACGGGTAGCGGCTCGCCCTCCTTCGCCGCGATTTCCAAGATCAGTGCGCGCAAGCGCGCGAGATTGACGTGAATTTTGTTGAGCGGTTTGGCGCCGCTCGGAATGACGCGCGCGAGTGCGCTGCGATAGCTCGGAGCTTGCGCGAGCGAAGCCGCCGCATCGATTTTGCGCGCCATGAGCCGCGCGATACTCTGCATGCCGAGTCCCAACACGAAGCGATCGTCGACACAGCCGTAAACGAGCGGCCATGGCAAGTCCGCGTGCGGAATCGTCAGTGATTTGAAATCGCTGCCAGCAATGTTCAGCGCGACCACCGCGGCGTCGTGCTCTTCGCGAGTCGCGAACAGGGAAACGACCAGCTCGTCGATGTTGGCGAGAAAACTCGCGCGCTCCGCTCCGACCGGCGCCAGCGCGACAGCTTCGACTATGGGACCCGCTTCGCCGAACTCGAAGCCGAGGACCCCGACGACGAGTCCATTCCGCAGGACCGACTGCACGTTCTTCATCCACTCGATGCCGTCGATGGAGTCGTTGAGTAGCGCTCCCAGTTCTTCGAGCTTTTTCGTCAAGACCGCGACGCGCGGCTCCTCCTTCGCGAGTCGCCACATCGCGGTATTGGCGAGTTCCGCTTCGCACTCTGCTTGACCGCGCAACTCGACATAGAGCAGCGTGTCGGCCGGAAACCACGCGTCGGCGCCGGAGACGCTGGGCGCAGCGGGACTCGGCGACACTGCCGGCGCTTGCGCGTGCGCTTGTATTTGCCCCGCGAGCTCCGCCTCGATGCTCGGCAAAAACCAGCCGCAGATGCCGGCCGCGATCACGACGCCCACGCCAACGGCCAGGGTCCCACGCTTCGTCTTCATGCCACCTCCTAGAGCGATTCGAATTGGTTCAACAAGTGCGCGCAGTTTGATTGACGTGCGAAGCGAAGTCCATCTCTGGTACTGATTTCGTACCCGATCCGGGCGCACCGAGAAACTCGGCCCCCGCGCCACGCGCGGAGTCGCCAGGGTGATTGCCGGGCTCCGCCACTTCTGCTAACTTCCTCGTTTTCCCCGGTAGCAAGCAGCGAAGAGAGAGCCATGGCAGACGCGTTGACAAAGCAATCGGTCGATTTCCCCGGTTGGTACCAAGATGCCGTATTGCGCGCCGAGCTGGCGGATTACTCGCCGGTCAAAGGCAGCATGATTATCCGGCCCTATGGGTATGCGATTTGGGAGAACATTCAACGCGCGCTCGATGGGATGTTCAAAGACACGGGGCACGTCAACGCGTATTTCCCGCTTCTCATCCCGGAGAGCTTCATGCACAAAGAGGCGCAGCACGTCGAGGGATTCTCGCCGGAGCTGGCCGTCGTCACGCATGCCGGCGGGAAAGCGCTCGAGGAACCGTACGTCATCCGTCCGACCTCGGAAACGATCATCTGGGACACGTACCGCAAGTGGATCCAGAGTTATCGCGATTTGCCGATCCTGATCAATCAATGGGCGAATGTGGTGCGCTGGGAGATGCGCACGCGGCTCTTCTTGCGCACGACCGAGTTTCTGTGGCAGGAAGGGCACACCGCGCACGCGACCGCCGAAGAAGCGCAGGAGGAGACGCTGCGCATGCTCGAGGTCTATCGCCGTTTCGCCGAGGAGTACATGGCGATCCCCGTGTTGACGGGTGTGAAGACCGCGAGTGAACGCTTCGCCGGCGCCGTGAACACCTACTGCATCGAAGCCATGATGGGCGACAAGAAGGCGCTGCAGGCCGGCACGAGTCACAACCTCGGGCAAAACTTCGCGAAAGCGTTTGACGTCAAGTTTCAATCGCAGGGCGGCACGCTCGAGTACGTGTACGCGACGAGCTGGGGCGTTTCGACGCGTCTCGTCGGCGCCGTCGTAATGGCGCATGGCGATGACAACGGGTTGATCTTGCCGCCGAAACTCGCGCCTTATCACGCGGTCATCGTGCCGATCTACAAGAATGACGACGAGCGGCGCGCCGTGCTCGCGGCCTGCGAAACAATGCTGGCCGGGCTCAAAGCGCAGAACGTGCGCGTCAAGCTCGACGATCGCGATCAATACCGGCCCGGTTGGAAATTCGCGGAGTGGGAACTCAAGGGTGTGCCGCTTCGCATCGAGGTCGGACCGCGCGATTTGGCGCTCGGCGAAGTGCGCGTGGCGACGCGTTTCGACGGCAAGAAGCAGCAATTCAAGCTCGCCAGCTTTGCCGAGGCGGCGCCGGTCCTGCTCGACGAATGCCAGCGCGGCCTGCTCGAGCGCGCACGCAAATTCCGCGATGCCAACATCCATCGCGTCGACAACTTCGCGGAGTTCAAGGAGCGCATCGATAGTGGCTTTCTCTACGCGCACTGGGATGGCACCGCGGAGACGGAAGCGAAGATCAAAGAAGAAACCAAAGCGACGATTCGCTGCATCAGTTTCGACTACAACGACGATCAAGGCGCGTGCGTGTACAGCGGCCGGCCGAGTGCGCGACGAGTGATCTTTGCCAAAGCTTATTAGCCAGACGGCAGCACTTGGACGGCGCGTTGAGGTGAGTGAGGACAGGAAATGCCGCAGGCCGACGTGAGACGGCGCGGGCGATCATTGCGCCTGAGCGGACTCGCTGCGATTGGAACCGTCATTGGAGGAGTCTTTCTGATGAGTATGCCACTCGCTTCGCGCCAGGTCAGCGCGCAAGAGTCCGCCCGCGCGGCAGCGCCGTTTCGCTACGTCGTCCGCATTGCCGAGCCCCACACGCACTACCTTCACGTCGACGCGAGCTTCAACGAACTCAAGGGCGAAAACGCCGAGTTCTTCATGGCCGTCTGGACGCCGGGGTCCTACTTGGTGCGCGAATACGCCCGGCACGTCGAGGAGTTGCGGGCGCACACGCTCAGCGGCGCGGAATTCGCCATAGAAAAAGTCGCGAAGAACCGTTGGCGCGTCGCGAACGTGCCCGCGGACGGCGCGATCCGACTGACCTATCGCGTTTATGGTCGCGAGCTGTCCGTGCGCACGAACTGGGTCGAAGAGAATTTCGCGCTTTTGAACGGCGCGCCGACGATTATCACGCTCGCCGACGCAGCGCCGCGCGCGCACGAAGTGCGACTCGAGTTGCCCCCCTACTGGCGCGGCTCGTGGACGGGTCTTCCGCCTCACCCGAGCGGCGCGCCGAATCACTATCTCGCGCCCGATCTCGATACGCTGATCGATTGCCCGATCTTGTGCGGCAACCCAACCGTGCATGAGTTCGAAGTCAGCGGCATACGCCATTTCCTCGTCGACGAAGGCGCGGGCGGTTCGTGGGATGGCGCGCGCGCCGCGCAAGATGTTGCGCGCATCGTCGCAAAGCAGCACGAACTGTGGCGCGACGTACCGTACGACTCGTACTACTTTCTCAATCTCCTGACGGAAACCGGCGGTGGACTCGAGCACAAGAACTCGACTGTTCTCATGACGAGCGCTTGGAAACGGAACCCCGACGACTACCACGGCTGGCTGGGACTTGCGAGCCACGAGTTCTTCCACACTTGGAACGTCAAACGATTGCGGCCGATCGAACTCGGCCCGTTTGACTATGAGCGGGAAAGCTACACGAGCTTGTTGTGGGTCGCGGAAGGCTTCACGAGCTATTACGACGACCTGCTGGTCATGCGCGCTGGGCTGTTGAAGCGCGAGCAATACTTGAAGGCGCTCTCGAAAACGATCAACGATTTACAGACGACGCCGGGCCGGCTCGTGCATCCGCTCGGCATGTCGAGCTTTGATAGCTGGATCATCTACTATCGTCGCGACGAAAACACGAACAACCGCAGCATCAGTTACTACACGAAGGGCGCCGTCGTCGGCTTCTTGCTCGATGCCAAAATTCGTCAACTGACGAGCGATCAACGCAGCCTCGACGACGTGATGCGGCGCGCGTACGAGCGTTTCTCAGGCGCGGTCGGTTACACGGAGAGCGATATCTACGCGGTTTGCTCGGAAGTCGCCGGCGCCGACCTGAGCGATTGGTTGCGCGACGCGGTCGAGACGACGAAAGAGCTCGATTATCGCGAGGCGCTCGACTGGCTCGGCTTGCGCTTCAAGGATCCCGACAAGAAGAAGAAGGATGAGAGCGCGAACGGCGCGAGTCCCAGCGACGATGAGCCGAAGCCCGGCTGGCTCGGCATCACGACACGAACGGACGGCGGACGTCTCGTCGTGAGCAGCGTCAAGCGCGCGACGCCCGGTTACGACGCCGGCATCAATGTCGAGGATGAGATCATCGCGATCGAAGACTATCGTGTGACGCCCGACGGCTTCGAAGCGCGACTCAAGCAGTACGCACCGGGCACGGCGGTGGCGATCCTTGTCGCACGGCGCACGCGCCTCATGACGCTGCGCGCGACGTTCGGCGAGAAGCCGAAGGATCTGTGGACGCTCGAAGTCCACCCCGACGCCACCGCGGAGCAGAAGCTCCACTTGCGCTCATGGCTCCACGAATCGGCCCCGCCCCCGCCGACCACGAAGTGAACCGCCGGCGAGTGACTCAACGCCCATCCCGCTGCTGCTGGCGACGAATACTCTGAATCACTTGATCGAGCCGCTGCAGATAACGCGAGCGGTCGCGTTGATCGAACGGCGCCGGGCCTTTTGTGATGGTGCCAAGATCGCGCAGATGTGAGTAAAGCTCGCGGTTGGCGAGCGCGGCGCCGATATCGGCCTCGTCAAACGTGCCGCCGCGCGGGCTGAGCACGTGCGCGCCTTTCGGCAGGCACCTCGACGCCAAGATGATGTCGCCCGAAATGACGATGTCATCCGCCGTCACGTGCTCGACGATCCAATCGTCCGCGGCATCGAATAAGTCGCGCACGATCACGAGCTCGAGCCATTCGAAGGGCGGCGTGCGCATCCAACTATTCGCGACCAGTTTCACGCGCAGCGCATAGCGCTCGGCGACTTTGTAAGTCTCCTGCTTCACCGGGCAGCCATCGGCGTCGACGAAGATTTCGAGCAAGCGAACGACTCCTCTTCGCGAATTCGCGCGCGCCCACGCCCTGGCGTGCAGCCGTGCGCAACCACTCTGACGAGCGCGGCTTCGGAAGTCGAGCGCATCGCCGGTGAGCGCGCGCACCGGTCGCCACGCCGACGCGAGCCTTTACTTCGGAACAGCGCGGGCGAGAATCGCACTCGCGTTCGAATTCCGCCGCCGCTATGACGCTCGGCTCGCTTCGGTCCGAACAGTTCCAAGGAGGCTCATGAAACGTCTCACGGTTTTAATTCTACTCGCGGCCGCTCAATACTCTGGTCCCGCGTTCGCCCAACTGAGTTTCAACTTTGTTCCGGAAAGCGCGACGATCAATTACGAGCCATCGACGGGCGTCGGCAGCGGACAGATGAGTGTTTACATCGAAGAGAACCCGAGCCCGGGTTTTCCGCACAACGTGCAAGGGTGGTCGATGTCTTTGACTCACGATACGTCGCTCTTGACGGTGGTCTTGGTCGAGCAAGGTGCGTATCTCGAGACGTTTGGTCCCGATTTTTTTACCGGCACCGAATTAGCGGCCGGCTTCACCATCGGCTGCGTGTATAGCTTTTCCGGCTTTGTGATCTGCACATATGAGGTGCAGAAGGAAGTCGCGGTCGTGACTTACGCCACTGTTCCGTCCAGCCTCATCGGCGACATGGATGGCGCCGAGGCGACGCTCGTTTGGGCGCCGATCGGCAGCCCGCCGGTGATAAATGTCCTCTTGGTAGCCGGGGTGTCTTATCTCACAACGACGATCGATGGCGCCGTGACGCTCGCCGTCGCCGGCCCCTTATTTCGGCGCGGCGATTGCAACTCCGACACGCTCTTCAACATTGCCGACCCGGTCGCGCTCCTCAGTGCGCTCTTCGTCCCCGGCACGCCCGGGCCAGGCTGTCCGGATGCGTGCGACATGAACGACGACGGCCAACTGAATGTGGCAGATCCCATTTATGCGCTCAGCGCGCTTTTCTCGCCGGGCAGCCCGCAGCCGATCGCACCGTTTCCCGGTTGCGGCACGGATGGTTCCGCGGACGGACTCGTGTGCTTGCTCGCCCCGTGTCCGTGATTGCCGTATTGCGTTTCAACCGCCCTTGCCCGCGAGTTCCTTCTTCAGCCACTCGGGATCGAGTTCGCCTTCGATGATAAGGCCGGTAATGAAACACTTGATGGAACCGGACCACATGAGTCCGACTTGGCCCGGGCCAAGTCGCTTGACGAGGTCCGGTGTGGCGGCGCTATCGACTGATTTCACATCGTTGTCGAGACAAGTAAAGACGCCGTCCTTGAACGTCAGACCGAAATCGAGCGACTGCTGAAACGCGGTCGCTGACAACTTCGCCGGTTGGGGAGTGCCCGACAAGCGGCCATTCTTCAGCGTCACGAGTTGCTTGCCGAGATTGATGCCGATGCACAGTTTGCCTTTGTCCGACGTATACACCGCCGCCAGGAAGTCGCGCTCGCGCGACGATGACCGCGACACCATGGTGGCCTTGAGGCGGACTCGCTTCCAAAGCGCGCGGTGCAAGAACACGCCTTGTTCGGCGATGACGAGCCCCGACATTTGGTCGGAGCCCTGCGACCAACGGATGCGTTTCTCCGTCGTCGCGATGTCGGGCATGAAGTCCTTCAACACGGCATCCTGCGTTTTGCTGAAAAAGTACATGAGCGTGATTTGGCCATCCGCGCCGAAATCCACCATGCGGGCATTGAAGAGTTTTTCGATCGCTTCCTGATCAGGGCTCCGCTCCGGCCGACTCGGAGGATCGCCGTCCTTCGGCGCTGGATTCGGCGGCGCTGGATTTGGCGGTGTCTCCGGTGGCGACGGCGATTGCGCGCGGCATTCGCCGGGCGCCGCATCGAACGCGCCGCCAACGTGCAGCGCCGCGCAAGCCACGACAACTAGCAATGACACAATTCTTGCCACGACCAGCCTCCTTTCAGCAGTCATAGGTCACGCACGAGAAAAAATAATAGGCGGGAAATCTCCGCCACCTAGAAAAAACTCAGCGGCCGTGTTCGTGCGCGGAACATCCCCCGCAC
>JBJXGE010000027.1:0-52738 GCA_046154185.1 Planctomycetota bacterium
GACGGCCGCCGACATCACGCATGGTTTCTTTAAACTCTGAGGGCCTGAAAGGCCCGTCGGGTTATAGCCCGGGGTTGACCGGCAGGGTCGGTCCGCCGGCCCGGCCGGTCTACCCCGGGTCAGGGCAGAGAACCGTCCCGGCCTGCAAGGCCGGAGGAAAATCCTCGCCTCGCGCCGGTGATGCGTCGCACGCGCGATATCGATGGCGACGCGAACAGACTACCGATGGGCGATGGCGAATCGAGTCGTCCGCAGTCGTCGCCAATTGAATGCACTCGATTTGCGTGGACTTCGCGATGCGATGCCGTGATCGAAGAGAACCGTTCCGATCCGAGGGCCTGCAAGGCCCGTCGGGTTAAAGCCCGGGGTTGACCGGCAGGGTCGGTCCGCCGGCCCTGCCGGTCTACCCCGGGTCAAGGTAAGGAATCGTTCGCCGGTCTGCCGGCCTATCCGTGGCAGACGCTCGTCGCCGAGTCTATGCGCGGACCTTTACTCGAGCGCTTCGCCGGGCGCGAGGGCGTGCACATTGATCGGCAAGTTGCCGATCGCCGCGCGCAGTTGCTGCGGCGTCCCCGTCAATTGATCGAACGTGCCCCAATGGCACGGAATCACATCGTGCACGCCGAGGAGCGCGGCCGCTTTCGCGGCGCCGCGCGGGCCCATCGTGAATCGATCGCCGATCGGCAAGATCGCGAGCAGCGGTCGGTGGAGTTCGCCGATGAGTTTCATGTCGCCAAAGACATCCGTATCGCCCGCGCAGTAGAACCGGAACTCGTTTTCCGTTTCGATGACATAACCGGCCGGCTCGCCGCCCGGGATCAGCTTGCCGTCGTCCTCGATCGTTGAGGAATGGAACGCATGCGTCATGGTGATCTGTAGCCCGCAGGCCTCGACCGTGCCGCCCTTATTCATCGCGATCGCCGTCTTCACGCCTTTTTGCGCGAGCCAACAACTGATCTCGAAGTTGCAGACGATGGCCGCGCCGCAGCGTTGAGCGAGCGGCACGGCATCCGCGATATGGTCGAAGTGACCGTGCGTCACCAGCACGAGGTCGACTGCATCAATTTTTTTGAAACGATCCGGGCACTTGGGATTGCCCGCGAGCCAAGGATCCAAGACGACGCGCCGGCCGCTCGGCGTCTCAATGAGAAATGTCGAGTGACCGAGCCAAGTGAAACGAGTCTCTTTGCCGAGGTAGCTCATGATGTCCTTTCTCGCGCACCGACGGCGCCGTTGCGTCGAGCGCGCGTCGTCCGATGCCCCACGACCAGGCGGCAGGATGGAGAATGCGCGGCCGACGTCAAGAGCACGAAGCGACGCGCTCCTCAAGGCCGGCGCTACCGCGCCCGAAGATGATGCACCATGAGCACGTGCGAAGAAACCGAGACACGTGTCGCACCGGAGGTCGCCACCGAGGCGGCGGCGTTGACCTGCTGTCCACTTTGTCGCGCGGCGCTGACGGCGGCCGCGGCGCGGTTCGAGGTCACGTCGGCGCCGATACCGACTCCAACTCAGCTGCATGTGTGCGCGGCTTGCGGGAATGGGTTCAATCAGCCGCGGCCGAGCGCCGCAGTCGCCGCGCAGTTTTTCGCGGCCGCCTACCATGAGAGCGGCGATCCGCAGCTCTGGAGCGGCGCCGAGATGCACCCGGTGTTTCGCCGTTATCTGCAAGTGGTGGGGCGCTATTGGCGCCGCGGCGAACGTCGCGCGGATGCGAAGCGCTGGCTGCTCGATGTCGGGTGCGGCGCCGGACAGTTCCTCGCGTTAGCGCGCGAAGCTGGTTGGGCCGTCCGCGGCGTCGAAGTTTCTCGTCAAGCCGCCGACTACGCTCGCGCGCAGCACGGTCTCGAAGTCATCGAAGCGCCGCTCGCGGCCGCCGCGCTGCCGAAATCGAGCTGCGACGTCATCACGTCCTGGAAAGTCTTCGATCACGTCGACGATCCCATCGCGTTTCTCGCGGCTTGCCGCGCGGCGCTGCGACCGGGCGGCGTGCTCGCACTCAGCGTCGCTAATCTCGATTTTCATCGCCGCGTCGAGGGGGCTTGGCGCCGACTCGGCGCACGCGAACACTGGCGACCGCCGACGGTCTTCCATAATTTCTCATTCAGCGCGCGTGGTTTGCGCCACGTTTTGCAGGCGCAAGGATTCAGCGACGTGAGCATCGTCAATGCGCCCCTCGACCCGCGCGTGCCGGCCGTCGTGCGTCGCGTCGGCGTCCGTTGCGAGCCGCTCGTGCGCGGCGGCGTCACAGCGCTGGCCGCGCTCATTTATCACGGGAGCGTTCATCGATGCGTTTGGGGGCCTTCGTTGCTTGCGCTCGCACGAGCGGAGCCGCTTGCGCCCGCGCCGCTACGGGACACGGGCCCACGCGCCGTTCAATAAGTCGCGCGTTTGTTCAAATCAGTTTGCACAATGAACCACACGGCGGGCGAGAACACGATCCAGAGCACGAACAGCAACCACTTGTTGATCTTCTCGGTCGACACTTTTTCGAAGACTTCACTGTATTTGTAGTACGAGTAGATCGCGCCGAACGGGATGAAGAGTAAGAACGTCCACAGTCCGGGACTCGCGGACTCGTCATTGGCGACGCCCTTGAGTTCGGTTGCGGTCTGATAGAACCAATAGATCGCATAGATTCCGAGCGTCACGATGAACAGCAAGATTTGAATGATGAGCTCGCGTCGTTTGACAGGCATCCGATTCGTTCTCCGTTCTTCCCCTGAACCGTGGCGGTCCCTGGTCGCGAAGGGTTTCTGACGTCAGGTTCAACAACTTGTAACCGCCGCCGCGCTGGGTCGCAATCATGAAGGCTCTTCGTTCGATTCGCCGGAGCGGCGGGGTGCGACGCCACGCCGCGCTCACACGCGTCCAATTTCGATGATCACTTTGAGAGTTCCGGGGCGACTCGCATGCTCGAGCGCGGCGGCGCCGTCGGCGAGCGGATATCGAGCGGCGATCATGCGTTCGACTGGCAGTCGACCGGAGGCCAAAAGCACGAGCGCCGGCTCGAACCGGCCACACCGGGAGCCGACCAGCGTGAGTTCATTCACGACGATCGGCGCGAGATCGAGCTCCGCGCGCTTCTCGCTCGTCGTCTTGATGACGACCGTGCCGCGCGGCCGCACGAACTCGCACACGCGCGCGAGCAATTGCGGATTGCCGGTCGCTTCGACAGCGAGATCGTAGCCGCGTTCGGCGGGGCGGCCATGTTCTTCGACGAGACCGGTCACGTGAGTGACGCCTGGAACGAGAAGTTCGGCGTGCGCGGGATGCCGCCCCGCCAGCGTGACTTCAAGTCCATCGAGGGCGAGCACGTTGGCGCAGAGTAATCCGAGCCGACCATCGCCGACGACCAGCGCGCGCTGGCCGCGCTCGTAGGCGACTTGCTCTTTGATCGCGAGCGCGGCAGCGACGGGCTCCGTAAACACAGCCGCGTCGTCGGAAATTGTGGTCGGCACCGGTTGCAAGTTTGCGCTCGGCAGACTGATTCGTTCCGCAAAGCAGCCCGCACGGCCGAGGATGCCGAGCACCGTCCGACGCGGGCAATGCCGCGGCCCGACGTGTGGCGATGCGCAGGCATCGCATTGGCCGCAGCTCGCATTGATTTCCCCGACGACGCGCGCGCCCTTGAGCGGACCCGTCAGCGCGACGCCGACGAACTCATGGCCGGGTACACCGCGGAATCCCATGTAGCCACGCAGGAGCGCCAGATCCGTAGCGCAGACGCCGGCCTTGACCACGCGCACGAGACATTCGTCCGCGGCGTCCGGTGTCGGCAAGTCTTCGCGATAACGGCAAAGACCGTCTTGAAAAAAAAGCCCTCGCATCAACAGTGCTCGACTCTTGCAACCGAACCCACTGCGCGGCGCCTCGCGCCATTGTGCCGACGGCGGCGTGGCAATGAAAGCCGTTTCGTCACCGCTCGACGGCGAGAGCGCTCGAATCGTCCGCTTTGTCTTGCGATTGGCCGCGCGCCTCGCATGATATGCCGTCGCATCGACACCCTCGTCGATGCCAAGGAAACTCGAAAGGAAGCAGATCCGATGCGAAATCGCGCAGTGTGCTTGTTCACAGCGGTGGGTTTGTTGGTGGTCGGCCTTGGAGTGCTCGCGGCGCAAACTGGCGGTAACGCGCCACCGGGTGCGCCTCCGGGTGCGCCGCCGGGGGCGCCTCCGATGCTGAAGGCCGGCAAAGCGCATGAGGTGTTGAAGAAATTCGCCGGGACGTGGGACGCCGAGATCTCCGAAGATGGACCCACTGGTCCCGTCAAATCAAAAGGCAGCGACGTGAGTAAGCTCGTCGTCGGCGGTATGTGGTTGATGACGGAGTTCAAGGGGCAAGTCATGGGTGCGGAGTTTGAGGGTTGCGGGCTGACCGGCTACGACGAAGCCAACGGGAAGTACGTCGGCAGTTGGGTCGACACGCAGACGCCGATGCCCATGCATTTGATCGGCACGTACGACGAGAAAACGAAGACCCTGACGATGATGTCGTCGGCGCCGGGCCCCGAAGGGAAGCCGACGCAGATGCGTCACAAAGATACGTTCGTCAGCGACGATCATCGCTCCTACTCGATCGAGGTTGAGATGGGTCCGGATACGTTCATGAAAGTTCTCGACATCCAGTACAAGCGGCGCAAATAGCGATTCGGAGATTCCGGACAAACTGGCTCGGCACGAACGCGCTCGCGCGTTCGTGCCGAGCTTTTTCGATTATGGTCTGGGCTCGATTTTCTCACGGAGCGCGGCGAGTTCTTCCCACCACCGCCTGAGTCCCGCAACGCGCCGCTCGAGAGGTTCACCGAAGCGAGCGCGATAGGCCGCGCGCCAATCCGCCGCCAAGAGCTCAGCGCCGCGTCGCGCGGCCGCGCCGGCGCGTTGTTCCATCCGATAGAGGAAATACGGATAAAGGAGCAAGTAGTAAAGCGCAGCGGTGAGGAGCGCGACGCTCCATTGCATGGGGCTCAAGCGCTCGAGCGCTTGCCAAACTGTGTTCCACGCCGCCGACATCCAACCGCGCTCGTCGGCGAGTTTGTGCGCCGGCGCGACGAGCCAGCCGAGCGTGAGCGCGAGCGCGATGCCCGGCAAGATATGTTGGCGAAATCGCCACGCGAGGCGCGGAGCCCGACGGCGCAGTTCGTCGGCCCACTGAGTTGCCGCCGCCGACGCCGTTGACGAACTCGCTGCGACTATCTCGAGCGGCTCGAAAGCAAACTTCTCGGCCGACTGTCGCAGAATTTTGTCGAGCGCGTGCGTCGCGAGTCGAAGCGGTCGCTCGAGCACTTCTTCGGCGTAGCGCGCGCCGGGATCGGCGGCGCCGACGAACGGGTCGGGCACGCGACCGGCGACTCGTCCCGGCCAGAAGCGCCGGATCACGAAGTGAATCCAACCGAGCGGAAACGCCGACGCGCGCAGCGCCCGGTCGCTGAGCCACGGCGCGATCGCGTCCTCGAGATCATCGCGGAGTGAACTCAAGAGCGTGACCGGCGGATCCGGTAGCGCGGTAGGCAGCGCCGCGAGTTCCGCGAGCCAAGCGTCGACCCGTCCGGCCGGCAGCGATTCGTCCCAACTGTTCGCGAACTGCGAGGCATACGCTTCTGCATTTGCCGCGAGCGCGCTGCGCCGCACGCTGTCAGTATCGAGTTGCGTCAAGACGTCGAGGAGCGGCGCGAGTCCAGCGGACGCCGCGGTTGCGGTCTTTTCAAAAGCGTTACGCGCGGAGAGGCTCAGAATTCGCGGCTCGTTCCAGCGACTGTGGGTCGCGAGCTTGGCGCGAAAATCAGCTGCCACTTTTTCTTGTTCGTCGGGCGTGCGCAATCGATCGATAGCGTTGAGCACGAACAAGACATTGCGCGGCGCTTGGCGCAAGTGCGCGAGTTCCTCGTAGAGCGTGCGATCCGCGTACTTGTCGACCGACGTGACCACGATCAGCAGATCGAGCCGCGGCACAATGCGATGTACGCGTTCGCGATGCTTCGCCTCGAAGCTGTCGATGTCGGGGAGATCGAGCAAGATCACGCCGTGGAGAGTGGCGACGCGATGCGGCTCGGTGCCGGTCGCGACGTCCGCGGGATCGAGCCACGTCGGCTGCGGGAAATCGGCATGCCGATAACAAACGGCGCGGTCGGTGGTCGGTCGGCGATCGCCGGCCTTCGCGATCGGCGCTCCGGCGATCGCGTTGAGCAGTGTCGACTTGCCGACGCCGGTGCCGCCGAGGAATCCGAGCGTCAGGCGCTTTTGATCGAGTTCTCGGAGCGCGTGCGCGAGTCGCTCGAGCGCAACTTCGAGGGCGCGCGTTGCGTCGTTCTCGCAGAGCGGGCGCGGGATCGAGCGCTTGAGTGCCGCTCGGAGTTGCGCGACATCGTCGACGGTGGGGAGCATCAGGGCGCACGCTCCGTTTCGCCATATTCCCACTCGCTGACCAGGCGGCGCCAATCAGCGGCATCGGGAAACGCGCGCTCGGCGGAGACGAGTTGCGCTTCGAGTTGGGCGAGTTGCGGCTCGACCGCTTCCACCATGTATTCCGCGAACGCCGCGCCGAGTTTGCGTTCGACCGCGGCTGCTTCGCCGGTCGAGACAAACTGCGCGACGATACGCGCGACGAACGGGCTCGCGAGACTCTGCGCCGCGACTTCGCCAAACGACAAGAGTCCGCCGGTCTTCCAGCACGCCGCGAAGGTGAGCGCTTGCAGAATCACTTGCGAGCCGTAGAAGCCGACTTTGCTGCTCGCCGGCAGGCCTTCGGCGATGCGATCGGACTCGGCGCGGATCTGTTGTTGCAGCCGATCGAACGCGCCGCGTAACGCCCGCCGGCACTCCTCGACGCTCGGACTTTCGCTTGCATGCCACGCGAGCGCGGGCGTCGCGACCTCGCGCGCGCGCTGCGCGAGTTCGCGGAGCTCGGCGGCGAGTCGTGAGCTGAACTCTTGGAAGCGGGCTTCGTAGACACCCGCGAGCCATTCGGCGGTGCTTGCCGGAGACGTGGACGCGCCGCCCCCTCCGCCGCCGCCCGGGAGCCAAGACCGCACCCACTGAAACGGCGCCGACAACCAGCGGCGCGGTTCGCGCAAGACGTCGATCTTCTGTACTTCGGCGAGAAAGCGCTGTTCAAGCTCGCGTCGCAGCGCGCTATCGAGTTCGAGCGCGAGTTCGTGTGCGACGCGCGTGTGGAGTCCGGCGCGGAGCGCATCGAGTTGCGTACGCAACTGCGTGATCGCGGCGATTTGTTTGAGCAGCCACGGTGCGATCGTGGTCGCGCGGAGTTGCGCTTCGCAGCGTTCCGCGGCGCGCCGGAGTCGCTCGTGGAGTTCCGGCGTCGGCGAGCGCGGTTCGAGGAGCAGCGCGAGCGCCGCGCGCACGTCGCTCGGAAACTCGCGCGGATCATCGGGAGACGCGATACGCGGCACTGCGATCGGTGCAGCGAGTCCACGCGCGGCGAGGAGTCGCCGGCAATCGTCGAGCGCGCCCGCGCTTTCGCTCTTATTGAAGACACACGCCGCGAGACTCTCGAGCGGCACGATTCGATCGAGAATTTCCCAGACCGCGGCGTCGCCGTATTTTTCCGGCGTCAAGACGGCGATCACGCGATCGGCGCGCCAGAGGAGTGACTCGGCCTGGCGCCGATGGTCGGCTTCGATGCTGTCGAAGTCGGGCGTGTCGATGATGACCTGCGCATCGAACGCCGCGGCATTCGACGTTTCGGCCGGGCGCCAGTCGATGTCGAGTGTCGCGCGCGCGAGGTAGGAGTCGTGTCGCAGAAAGTCGAGGACGCCCGCGCTCCCGTACGCGAGGGGGCGACTCGTCATCGGTCGAATCGCGCCGGGCGTGGAAACGGCCCGTCCGATGAGCGCGTTGAAGAGCGTCGACTTCCCGGCGCCGGTCGGGCCGATCAGCACGGTCACGAGCGGCGCGCCGTGCGGAAGTGCGCGGCGACAGGCGACGAGCGCGAGCAGTGTTCGCCAATCGGCGAGTCGCAACGGCACTGTGGAAAAATGCAGCGTCGCGTCGAGGGCGGACGCGCCGGCGAGCGCCTCCAATCGTTCGCAAAGCGCGGCGAGATCCGCCGCGGGCGCTGGTTCGATTGGAGTCGGTGTGGTCATCGGCGCGCCTCGGGATGGGAGTTGCATTGCAAGCTCGCGCGTCCACAGGCGGCGACGAGCGGGCGCGATCTTACCGAAACGCTCGGGCCGTGACAGATTTGCCGATGTCGATGCTTGTCCCCGCGCCGCAGGTTCGGCTAGCTTACGCAACCCTAAGGGAGGTGAGCGTGACTACAGCGAGTGCTGCGACGACCGGCGATTCCGAGGCGAAGCGGTTCCCACCTGGCATCCCGTATATCGTCGGCAACGAGGGCGCCGAGCGATTCAGCTATTACGGCATGCGCGCGATCCTGAAGACCTATCTCGCCGCGCTCTATCTCAAGATGGTTGTAGTCGCTGACCCGAATGTGACGGGCGAAGCGCTGGAGGCCGCAACAAAGGCGGCGAGTAGCAAGGCGACAGCGGTAACGCACCTCTTCATGGCCGGCGTCTACGCGTTTCCGATGATCGGCGCCTTGATGGCGGATCGACTGCTCGGCAAGTATCCCGTGATCTTCTGGCTCTCACTCGTTTACTGTGCGGGGCACGGATTGCTCGCGATCGCAGGCAGGTTCGAGGTACTCGGAAACTACGGTTACGCGGAGTACGGCTTCTACTGCGGGTTGGTTCTCATCGCCATTGGTTCCGGTGGTATCAAGCCCTGCGTTTCGGCAAACGTCGGCGATCAGTTTACGGAGAAGAATAAGGGACTTGTCACCAAGGTCTTTCAGATCTTTTATTTCATCATCAACTTCGGCTCGTTCTTCTCGACGCTCCTCATTCCGTTTCTCAAAGATGAGTTCGGTCCAGAAGTCGCCTTCGGCGTACCGGGGATCGTGATGGGCGTCGCGGCCATCGTGTTTTGGATGGGACGAAATCGATTTGTTCGCGTTCAACCGAAACCCGGCGGGGCGCTCGGCTTGCTCGATACGCTGATCTCAACACTCTTTTTCTCGCCGGTCATCGCGATCATCGCGGCCGTTTTCGTCGTCAGCGATGGGTACAAAGCGCCGGCGAAGGAAGCTCTGAGCAATGCGCAGTACTACTCCCAGTACGTGAGCACATACGTGTCGTACCTCGCTGAGCACGCCTGGCCGATCTTCGCGATCTCCGCCGGTCTCGTCGCGCTCGGCGCAGCATTGTTTGTTATTCGCCAGCGCAAGCAGCAGGACACTGGGTTTCTTGCGATGCTCCTCTACGCAGTTCAACATCGACACGAGCGTCAGCCAGGAGAGCCGTTCTTCGGCCCGGTCCGCAGAAAATTTGGTGACGAAGCTGCCGAGGGGCCGCCGGCTGTTTTTCGCATTTGCACAGTTTTCTCGATGATCAGCGTTTTCTGGGCGCTTTTCGATCAGCACGCGTCGACTTGGATCACGCAAGCGCAACGGATGAACCTGGATCTCACTGTGCCGCGCGCACTCAATGTGTTCAGCTTCTGGGGGACGTTGGCTCTGTCCCTGTATGGCGGCGTCTGGCTTTTCCTGTGGATCAGCAATATCCGTGTTCCGAAGCTTGTGACTTGGTCGGTGCTCGGGGGCATTATGGGTGTCGGGTGTTTGTGCGGCTTAGCGGATTTGTTTGACCCGGTTTGGGTCGAACGAACGCTGAAGGCCGAACAGATCAGCGCGCTCAATCCTTTGATGGTGATGCTCATCATCCCAGGGCTAAACGTCCTCCTTTACAATCCGCTGGAAAAGCGGGGCATCACCATCAAGCCGCTCCAGAAGATGACCGTTGGCTTGTTTC
This sequence comes from Planctomycetota bacterium, assembly GCA_046154185.1. Lineage (GTDB taxonomy): Bacteria > Planctomycetota > UBA8108 > UBA1146 > JAJFFE01 > JBJXGE01. The sequence goes on from JBJXGE010000027.1 coordinate 9,827, forward strand.
TCTCCGCCGCGGCCTTTGCGATCGCCGCGATTCTGCAAGCTCAGATCGAAACGGCGCACGCTGCGGACGGCGCGAAAGTGCATGTTCTGTGGCAAACAGTCCAATATCTCATAATGACGACCGCCGAAGTTCTCGTGAGCGTGACGGGTCTCGAATTCGCTTACACGCAAGCGCCGCGTGCGATGAAGAGCACGATCATGGGGTTTTGGCTGTTGTGCGTGACTTTCGGCAACGTCTTGGTCGCGTTCCTAGCCCCGCTCGAGACCATCATGGAACTCTCACAGTTCTTCTGGGTCTTTACCGGTCTCATGACCGCGGGTGCGGCGATTTTTTCCGTGCTCGCCTACTTCTACAAAGGCAAGACCTACATGCAGGGAGCCGCGGCCCACTAGTCCTCGGTGTGCACACGCCGCGGACGGGATCAGTTCGCCCGTCCGCCGCCGGACACGATCCACACGCCGGCGAGCGCGATCAGCGCGCCGGCGACGGCGCGCCAACTCACGCGCGTGCCATGGCAATAGCGCACGAGCGGTAGCACGAAAACCGGCGCGAGCGATGTGCACGTCGTGGCGACCGCGACCGGCGCGTACTTGAACGCAGTGAGGCTTAACCAGATTCCGCCATAGGTGCCAACGAGTGCGGCGGCGCTGACGCGAAACGCGAGGGACGCGGGGCGCAGCGAGCGGGCCCACGACGCGAGTTCGCGCGTCATGAGACCGAGCGCAAGTCCGCACAAGCTCGCGCAGCCGATGCGCAGAAAGCTCGCTTCGAGCGCCGCGAGTTCGGGCCGCGCCGCGTCGATGGCGATACCGGGAAAACTCTCCGCGTTCATGCCGAGTTTCGAGAATGCGGCGCCGAGCGCTTGGCAGAGCGCCGCCGAGAGACCGAATGCCAGGCCACGGCGCGCCGATCCCGGGTAGAGTCCCGGTCGCTCGTCGACGACGGTGCGTTCGCGAATCACCCAGGCGATTCCATTCAAAGTCACCATCATGCCGACCGCCGTGTAGAGATCCATCGCCTCGCCGAGAAAAAACCAGCCCGACACCGCACCGAGTGGCGGCACTGTCATCGCTACGAGCAACGCGCGCCGCGGTCCGAGTATTTGTATGCAGCGGAAATAACAGTAGTCGCCGATGAAGAGCCCCGACACCGCGCTCAACGCGAGCCAACACCACGCATGCGGCGCGTAATGAAATATCGCCGCGCCACTCGCGACTGCACCGACGGCGAGCGTCCCAAACAACAGCAGCGTCGAAAGCGAGTTCTTGAAAAAATTGAGCGCCGCCGCGCGAATCGGCGCGCGGCTGAATACGAGACTCGCTCCCGCCCAGCTCAAGGCGGCGAGCACGCCGGAAATCTCGCCTACATATTGTTGCCACATGATCGACGCTTCCTTCGCGTGCGGTCGAATAGCGTTACGAGGCGGGGGAGTCGAGTTCTCTCACCGCGGCACGAGCGCGCTCGATGAGCGGCGCCGGGAAACCGGTGGCTTCGAGGACGCGAATAGCGTTTCGCGACGTCGCGCGACCGTCTTCGAGTTTGTAGTCGAACGCGAGCGCGCCGGTCGCGACGCGTTCGGAGAAGTGGCCGTTGCGAACTGTCGTGTGCTTCGCGTCCTCGACGCGGCGTGCGAGGCGATCGTCGTGCGTCGCGAGTAAGACCAGCGCGCCGGCCTCGCGCAGTTCTTCGATGAGTGCCCAGGCGATGCCGAAGCGCTCGGTCGCGTTCGTGCCGCGAAAAAGTTCGTCGAAGATCGCCAGCAGAAACTTGTCGTCGCGGGCGGCACGCAGGATTGCGTGGATGCGCTCGACTTCGACTTGGAAGTAGCTCTTACCGTCGTCGAGACTGTCGCGCAGATTGACGTCGGTCGCGATGCGAAGCGGCGTGAGTTTGAAACGCGCCGCGCAGACTGCCGCGCCGCAGCACGCGAGCAACACGTTGACGCCGACCGCGCGCAAATAGGTCGACTTGCCCGCCATGTTGGAGCCGGTAATCACCAAGATTCGTTGATTCGCCGTCAGCTGGATTGGATTCCCGACTCGCGTGGAGGCCGCGAGGAGCGGATGCTGCACATCTTGCGCTTCGACGAACGGTGTCGGCGCGGCGCAAACCTCCGGCAAGCGAAAACCGCGGCGCTCCGCGAGCGCGCAACTGAGCGAGAGCAGCGCTTCGACTTCGCCGATCGCGCTCAAAGCGCGTTCGATCGTCGCGCGATGCTGAACGATCGCGCGTTCGGCACGCGGCAGCGCGCGCAGCTCGAAGAGTGTGAGCAAGTTCAAGAGTTCGAAGAACGCGCCGTATTCGTGAAGTTCCAAAAAGTATAGTTGGCGGCCGAGCGTGCGCGCTGGTCCTTCGCAGGCGGCAACCGCGTTAGTGACACTCGTCCATTCCGCGCCCGGGATCTCGTTGGCACGCAGCGCATCGCCGAGTTTCGGAATGACGCGTGCGGCCGGCGCGAGTCGTGCGATGCGATCGCGCGCCGGATTCGACTGACGCGCGCACGCACCGACGAGCACGACATTGCAACACACGCCGAGAATTACCGCGAACAACACGACCGGCCAGAAGGTGGGCCACCAGACACCTGTGACCACGAGCAAGATCGCGAACAGCGGAACAAGAGTGCCGAGTGCATCGGCAACGAATTGCAGCAGGCGTCGCTCGGCGAACTCGACCGGCCGGCGCAGCGTCGCGGGCGCGCTCTCGAGCGGCGTCGTGCGAAGTTCCAAAAGCGCCGCGAGCAGCGCGCGCCGTTTTGCATCCGCTTGCGCCAATGCTGCGACGGCACGCTGACGTTCGGCAATCGATTCGATCGAGAGGAGCGGATGGCTCAATAAGTACGCGAGCCGTCGCGCGCCAAACCAGCTCGACGACGTATCGAGCAGTCCAAACAGCGAGTGCGGTCCGCTGAGCACCATCAAGTCATCGATCGCGCCCTCGTCGAGCGCGTAAGTTGCGCCGTCGGAGGAGTGGACGTTCTCGCCCCGCGTGAGCGGGCTCTCCGCGTTTTGCGCGCGCGGCGCCGCGCGACTGGGCGCTCGATCTTCGCGCCGCGCATCCTCTTCTTCATGCAGCAGCAGCTCGTGTCGCACGCGCGCGAGCTGCCGATCCGTGCGTTGATGGAGCACGATCAATACTGGAAAAATCGCGACGAGCGGCGCGCTCACCGACCACAAAAGCCAAGGCGTGGCGATCGCCCCGAGTCCGGCCGCAAGCGCAATGAGAAAAACCCACAAGCGCAGCGCCACCCACCGGCGTGCCGTCGCCGTGAGCCGGGTCGCGTTCGCGCGCAACTCGCCGAGTTCCGCTTGTTCTGACATCCGGACTCGGCTTTCTATTCGCGCAAGACGCTCAACATCATCGCGGCCATGAGCGTGACGCTGACGATGCCGTTGACGGTAAAGAACGCGCGGTTGACGCGTGTGAGGTCGCTTGGTCGCACGAGCCAGTGCTCGTAAGCGAGGAGGAGTTGCACGACGAACGCGGCGGCGAGGAACACAAAGCCGAGCGCCGCCTGCCACCACAACAAGTACAGAAGTAGCGTCATGATGAAGTGGAGCGCCGCCGAGACCCGCAACGCGATCTGCACACCGAGTCGCGCCGGAATCGAGCGCAGCCCGTGCGCGCGATCGAACTCCGCGTCGAGGCACGCATAGAGGATGTCGAAGCCCGCGGTCCAAGTGAGGACGATCGCCGCGACGAGCCAAGGTGTCGTGCTGTTCAGCGCGTCCGTGATTGCGACCCAAGCGCCGAGCGGCGCGATCGCGAGCGCGATTCCGAGGACGACGTGACACCAGAGCGTGAAGCGCTTCGTCCACGAATAGCCGAGCACGACGAGGAGCGCGAGCGGCGATAATTGGAATGCAAGTGGGTTGATCCACGCGGCGGTCGCGAGAAACCCAATCGCCGCCGCCGCCGCCGCGCCGGCGACAAACATCGGGCTTAGGTCGCCGCGCGGCAACGCGCGCGTCTGCGTGCGCGGATTCGCGGCGTCGATGCGTCGATCAACAAATCGGTTGCACGCCATCGCCGCCGTGCGCGCGCACAAAACCGCGAGCACGATTTTGCCGAGCACGCTCCAGTCCGGTAGGCCACGCGCTGCAAGAAACGCAGCGCCGAGCGCGAAAGGCAGCGCAAACAAGGTGTGGCTGACCTTGATCATCTCGAAGAACGTGACCGTGCGATGCGCGAGACGACTCAACTGGGCGGGTTTCCGGCGGCGGTTTCTCCCCAGCGCGGAGCCAATTCGTTGGCGACGCCGAGATGGTCGAGGACGCGCGCCAACACGAACCGCACTTGGTCAAGGACGCTGTCGCCCGGCTTTTGATAGAAAGTGAGGACTGGCGGAATCACGATCGCACCGGCCTCCGCGGCGGTCAGTAAGTTGCGCAGGTGAATCGTCGAGAGCGGCGCCTCGCGCGGCGCAATTACGAGCGGGCGGCGTTCCTTGAGCATCACTTCGGCGCCGCGCCGCAGCAGGTTGTCGGAAATTCCGCTCGCGATCGCACCGACCGTCGACATCGAGCAGGGGACGATCGCCATGCCCGCGAAGCGCGCGCTGCCGCTCGCAAACGGCGCCGAAAAATCTTTCTCGCCCCATTCGCGAAGGCGCTCGTGAGTGAGACCCGGAATGACTCCGTGCGCGCCGCCGACCGGCGGACCGAGTTCTTCCGCGATCACGATGCGCCCCGCGCGCGAGGCGGTCAGATGCACTTCGCAACCGGCCGCGAGGAGCGCGCGCGTGAGTTCGCGCGCGAGGATCGCTCCGCTCGCGCCGGTGATTCCCAAGGCAATGCGTTTCAAGACGCGCCCTTCCACCAATCGCGGGCGACGAGCTCCGCGAGCCACGAAAGTCGGTTTTGGCGCTCGACACGATCGTTCAAGATGTTGCCTTCGATGCTGCCGTCGCGCCAAAACTCCGCGAGCGCCGGCGAGCACTTGCCCGCGCCGAGTGCCGCCACGAGATCGTGCTGGAAATGCAGCCACGCGTCCAGAGCGCTCGCGGCTCCGCGCGCGCGATAGTTGAGGAAACGCGTGGCGGGTGTGAAGTCCAGAATGTCGACCGGCTCGCGGAGCACGACGCAGAGACTTGCGGCTTGCAGCGAAAACTTCGCGGGACCGAGCGCGTCGCGCTGTCGCGCAATTGGTCCGCGCGCCGTCGCGAGGAGCGGCGCTATAGCTTCGACGAGAGTTGGAAGGTTCGAATCGATGACCTCGCCTTCCACCAGGAGCAGCGCGCACGCGACTGTGTCGAGCGCCAGTTCCTCAGCGCCGTCGCGTGTCGTCAATTGCAAGTGGGTTATCTCGCCCTCGACGGTTCGCACTTGGCGCACGTCGGGCGTGCCGATCGGACCGCCGTCGCTCGGCACCACGAGCGGCTCGACTCCGGCTCCGATGAGCGCTGCACGCACCGCGTCTAAGTGCTCGACGTTGAGTTCGCGAACCAGCCAACCACCACCCGTGCGCACGTCGATCGCGAGATTGGTGAGGTGCTTCGATGACCATGGCTGCAGCGCTTCCGCGCAGCGTCGCGCATCGATCTCAACGCCGGGCGGCGCGAGCAAGTGCACACGGTCGAATCCTGAACTCATGCGCGCCGCGACCTAACATCTAGACTTCAATCCGGAGTGGCGGAGTGGCCTCCCGAGAGATTGCAGATTCTACGCCAGTGTGCTCGTGCCGACAGTGTCACGGGAAAAATCGAAGCGGGGCCATTGGGCAAATTCGATCAACGTCTCCGTCCGCGTCGAAGCCTGCAACTCGCCGCGCCGATCAAGACGCCGGCGGGATTGATTGCGAGCATTGAAGCCCGGCGACGTTTTGCCTCGCAAAATCTACAGCGTCGCGTCCGTCGCCGAGTTCGCCGCCATCTTCACTGCTGCCAGCGAAGAGTTTGCGCGCCTTGAAATCGCGGCGATGGGTCGCGATCGCAGTCTCGAGGATCCTTTCGCGTTTGGCTAAAACGTCAGTGCGATGTTTAGCTCTTTCTCGATGGTGGCAATCGGTGTCGCAAACGTGAGCGTATCGTTGGCAGCGACTAAGAGTCCGACCGCGGTGTAGTCAATATCACTCACGACGAGCGCGCCACTGTCGCCTCCTTGAGCCGTCATCGTGATCGAAAATTGATCATTCAGGATGACCGAGAATCCCCAAAAGGGGAGCAGGATGCTGATCCATTCGTGAAAGACAGAACCGGAGGTCTTTGATGTCGTCGCGCCGATAGCCGACACTGGCTGATTTTGGACGTGCCTCGAAGTCCCGCGCACGTTGCCGATCCCCGGTAAACGGGGATCAAAGGCGACATCGTTATTGACCTCAGCGATCGCGGCGTCGCACAGCATGGGGCCGCCGCCACCGTTGGTAGGAAGCTCCGTGCCCCTGATCAAGCAAAAACTAGCGACTGAGTTTTGGGGACCGCCAAATCCACTCCCCGGTTGAACGACCTGCCCACGATCCAGCGGATTCGAGCTCATATCGCCGAGCACATGGTAGGCGCTGAGAACGTAGACTCCGCTAGTAAGCGGCGCGATATTGTATGGCCGGCAAAGACAAGCGATCGTGCCGCCGGAGTTTGTCTGGTGTCCGATACTTGTCCCAGGAGTGATGATTCGAGACGGTTGGACGTCGACCAGGTAGCCTTCGACGCTCAGCGCCGAGCCGTTCGCTTGCAACGGTCGCGCGAGCGGCCGCTGAATCACGGAGGTAGGAACCCCGTGATACTCGAAAGGGAGCGGCTCAAAGTCTCGCAGGTGCTCAGGCAAGCGGCCGCGGCGTTCGGCAAGTCGCCTCAGTGAATCGGGCGGGCGCTGCGTCACATAGAGCCGGATCGAAACCTCGTCAGTCTCCAGGCCATCGACGACGCGATGCCCGAGCCCGACGGCGTGCACCAGCGACATCTGCCGAATCGCGTACTCGAGCTGGCTTGAGTACTCGAGCGGCGGCTGGCGCGCTCCCGATTCCCCAACTCGCTGAGATGCATCAACATACTTCTGAGTGCGATTCAAGAACTCCTCGCTTGCCGCCCGGTACGCGGCGAGTTGATCGTTCGTGAATTCCAACTTAGTAGCCATGAACGAAGACCCTTCCCTTCCAAGTTCACGCGAATTGAGCGCGGCTTAGTCAGCGATTCACAATCTCCACGACCGAGCACTTCGAGAAGAGGAGGCGATTGACATGGGTCTGCATTTCGGTTTTCAGATTGGCCGGATCCGTGATGTTTTGGAACGGGTCTCCTGCTCCCGCGGTCCAGATCGCTACGAAATTGATCCCGATCGGAAACGTGACCCCCGGACTGAGGCACCAGGTCTCTTGGCGCCGACCGGCAGTGTCTCGGATATTTGCGCAACCGACGAAGTCGCCCTTGGTCGTGCCCTGAAGCGTGTACAGCGCGAATGTCCCAACCGACGTGCCCGGGTGGTCGTGGTTCGTAAACGCGATGACGTGCGTCGAGAGACTCGTCACTCCGGAATTGAGCAGGAGCGTCGCAAGCGAGCCGGCGGCTTGGGCCCAGGTGTTCTGCGTGTTCATTTGAATTCTGCGGATCTGCAGATGCTCCTGCAGCGGGTAGCTGTGCCGGCTGTCGATGACCCAGACCTCCCAGTCGTTGGTCGGGTTATTGGCGTCACGAAACCGGTACGCCATGCCGATCGGGAGGACGCCGAGCCGACCGCCATCGGCAGCAGCGCTGAAGATCTCGACGCCGCCGGTGTCGAGCTGAAGCCCGATCGGACCCGCAACCGTCTGCGGGGGCTGCGTCGGGATGGGAATCGGCTGACCCTCGGTCAGACAGAGCAGGCCGACGACCAGCAACAAGACGGCACCGAGCAGTGAGAGCTTTCCAGACATTGGCGCTCCTTTCCGGAGTTCCTTGTTAACGTGCAAATTCGGTAGCCAGACACTCGGCCATCGACAGCACTTCGCGCCGCGCGTAGAAATGCTCGCGCGGGCCGATGACTGCCAGCCACTCCCGATCCGGCGCGGGTACCGCACCTGCGCGGGCGAGTAGCCCCCAAGTCTGTGCGCGAATCCTCGGGAGTGGACAAGCTTTTGAATTCTCAAACAGCGTTTCGGGCGGGGTGCCGGGTCGGCGTACGCCACAGGCGAAGGCGAGCGCGAACGCCAATTGCTGGAGCCACGGCGAAAGCGCGGATTGTTCCGCTTCCTCCGCCAACAAGGCGTACTCGATCGCTTGCTCGAGAGCGCCCGCCCGCCAGGCAATCGCAGCCTCATTCAGGAAAATCAACGCCGCCATCCGCGAATGAAAAAGCGGACCGCCCCTGAGCGCGTCCACGAGCTCGTGATCCACCGTCTTCGCCAGTTGTCCTCGATAGGCTGCGGTACGAAGCACCCATTCGGCACGAACCTCGTGCTGAGGATGGCGAATCGATTTCGCTAGCTCGCGACCTTCCGCCGCCAACGATGTTGCGCGTTCGAGAAGACACGCCTCGACCGCCGCGGACGCGGCTTTCAACAGCGAAACGGTGCGGGCCGCGAGCGGATTCGCCTTCGCGCGAGCCGCCAGCTCATGGAGGTCCGCGGCTTCTTCGAAAGCGCCACGACGGTAGAGTAAGAGCCCGCGCCAGGACGCCAATCGCGCGCGGGTCTGCTCATCGTGGTCGTCCCGAAACTGCCGCTCGATCTCGCACAGAGTCGCCTCGGCTTGTTCGAGCGAACAATCCTCGACCGCCATGATTCGAACGCCGGCACGCCACAGCTCGAGATTCGAGGAGCCGAATTCCGGCAAGCTCTCGGCGATCTCGAGTGCCGCTGGGCCGTCGCCGCTCAGTGTTAATAGCCCAGCGCGCACGAGCGCGCTGAGATGTTGGATGCCCAAGTCGGGTTTGATGGCGTTCGAGAGGTCGGCCAAAGCTCGCTGTAGCGCATCTCTCGTCGCGATCGAGAATGCAACTCGCACGGTTTCCGCGAGAAGCTCCGTTTCCCATTCATGAGCCGCGCGATTCCGAACGGCGATGAGCCCTTCTTTTAGAGCGATGAATGCTTCGCCGAGGCGGCCCTCGTGGGTCGCTCGGCGCGCGACCGCGAGCGCTTCACGCTTGATGTCCTCGGGCTCGCCGGCAGCGATCAAGTGGAGCAGCCTTGCGGATACGCCCGGCTCGAGGGTCGCGGCGATGGCGGCGTGCGCTCTGGTGCGCTCTTCGTGCGGCCAAGTCTGCAGCGCGCTCACCGAAACTAACGGTTCGAACGCGCCATCGGCGCATCGGCGCACAACCCCGAGTTCAACGAGGCTCGCGAGCGAGGCCTCGAGTTGCCACCGTTCGATTTGGCTGACTCTGGCGAGGCGATCGATGGTGGCATGCGGTTGAGTGAGTTGCACCCACGCGAGCAGTGTCTCGTCGAAAGTGCTGAGGTCGGGCGTGGGCAAATCGAGACGAAGCCCAACTGTCGAAGAAGTGAGCCCCGCGCGAAGCCGGTCGATGGCGCTGCGATCGACGTCGAAGCTTCCGCCGCTTTGCGTCACCAAGCCGGCCCGAATCCAAGCTTCTAGCTCAAGCGCCACTCGCCCTGGCAAGCCGCCGGTGCGCAAGTAGAGCTCGTGCGCCGCATCTTCGCGGAGGTGAAGCAGACGATCGGGGCCGCGAAAGAGCGCACGGAGAGATGTTTCGCTCACGGGGACAAGGTGGACCGCCGGAACCCCAGTATCCTGAACGTAGGCGCGAAGCACGGTCCCTGCCACTCGCGCGACCGCCAAAATCTCGCCCGACCAGGGATCGAGCTGCTCGGCGTCGTCCGCCAACACGACGAGCCCCCGTTTGAGCGCGCAGATCAGCTCCTCACGCACGCGCTCCTTGGCGTTCACTAGGGTCAGTCCGCGGAGGTCGTGCCGGCGCACGAACGTGTTGAGACTCGCAAAAGGGCCGCGGCCTGCAACCGTCCAGAGCACGTCGCGGCCGCTCGCGCGCACGCGATCAGCGATCTCCAAGAAACAGCGCGTCCGTCCCGTTCCATGCGGTCCGATCAAGTCGAGCGATCGACTCTCAGTCGCTGCGCGCTCGAGCGCTTCGATTGCGTCGAGCGGACCGATCCACGGTAGTTTGAAAAGATCGCGTTGGCCCGGCTCGCCTCGCAGCATCCGGAATACTTGCGCGGCGTTTGCTGGTCGCTCCTCGGGTCGCGGCGTAATGAGCCGTTCAATGGTCTCGGCAACGTGGCGCGGCACCTCGGGTGCGACTTCGCGAATAGGTCGCGGCCGGGCGCTCAACTTGGCCTTGATCACTCCGTCCAGCGTCTCACCCGTGAAGGGCAAGCTACCGGTGAGCGCCTCGTAGAGCATGACTCCCAGCGCGTAGAGATCCGTGCGCGCATCAACAGGCCGGCTGCCGGTCTGTTCCGGGGCCAAGTAATGCAGCGTTCCCACTGCGTACGCGCCCGTGATTCGCTCGCCGAGCTCCGGTCCCCAGGAAAGTCCAAAGTCGAGGATGACCGGACGCGCCTCGTCGGTGACAAGCACGTTCGCGGGTTTGAGGTCGCGGTGAACAATTCCAAGCGCATGCACTCGACCGAGCGTCTCGAGCAAGGCCAGCGCCGCCGGCTCCAGCTCGTTCCAGAGCCCGACTGCGAGCCGACCTGGAAACGCCGTGCCCGCGACAAACTCCATGACGATATACGGAACACCGTTTTCCGTGCCCTGGTCGAGCAAAGACACGACACCCGGCGTTCGCGCGATTCGCAGCGCGCCGATTTCGCGTTCGATGCGTGCGCTGAACAGAGGAGCCGCAAGCGCCTTGATTGCGACCACCTGGCCAGACTGCCGATCCAGTGCCCGATAGACGTTGCCGCCACCACCGCCGGCCACGCGTTCGAGAACTTCGTAGCGACTGCCGATGGTTTTTCCGATCACGAGTTGCGGACCGGCGAGCTCGGGAAATGTGAGCGTGCTGTCGCCTACGGGTGCGACCATATGAGAGACCTTACGCCAACACTTGCGGCGCCGAAAATCTCAAGAGTCATCGCTTTGCGCCGCATACGGGTTAAAACGCAACGATTCAAGCACTCCGCTGACGAATACGCAATGGGTCGATTCCGGCACGCGCGTTGGACTGAGAATCGGGTGGCGCGTCATAGATTGTTGCGGTGAGCAGCGGCCTTCAATCACTCTCACGTCAGGGCGTCCAGCCCGAATTCTCGCCGATCGGCATCTCTAGCCCTCGATCGGAGTTTCAGCCTCCCGCTTCACTCATACCTCGAGCTACGGAATTGCGCTCGAATCAATTCTCGAGTAATTCGAACGGCCGCCAGTCTCGCTCGAGAATTTGACGTACGCGACTCCGGCATGGTGCATTGCCCAACGGTCGCCACGCACCATTCAACGAGCCAAAAGGCGATGGAGGAGCACGCTCGGTTTCGGTGCGTCACGGATTCTTAGATAGGAAGGACGGCAGAGAGAGCCGTGCAGCCACCGGTTGACCGCGATTGGCAAAACATCGCGTGTCGAGTCCCTATAGCGCGAAGCGGTTTCGTCAACAAACGCCGACATGGAGCGCGACATTGCCGGGCAGGAGTCGGCGCCAGCGCACGTCGCGAAAACCGCAGGAGCGAAGTTCCACGGCGAGCACGTCGCCCGCGGGCCAACGCGCGATGCTCTCTTGCAAGTAGCTGTACGCGCGCTCGCGGCTGCCGGAGAGCCAATTGCCGATGCGCGGCAACACGCGCTGGCAGTAAAAATCGAAGAGCTGCTTGAGCACCGGCTGCGTGACGCGCGTGAACTCGAGCAGCACGAGCCGGCCGCCCGGTTTCAGCACACGGCGCAGCTCGGTGAGCGCAGCCGCCAAATGTTCGACGTTGCGAATTCCGAAACCCACCGTCACGCCGTCGAAAGTTTGCGCGGCGAACGGCAGTCGCAGAGTATCGCCGGCGAGGAGCGCCGCCGCCGGCGAGCGCGCATCCGCGCGGTTTTTCGCGTGCGCGATCTCTAGCATGTTGAGAGAAAAATCGCTCGCCACGACGCGCCCACCGCCGAGTGCTTGTACGCGCCGGCGCACCGCGAACGCGAGATCGCCCGTGCCGCAGCACGCATCGAGGTAGCAACCGTCGCGGGCGAGAGCGAGCGCGGCGACGGCGCGTCGTCGCCACGCGCGGTCGAGCTGGAACGAGAGCAGGTGATTGAGAAAATCGTAGCGCGGTGCGACGCCGTCGAACAATCGGCGGATCTTCGCGTGCTCCTTATCGAGAAAAGGATGCGCGGTGGCGGAGGAATTCGGCGCGGAGGCGGCAGGGAGCGGCGTCATGGCGGCGGAGTTTAAGCGTTTGCCCCCAGGCGCGAAAGAGTCGCCGCGCCGCGAGGTCGCATTCGCGCGCAGACAAATCTATAATCACGGCCGACCTTTTCAGTTGGTGGATGGACTCGCCCTCGCTGCGGATCACTCGGACAGGATGGTGTGAGTTTGCGACCTTCGCGCCAATTTTCGCCGCTCGCGCTGAGTCTGTTTCTGTGGGTGCTCGTCGGCCCGTTAACGCACGCGCAACAAGTTGCCGAAGCGCAAGCGCCGGATCCGCCCCCGGCGCAACCGCCCGAGAAGCCGCTCGGGCGCAAGGGCGCGGGCGGACTCCTGTGGCATGACATGGCGCACGGACTCGGTCTCGCAAAAAAGCAAGGTTCGCCGCTCCTACTCGTCTATCCGGGCGCCGCGCCTGGCGCCGACCTCGTCTGGGCGGATCTCGAGAAGCGGAGCTTCTCGACCGGTTGGGCGACGGAGGGTTTCAAGCAGTTCATCGCGGTCGCCGTCGAACATCCGCTGCCGGAAATTGCGCGGAGCCTCCTCGGCGCGATCGAAAGCGAGGCGCCGGTCGTGTGCTTGTGCGATTATCGCGGCACGGTGCTGAAGCGTTGGCAAAAGCAACTTCCCGAGCGCGACGAGTTGCGGAAGGAAGCGCGGAGCGCGCGCGCGCGCAGCGAGCAACTGGTTACTCTCGAGCGGCGCGTGCTCGAGCTGCTGAAGAAATCACGCTACGCGCTCAACACCGAAAAATATCGCGAAAGCGTGACGGTCTTGCTCGAAGCGGAAGGACTGCAGCTGCCCGCGGATTCTGACGCCGTCGGGGAACGCGTTCGGATGCGCGAAGACCTGCTCAAAGTCGTCGCGACGCGACGCGAAAAAGCGGCGAAGTTGGAAGAAGAGAAAAAATACATCGAGGCGATCAACAGCTACGAGCTGATCATGAAGGACTTCCCTCTGCCGGAACTCACAATCGAACTACGCCAGAAGATCGCCGAGCTGTGGCGACATGTGCGCGGCGTGGGCGGATAGATGAATCAGCACGAGACGACTCGCGCCGGCGCGCCGCCGACGGCGTTGCCGGAGAGCGAACGGGTCGACGAGCGCAGCCTGCGCCTCCACAAACTCACGAGTGACGAAGTGGTCGACTTGTTCGCCGCGAGCGATGGCGCGGTCGTCGCAACGCTGCGGGCGGCGCGCACCTCAATTGCGCGTCTCGGCGATGCGATGGCGGACGCGCTCGAACGCGGCGGTCGCATTATCTATCTTGGCGCCGGCACGAGCGGCCGACTTGGCTGTCTCGACGCCGCGGAGTGGCCGCCGACTTTTGGTGTTAGCCCGGCGCGCGTGGTGGCGATCTTGGCGGGCGGCGCGAAAGCGTTCGAGCGCAGCGTCGAAGGCGCCGAGGATCGCGCCGAGGACGCGCTTTTGGAATTGCGTCGCATCGGTTTCTGTTCGTCGGATGTTTTGGTGGCGATCAGCGCCTCGGGCGGCGCGCCGTTTGTGCTCGAAGCGTTGCGCTACGCGCGCGAGTTGAACGCGCCGCGCGCGTTGGTTTCCGCTAACGACGCCGCGCCGGTCGGGGCGGACTCGGGTCTGTTGCGCGTCGTGCTCGCGACCGGGCGCGAGGTCGTGGCGGGTTCGACGCGCCTCAAGGCCGCGGTCGCGACGCACCTCGCGCTCCAGCGCGCCGGCAACGTCTGCGCCGTGCGCTGCGGCTGGGTCTATGCCGGCCGCATGGTGGAGATGCGCCCGACGAACCAAAAATTGTTGGCGCGCGCCGAACGCATCGTCGTCGAACTCGGCGAAGTGACGGCCGCGCGCGCCGCGGAGTGCCTCGCCGCGGCGCGCAACGATATAAAGGTCGCCATTGTGATGGCGCGCTTCGGGGTCGAGCCGAGTGTCGCGCGCGAGCGGCTCGACGCGGTCCGGCGTCGACTCGATGCGCTGCCGGGCTTCGACGGTCAGGCGTCGCCGCCTACTGCTTGAATTTTCGCGCAACCCGTGCGTTGGGACCGGGTGGTCAACAGTTGAAATGGAACTTGCGATGACGCGATCACTCCAATCCGGTTCCGCTCTGCGCGGAGTGCTGGCGATGACTGTGATCTTGGTCGTGGTGGTCGGTGTCGCGGCCTATCTTGCGAATCGGCGGAGCGCCGCCCCGAGCGGAGTTTCGTCGGCCGCGCCGGCCGGTTGGCGCGCGCACGGCGGACCATTTACGGCCAATGCGAATCGTTGGACCGCACGCGCCGCGGGTCGGCTCGAGCTGCCACAGGGACTGCGCGCGGAGGTCGCCGCCGACACGGTGTTCGACGCGTCTCAACTCACGCTGCCGCGCGTCGCCGCCGGCAGCATGCGCATCGAATTCCCGGCCGGAGCCGAATTTGATGGGCTGCGTGCTGAGGAGCGCGCGGAGCTCGAGTTTTCGCCGGTGGGCGCGCGTCTCATCGCCGGTCGAATCTGGCTCGATCAGCGGCTGTTGCTGCCGCCGACCGTGATCGCCGCGACGCAACGAGGTTGGGCGCCGATCCCCGAGCCGACGGTGGCGCCGGGTTCGGATCCCATCGCGAGTCCGCCGTCCGCGACGGCGCCCATCAGCGGACAAGTTCTCGATGCCGCAACCGGTGAGCCGCTGGTCGGCGCGCGAATCCTCGTCACGTTCACGCATTCCCCCGATGGCTATCCCGCGTTGCCGATCGCTGATGCGCGCCGCGAACTCGTCAGCGACGCGAACGGCAACTTCGCGATTCCACCGTTGGCACCGGACGACGCGCGGCTCAAGGCCCACCTGCAATGTTCGCACGCGGGATTCATGACAATGGTCCGCGTGCTCGCGGAACCGCCCGATCTCGATGGGCGCTGGATTCACACGAAGCTGTCGATGCGCCGAGCGTTCACGTTGAGTGCGCGTTTTCTCGATTCCGAGCAGCGCCCACTCGCCGGATTGGCCGTGTCGGTGCGCGAGCCGCGCATCCCGGCGCCGAGCGCGCTTGCGATCGACGTCGTCAGTGCGCTGAGACCGCAGCTCGATGGCGATGCGACGACGATCTATTACACCGACGACGCGGGGGAACTCGCTATCGTCGACGGCTGGCAAGTTCCAATCGGCACGCTCGATCCCGAATGGGACACGCCGCGCGACGCGACGCGTTGGCCCGCGTGGTATCGCGAGCACCTCGCGGAACGCGAGCGTTTCGCTTCGCGCGACGAACCATTCGCGCCGATCTTCTTGCAAGTCGCGCCGCCGCTCCGCGCCGAATATGTTTTGCTCGATCAGGGTCAACGACCGGTCGTGGGCGCGCTCCTCGAAGTGCAGATAGCCGAGGACGCGCGTTGGTTTCGCACCACAACGGATGCCGAAGGACGCTTCGGCATCGGCGTTTCGGAGCGCACGTCGGATGGCGCGGCGTTGGCCGTCGAGCCGAAACGCTGCGTCGCGACCGTGCTCGATCCGCAGCTCTTTCGTCACACGGCGGAGTTTGGGATTCCGTCGGTCGAGCCGCGCGTTTGGGCGTCGGGGCAGATCGCGCCGCGCTTGCGCTTCACGGTCGCGGTGCTCAAACCGGCGGGCGAGGACGACACGGCGCCGCTTGCGCATCCCGCCGAACAGCCGTTCCTCGATGGCGCGATGACTTTGTTGTCGCGGACGCGGACGGGCGAGACGGTTTGGCAAGGGCAACCGCCGAACGCGGGAAAGCGCGTTCTGACACAGGTGCGCGACGCGCTGCCGCTGGAGTTGGCGATGCCGAACTTCGCCGGCGTCATCGGCGAAGTCGACCTCGGCCAAGTCGTCTTTGCGCCGGGCGCGGCGGTGACGCTGCGGTTCGTGGGCGTGGAACCGAGCGCGCTCGAAGACGCCGTGTTGCGCCTGCGGACCCGCGTCGGCCAGCCCCATCGCTGGCACATCGGGCGCGACGGAGTCGCGCGAGTTGCCGGACTCGAGCTTGGTCACGCGTGCGAATACTCCGTCGAGAGTTCGCACTTCGGCGTGATTGCCGGTCGGTTTTTCTGCACTGCATCGGCGATCGACGAGGGACTTGAACTCGACCTGCGCGATCCCAGTCTCGTGCCGACGCGCTTGGCGACTCGGCTCACGGGCATCCCGGCTGACGAGACGCCGCGGTATCGAGTCATCGAACACTACACCGACGAGCGCACACGAACGACACGTCTGTACCCGCTCGCGCCGGATGGCGGAATCGGCAGCGCCCACTATTTGAGTTGGCCGCAAGAGGCGAGCGTGTATGTGTTGGCGCCGGACGGTCGACTCGCGCAGGGCGGGCCGCGCGGATTTGTCGGCGGCCTGCATGCGCTCGATCCCGCGACGAATGCGCGCAGTTTTGCTCCGCGCGTCTTCGATTTTGGTCCGCTTCAACTCGTGCCGAGTGGTCAGCCGATCTTCAGTTTTCGCGTGGCGGGCTACGGAGTCGTGCCGCCACCGGAGGCGTGTTCCATCACGCGCGTGCCAGCGGGCGGCGGTGTCGCGGAACTCGTGGCGCGTGGTTTCGAGTTGCAGGGTCGTTATCTCGAGGCCGGCGTCGATTACTCGCTGAACTGCAGGTTGGATGCGACCGAAAGTTGGTCGGCGCGCGTGCGGATCGATCCGCGAGAGCTGCGTCCACGCCTCGTGTTCGAGCTCGACCCCGAGTTGCGCCAACGGGCGGTCATTGAACTCGTGGGGCCGGATCGACGACCGCTTGATGGCGCGCGCTTGGTCGCCTTCGCTCTGTCGGACGATGGGGTGGTTGAGCGTCACGAAGGAGTCGCGTCGGGCGTCGCCGGATCCTACGTGGTGACTTTGCGCAGCGACTTGCCGAATCGGCTCGAGATCGAACGTGCGGGACTTCTCAAAGCGACGATCGAATTGCCCGCCGGCCGCGGACTCGAAGTTCCCGTCACGCTCTACCGCGGCGTCGAGGTGGCCGCGCGCATTTTGGATGCAGCGGGCCGAGCGCATGCTGGTGCGATCGTCGTGCGATGGGACGCGGATGCGCTCGTCGCGACGGATGCGGCCGACGCCGGCGTGCGCGTGCGGCACGGCGAGGATCTTCGCTTCACGGTCGTCGGCGGGCAATTTCGTGGCGGCGGATTTCCGCCGGGCGAGCGCGTGTTTACGTTCGAGGATGCGGCGTCCCCGGCGAGTGCCACGCGCTCGCTTGCGCTCGCCGCCGCCGAACAGACGATCGGCGCGGTCACTCTCGAAGAGCGGCAACGCGTGCGGGGTGTCGTCTTGTTGCCGAACGGCCGCCCCGCGGTGGGTGCGCGCGTCGCGCTCGTCGAAGCGACGCAGGTCGGCAAATATCCGTTTCGCGAGCGCAAGACCTCGGACCTGCGTTCGGCGACGATCGCCGATGCTGATGGCAGTTTCATTTTGGATTTGCTGCTCGTCGATGTGCGAGCGCCGGATTCCCAGCAACGATTCGCGCTGATTGCCGAACTCGACGGCTACACGTCGGCGATCGAGAGTCCATTCGAGTTGGAGTTTGTCGAACATCGGCTCGTTCTCGGTGCCACGACCGCGATTTCCATCGTCGCGGGTTATCAGACGCGCGTCGTGCCGGAGGGTTTTGAGTTTCGACTTTACTATGAGCCGTTGGGTGCTGTCGCTGAACCCGCGCGATTACTCGCGAGTATCGCGCCGCAGACTCCGAGCCTTTGGCGGGACGTCGAGCCCGGGCGCTATCGCCTCGAGTGGGGACCGACATCGGCGTTGCCGGGAGTTTCGTTGCTCGCGTCTGAAGTCACGCTGCTCGCCGGGCGCGCGGTCGATTTGCAGTTCGAGATTCCAGGGGAAACGGTGCGCGGTCGTGCGTTGCTGGCGCCGGATCGACCGCTCACCGACGGTTGGGTTGTTTTCTTCGCAGATCCCGGCGATCTCTCGCAGGTCCGAGTCGTGTCGGTGCGCGACGGGCGCTTCGCCGCGCTGTTGCCGGCGGCCGAGCCATTGTTCGCGAGTTTGATCCCGCGCACCGATCCGCTCGAGCTGTTCGATTTCAGCCGCGGTGAAGGGTTGCCGGTCGAGATCGATTTCGCGACGCAGGGCCGCGGCGGCGAAATCGAAGTGCTGCACGAAGCCTACGATTTGACGATTATCTTCAGCGCCGAGACGCTCGCGAGCGCGCGGCACGGACTCGCGATCGAGATTCCGTCCTATGAGTGGCGCGGCAGCTCGTGGCGGGAGGACTCTGTGGAGATTCCAGTCACGGGCGATCGGATCCGGTTGCGGCGTCTGCCGCCGGGCACGTTTCGTTTCACCGTGAAGGCCGCTGGCGTCTCGGGATGGTCGACCGGTCGACGCGTCGATTTGCGGGAAGATACGGTTATCACGTTCGATCGCTGAATCGAAGCGACGTTTCGAGTTGGCCACGCGACATGTTCCAATCTGAAACATATTGGCACGAGATCGAACGCTGATCGCCTTTCTTCGACTCCTTGACGCCGTAATGCGCATCGGCACGAGGCTTGCGCATGTATCCGAACGCCGCCTTGCACTGCGTGAAAACATTAGCAGCTCGGCGGCGTGGGCTCATTCATCAAGGAGTGGAGGAAACTGTGGCATCACAAAGAGTGGCACGATCGAGTGGGTGGATTCTCAGCGGGTTGTGCATCTTGTTTGCCGTTACGGCGCCGCGCGTCGAAGCGCAATCGCTCTTAGAGCGCGCACAAAATGACATGTTGCTGAGCGACGCCGAGATCGTCGCGCTGACGCTCCCGGATGGCATCAGCGACTCATTCGCGATCCAGTTCGTCGCGTTCGGAGAAACGATCGAGCTCGTGGTGTGGCCTCACTCGGTCCGGGACCCGGAATTCGCCGTCGAGGAGCAACTGCCAAATGGCGCCTTTCGAGGCGTAGAACCGGCGCCGCTCCGCACGGTGCGCGGTGAGTCGTTGAGCCCAAAGGGACTCAAGGTCACCGGCTCGCTCGATGCGGGCACACTCATCGCCATGATCGACTTTCCGGATGGTCGCACACTGTGGGTGGAGCCGCTCGCGACGCGTTACAAAGACACCGACGTTGCGAAGCACATCGTCTACTGGCGCGACGATATCTTGCCGGCCGACGGCGTTTGCGGAACGACCGCAACGACGACCACCGGCCCGATGGGCGGCGGTTCGGTGCCGCTTGGCGGGTCGACGTGCGGAAGCGACGTGTGCGTCGCGCAGATCGCCTGCGATGCGGACAACGAGTACTACGACTACTACGGCACGACGAGTTCGGTGCAGACGCGCATCGAGATGGTGATCAACATCGTCAACAGCGTTTACGAGCGCGACTGCAATCTCACGCATCAGATCACGACGATACTGGTGCGCACGTCGGAGCCCGATCCGTACAGCAGCACGAATCCGGACGTGTTGCTGGTCCAGCTCGCCAATCAATGGAACACATCGCACGGGTCGATCAGTCGCGATGTCGTGCACATGTTCTCGGGCAAAAATCTAGACGGCTCGGTCATCGGCATCGCCGATATCGCGGAAGTCTGCGATATCTCGGACGCCTACGGATTGTCGACCAACTATGTGTTGAACATCGCCTTCATGACCGATCTCACCGCGCATGAACTCGGCCACAGTTGGGGCGGCACGCATTGCGCGTGCAGTTCGCCGGCTTACACAATGAACTCCACGATCACGGCGTCGAATCGGCACTACCAAGTGGAGACCGTGCCGGAGATCGAGGCCTACCGCGACTCCGTGTCGTGCCTTGCGCCATCGCAGATGAATGACTTCTGCGAAAACGCCTGGGAAATTTGTCCCGGCTCGTACGGCTGGAACACCACGAACGCGACGAGTGACATCTCGCCGAGTTGCGCGACCGCCAACTTGAGCGTTTGGTTCCTGTATAGACCCGGCGCAACCGGATCGTGCACGATCAACACGGATGGCTCAGCGCTTGATACGGTCTTGAGCGTGCGGAACGGTTGTGGCGGGGCATCGACCGAAGTGGCTTGCAATGACGATGGCGGGATCGGGCTCGCGTCTAGCGTCACTTTCACGGCGACAGAGGGCGACATTTACCTCATTCGCATCGCGGGATTCATGAGCGCCGTCGGTCAATTCAATCTCAATGTGGCGGGTCCGAGCTGCGAGCCACCGGTTAACAACTTCTGCGGAAACGCGATCGAGATCGGTCCCGGCGACTATCGCGGAGCGACACAGGGGGCGACGGACGACGGCACGGCGAGCTGCGGCTCCAGTTCGTCGACGGCGGATGTGTGGTTCCTCTACCGTCCGCGAATCAGCGAAATCGCGACGGTCGATACTTGCGACTCGACCTACGACACCGTGTTGACGCTCTACACGGGCGGCTGCGGAACCGCCGGCACTCAGATTTTCTGCAATGACGACGCTCCTTTCGATTGCGGCGCCTCGGGCGACTTGCAATCGCGCATTGAGTGGACGACGACGGCCGGCGAGACGTATTGGATTCGCGTCTCTGGATTCTCCGGCGCGGTCGGCGCGTTTCGGCTCGGGCTCACGGGTCCCCAATCGATCTCCGACGAGTGCGCGGAAAACGAGCCGCTGCCGATGGGGACGACGTACCATTCGTTGAGCGGGGCGTCGCCGGAAGGCGACTCGGCCTGTGGCGGCGATACGAGCGGCAATGCCGATGTGTGGTACCGCTTCACGGCGCCAGCCGTGGGGGAGCTGATTGTGCAGACTTGCGGGACGCACGATTGGCGCGGGGCCGACACGGGAATGGACACCGTTGTGTCGTTCCACGCTTCGTGCGCGGCGGCGTCCTTCGCGTGCAACGACGACTCTGCGACTTGCGATTTTGATCAAGGGAACAATCGGGATAGCCGTGTGGCCGCCGACCTCGATGTGGGCGACATCGTCTA
Source organism: Planctomycetota bacterium (assembly GCA_046154185.1). Taxonomy (GTDB): domain Bacteria; phylum Planctomycetota; class UBA8108; order UBA1146; family JAJFFE01; genus JBJXGE01. Next base: position 30,903 of record JBJXGE010000027.1, read on the forward strand.
CGTCCGGATCAGCCATTTTTCGGGGAGTGACCCGGCCCCGTTTGTCTTGATTGCCGACTTCGTGCCGGTGAACGAAACGTGTGTGACGGCGGTGGCCATCAACCCCGGGACCTACTTGGGATCGCTCTTCGATGCGACCAACGATGGCTCCGCGACCTGCATTACGTTCCCATCGGGGAGTTCGCCGGATGTGTGGTACCGCTATACCGCGCCGGTCGCCGGTAACGCATACATCAACACTTGCGGCACCCATGATCTCGGCCTCGGAGTCGACTTCGGCATGAACACGGTGTTGAGTCTCTTCACCGGTTCGTGCTCGGGTCTGCTCGCGCAGATCGAGTGCAACAACACGTGGACGACGGGCGACGATCCGTCGGCCTGTGTCGGGGACGATGCGGGGACCGCGGCCGACGCGGCAGTTGTAACACACATGAATGCCGGGCAAATGGTGTTGATCCGCGTCGCGAAGTTCACGTCGCTCTTCAGTCTGAGCGAGAACGGGCCGTTCGTGCTGAATCTCGCGTTCATTCCCGATTTCCTGCCGCCGGGTGATGCGTTCAAGCGCGCCGACTTCAACGGCAACAACTCGGTCGACATCGCCGACGCCGTGGGGCTCTTGAACTACCTGTTCGTGCCAGCGAGCCCGATTCCCGCGTGTCGCGATGCGGCGGATGTCAACAACGATGGATCGCTCGCGATCTCCGACGCCATCTTCTTGTTGGGCTACTTGTTCCTGCCGGGCAGTCCGGTGCCGCCCGCGCCTTTCGGCGCCTGCGGACTCGACACGGGGGCGGCGGACTTGCTGGATTGCGTGAGCTATCCGCCTTGTCCGTAATCGCTGACGAGTCGCGGAGCGGCTTCGACGTTTGGTAACAGCAGCCGGGTTGCGCTTTGGAGCGCGGCTCGGCTGCTGTTCTCTATCGATTGACGCGCGCGCCGCGAGCCGGCATGTTGACGCGCATGAAACCCAAAAACCAATTGTGCGCGGCTGTGTTGTCGACTTGCGTGTGCGTGGCGCTTCTCGCGACCTTACCCGGCTGTTTCTTGTTACTCGTCGGCGGCGCTGCCGCGGGCGGCGTAGCCGCGATCGCCTACGTGAATGGCGAGCTAGTCTCGGAAGAAAAGGCGACGCTCGATAAGTCTTGGGACGCAATGCAGGCGGCCGCGAAGGCGCTGGAACTTCCGTCCACGCGGACCGCGAAAGACCAACTCGTCGCGACGCTCGAATGCCGCGGCGCCGACAACACCGAATACGTTCTGCGGGCGGAGCGCATCGATGTCGACCGCACGCGCATCAAAATTCGCGTCGGGACTTTCGGCGATCGCACGCGCTCGGATCAGATCCTTGCGGAGATTCGGAAGCGGCTGTGAGACGCCACGGTGGGTACTCTTGGCGTGTCGTTATCGTTCTCGCTCACTAGCAGTCGGCGTGAAAAGCGGGGCCGGGAGAAAAAGACTGCCGATCGGCTCACCGATGCCGCGAACGCGGCAACCTGCCACGACTCGTCGCGCATCGAGTACGACCTCAAGGCCAGAGGCCTTCAATACCGATTCCCCCCGGCGACGATTGACCGTTCACGACGACGGTTACGGGCAACTTCCGTATGCCGCGCAGTCGAGCGCATCGGTGCCGGGATCGACACCGCAGTCTGGGTACGGCGCGGGGAGCGGCACGGAAGGCGCACCGAATAGCGAGCTCAGCAACGCAATGGCATCGGCGATGTTGACGGTGCCGTCGTTATTTGCGTCGCACGCGTCGGCGCACGCCGCGGGACCGGTGCCGGCAGTGAAGAGCAGCGACAATGTAAAAATCGCATCTGCGATGTCGATGCCGCCATCGTTGTTGCATTCGCCGCGCTTGAATTCGCCGCAGATGACCGGTCGATACACCACGTGCATGACCCAGTTGCCGTTGGCCCCGAGCGAACACAAATCTTGCCACGGCCCCCCGAGACTCACGTAGTTTTGGCCGCCGATGCAGCCGGCATCGTCGCGCATCAGCGAGGGGCCGATCAGCGGGTCCGGGTCTTGGAGAAAAGTCAGGCTTACGAGAAATGGACCGGAAGCGATCACGACCTCGCCTGGCTGTGACTCAAAATCGAACTCGTTGAGCACGGTGGAGGGAATGACTGTGCCGGACAACACCGCGATCGGTGCTCCTGGATTCGGCGGCACGCCGTTGTAGATGTTGATCGACACTTCACGCATTTGCAACGAACCGACCGGGCCCCAGCCGATGCCCACCCGCAAGATTTCGACTGGGTAATCCGCCAGGGGCGCTTCAAACACCGCGCCTCCCTGATCACCCGCGACAAAGCCGAGCACCGAAGCCCAGCTCGTTCCCGAGTAATTCAGCAACGCCGGCTCTTCCGGACAAGTTTGCGCGGCAAGCGAGACCGTTGCCAAAACGCACCCCGCAAGCGCGAACCGCCGCATCGCCTCGACACGCCAAGTATCCATGTGCGCGCACCTCCTTTTCGAGAGGACTCGCCGTCCGCCGTGGTCTGCATCAGCCCGCATTCAATTTACTTTTTCTCGTAATAACGCAGTGGCAATACTAGGGGTCGACCATCCCGCGGTCAAGAAACGCGTGAACTCCGAACCGGCCGATCGATTGGCTAGAGCCACTTAGCGGGACCGAGCTATCGAAACGCTGCAGCTTGAACGCCGTAGGGACTGGCGTACTGGCCGCGTCGCGCCATGAGCTGCTCTCAGGGTGCCGAGTTCGACGCGACTCGCGCCACCGAGCACCGCATGCCACGCCGATCGAATAGGGAGAAGTTTCCAAGCTGGCGGCCCCACGAGGGATGTATGGCCACAGAGCGCGAGAGTTAGCGCGTCCGCCGGGAATGACTCAGACTTATTGCAAGGGATTCGCTGCTCTTTTTTGAGATCGAGAGGATGTTCTTGCATGCAATTCAAACACCTGGGTGTGTGTGCGCTGACGACCGCGCTGGTCTTGTTGGGCGTCGCGGTACCAGCGGTTCGCGCCGATGGCGATGTGTCATTCGGAGCCGGCGTAGTCATCGGTGACGATCAGAGCGTGTACTTGGCGGTTACCGCGCGCTATTTCAACTGCGACGCGCGGCACGTCGCCGACTGTTCCCAGCGCGTCTCAGATCCCGATGATCTCGCGGTCTTACTCTTTCTCAGCAATCGCTGCGGCAAGTCGTGCGACGCGTTGCTCGCGCTCCGGTTTGAGGGACTGAGCTGGTTCGATATTAGTCTTCGATTCGGTCTCGCGCGCGACATCTGGTTCGTTCCCGTCAAGTGCGATCCTCGTCCACCGTACGGCAAGGCTTACGGGCATTGGAAGAAACACCGGCAAGACCCCAAGTACGTGTTCGTGCTCGACGACGCGGAAGTGCGCAACTTGCTCGCGGTGCGGATGGCGCACGAGTACTACGGCGTGAGCATCGAAATAGCCATGGAGTCGCGTGCCGCGGGCGGCGACTTGCGAACGCTGCTGGCGCGCGAGTACCGAAAACGCCATGGGAAGGGCGACAAGCCCGCCGGCAAACGCTCCGACAAAGACGGCGACTCGAGTAAGGGCCACGGTAAGAACAGCGGCAAAGGCAAGGAGAAATCCTGAGGGTAAACCCGAACCGGTAAACCCGAACCAGGTTGCGGAAAACCCGCTATGCTAACGAGCGCCATGAGAAACCTGTTGCTGGTTTTCGCACTATCGGCCGGGTGCGCGACGACACCCGATCCCGCGCCCCATCGACCGACTTCGCGCTGGAGTCTTGTCGACGGCGCGACCGTCATCAACGGCTTCGCGGCGCTCACGGCGGAACAAGCGCGCGGGGTCGCTCAGGACCGCACCGGCACGCTCTACTTACCGGACCTGCGCATCATCGACGCGGAGGTGGCCGCGGCACTCGCCGAGACGCAGGCTTCGTCGTTGCATCTCTGTGGTCTGACACGACTCGATCTCGCGAGTGCTCGAGCGCTCGCGCGTTACGAGTCGGGAGGTGACCGAGTGCTCTGTCTCGACGGGCTCGTCGACCCGTCGAGCGAAGTGCTAGCGGCCCTGTCGCTGACGGAATCCTGGGGCCTGAGCCTGAACGGAATCCGCAGAATCGACGGAGCCGGACTTCGCGCCCTAGGCGCCAGGCCGTCGGAGCTCGGGCAGCTCGAGCTGGGTGGCGTCACTTCCGTTGACGAGCAGGCCGCGCATGACCTGCGCTTCTTGAAGGCCAAGTTCTGCTATCTCAGTGGCCTCGAAAAGCTGTCTCTGTTGGCCGCTGAGTCGCTCGCGCGAGCCGAAATCGAGATGCTGAACCTCACCGGTCTGCGCGACATCGATGCGGAGGTTGCTGCTGCGCTCGCGGCTTGGGAGCAATCAGGACGCGCGTTGCGGGTACAGCCATCTGTTCGACTGCTGATCGAGCGCGCGCGCGCGAATTGACTCGCGGTCTTCGCAGTCGCGTTCGTCTTTGCGCGACTGCGGGTAAACCGGAACCAGGTTGGACTGACCGTTGACCGTGCCCTGCGATCGGCAGAGCGGGCGGGACGCCCGTGCTCAAAAAAAAAGGGGCGCGCGAGCTTTTGGCTCACGCGCCCGACTCTAGTTCTCAGCGCATCCTCTTCGGGAATTTAGTTCGGCAGGATGCGGTACAGCTCGGCTTGGCCGGCTTCATCCATCGAGTAGCGATCGATCAGATCGGCGACTTCGAGGAGCACGTACTCGAGCGAACTCGTCGTAATGGGCTCGCCACCGGTCTCGGCCGCCACCGCGATTTGCTGCGCGTTGAAAATCGCGCCGACTCCGAGGCGCTCCGCGGCGGCAAGTTCAGCCGCGCCGCGCGCTGCGTCCACGCGCTCGGGCAGCTCTTGCGAGCCGAACCAAATGCGCGTCGTCGCAAGGTCGATCTCGCCAGGCACGAGCACAATCAACCGACCCGAAGTGTAGCCGACATTGAGCAGCATCGCCGGCTTGTCGCCCACGTAGAGGACCGGCATTCCGACCTGCCGCGGGTACGCGTAGTACGATTCGACTTCGAGGACGAGGAGCGTGCCGGTAGTAATCTGCGGCTGCTCCGCAGTCCACCAGTACGTGAACGGCGTCTCGACTGAAAAGCTGCGCGCGTAGAGCAACCCCTGCACGCCAGTGCCGTGATCTTCCGGGACAACCGGTGCGCTGTTTTGCGCGTGCGCGATCGGCGCGAGCGCCAGCAGCAGGGTCACGATCAAAATCTTCTGCATGAATTCGATTCCTTTCGCTGGCCACCGCGACCTCATGGGCCGCGGCGCCTTATCTCAAGTTTAAGTTCGGCGCTTATTCGTTGGTGAGCCGAATGTCGTCGATGCCGATGCGACCGCGCGAAGTTCCGAAGCCGGTGCCGAACTCGAGGCGGACCGCGACGATCTGCGTGAGATCGATTCCGCTGCCATCATTCTCGAAGTCGCACACGCGGAGACGCACCACGTTGAATTCGTTCGCCCACCCCGCGCCGGTGCCAACGCCCGTGCGTTGGTAGGGACGCGTGATGTTGCCGTAGCTGCCGAAGTTGATCGAACTCGTCGTGCCGCTCGCATCGCGCAAAGTCACCGTGAAGTTGAGCGTGCCCGCGACCGCAACGGTCTCCGGGTGACGCGTGCCCTGGGCAGCGCGTAACTTCAGGAACGTGTAGTTCGAGAAATTCTGCTGCGCCGCAGTCACCGCCACCTCGTAGAAGCGCGTCGCACCGGTCGTCCAGTCGAACACCACGCCACGCGACGTGTCACTGCCGTCGGACGCTTGCGTCATCCCGTTCATCGGGTCGCCCGTCGACCAAGTGAACGACGTGTTGTTGTCGTTCATGACACCTTCGGAAATGTTCAGCACATCGAAGGTCACCGCCGTGCTGGAACTGCTCGTCCCCGTCGACGTCTGGGTCTGGTAGTCGTCGATGTACGGGAAGCCCGACGCGGACGAGTCTTTGTACTGGTTCGCCACAATCACGTTGGCGGCGATTCCCTGCGGCTTGAAGCCTTGGAAATTGCGGACCAAGTAATCCTTCGCGGCGATGTTGTTCCTGATGTAGTACTCGAGGAGCGCGATGTAGTAGCCCTTTGCCACGTTCTGCGCCGCCGGTCGCCCGATCAGCGACGGTCCCGTCGCGTCAGCGAAGCCGCAGCAGTTGAATTCGTTGTGGCCGACGCCCTGCAAGTAGGTCGCGATCGTGTTGCCAGTGCCGACCTGATGAATGCGGAAGAACTGGCAAATATCGCAATCAGGCCCGCCGTTGACGTCGCCGTCGGCGGCGCCCGCGATTAAGTGGTAGTTCGTCGCATGCGGGTTGGCCGCGGTGACGCCAAGGAAGACCGTCGGCGCGATGCTGCTGATGATTTTGATGTCACCGAGGACGAACTGCGCTGGCGTGTAAGCGCCATCGAAAATGCGGTCGAACGCGCGCGCGACGCCTTCGCCTCCGCGGCTGTGGCCGATCCACGTGATTTGCGTATCGTCGATGTGACCGTTCAACACGCCGCCACCGATCGTCGCCTGGTTGGCGAGTATGTAGTCGGTGTTGGTGAGGGTCGTCGTCGACGCCGTCTCGATGCCCGGCCCCGTGTTGTTCTGGTGCGACATCACGATGTAGCCATACGAGGCCAAGTGGTTGCCGAGGTAGTCGTACCAAACGTAGTTGTGGCCGTTGCCGTGACTGATCACGACGAGCGGCAGTTGGCCGAGCGAGGCGATGCTCGACGGGAAGTACGTCTTCTGCCCGAGGAACGTGCCACCCGAGTATGTGATCGGCGTGGCGGTCGCGAGCGGACCATTGGTCGTCAGGTCCTTCACCAAGTAAAAGCCGGCTTCGGTGTAGTTCAACCCATCGACCAGGTCACCCGGATCGAGCGTGCCGTTGAGGCCGAAGTCATACACCACGTCGTAGGGTTTACCGAGCGACGTGCCGCCGTCGAGGCCGGCGAGCCACGCATCGACCACGTTGTCTTGAATCGACGTGCCGTTCACGGTGTCGAGTTCGAACCCGCCGGACACGTCGGTCAGCGTGTTGTTCGCCGCCCACTGCGCCGGAGTCTTGTGATCGACGATGTACACACGGTAATTCAAGCCGGCGCGCTCGGCGTAACGAATTGGGTCGATCGCCGTGAGCACTTCGTCATTGACGTTGATGCTGCGCACGTATTCGAACCACGGGTAACCGGCGAGATCGCCGCCCGCGAGCTCCGAACAACGATCGACGTTGAAGCGCACTTGCTCCGGCACGCCGCCGCCCGAGAAGACCGCGGACAACACACCTTCGCCAACCGCAGTGGCGTTGACGAGGAACGTGGTCGGCAGCGAAGCCACTGAGAAAACGGCCGGGAATGGAATCGCGGTGCCGTTGGTTTGGAACAACTGCAGGTTCGTGCCGGTCGTTTGCGTCACCGTGACCGTGCCGGCGACCGCGCCGACTTGCAGCGTCACTGGGCGCATCAAGAATTTGAGCTCTTGGAAATTCAAGCCGGTGATCGCGGCTTGATTCGGATGCATTCGAATCCCGGGATTGAATTCGAGCGCGTCAACTGCAAAGGCGACTTGCATATCGGGTGGCAGCGTCGCGACGCCGCAACCGGTGAGGGGACCGACGCAGCCGAATCCGTCCGGCGTGAGGTCGACGCCGCAGGCAGGAAAGGGGGACGGCGGGGGCGCACTGCCCGGCACGAACTGAAAACTCAGCACGTAGACCGCATCGCCGAGACTCAGGACACCATCGTCATTGACGTCGGCCGCATCGAAACATAGCGGCGCAGGCGTGCCAGCGATGAACAAGTAGTTGAGTAGCCCAATGCCGTCGTTCAAGTTGATCGCGCCGCTGCCATCGTAGTCGCCGCGGACAAAAGTCCAGCCACCGATGCCGGCCTGAGTAGAACCTGCGAGCCCGGCCACCAGTAATAGTGCGCCCAGCCAGCAGATGCTTTTTCGCCCCGCATTCCTCATGCTTCTCTCCTCTTCGTCCGTTCGCGGTTCAAGGCCGCGAAACTGAATCTATCGAGCTCGACCGCCGAAACCTGACACTGCTCGTTCCGGGTGAACCAGCCCTTCCGATGAATCAGCCCCTGTTCCCGCTGCGCCCCGATCGGCGCGAATCAGGAGCAGAATGTACGTGACTCAAGCCCGGCTCGTTGGCACATCGATCACAGCACAAACGGAACTCGCAAGTCTGTAAGCCAGCCAGCCAGAGCTGGCGGAGACAGCTTCGAATTGCGTGAGGGGTGAACTGAATGCGCGGATCAGGACGTCGCGTATCATAGCGAGGCAGTGCTTCAAGTACAGCCTTTGCCGGGTCTTCGAGCGAGAAACGCGCCCGGCATCGAAACATCGAACACGCGCGCAGCAACGCGCTAAGCGTTGGGCGAGCGACGACATATGCAGTGCCGAGAACGTTCGGCGCTGCATGCGAGCGCCTCGCGCGGCGGGCCGGGATCGGCCCGATCGTTCGTCGGCGCCGAGTTCACAGCCGACCAATGAGTTCGGTTGGCGCGTCGGGCAATCGCAACAGAAACGCGCGTAAGTCGGGCGCGAGCGGCGCGTGAATCGTGAACGACGCGTGCGAATCCGGGTGCACGAAGGTCACGCGTTCGGCGTGCAGAAATAACCGCGGCAAGCCGAACTCCGCGCGCAAGGCGCGATTGATTTGTCCTTTGCCATACGAAGTGTCGCCGATCACTTGGTGCGCGAGTCCTTGCAGGTGACGGCGAATCTGATGTCGACGTCCTGATGTGATGCGCGCGCGTATCAGTGAGCAGCGCGCGAACTCGGCGAGCTTTTCGAATTCCGTGCGCGCCGGTTGTGGCGGTAGATCGCGACGATCGATCGGCGTCAGAGGCCGCTCGCAGATGAATTGTGCGGGCGTCGAGCCGCGCACGAGCGCGAGATATTCCTTGCGGGTCGTGATGGGATCAGCGAGCGCGAGTTGCAAGCGGGCGGCGGCGGCGCTCGTCAAGGCAAAGAGTAGCACGCCCGACGTGGCGCGATCGAGTCGGTGGACGGGATAGAGCGTGCGCCCCAGTTGCCGGGCGAGCGTCTGCAACACGAAGTTTCGCTCCCGCGATTCCGCGGATCGATGGACGAGCACGCCCGCGGGCTTGTCGACCGCGACCAGCACATCGTCTTGGTAGAGAACTGTATAGGCGTCGACGGGCGCGGCGGCCGCCATATTCAGCGTCGCGTGTCGACCGGCGCCGCCCAATCGAAGCGCATGCCGCTCTTCAAAAGATGGAGACGTACATCGCGCAGCGCCGCTGGAGTGCGCGCTTCGCATTCGGCGCGGGTGGCGCCGCGCGCATCGAGAATCAAAACGCTGCTCTCGCCGAGGACCTCGAGTTCGCGACCGTGCACGTGCACCGCCGTGCGCTCATCGATGCCCACGCCCAGCAACGCGGAGTGATCGTAGAGCGCGCTCAACAAACGGTTGAAGCGGCGGCGTTGATGGAAATGTTGATCGACGATCGCTTCCGGCCATAGCCCGATGCCGCCCGCCGTGGCGGTCGTGCCGACATGCACATTCTCGAGATCGGCATCCCCGGTGATCATCACGTGTGACATGACGGCGGCGCCAGCGCTCGTGCCGGCGATGACCGCGCCATCCCGGTAGCGATCGCGCACGATAGTCGTGAGCCCGGCGTCCTCGAGCGCTTTCATGAGCCGAGTCTGATCGCCGCCCGGAAACCAAATCAACGTCGCTTCGCAGAGCAGCTCACGGGCGACCGCGGGCTCGGCAAGATCGACGATCGAGACGCGCGACGCGCCGCGTTCGCGCCATAACGCGAGCGACTCGGCGCCGGCTTCGGCGCGCTCGGAGGCTTGCGGCAGCACGACGACTTGCGCGGCGCTACCACCCGCGAGCGTCAAAATGCGTTCGACGACATCGAGCGGAGTACCGCCGCCCCCGATGATCACGAGGTGGCCGCGGGGGAACGAGGCCGCCCGCGAGTCCTCGTTCGCGACCGCCGACGCCGCGTTCAGCGCGCGACTCGCGGGAGTAGTGTTGCGGGCGGCGAGCAGAACGCCAAGAACCAAGAGCGCGAACGCACCGAGGCGACGGCGGCGGCGAACGCGTTTGGGCGCATGGAACATCGCGTTGATCCGTTTCGTATTTTGCAGTCGGCAGCGCATGAATTCGACCGGCGCGTGGTGCGCTCTTTCTTCCGCGCGGCGCAAGAGCTAGATTTTCCGACCGCAGTCTAGTCCATCTCCAACGAAGCGGAAGTGCGCATGCCGAGTTCATCCCGATCTGCCGCTTCCGAGTTGTTGGCGCTCGAAGGCGTGCTCGAAGGAATCGTTTATCGCAACGACGACAATTCGTGGACGGTGGTGCGACTCAAACTCGAGGATCGAGCGGACGCCGTGACGGCGGTCGGCCACTTGACTGGCGTACAGCCCGGCGAGACGCTGCGCGTCCGCGGTCGATGGTCGCACCATGCCCGCTTCGGTGAGCAGTTCGAAGTGAAATCCTTCGTCACGCTGCGACCTTCGACGCTGACCGGCATTGAAAACTACTTGGGCTCGGGGCTTGTGCCGGGACTTGGGCCGGTGATTGCGAAGCGCCTCGTCGCGCGTTTTGGTCTTGAGACATTGCACGTCATCGATCACCAGCCGGCGCGGTTGAGCGAAGTCGATGGAATTGGACCGAAACGCCGCGAACGAATACTCGCCGCCTGGCAAGAACATCGTGCGATTGCCGAAATCATGGTGTTCTTGCAGACGCACGCTATTTCGAGCGCCTTCGCGGCGCGCATTTTCAAGGCCTATGGCGCGCGCGCGGCGGAGGTTGTGCGCACGAACCCTTATCAACTTGCGCTCGATATCCACGGCATCGGATTCCGCAGCGCCGATCGCGTGGCGCTCGCGTGCGGCATCGCGCGCGACGCGCCGCGGCGCATTGTGGCCGGCATCATTTTCTATCTGGAGGAAGCGGCCGAGGACGGTCACCTCTATGTCCCCGCGGCTAAGCTGTTGGAAGAAGCCGGCCGCTTGCTCGACGTCGCGACCGAGCAAGTGCGCGTGGGACTAGATAGTTTGTGTGCGGAAGAACGCGTCGTCGTGCGCACGCTCACGGCGGACGGCGCGCCGGGCGAACGCATTGTCTACCTCGCGGAACTTTGGCAAGCGGAGTCGCGGGCGGCGGTGCGGCTGCGCCGAATACTCGACGCGCCCGCGCGCATCGCGGCCGCTGCGGCCGGTGAGGCGCTGCGGTCGTTCGAGACGGAGACGCGGTTTTCGCTCGCCGTCCAACAGCGCCGCGCGGTCGAGCTCGCGCTGAGCGCAAAAGTGCTCGTGATCACCGGCGGACCCGGCACCGGCAAGACGACGATCGTCAAAGCGATCTTGCATCTGCTCGACCGAGCAAAGGCGCGGGTTGTGCTCGCGGCGCCGACTGGGCGGGCGGCGAAGCGACTCGCCGAGACTTGTCAGCGCGAAGCGCGCACACTCCATCGGCTGCTGGAATACAGCCCGAAGACGCGGGGCTTTCTGCGCAACGGGGAGAGTCCGTTGCCGGTGGATGTCGCGATCGTCGATGAGGCATCAATGATCGATGCGGTGCTGTTTCGCTCGCTGCTCGAAGCGCTGCCCGATTCGGCGCGACTGATCTTGGTCGGTGACCGTGATCAATTGCCTTCCGTGGGACCGGGGCAAGTTCTGAGTGAACTCATCGCGAGTCGCATGGTCGACTGCGTGGCGCTCGATCAAGTGTTTCGGCAAGCGGAGCGCAGTTTGATCGTCGTCAACGCGCACCGCGTGCATCGCGGGGAGCTGCCGGATGTCGCCCGCACCGCCGAAGCCGGCGGCGATTTTTTCTTTGTCGAACGCGAAGAGCCAGCGGAGCTCTTGGCTGTGCTCAAGGAGTTGATGGTCGAACGGATACCGCGGCGATTCGGCCTCGATTCGCGGCGCGACGTGCAAGTGCTCGCGCCGATGCGCCGCGGACTACTCGGCGTGCAGCAACTCAACACCGAGTTGCAAGCGCTGCTGAATCCAACCGGCGCGCCACTCGCGCGCGGTCGATTGCGGGTTGGAGATCGCGTGATTCAACTTCGCAATAACTATGATCTCGATGTCTATAACGGCGATATTGGTGTCGTCGAGCCCCCCGGCGGCGGGTCGGTCGCGCTCGTGCCCGACGACGACGCGGGTGAACTCGCAGAGCTCGTCGTCAATTTCGATGGCCGGCGCATCGAATATGCGGTGGGCGAATGCGATCAGCTCGCGCTCGCATACGCGTCGTCGATCCACAAGTCTCAGGGGAGCGAGTTTCCGGCGGTCGTGATCTTGTTGCACACGCAGCACTACATGCTGCTGCAGCGCAACCTCCTGTACACCGCTATCACGCGGGGGCGGCGGTTGGTCGTGCTCATCGGCAGTCGGCGCGCGGCGCAACTCGCGGTCGCGAACAACGAAGTGGGCGAGCGGTACACCTTGCTGTCGCGGCTCTTGGCCGGCGCGAAGAGTTGACGCGGTTCCACGCGCTCGCGGCAGTCGCGCGCTCGCCAGTTGCGCGACGAAAAAACTCATCCTTTTCGTGACACGCGACGCGCGGGCCCTAGAATCGCGCGCACTGGCGTCAACCGGGGCAGCAGATTCCAACAAAGTGCATAGCGCGCTTGCGCTGAGGAGGATTCGTGCCGTTTACCAGCTTCTCGACCGAGTTGTTTCGCCGCGGCGGGCCGTTGCTGTTTGCCGGTGGGTTATTGGCGCTGGCGAATTTTGCGGCCGCGGCCGACCTCAACGTGCCAATGGTTTTTCCAACGATTCAGGGCGCCATCGTCGTTGCGCAAGCGGGCGATGTCGTGATCGTCGAGCCGGGGATTTATTTCGAGAATCTAAATTTTCTCGGCAAGGCGATCACGGTTCGTAGTTCGACCCTCGATCCCACGACCACCATCGTCGACGGCGATTTGCTCGGCAGCGTCGTGACGTTCGTGAGTGGCGAGGAGGCGACGAGCATCATCGAGGGCTTCACGCTGCGCGGTGGCAGCGGCTTTATGGTCGACGCCGGCACGTTTGCCGGTGGCGGTGTCATTTGTCTCGGTTCGTCGCCCATCATTCGCAATAACATCATTCGCGAGAATACAGCGACCTTCGGCGGCGGTGTCGCGGTGGCGTTCGGTAGCAATGCCGAAGTGCGCGACAACTCAATCGAGTCGAATAGTGCAATCGCGGCCGGCGGCGGTGTGGTCGCGGCGCAAGGCGGCTCGCCGCTTTTCATCGGCAACCAAGTCAGCGCGAATACAAGCGGCGACGATGGGGGCGGATTCGCGATGGTGCAAGTCGTCGTGCAGCTCTACGACAATGAGATTCTCAACAACTCGGCGACGGGAACGGGCGGTGGCGTGTTGCTGATGGATGACTTTAATCTCGCGCTGGTGAGCGGCAACACCATCGCCGGCAACACCGCGCAGTCCGGCGCCGGCTTCGCGGCGGTGAACATGCCGTATGAACTTGCGGATTGCCAGATTGTGGGAAATACCGCGACCGGCGTCGGCGGAGGAGTCTATAGCGTCGGGCTCAACCTCGCGCGTGTGCGCGCGTGCTCGATCGGCGAGAACATGGCTTCGAGCGGCGCGGGCGCGTACTTCGAAGCAGATTTTCCGGTCGTCGAACTTTGTCTCGTGGTGGGCAATCAATCGAACAGTCTCGGCGGCGGTATCTACTTCAACGGCTCGGCCGGTGCGCTGATCGGAAACCAGGTGACCTCGAACATAGCGGTGTCGGGTGGCGGCGGTGTGCTGCTCTCGAACGGTGCCAGCACGATCACGAACACGACCATCGCCGGCAATTCCGCGACCGCCGCCGCGGGTCGCGGCGGCGGGTTAGACCTGCGCAATTCAAATTCGCTCGTCGAAAACTCGATCCTGTTCGGGAATAACGCCGCGATCTCTCCCGACCTGTCGCTCCTGTCCAGCACGCCGACGCTGAATTACTGCGACCTTGGAGTCCCGTGGTCGGGGGCCGGCGTCGGGAACATCAGCGCCGATCCACTTTTTGTCGCGCCGGTGGTGGGGGATTTTCATCTCACGTCGGGATCGCCCTGTTTCAACGCCGGCTTCAACGCCGCGGCGGCGGGCTTGTCGCTCGACATCGATGGCGCTGCACGCGTCGTGTGCGGCATCGTCGATATCGGCGCCGACGAACTCGAGCCGCCGCTCGGCGGCTGTCCCGCGCTTCTCGTGCGCGGTGACTGCGGCGGGAACGGCGGCGTCGAAATCACGGACGCGATGATCGTGCTGTTTTTTCTCTTCGGCGGCATCGATGCATCGCCGTGCCACAGCGCGTGCGATCTCGACGACGACGGTGCGATCGAACTCGACGACGCGATCTTCCTGCTCAATGCGCTCTTCCTGGTCGGCGCGCCCCCACCCGCGGCGCCCTACCCCGACTGCGGTAGCGACCCGACGCCCGACGCGCTCGGGTGTTTGACGGATACTTGTCCTTGAGCGGTCGGTCCGGATCCCAGCGGTCAGCGCCGTGAGCTAGTTCAGATCACTTCGGTGCGAATCATCCGCGCGGTCGGCGAGCGGGTTTTCTGCTAAAGTCCGCGGCATGGCACTCCACTTTCCGCACGCGATTCGCGATTCCATTCATGGGTACGTGCGGCTGACCGCGGCGGAGCTGCGCGCGATTGACACGCGCACGATGCAGCGCTTGCGCGGCATCGCGCAACTCGGGCTGAGCGAGCGCGTGTATCCGGGCGCGCGACACAGTCGCTTCGAACACGCGCTCGGCACGCTCGAAGTCGTGACGCGGATGTTTGAGGAATTGCGCGGGCGGCTCGGCATCGAGGCGCTCCTGCGGCCGCTCGGCGTGAGCCCGACCCTCGGCGAATACGAGCAGCTCGTCGCAGTCGCGCGCTTCCTCGCGCTCGTGCACGATGTTGGGCACGCGCCCTTCTCGCACGTCACCGAAGATCTGCTGCCCGGTGATCGCAATCACGAGGACCTCACGCGGCTCTTGGTCGAACACGGCGAACTCGGCGTCGTCGCGCGTAGTCACGGCGCGAACTTCGCCGAAAATCTCCGCGCCGTGCTCGCACCGGTCAGCGCGCCGCTCCCGCCGCCCCTCGAGTTCGTACGTGCGCTCGTCTCCGGTGCGATCGGCGCCGACCGCATGGATTATCTGTTGCGCGACTCCGCGGCGACCGGCGTGAGCTATGGAATCTTCGATCTCGATCGCGTCCTACACACCACGACGATCGCGCCGAAATCCACGGGCGGCGTCGAGCTCGGCATTCACAAGGGCGGCGTGATGGCCGTGGAAGGAATGTTGTGGGCACGCACGTCGATGTTTCAACAAGTCTATTTGCATCGCACGCGGCGAATTCTCGATCACCATCTCGGCGACTTCTTGCGCGCCGTGCTGCCGGACGGTCGCTATCCGATCGATCTCGATGCCTACCTCGGTTGGAGCGACGCGCGCATTCATGAGTTGCTGCGCATAGCTTGCGATGAACCCGGCGCGCCGGGTCACGTCGACGCGCGCCGCATCGTGCGACGCGCGCAGCACCGGGCGCTTGCCCACGAGATCGAGTCCGAACACGTCAATAGTTTGACGATCTGGCTTGCCGAATGGCGCGCCGATATCGCCGCGCGGGCTCCCGCCGCCGCGCCGATCAGCGACTTGGTGCTCGCGCCCGACCGCGCGAGCGACGCCGCGCTGCCGGTCGTCCAAGCCGACGGCAGCGTCGTTCCGCTCATGCAGTTGAGTACGCTTGTGGGTCGTTTGCGCCAACTACCCTTGGGGCGCATGTATGTCGCACCAGGCGCGGGCGAGTTTCCGTGGAGCGGCGCTCGCGCGCGCGGCGATGTTGCGACGTAGCGCGGCTCGTATGCTCATCATTTTGTTTGCCTCGTGACGCCTCGCGCGTAAGATCACGTTCCCTTGCCAGCCGACGACACCCGCATTGGACCCCGTAGGCGATGGATCCGCATAGATGGAGCGATTAGGGTGGACGGCAGCATTGCTCGCGTTCCGGCGTCGGCGTCCTTGCAGCCACGAAAGCGCTGCGCTTACTTGCCAATCAAATCATTTTTTTGATCACCGACGAATGGCGGCTTGGATGCATTCTGTCGCAATAGCCATCACTGCATTGAGTCTTGCACTCCTGACCGGTCGCGTCGACGCGCAAGCGCCGTCGTCCGGCGACGCGGCGCGCGAGTTGAAGCTCGGCCGCGGTCACTACGACATGGGGCTCTTCGATCGCGCCGTTCCGCATCTCGAACGCGTTCTGAAGCTGAGCCCAAGCGCCGACGAGCACGAGCGCGCGCTCTTTCTCGTCGGCGAGTGTTATCACGCGCGCGGCGAAGCCGAGTTGGCGGCGGCGCGGCTCCTCGAGTTACTGCGACGTTTCCCGAGCTCCAAGAATGCGCCGGTGGCGCGACTTCACGCCGGCGAGCAGCTCGTGCATCTTGGCCAAGCGGACGAAGCACTGATGGTGTTGAGTCCGCTCATCGCCGACCGCGCGACCGCCGAGCCGCGTGCGCTCTTTTGGACGGCCGAGGCGCACAGTCGCGCGGGCGCGTCCGCGCCCGCGATCGAGCGCTATCGAGAACTGCTCGCGGCGCACGCAAGTCACGAACTCGCGCCTTTCGCACGCTACAACTGCGCGGCACTCCTCAGCGCCGCAGGCCGCGGGCGAGATGCGTGGGAGTTGCTTGAAACAGCCGGCGACGGCGCCGATCTTCCGGCGGAGATGCGCGCGGCGCTCACGCTGTTGCGGGGCGATCTCGCGCTCGAGCTCGGTGACCTCGAACGCGCCTTGCGCGAATACCAACGTGTTGACGAAGTCGGCCGCCGCCCCGCAGCGCTCGAGGGTTGTGCTCGCGCGGCGCGACGTCTCGAGAAACGCGCCGAACTCGACACGGCGTGCGCCGCACTAGCGCGCGAATTTCCCGCTAGTCCCGAGCGCGCGCGCGCCGATCTTTTGTGCGGCGCTTGGGATGCCGAGCGCGGCGATGTCGAACGCGCGGACCGCGCGCTCCAGCCGCTCGAAACGGGCCCGCATGCGATGGAGGCTAAGTTTTGGCGCGGCTGGGCGCGTGGCGCGAGCGGCAACCACCGCGCCGCGGCCGAGATCTATGCATCGATCGCGCCGGGTGAAGGCGAATGGGCGACGTGGGCCGGCTATCGCGCCACCGAAGAATTGCGGAGCGCACGGGATTGGCGCGCCGCCGCACTCGCCGCCGAGCAGTTTCTCGCGCGCCATCCCGCGGACGAACGCGCGCCGAAAGTGCTTGCTGGCGCGGTCGAATGCGCGTGGCAGCTCGGCGCCGATGCGGATGTCGAGCGCATGGCGAGTCGCTTCGCCGAACTCTATCGCGGCCATGAACTCCGTCTTCCGGTTGCCCGCTTTCGCGCCGAATCGGCGCTGCGACGCAACGAGTGGCAAGCAGCGATCGATGGATTCGATGCTCTCTTGAGTGAGAGTCGCGATGCGGCGCTGCGGTCAGAAGTGCTACCGCAACTCGCGTGGGCGCTCTATCAGCGAGGCGCCGCGCCATCGGCGCCGCGCCTCGAGGCCATCGTCGCGGAGCTCGAAACGCTCAAGACGCCGGCCGCGACTCGCAGTCAAACGACGTTCTTACTCGGACTCGCGCTCAACGCCGCGGGTGCCAGTGCGCGCGCCGCGACGGCGTTTGCGCGCGCGAGCGTGCTCGATCCCGACAGCGACTCCGGCGTGCGGGCGACGCTCGAAGCCGCGGTGCTGCACGGGGCCAACGCCGCGACGCGCGCCGATGCCGTCGCCGGCTATCACGTAGTGCTCAAGCATCCGGCCGCGGTTCCGCTCGTTCGCGCGCGCGCGCTCATCGAACTCGCTGAACTCGAGACCGCCGCAAGTCAGTACTCAGAAGCGCTCGTTCATTTCGCAACGTACGCGCGCGATCATCACGATGCGCCGCGCTATGCGCAGTCGCTGCTCGGCCACGCGTTTTGCGCGTGGAAGCTGGGGGACGCGCCGAGCGCCGCTCGTTCGCTCGACGAACTGGGGCGCAGCGGCGGTCTCGCCAAAGACGCCGAGCTGAAACGGGAAGCGACGTACCTCGCCGCGCACGTCGCGCTCGCGCAAGATGACAAGCCGGCCGCCGCACGTTTCTACGATGAATACTTGCGCGAGTTTCCCGGCACGAGCCGCGAGACCGAAGTGTTGCGCGAACTCGCGCGGCTGGCCGAGGACGCTGGCGATCCGCGCGGCGCGCTCGCGCGACTCGATGTTTTGTTGGAGCGCCACGCGACGCATGCCGCCGCAGAGGAAGCGCTTTATCGCCGCGCCTGGATTCATCAGTCGCTCAATGACAAAGCGGCGGCGCTGCGCGACTACGCCGCCTTGCGCGAGCGTTATCCGCAGGGCGTTTTCCGCGGCGATGCCGCCTACCGACTGGCGGAAGCCGCGTATGAGGCGGAGCAATTCGAAACGGCGCGCAAGCTCTATCGAGAAACGATTGCCAGTGGCGAAGTCGAGCGACTCGGCGCGCAGTCGCGCTATCGCATCGGCTGGAGCTACTATCGCGAAGCGGATTGGCAAGCCGCCGAACGAAGTTTCGTCGAGCTCGTCGAACAACACGGCGCGAGCGAATTCGTCGGCGACGCGTTGTTCCTCGGCGCGGAGGCGGCGCGGAAGCGCGCGGCGCCGGACGCGGAGCGCGCGCTCCTCGAGCGACTCGTCGCCGAACAACCGCGACATCAGTACGCGCCAGAGGCGCGCATTCGACTCGGCGAGATTTGCTCCGCGACCGGCGACTTCGCCCGGACCCGTGAACTCCTCGAGCCGATGCGCGAACTGCAACTCGTACCGCCGCTCAAGGCGCGCCATCGCCTCACATTTGGGCGCGCGCTGCGCGAGTTGGGTGGTGGAAAGACCGCGATCACGGTGCTCAACGAAGTGATCGCCGATGCGGCTGAGCTCGGCGAAGCCGCGGCGGCCGAGGCGCAATTCGAGATCGGCTGCGCGCATCGCGCGCTCGGCGATCGCGCGCGCGCCATCGAAGTGTTTCTCAATGGTCCGATCTTGTACCCGGTGCGGCCTTGGGCGATTCGCTGCTACTTGGAGGCCGGGCGCGAATTGATCCTCGATGCAAAGCCCGCCGAGGCGCGCCGCGTGCTCGGGCTCGCGCTCAAGGAAGACCCGCAGGGCGAATGGGGACTCGCTGCGCAAAAACTCTTGAATGATCTCGCGCCGTCTGGAGAGGGCAAACTGTGATGAATTCTTCAGGCGCGTTCGAGCTCAGGCGAGTGGGGCAGGCCATCGTCCTCGCCATTGTCGTGTTCGTTTTCCTGCCGAGTCATTTCTTGCGTGCGCAGTCGCCGACGCAACCGCCGCCTGCGGTCGACGACCAAGCCGCCGACGGCATTCTGGCGACGCTCGGCGAGATGTGGGTCAAGGGCGGGGTGCTCATGTATCCGATCGGCCTTGCCTCCATCTTGATGTTGGGGTTGGTGCTCGAGCGTTGGTGGATGCTGCGTCCCAAGCGCATCGTGCCGCCGATGCTCTGGCATAGCGTGCAGCATCATTTGCAGCGCGGTGAAGTGGAAGGCGCGCGCGAAAGCGTCGCCCGCAAGGACTCGCCGGTTTCGCGCATGCTCAACGAAGGGCTGCGCTACTGGGATCAAGATAGCGCCACGCTCGCTCGCGAACTCGAAGACGCCGGTCAGCGCGAGGCCGATGAACTGTTGCGCAACTTGCCGGCGTTGCAAGCGACCGCCAGTATCGCAATGTTGCTCGGACTCCTCGGCACGATTTTCGGCATGATTCAGTGTTTCTTCACGGTTGCGAAAGAGGACGCGCTCGGCGATCCGTCGCTCCTCGCCAATGGCATCGCGCAAGCGCTCATCACGACGGCGGCCGGCCTCTTGGTGGCGATTCCATCGCTGACCTGCTTCTACGCGTTTCGCGGACGTGTTCGCGACTTGGTGCGCGAACTCGACAATGTCGCCCGGGGCGTGCGGCTGATCCGCAACGAAATGGCGGCGACGTAGCCTATGGCCATCCGCCTCAAGGAACTCGACGACGCCGGACTCGATCTCACGCCGATGATCGACATGGTTTTCAACTTGTTGATCTTCTTTCTGCTGGCGACGACGCTGCAGCAAAACGAGCGCGAGCTGAAAGTTTCGGTGCCGCAGGCCGAGAGTGGTCGCAATGCCGTCGGCGGCCGCGACCCGATCGTCGTCAATGTGATGAGCGATGGACGCGTCATCGTGCGCGGCAATGCGGTGACGCTCGAGCAACTGCGTGTGCTGCTCAGCGGCGCGGTCGCGGAAAGCCCGGAGACTAAGGCGCTCATCCGCGCCGATGCGAAACTGCCGTTTGAGAAAGTGATAGTCGTTGCGGACGTTTGTGTCCGCGCCAATGCGGCGTTCGCCTTTGCGACTTTGCGGCCGGAGGAGAGTCGGTGAAGGCGTTTACACGGTCGCTTCTATTACCGGGGTTCTTGTGCGCCGCCGCGTTCATCTATTTGCTAGTGAGTTGGCTCGGCGAGACGCCGCGCTACGCGACTGGGCCGAAGGGCGAGTTGACGTCGGGCACGAGTGAGAGCGCGGAATCGCTGAGCGCCTGGCCGGCGCTTTACTACGCAGTTTGGAGCGCTCCGCAAGTCATCACGCCGCGCCTTGCCACGCTGAGCGGCGACATCGTCGCGAGCGACGCGCGCATCTTGGCGCTCGTGAATTCCGCCGCCGACGAAGCGGATCCCTGCGAGACCCATGACGGCGAGATCTTGCTGTTTGCGTCGAATCGACCGAATGCCAACGCGGACGCGGGGGAAGCGGATGGCGGCTACGACCTTTTTTGGTGCCGTCGAGAAGGCGTTGGCTACGGACTGCCGCAACGTTTTCCGGCGCCGATCACGAGCGTCTATCACGAACTCTCGCCTTCGCTCGCGCGCCACCCGAACGGCGAGTACACGCTGCTTTTCACGTCCAACCGCGCACTCGGCGCCGTCGATCACGATTTGTACTTTGCGCGCGGCACATTCGGCGGCGCATGGAGCGCGCCGCAACCGTTGCGCACTACGGCGACGAACGCGGATGAGCGCGCGGCAGTGATTTTTCCCGCCGCCGATCGCATCGCCTTCTCACGCGAGGAGCGCGGCAAAATCGACTTCTGGGAAACCTGGGTGTTGCCGGGGGGTGAGTGGAGTCAGCCGCAGCGCATCGCAACGCTCGCGCACCCGCATAATGAAGCGCGACTCGCGCTCGCCGAAAGCGGCACTCAACTGCAGATCGGACGCGCGAGCGCGACTTATGCTGCGCGTCTCGAGTTGTTGCGGCCGGTGCCGCCGCCGCCGCGCGCGTACGAGCCGGCGCTCGTTTTGTTGTTGTTGGCGCTCTTCCTCTTCTTGTTGCGCATGCTGTCGATGCGCTGGCGCACGCTCGAGATCATCTATTGGTGCTTGCTGATTTCGTTGTTGATTCACGTGCTCCTGTGGTGGTTGCTGCACGATCACGGCGTACGCTCGCCCGGCGCTCCGCTCGACGGACCGGACGATCCAGGGAGCGCGAGCATCGTCGAGTTTTCGCGCGAGTTATTCCAACGCTCGGGCGCGGCAGCACTCATGCAAGCGGCCATCGGCGAGAACGTCGCGGCGGCGGCCGCCGCCGCGGAGGCCGAAAACACCGCGACCGCGGATTCGAGTGCGCGCCTCGAACTTGACGACCTCGAACGCGAAGTAGGAACGCCCGTCGAACCGGCGGTCGCGCAGCCGACGGTGCCAGAACTCGCGGAATCGACTCCTACTTCCTCGAGCGCCAACCCGGAACGCGAGAGCGAACCGAGCCTGCTGGCGCCGACGCCGACACCCGCCGCCGTCGCGGGCATCGCACTCGCGGATGAGACGCGCGCCGCCGCCCCGGC
>JBJXGE010000028.1:0-16692 GCA_046154185.1 Planctomycetota bacterium
GACGGCCGCCGACATCACGCATGGTTTCTTTAAACTCTGAGGGCCTGAAAGGCCCGTCGGGTTATAGCCCGGGGTTGACCGGCAGGGTCGGTCCGCCGGCCCGGCCGGTCTACCCCGGGTCAGGGCAAGGAACCGTTCCGGCCTGCAAGGCCGGAGGAGAATCCTCGTCTCACGTCGTTAACGCGCCGCGTGCGCGATTTCGGAGACGTCGCCTAGAACTGCGCACTCTCCATTCCATGAACGGCGGAACAGAATAGAGCGCGACGGGCGCGGCGCACGATCGCTGGGGGAGATCGTGTGTGACAGCCGCGGCCCGCGCGCTCTGAGTGCCGCGGGGTGGGAAGCAGATGGTGTGCCGATGGGGCGTGACGGCGTAACTCGTGGAATCGTTGTTGGCGTGAGCGGCGATGCGACCGTCCGCATCCGGACGATCCGCCGCAGATCGACCGGTTCAGGTCGTAAGCCGTTTGACCGCGGCGAGTTGATGCACCGGGCGAAATCCGTAGGCGCCGACGACCGCGTTCGGTCTGCGCGTCGGCAGCGCGACGATGTCACCGTCTTCGCCAAGGAGCAGAAACACGACGCGCGGATGCCATTCGACGCATTGCCGGACGAGGTCGAGGCGTTGCGGCGAAAAACGCGCGCGAAACACGGCGACCAGCAACACATCGACGTCGCTCGCCGCCGCCGCCGTCGCGAGGCGCGCGAAATCCTCCGGCTGTGGCTCGGTCGGGTACGCGAGACTCCGCGCCCGCGGGCCGAAACCCGCGGCGAGCGCTTCGAGCGTCTCGCCGCGCAGCGGATCTTCGACGAGGGTCGCGCTCTTGAGGGTCGGCAACAGCAACAAGACACGCGCGTCGGCGGCGATCGGTACGACTCGCTCCGGATCGCGCAACACGGCGCAAGCGGATTCCGCAATCTTGCGCGCGATGTCCGCTCCATCGGCAGCGTGATCTGGCTCCGCTTGAAGCCGCTCGAGTTGAATGTCGCTTCGCGCCGCCTGGGTGTCGTCGAGTTTCGCGAACCACTTCATCGCACTCGCATGTGCGACGCGCTGGAGCTCCGGATCGGTCGAGACGCACAACGCGTTGTGACCGGCGGCGAGGGTACCGTGCACGACCTCGGCGAAGGACGAATGCCGGACGATCGCCCCCATTTCGAGATCGTCGGAGATGATGAGTCCCCGGAACTTCAAACGCCCGCGCAAGAGTTCGATCACATGCGGCGACAAAGTCGCGGGACGATCCGCATCGATCGCGGTGTAGCGCGCGTGACTCGTCATCACGAGTCCGGCGCCGGCACGAATACCTGCGCGGAACGGCGCGAGTTGTCGTTGCGTCACCGGCTCCGTGACAATCGGCAATTCGAAATGACTATCGATTCTCGCTGCGCCGAGCCCCGGAAAATGCTTGAGCGTCGAGTGCACGCCTGCGCGGCGATGGCCGCGCACCAGCGCGGCGGCGAGCGCCGCCGCCGCGTCCGCGTCGGCGCCAAACGAACGATCGCCGATGCCCGGATTCTCGACGTGCGGCGCGAGATCAACGCACGGCGCCAAGTTGACGTCGATCCCGATCGCGCGCAACTCAGTTCCCGACGCGAACCCCTGCCGTTCGGCGAGCGCGACCGCGCCGGCGAGGTCGCGGCGCGCGATCGCGCCGAGCGCGGCGTTGCCGGGAAATAGCGTCAACTCGCTCGTGAAGCGGACGACGCGGCCGCCTTCTTGATCGACGGCGACATGCAGCGCCGCGCCGCACACCGCGCGCAGCTCACCGATGAGCGCTGCGACTTGCGCGCGGTTTTCGATATTGCGGCCGAAGAGCACAATGCCGCCCGGTCGAAGTTCAGTGAGGAGCGCCCGCGTCGGCGCGTCGACCATCGGGCCGGGAATGCCGATCCACAGGCGCGATCCGGCGCGTCTGCGCGCGTCGTCGGGCGTCATGTTTTGCCACCTGCGCGCGCGCGCGCCGGCGTTCCGGTCGCCGCTGCGATTCCGTACGCGAACGTCGCGCTGATGACAATCCACCACGGCCACGCGACGAGGACCTCTCCGAAAAATGGTTTCTGTAGCGCGAGCCCGACGCCGATGAGCGCGCCGCCCACGAGCGCCAGATTGACGCTGAGACTCGATCCACGATCGCGTGTGAGAATGCCGAGCAGAAACACACCGAGGAGTCCGCCGAAGAAAATCGAGATCGAGAACAGCGCCATCTCGATGACATCGAACTCTTTGGCTTTGAAGTTGTGGTAGTAATAATCCGCGAGCACCGCCGAGCCGATGAGGAGCGCCGTCACACCGAGCGAGCAATATCGTATGACGGCCACGCCGCGCGCGGTCGCGATGCGTTTCGGGACCAAGTCGGTGGCGATCGTCGTGGCGAGCGCGCAAATTGCGCTCGAGAGGCTCGACATCGCGACGGCGAAAAGTCCCGCGAACAACAAGCCGCGCAGACCGCTCGGCAACTCGTGCATGGCGAAGATCGGAAAGATCCGTGGGTGGTCGCTGATGTCGTAGTTGAAGTTCGCCGGTTGCGAGTAGAACGCGGCGAGCGCGGTGCCAATCAAGAGGAACAACAGCGTGATGGGAAACGTGCACAGCCCCGACGCGATGAGCGCGTGGCCGCCACGCCGTCCATCCCGCGTGGTGAGGAGGCGCTGCACCATATCGTGATCTGTCGCGTGCGTCGCCAGCGTGAGTGCGGCGCCTCCGATCAACGCGACCCAAAACGGTGTCGCCTTGGCGATGAAATTGTCGAAGAACGGCTCCATCGGCGGGAACTGGAAAACGCGCGTCTTGCCGTTTGCGCTCGCCCAATCGAGGACGCCGGCGAGCCCGCCATCCCAACGCGTCGCGACGACGTAGAGCGTCACCAACGCCGCCGTTAAGAGGACGCCGACTTGGACGGCATCGGTCCAAATGACGGCGCGAATACCGCCGGTGAGCGTGTAGATGCCAACCACGACGCCGCAGATCACAATCGTCAATTTGAGATCAAGGCCGGTGACCACCGCAAAGGCGAGCCCGGCGATGAAAAGTCGAACACCCGA
Organism: Planctomycetota bacterium; assembly: GCA_046154185.1. Lineage (GTDB taxonomy): Bacteria > Planctomycetota > UBA8108 > UBA1146 > JAJFFE01 > JBJXGE01. The sequence goes on from JBJXGE010000028.1 coordinate 3,046, forward strand.
TGCCAGCAGTCGACCGAGGACGAAACACAACGCAGTTCCTTGTCGCGCGCCGGGCCCAAACCGCTGATCGATGAATCCGTAGACGGTCACGACGCCGAGCCGGTGGTAGAGCGGGATAAATGTGTACGCGATGAGGCACTTGCCAACGAGCGCGCCGAACGCGAATTGTAGATATCCCCAATCGCGGAGATATCCGAATTCCGGCACGCTGATGAAAGTCGCGGCCGACAACTCGGTGCCGATCATCGACAGCACGACGACCCAAACGGAGAAGTTGCGTTTGCCGAGTGTCAGATCGTCCGCGCTCTGATGCCCGCGTCCGGCCCAAATGCCAACATAGAGCACCAGTGCGGCGTAGGCGGCAATGACGATCCAGTCGAGTGCATCGAGCTGCGGCATGCGCGTAGGATACGCGTTCATTTATTGGAAGAGAACCGCAGCTCGCGGTCGAGTCGCTATTCCTTGATCACCGTCGGCGACCCGCCGCCGTTTTGCTCCTGCAGTTTCGTGAGAAAACCGAGATCGGCGCCCTGGAAGCCGATGCACTGAATCTTGACCCGGTGTCGCGCATTGAGTCCGCGAATTTTCTTGAGCAACCACTCGACGTCAGTCAGCGGGCGACCGCGTTCGTCGCTCGGGGCGCCGTCCGTGATGAAGTAAATGTGGCTATAGGGTGGACGCCAGTTCGGCGGCGCGCCTTTCGGCGGCGCGAAAGCTTCTTCAAACGCTTTGTCGACAAATGTCTGATTGCGCGCGGTGAGATCGTCGACCCAGGACTCGACTTTCTTGTCGATCGGGTGATCGAGTTTGCCTTGCTTCGACATCTTCGCCAACATCGGCAGCGACTTTGTCTTTTTGCCGACGACCGCCGCGACGCTCGCGTTCATGTCGGACGTGCTGTTGAAGGTCAGAATATTGTAGAGCACGCCCGTCTTGAGTGCCGTCAGAAATTCCTTGGTATGCGTCTTGAGCAACGCCATTCGATCCGGCCCATTGGGAGACTTCATGCTGCCGGACGTGTCGACGATGACCAAGAATTTCGAGCTTTTGACTTCCAGGCCGAACAGTTTTGGCACTTCCCGGTCGGCGTCATCCTTAGCGACCGAAGTGCCTGGCTTCTCACCGGAATCTTCATCGTCATCATCATCGTCGTCCTCGGCGTCGGTCGGGATCGGGCGGACCTCCGTGAAGTCGAACCCAGCCAGGGTTGCGTTCGGGCCGACGTGGGAGGACCAGAATTCGTTCCACTCCTGATGCCAGACAATCTTCGTGCGGCCAGTCCATGCTCTGAGTTTGCCGATGACCGTCCACCAATTCGCAAACTGCGACGTCGTCGTATCGTTGGCGTCATCCTTTTTTTGCGAGCGCACTTCGAGTCGCCCTAGAATCGCCACCATCTCGGTGACGAACGGCGCCAGCGTCGCGTTGATCTGCGTCTTGTCACGCGACCGGTAGACCTCGTTCATCACGTGATCGAGCAGTTCCAGCAGCGGGTCGAGCGTCGCCGATTCCGGTTGCGTGGCGAGCATTGAGACCGCTTCGCCCGTGCCGACCTTGCCTTCATTTTTGAGTTCGCGCAACCAATGGCGCTCACTCGTCAACATCTCGGCGATCGCCGTGACGAATTGCGCGCGCTCGGCATCCGGCGCGTCGTGCAGTAATCCCGGCAAGGCTTGCAGGACGATTTGCCGCCGCAGCGCGGTCACATCCGATTCATTGCGACCCTCGCGCGATGCCTCGCCCTTGATTCGTTCAGCAACGCGCCAGAGCGAGAGCAGCTCCTCGCGAAACTGCGGTAATTGGTCGGCCGGGAGTTTTCTCAACTTCTCCGGCACGCGGTCGAAAAACGCGGACGCGAAAATCGGGTTCTGCGCCGGATCGACGAGATCGGCGAAGCGCAGCACGGCGCGCAACTGCTCGATGAAACTCGCCGGCGCGTCGTCGGCCGCGAATTCCTTGGCGAGGGCAAGCTGAATGGCGCGGTCGAGATCTTTGTAGAGTTGCTCTTCGACGCCGTTCTTACGCCCGTTTGAATTCTGTTGCCGATAGTCGGCAGTGATTTTGGCGAGAACTTTTTGAATTTCCGACCAAGCCGTCTGGTCCACGTTGTCCCAGTCGATCGGCTTCGGCGGGTCTTGCGTGAAAAACAGCTCCTGCGCGAACGAGTCGCTTCGCGCGCCGACCGCCACGATCCCCAAGCATAGGAACAGAACGACCAACCGATGAGCAGCCATGGGCGCCTCTCGTTCGAGAATTTCGTGCGGACGCTTCTACATGTCGTGAGTCGGCATATCGTAGTGCGCTGGCGCGACTACACCCCTTATGCCTGTCGTCGAATGGTACGCAATCACGAACGAATCGTTGGCGCTGCGTTCGAAATCGCGGACGCTCCGGAAACGGCGCAAATTCACCGCGTTCTCGAGAATTGTCAAGGGGACCCGGCCGCGCTCGGCGATCGAGTTGGGCTTGCGGTGCCGACACTCGCTTATATGATTCTTCCCTCGACCGTCCCCCCGGCACGTGAGGCTTCATGCAGCACATTCGCAACTTTTGTATTATTGCGCACATCGATCACGGCAAGTCGACCCTCGCAGACCGGCTCATTCAAAAATGCGGCGGCGTCGTCGATCGCGAATTTCGCGATCAGATTCTCGACACGATGGATATCGAGCGCGAACGTGGCATCACCATCAAGAGCAACTCGATCACGCTCAACTACCGGGCACGCGACGGCAAGGATTACCTTCTCAACCTGATCGACACGCCGGGGCACGTCGACTTTTCGCACGAAGTTCGGCGCTCGCTCATGAGCTGCGACGGCGCGCTCATTTTGGTGGATGCCACGCAAGGCGTGGAGGCGCAAACCATCGCGAACTTGTACTTGGCGCTCGAGTACCACCTCGAGTTGCTGCCGATCATCAACAAGATCGATTTGCCCGCCGCCGACATCGAGCGCGCGCAGGAAGAAATCGACGCCGATCTCGGACTTGATCCGTTCTCGGCGATCCCGATCTCGGCGAAGCAAGGCATCGGGATCGAAGAAGTCCTCGAGGGCATCGTCACCAAGCTGCCGCCGCCGACTGGCGATCCCAAAGCACCGTTGCGCGCGCTGATTTTCGACGCGTACTACGACTCCTATCGCGGCGCGATTCTTGTGTGCCGCATTAAGGACGGTTGCGTGCGGGCCGGCATGCCGATCCATTTCATGCACACGGGCAAAGACTACGTCGTCGAAGAAGTGGGGCTCAGCCAATTGCGGCGCGTCAAATGCGAGGAGCTGTCGGCCGGCGCCGTGGGCTACATCATCGCGGGCGTGAAGATGATTCGTGACATCAATATTGGCGACACGCTCACTGAGCGCGATCGGCCGGCGCCGGAGCCGATCCCCGGTTACAAGCCCGCGAAGCCGGTCGTGTTCTCGTCGATCTATCCGGTCGGCACCGACGAATACGAGGAGCTGACGCGCGCGCTCGAGAAGCTCTCGATCAACGACGCGGCGCTGACTTACCAGAAAGACGCGTCGGCGGCGCTGGGATTCGGCTATCGCTGTGGGTTTCTCGGCTTGCTGCACCTCGATGTCGTGCAGGAACGTTTGCTGCGCGAATTCGGAATGTCGCTCATCCTGTCGGCGCCTTCGGTGCAGTATCGCGTCACGTACACGAACGGGCAGGAAGTTGTCATCGACAACCCATCGAACTGGCCGAGCCCCAACGAGATTACGGAAGTGCGCGAGCCATACATCCGAGCGACCATCATGGTGCCCGAGACCTATGTCGGCGCGGTCATGGAGCTTTGTCGCGAGAATCGCGCCGCAAACCTATCGATGAATTACTTGGCCGCGAAACGCATCGAGGTCGTGAGTGAGATGCCGCTCGCCGAAGTGTTGTTCGAGTTTTACGATCGTCTCAAGAACTGCACGCGCGGCTACGGCTCGTTTGACTACGACGAACTCGATTATCGGCCGGGCGACATCGTCAAAGTCGACATCATGGTCAACCACGAGAAAGTCGATGCGCTGTCGTATTTGGTGCACGCCGAGAAGGCGCGCACGCGCGCGTTACATTATTGCGAGCAACTCGCGAAAGTGATCCCACGCCATCAGTTCAAGATTCCGATCCAAGGTTCGATCGGTTCCAACGTGATTGCCCGCTCCAATATCGGCGCGTTCCGCAAGGATGTGACTGCCAAGTGCTACGGCGGCGATATCACTCGCAAGCGCAAGTTGCTCGACAAGCAGAAGAAGGGCAAAGAGAAGATGAAGATGGTCGGCAACGTCGAGATTCCGCAGGAAGCGTTTATCGCCGTATTGCGCACCGACAAGGATCAATGAGCGCCGCGGGCGCACTCGTTTCCCGCGACGGCGCGCGGCGGTGCGCCGGACTGTACGTGCACTATCCATTCTGCTCGGCGATTTGTCCCTACTGCGATTTTGCGGTCGTGAAGGGTGGCGCCAACGCGCGTTCGCAGCTCTACGCGGCGCTGCGTGCCGAGCTGGAACTCATCGAGTGGCCTTTTGAGATCGACACCATCTATTTCGGCGGCGGCACACCTTCGCTACTGGCGCCGGATGATCTCGCCGCGCTCCTCGCCGGCATCCGTGCACGACTCAGGATCGCGCCGTCGGCGCGGGTGTTTCTCGAAGCGAATCCGGAGGACGTCAACGAGCAGTCGGTAGCCGCTTGGCGAACGGTCGGCGTGCGGTTCTTGAGTCTCGGGATCCAGTCGCTCGATGCCGATGAACTGCGCTTTCTCGGTCGGCGTCACACGAGCGAAGGTGCGCGCGTCGCCGCGCGGACCGCGCTCGGCGGCGGATTTGAGACCGTCTCGATCGATCTCATGTTCGGATTGCCAGGGCAAACGCCAACCACTTGGCGGCGCAATCTCGCAGCGGCGGTCGCGCTCGCGCCGCAACACATCTCGTGTTATCAACTCACGGTGAAGAAGGGCACGCGGTTCGGCGTCGAGCGGGCGCGCGGGGCGCTCGTCGAGATGCCGGACGACGAACAGGGGCAACACTTCGAGCTGACACACGAAGTGCTCGAGTCGAACGGGTATCGGGCCTACGAAGTCTCCAACTTTGCGCGCGCGCCTCAACACGAGTCGGCGCACAACACGAAGTACTGGGATCACACGCCGTATCTCGGTCTCGGCCCTTCGGCGCATTCTTTCGATGGCCGCCGACGGTGGTGGAACGCGCGTGCGCGCGGCGACTATGAGGCCCGGCTCAAACGCGGCGAACGACCGATTGAAGGCAGTGAGACGCTCGAGCGGCGGGACCTGGCGCTCGAGGAAGTGATGTTGCGACTGCGCACGACGGCCGGCATCGATCTCGCCGGGTTCACGGCGCGTCATGGCATCGATCTCGTCGCGCACAACCGCGTCGTTGTCGAACGTGGTGTCGAACGCGGTCATCTGCAAGTCGCCGACGGTCGCTTGCGCGCCACGCGCGTCGGACTCGCGATAGCCGATGCGCTGGCGGCGCAGCTCCGTATCGAAGAATGATGGCGACGACTAAAGCTTCGTATCGAGGTCCGTCGCGCCACGCGTGTTCCTGAACTCCAGAAGCGCCGTGACGACGAGATAAATCGCCAGCAGCACGAGCGCGGTCGCGCAGATAGCGTTCAGCAAGCCGAGGTCGAGCCCTTTCGACTTCGCAAAGTTTGTGCGCGCGAGCGTGACGAGGGCGTACAGGGTTGTCACCAGCACGAACAACATCGGCGGCAACGTGAAGCGGAGTCGGCGGCCGGCCTTGCGCAGCCAAACTGAGATCGACAAGAGCGACAACGCCGCCAGCAGTTGGTTCGACGCGCCGAAGAGGATCCAGAAACTGCGGTACGCGTCATCGTCCGCAATGCTGATGAAAAACGCGGGCGGCGCAATCGTGATGATCGTCGCCGCGAGCGCGCCGAGTCGCCCCGGCCAGCCGAACAACTCCTGCACGATGTACCGACCAAGTCGCGTGCAGACATCCAGCGTGTCGAACACAAAGGTCGAGAACGCCATCGCGCCGAATGTGATCGCGATGTGCAGATGTTCTTTGCCGATATAGAGCGTGAGGAACTCGCCGATCCCGCGACCGTAGATCGTGCCGGGATCCTGTCCTTTGGTGTCGCCGGGCGCCACGATCATCACGGTCACGAGCGCGATGAGCGCGACCAAGCCCTCTCCGAGCATCGCGCCGTAACCAACGGGTCGCAGATGCGACTCGCGGTCGATTTGTTTGCTCGTCGTTCCAGAACAGACGAGACCGTGAAACCCGGAACAAGCGCCGCATGCAATCGTGACAAACAAGAACGGAAAGAGCGCGCCGGGACTCCCTTCGGGATTCCAAGCCTTGAACATCGGTTGCTTGATTTCGTAGCCGCCGACAAGCACGCCGGTGAGTCCGAGCGCGAGCGCGGCGTAAAGGATGAATCCTCCCAAATAGCCGCGCGGCTGGAGCAGCGCCCAAACCGGAGTCATCGAGGCGATGAAGCAATACGCCAAAATGATGAGACCCCACGTGCGCACGTCAAACGCTAGCCAACCGGAAATCGTCGTGCCGAGGTAGCAAAGCGCGAAGGTCGCCGGGACGAAAATCAAAGTCACGAGCGCGAGTGGGGGGCGTAGAAACTTTTGCACGAACCCCATGGCGAGGGCGAGCAGCAAGTACAGGACGCTCGCCGCGGCAACCGCGCCGCCAGGACGAAAGTCGTCGGCGACGGTGGCGAGTTCCGCGGTGCCCGCGACAAATGTTTTAGCCGTGATCTGCGCAAAGGCGACGACGACATAGACGAGCGCTATCCAGATGAAAAGCAGCATCGCGCGGCCCGCCTTCGAGCCGAGTTGCGCGCGCGCGACTTCCGCAATGGAACACCCGCCGTGGCGCACCGATGCGGTGAGCGTCGCGAAGTCATGGACCGCGCCGATGAGCACGACGCCGAGCGCGATCCACACGAGGCACGGCAGCCAACCAAACATGAGGCACGCGGCGATCGGTCCCGCAATCGGGCCCGCCGCAGCGATCGCAGAAAAATGCTGGCCAAACAAATAGAACGGTCGGGCCGCGACGTAGTCGATGCCGTCGGCCTTCGTGTGCGCGGGCGTCACGCGTTCGTCGTCGATGGAGAACTCGCGCGCGACGCGCGACGCATAGAAGCGGTAGCTGAGGATCAGCAAGGTGACGAACGCGATAGCGAGCAGCGTGAGCGACATGGGGGCGAGAGTGTACTGGGTCGCGGCGGGCCCGTCAGGTCGCAAAACCGTCGGTCGCTCGCGGCGCGAAGCGCGCGCTCATCGCCTTGACACTCGCGATGGACGCGGCGAGACTCCCGCCCCTTTACAGTTCGAGTTCTTTGACGGAGCCAATGGTGCTGAAGAAGCGGCAGCCGCGCAGTCCATCGAAACTCAGCAGTGCGCCGCCGCCCTTCGCGTCTGCGCTCACGGCGCGCGAGCTCAGAGTCTTTCGCGGTTTCAAGAGTCCGCGGCACATCCAGGATTTTCTCGACGGCATTGCCTATAGCACCGATCCGGTGTATCGATCGCCGCGCAGTGTGCTGCGCGATCGCAAAGCGCACTGCTTCGACGGCGCGTTGTTCGCAGCCGCATCGCTGCGTTTTCTCGGGTATCCACCCTTGATCATCGATTTGTTGGCGGAGAACGACGACGACCATTTGCTTGCAGTATTTCGCGACGACGGACTTTGGGGCGCGGTCGCGAAGTCGAATTTCACGGGCTTACGCTTTCGCGAGCCCATCCATCGCACGTTGCGCGAACTTGTGCTCACGTACTTCGAACAGTTCTTCAATACGCGCGGCGCCAAATCGCTGCGACGCTTCACGCGACCACTCAATCTCGCCAAGCTCGATGCGTTGCGCTGGATGACGAGCGACGAGCAGCTCGAGATCATCGTCGAACAAGTCGATGCCGGCCGCCAAACTGCGATCGTGCCATCGCATCTTCTGCCCCGACTCGCTCGCGTCGACCGCCGCTCGTTTGAGGCTGGCATGGCCGGCGCCGACCCCGCGGGGCTCTTCACGCCGAAATAACGCGCGTCCCCGAGCCGACCGCGCTTATCCCTGTCGTAACGCGCTCTTTGTGCGCGCGGAGTTGGCTCGTCCGTGCGGTCGATCGTATGCTTCGGTAGTCGAACTTGACGACTTATCTTCGCGCTGGCGCGTTGCGCCGCTTCGATGGGATTTTGCTTGATCGATCGCGTATTCAGTTTTGCCGAACTTCCCGCTTGCTGCAGTTTCACGGCTCCCGCCGGCGAGACGGTGCGCGCCAGCGTTGTGCGCATCAATCGCAGTAAGGTCGTCCTCGATTGGAAACTCGCTATCGAGGAAGAGCGGGTGATGAACGTCCAGCTCGAAGTCCTTGGCGCGGCGCCCATCGAGCTCGTGGCGCGCGTCTTTGCCTCCGGCGAGAGCGGGCTCTACTTGCGCTTCTTGCACGAAGACGCGAAGTCCGCGGCGCGCTTGCAAACCTTGCTGGTCGAAAAAGCGTTGGCGGTGGCGCCGTCGCCCACACAGGAAACTGCGCGTAAGCGAAGTGCGCGCGTCGTCGCGAGCGTCGACGCGGCGAATGCCGGCGCAGCGACCAGTGAAGCGAGCGAAGCGATTCCGGACGACAACGGCGATATGCGCGCCAATATCCTGCGGAGCTCGCGGCGCATGAGTTCCGCGCAACTCGCCGCTCGCCATCGCGACGTGCAAGTCGTCAGCATGAGCGCGATCACGCGGCTGATCGCCGAAGCGGCCGACGAAGCGCTAAAACGCAGTGAGCTCAAGTGGGCGAGCACCGAGCGCGAGCGCCTGCTGAAGGAAACGGAAGCGAGCTTCTCCGAGCGGCTCGAAGCGTTGAAGGCCGAGAAAGCCGGGCTCCACGAGCACACGCATCATCTCGAGACGCAGCTCGCGCGCGCGCAGACACTCCTCGACGACGAGCGGCAACGCGTCGTGAGCGCCGACCAATTCACGGTCTCAGATGCCGGACTCGTGGAGCTCGAGCAGCGCCTCGAGCGGCTCGTGCGGCGCGTCGTTCGCGCCGAAGCGAAGCCGGCCGAAGCGGAGGCCGAGATGCGCGAGATGGTGTTGCGCATCCTCGACGACGAGCGCTCGAAGATCAGCCAAAAGGCGGCGGACGCGCGCAGCGAAGAGCTGGCACTGCTCGAGAGCAAAGTCAAACGCCTCGCGACGACACTCGATGAAACGCGCTCGGCGCGTGACGAAGCGCAGCGCCGCGCGCAGGCGCTCGAGCAAGCCGGCGGGAGCGCATTCAAGAACATCATGACGGCCGGGCTCGCGTCGGACGATCCGCGCCGCGACAAGAAAATGGGTTTGCTCAAGGAGCTGATGAGCGACAACCGGCAAGTGCGGGCGCATATCGCCACGCGCACGGTCGGCGCGCCGCCGGCGGCGAACGCCGGCTCCGTCAAGAAGACATTGGTCGAGCAAAACTGATCGTGAATCGCAACTAGAAGGAGTCACTGCAATGTCCGAGAGTTTCTATATCGGTCTAGACCTCGGGACCAGCCGCACGTCGATCACTTGTTCGAACGGCGTGCGCGAAACAGTTTGGTCGTACGTCGGCTATCCGCAGGATCACGTGGCGCGCAAGCTGCTCGGCGGACGTGACGTGATATTCGGCAAAGAGGCGCTCGACAATCGCATGTCACTGAACCTCATTCGTCCGCTCGAGGGCGGCAGCATCAAGAGTCGCGGCGGCAAAGACACGGAGGATATGCGCCGCGCGGTGCGCGATCTCTTGGGACATGCGATCGAGCAGGCGAAGATTCCGGCCGGTAGCACGGTCTACGCCGTAATCGGCGCGCCGGCCGAGGCGAGTGTCGATGGCAAAGCCGCGATCATCGATGCGGCGAGTAAGTTCTGCGACAGCGTGATTGTGTGCTCGGAGCCGTTCGCCGTCGCCTATGGACTAGACTTTCTCAACGACACGCTGGTGATCGATATCGGCGCCGGCACGACCGACTTGTGTCGGGTTCACGGCACGATGCCGAAGCCGGACGATCAACGCACGCACGAAGTCGGCGGTGACGCGATCGACAAGTCATTGCTGAAGTTGATCGGCGAGAAGCACCCGGAAGTGCAGATCAGCATTCACAAAGTGCGCGAGATCAAAGAGCGCTACTCATCGGTGTCGCGCAACATGGACAAAGTCTCCGTGCAGTTGCCGGTCGCGGGCAAGCCGAAGACGTACGATCTCACGGAGCTTGTTTACCAAGCGTGCTACACGTTGGTGCCGCCGACCGTCGCCGCGCTCCAGGACTTGATCGCCACCTACGACCCGGACTTCCAAGAGAAGATGCGCAACAACATCTTGCTGGGCGGTGGCGGTAGCCAGATTCCGGGCCTCGGTCGCGCCATCGAAGACGCTCTCAAGGAATATGGTGGCGGCCGCGTCGAGACCGTTGAAGAACCGCAGTACGCCGGCTCCAACGGCGCGTTGAAGATAGCACTCGATCTGCCGGAAGAGTATTGGAAAGAGTTCAACAGCAAGACGCACGCGACGGCCTAGCGCCGCGCGAGCGCGCGCACCGAGGAGAATCGACGGCGGGCGCGGAAGCGCCCGCCGTGTTCGATGCGGCGCCGCGAGGCCATGGCTATTCGCCGGCGTCGAGCGCAGGTGAGATTCGTTCGACCAGCAGATTCCCTGCAATCACCAGCACCCGACCACGCCCATCCGGCCGACTTCACCATTACGCAACGTGGGTGTCAGTCGACAAATAGGTGACTCGCGCAAACCCGCCAGCAGTCCTTTCCAACCGAACCCATCGAACCAAAAGCTCGCGCGCGGCTGACAAGCGGCGCTGCGCCGGGTGCCGGCTGAAATTCATTTTGCTTCAAAGCTTGGATTCGCCGGGGATGGGCACTAAACTCACGCGTTGTGCAGATTGAGTGGTCGAGTGAGCGACTCACCACCGCGTAGCGTGCAGGGGCTTTTTTTAAGCGTCGGTTGTTTTTTTGGCGTACCAATCCGCGAGCTGCGTGCTGATCCATCGGGTGTCGATCCGGAGATTCGATCGGCCGTCCGCCATTTGACTTTCGCCGCTCGGGCTTTTTCGTGTTGCATGTAGTTGGGCATCGATCGACAGCAGAAACTGGTAACTGACCCCGCGCGTGCGGTGATCCTCGCGTTGCGGTCGTCAGTTGAGCATCGGCGCTAAATGTCCACCCGCCGAGTGACTCGCATCCTAGAGATGGTGGGCGAAAAGGGAGTTTGGATCTGTGGTGAAAAAATTGGTGCGATTGACCCTGGCAGCCTTGCTGGCTTGCCTATCGACGAGCGGGATTTACGCGCAACCCGCGAATAACGATTGTGCGGATGCAACGCCGCTGACGACTGGTGTGTCGGCCGCGTTCAGCTCGGTCGGTGCGACGAACGACGGGCCGCTCATGACGTGCGGAGGCCCGACGACGGCGCCGCTCGACGTTTGGTTCTCGTGGACCGCGGATTGCACCGGCACCGCCGTGTTCAACATGTGCGGTTCGAACTATGACACGCGCATCTCCGTTTACCCGGCGGGCTGTCCGGCCACCGGCGCGCTCGGCTGCAACGACGACGCCGCGCCGTGCGGCCTCGACTCGATTCTCAACGTCGCCGTGACCTCTGGCACCGCGTACTTGATTCAGGTCGCTGGGTTCGTTGCCGCGGTCGGCGATGGCGTAATCGTCGTTACCTGTATCCCGCCCGCTACGAACGATCTGTGTAGCGCGCCGGTCAGCCTGACGACCGGCGTGTCCGCCGCGTTCACGACTTTGGGCGCGGCCGCTGACGGCCCGGCGTTCACTTGCGGTACCGCTGGCACGAGCCCGGACATTTGGTTCACGTGGACGGCCGATTGCACCGTCAACGCGCGAGTCTCGACGTGCGGCTCGACGCTCAACACACGCTTGCAGATCTTCGATATCGCGGCGGGTTGTCCGCCCGTTGGCGCGCCCATCGTTTGTAACGATGCCGGCGCTTGCGGCTTGTCGGCCGATGTGATCTTCACGCCGACGCTCGGAACGACCTACTTGATTCAAGTCGCGAGCAGCACGACGACCGCGACCGGTGTCGGCAGCATCGTAATCACGTGCATCACGCCGCCACCGAACGATGAATGCTCGGCGCCGATCGCGCTGACTGTCGGTGCGGCCCCGACCGCGTTCGACACGATTGCCGCGGTGTCTAGTACTACGTTGTTTGCGTGTGGCACCGCTGGCGTCGGCATCGATCTGTGGTACTCGTTCACGGCGAGCTGTCCGGTCAACACGCGGGTGTCGACCTGCGGTTCAACGCTGAACACGCGGATTCAGATTTTCGATGCGGCTGCGGGTTGTCCGCCCGTCGGTCTGCCGCTGATTTGTAACGATGCCGGCACGTGCGGCACGGCCGCCGACGTGATTTTCACGCCAGTGACCGGGGCGACCTACTTGATCCAATTGGCTGGCAACACCGCGACCGCGGTTGGTGCCGGCACGATCGCCGTTTCGTGCAGCGCTCCGCCGGCGAACGATAGCTGCTCGACTCCAGATACGGTGGTTGACGGCGCTCAGCCGTTCACAAACATTCTCTCCACGCCGGACGGTCCGACCGGCTTCGCCACTCCGCTCTGCACTTCGTGGGCGGGTGGTGGAGCGTCGCTCAACAACAACGTCTGGTACATCTACACCGCGACGGCGACCGGCACGCTGCAGGTCGACACCTGCACGGCGCCGGCGTTTGATACGAAGCTCGCCGTTTATCCGGGCACGGTCGCGTGCCCGCCGTTACTTGCCGACGTGCTCGCGTGCAATGACGATGGCGCCGGCTGTCCGTCGTTCGCTAGCTTGGTCACAGTGCCCGTGACGATGGGCCAACAGTACTTGATCGAGCTGGGCGGGTTCACCGCGACCACTTTCGGCAGCGGCACGCTGACGCTGAGCTACTTCGTCGGTCCGGTCACGGGGCTTTCCTGCTCCGCGACTCCGGCGGGTGCAGTGACGCTGAACTGGACGAATGGCGCGGTCTACGATTCGGTGAACATCTACTTGAACGGCCTTCTCAACCAAACGCTGCCCGGCTCGCCGACCAGCGCGTCGTTGACTGGTCTCAGTGGTGCGAATGAGATTTGCGTCGAAGGTGTGCAGGGCGGCGTCATCACGGCGCAGGTCTGCTGCGACGTGCTCATTCCGGTCGACTACAGTGGGGAAGTGCTCGTGTACCAGGGTGAGCTGCCGAGCGACACCGATAGCTTCGCGGCTGTCGTCGCTTCGTTGACCGCCAACGGGATTACGGCGACGACGCCGGCCACGATTGGCGAGATCGGCGGCACGCCCGATGGTTTGTTCCTGATCCTCGGTACATTCCCGGACGATCACAATTTGACCGTGGCCGAAGGGCAATTGATCGCGGACCTCGTTTCCGCCGGCGTTCCGGTCTACGCTGAGGCCGGTGATACCTGGGGCTTTAACCCGGTGACCCCGTTCGACACCGTCGACGGCGTCGATCCGGTCGCGACGCAAGATGGAAACGACACCGTGACGATGCTCGCCGGAGCAGACTACGGCCCGGCGCTTTACGGCGCGTTCGCGGGGCCGAACGGTTACACGCAGGACCAATTGGCCGGCAACGACTGGACCGATCAACTAGTGGCGTCGACGACGGACATCGGTGGCCCGAATGTCG